>NZ_JBVHTN010000008.1:0-568059 GCF_055569495.1 Streptomyces sp. NPDC028305
GCTGCTGGCCCCCCCCAGTACCTTCCCCCCCTTCTTTGGGGCCATCCCGCCGGGGGGGGGCATTATTGGGGGGGCCCTCCGCGGGGCCCCCCCCCGGGCCGCCGCCACCGCCGCCTGCCGTATGCCGTTGTCGATATGTCGCTGTCTTCCTGTCGCGGCCGGGCTCGCGCCGTCTCCCCGAGTCGGACGGCCGCGCTCAGCTCTCGCCGGGGCTCAGCTCTCCGCCAGGATGTGGGAGAGCTCGGTGTCGAGATCGAAGTGGCGGTGCTCGGTGCCGGGTGGCACCGCGGCGTCGGTCCGCTTCAGGAACGACTCCAGGGCCCGCGCCGGGGCTTCGAGCAGTGCCTCTCCCTCTGGGGAGCTCAGGGCGATGCAGACGACGCCCTGCCCATGGCTGCGGGACGGCCACACGCGGACGTCGCCGGTGCCGGTGGGCCGGTGCAGGCCCTCGGCGAGCAGGTCGCGGGCGAACACCCATTCGACCGTCTCTTCGGCTCCGGTGTGGAAGGTGGCGTGCACGGCGTAGGGATCGGCCGTGTCGTACCGCAGGCCCGCGGGTACAGGCAGTGAGGACTCGCTCGACACAACGAGGCGCAGGTGCAGCTCGCAGCTGACCGTGGTGTTCATAAGCGCCAGGGCCTTTCGCTCAGTGTGCGCTCGGGGATTCGCACGTCGGCGAAATCGACATGCCACCTACGGTGCCGTTGTAAACCCCTCTGACCGTTTTGTGGTCCTTCCAGTAGCTCTAGCAGCGGAGTCTCCGGGCGGCGGGTACCGCCATTCCGGTGACTCTTTTCGATCAGGTAAGTTGGGTCACATGAACGCGGAGAGTGACGAGCGGCAGGAAGTCGCCAAATCGGCGGCCTCGCAGGCCGCAGCGGGGGAGAGCGCCTCTGGTGGGCCGGGTTTCGGCTCGCGGGCGCCGCAGTTCATCCAGAAGTCCCGGGCGCTGCATCTGAGCTGGCAGGTCGGGGTGTTCATCGTCGGGCTCGCGGTCGTGATCATAGGCATCATCATGCTGCCGCTGCCCGGCCCGGGATGGCTGGTGATCTTCGCCGGCATGGCGATCTGGGCGACCGAGTTCGTCTGGGCCCAGCTGGTGCTGCGCTGGACCAAGCGGAAGGTCACGGAGGCGGCGCAGCGCGCCCTGGATCCCCGGGTGCGCAAGCGCAATCTGATTCTGACCACGATCGGGGTGGTGATCTGCGCGGCGGCGGTGACCGTGTACGTGTGGAAGTTCGGGCTGGTCATGCCGTGGAAGATCAAGGAGTGAGTCGCCCCTGGTGAGGCCGGTGCGGTTGGTGAAGGGCACCGTCCGGCATGCGCTAGGGTTGGGCGTGCGCCAGGGCGATTAGCTCAGTGGGAGAGCGCTTCGTTCACACCGAAGAGGTCACTGGTTCGAACCCAGTATCGCCCACCCTGGACCGAGGGCCCGGAGGCTTTGATGCCTCCGGGCCCTCGGCGTTGTCACCCGCGGTGACGACCTGATCGGGTCGCTCGGGTGAAGCGCTTCGAATCGATCCTGTCCGAACCGTTGACGTCTCCGGACCTACCTTCATAACTTAGCCCGGCAAGCGCTTGCCTAAAACGTTTCAAGGCTCGTTGGGCGGTCGGATGACATGCCCGGGAGGGGCGTCTCATGGGTGCTCGATGGGTGCGGGGCGGCAGAGGGTTGCGAGCGGCCGCGGTGGGTCTGCTCGGGCTGGGGCTGCTGGCCTCGGGATGCGGCGGGAGCAGTGGCTCGGGCGATGGCAAGGTGACCATCCGCTACTCCTGGTGGGGCGCGAAGGACCGCGCCGAACTGATCCAGAAGACGGTCGCGCTGTTCGAGAAGAAATATCCGAATATCGAGGTGAAGACGGATTTCGCCGAGTACGCCGACTTCTGGAGCAAGTTCAACACCCAGGCCGCGGGCGGAAACCCGCCCGATGTCTTCCAGAACTCGGTCGCTTTCCTGCGCAAGTACGGCGAGAAGAACATTCTGCTGGACCTGAATCAGCAGGTGAAAGCCGGAAACCTGAGCATGAAGGACTTCCGGTCCGGCCTGGAGAAGGCCGGTGAGGTCGACGGCAAGCTCTACGGTGTGCCGGTCGGCGTCAACACCTTTGCCATGTTCTACAACCCCGCCGAGTTCAAGAAGATCGGGGTGACCCCCAAGGACGGGTGGACCTGGGACGAGTTCTTCTCCGCCGCCGAGAAGGTCAGCCAGGACAAGGGGGACCTCTACGGCGCCAGTGACAACGCCGGGGTGATGTACCTCTACGACCTGTATCTGCGCCAGGAGGGCAAGGCCTTCTTCACCGAGGACAAGAAGCTCGGCTTCACCGAGGACGACCTCAAGAAGTGGTGGGGCGACTGGTACGCGAAGAACAAGGACGGCGTGCTGGTCCCGGCCAAGAAGAGCGAGCAGGTCAAGCCGAAGGCCACGATCAGCGGCGACCTCGCCGCCGCCGAGTTCACCTGGGACAACTTCCTGGTCCGCTTCGCCGCCGAGACCAAGACCGAACTCGACCTCGGCCCGATCCCGACCCTGGACGGGAAGCGGACCGGACAGTACCTCTCCTCGCTGATGCTGAGCGGCTCCAACCGCACCAAGCACCCCAAGGAAGTCGCGCAGTTCATCGACTTCATGACCCATGACCCCGAGGTCGGCAAGATCATGGGCTACAACCGCGGGGTGCTGCCCACCAACGCGCAGTACGACGCGTTCAAGCCCACCGGAGTGAACGCCAAGATCGCCCAGTACGAGGAGAGCGTCACCGACAAGCTGGAGCCGATCACCCCGCACCCGGCCGGCGCGGATGTCGCCGAGGCCGCCTTCCTGCGTATCTACGGCCAGGTCAACCAGGGCAAGACCTCGGTGGACGACGCCGTGGACCAGTTCTTCAGCGAGGCGAAGACCGCGCTCGGCTCCTGAGGAGATCTTCCGTGACCCCTACCAAGACCTCCGTGGCGGACGACCTCGGCCGGAAGGGATCCGCGCCGCGGAAGGCCGAGGCCCCGCCGCCCGCGCCCGCCGCCCTCGCGCGGCGGCGGGCGCGCCGGGAGACGCTGGCCGGGTATCTCTTCCTGACGCCGTGGTGCATCGGGATCCTGCTGCTCACCCTCGGCCCGATGCTCGTCTCGCTCTACCTGGCGTTCACCGACTACAACCTCTTCGACTCGCCCAAGTGGGTCGGGCTGAAGAACTTCCAGGAGATGTTCGACGACGACCGGTGGTGGAACTCGGTCGACGTCACCCTGAAGTACGTCCTGATCGGCACCCCGCTGAAGCTGCTGATCGCGCTCGGCGTGGCGATGCTGCTGGTCAAGCCCCGTAAAGGGCAGGGCTTTTACCGCTCGGCCTTCTACGCCCCGTCCCTGATCGGCGCCAGCGTCAGCATCGGCATCGTGTGGCGGTCGATCTTCCAGGACGATGCGATCGTCGACAAGTCGATGAGTCTCTTCGGCTGGGACGTGGGCGGCTGGATCGGTGACCCGGACTGGATGCTGCCCACGCTCATCACGCTGACCGTCTGGCAGTTCGGCGCCCCGATGGTGATCTTCCTGGCCGGGCTCAAGCAGGTGCCCCGCGAGCTGTACGAGGCCGCGGAGATGGACGGCGCGGGGCCCTGGCGCCGGTTCCGTTCCATCACCCTGCCGATGATTTCCCCGGTGCTCTTCTTCAATCTGCTGCTGGAGATCATCCACTCGTTCCAGGTCTTCACCTCGGCGGTGGTCATCGGCGGCACCGGAGGCTCCGGGGCGGGCGGTCCGGCCGACTCGCTGCTGGTCTACACCTGGTACCTGTACGAGCAGGGCTTCCGCAATATGCGCATGGGCTACGCCTCCGCGATGGCGTGGATGCTGATGCTCGGCATCGGTCTGGTGACGGTGGTGCTGTTCAAGACTCAGCGCGGCTGGGTGCACTACGAGGAGGATGCCCGGTGAGTGCGTTGACCAGTACGGCCCGGCGCAGGGTGCGGTCCGTGGGCTGGCATGTGGGGGCGCTCGCGCTGCTGGCCGTGATCCTCTACCCCGTGGTGTGGGTGATCGGCGCCTCGTTCAAGCCCGGCGACAAGATCGTCGGCAGCCTGGAGCTGCTGCCCACCGACCCCATCACCGACAACTACCGGCGGCTGTCGGAGGGCATCGCCGACATCCCGATCACCAGCTTCTTCTACAACTCGCTGTTCATCTCGGTGGGTTCGGTGATCGGGGTGCTGTTCTCCTGCTCCCTGGCGGCCTACGCCTTCGCCAGGATCCGCTTCGCCGGGCGCAACGCGCTGTTCACGGTCATGATCGCCACGCTGCTGCTGCCCTTCCAGGTGCTGATCATTCCGCAGTACGTGCTGTTCCAGAAGCTCGACCTGATCAACACCTTCTGGCCGTTGCTGCTCGGCAAATACCTGGCCGTGGACGCCTTCTTCGTCTTCCTGATGATGCAGTTCATGCGCAACCTCCCCACGGAGCTGGACGAGGCGGCCCGTATCGACGGCTGCGGCCATCTGCGCATCTACTGGAACATCGTGCTCCCGCTGTGCCGCCCGGCCCTGATCACGAGCGCGATCTTCAGCTTCATCTGGTCCTGGAACGACTTCATCGGACCCCTGCTGTATCTGAACACCACGGACAAGTACACGGTCTCGCTCGGGCTGAAGATGTTCATCGACCAGGACACCGTCGCCGACTACGGCGGCATGGTCGCCATGTCGCTGGTGGCCCTGGCGCCCGTGCTGCTGTTCTTCCTCGCCTTCCAGCGCTATCTGGTCGAGGGCGCGGCGACCTCCGGGCTCAAGGGCTGAGGGGCGGCCCCATGGACGTACGGGAGACCAGCCCCCGGACGCGGGGCGGGCGGGCGGCGTCGCGGCGGGAATCGCGGCTGTTCCTCTTCTCCGTGTTCGCCGAGAGTCTGCTGACCGGGGTGTGGGTGGTGCTCGCCGCGCTGCCCGTGGTCACCCTGCTGCCCGCCTTCGCGGCCGGCTGCGCGCATCTGCGCCGCCACCTGGACGGCGAGCGCTCCACCTGGCGGGACTTCCTCTCCGGGCTGCGGGAGGCGACGCGCAGCGGCTGGCGGTTCTCCCTCCTGTGGTGGGCGGCGCTCGCGCTGCTCGCCTTCGATCTGCGCGTGGCCCGCTCCGGGGCGCTGCCCGGAGGGCCCGTACTGATCGCCGTGAGCGTGACGGGGACGCTCACGGCGATCGTGCTCGGACTGCGCACCGCGGCCCAATGGCGGCCCGGCCTCGGCTGGCCCGCCGTGGCCCGGGCCGCTGTGCGCCGCGGCCTCGGCGCCGACCTGGGCGGGTCGCTGCTGCTCGTCGGCGGGCTCGCGGTGGTCACCGTCGCCACCTGGCAACTGCTGCCGCTGGCCGCACCCGCGGTCGGAGCCCTCGCGGCCTGTGCCGTCGCGGTGGAGCGGCGCGCCCGAGCCTGACGGTGGCCCGCCACAGGGCCCCCTAGCGAGCCACCCATGTGATGCACCTGACCCCCGTTGAAAGGTTGCGCATGTCTCCGATCCCCCGACGCAACGTCCTCAAGGCCGCCGCCGTCGCCGGCGCCGCGGCCCCGTTCTCCTGGCTGCTGGCCGGCAACGCCCAGCAGGCCGCGGCCGCCGACAAGGCGGCTGACGATTCCGTGGACATCACCTGGCTGGAGGACGGCGGCCTCGGCGCGGCCGCGGGCAGCACCTTCGGCGTGCCGTGGCCGAAGGGGGCCCGGCCCGCGGACCAGAAGTTCGCGCTGGCCACGGCCGACGGCAAGGACGTGCCCCTACAGACCTGGGCCACCGCCTACTGGCCGGACGGCTCGCTCAAGTGGACCGCACACGCGGCGGCGGACGGGCTCGACGGCGCCAAGACGTACCGCCTCACGGCCGGCGAGCCCGCGGCGCCCGCCAAGAAGGTCACCGTCGCCGAGAGCGGCGGCAGGATCACCGTGGACACCGGGGTGATCAAGGTCGTGGTCGGCAAGGACGGCGGGGAGCTCGTACGCTCCGTCACCCGCGGCGGCACCGAGATCGCCCGCGACGGCCGGCTGGTCCTGCTCCGCCAGGGCGACATCGACGACGGCGACCACGGCAGCGCCAAGTGGGAGCGGTTCGACGGCGAGATCAGCGGCGCCGAGGTCGAGCAGAAGGGCCCCGTCCGCGCCGTCGTCCGCATCGACGGCAAGCACCGCAAGGGCGGCCGCCGCTGGCTCCCCTTCAGCGTCCGGCTCTACTTCTACGCGGGCGCCGACTCCTTCCGCATGGTCCACACCATCACCTTCGACGGCGACCAGGAGAAGGACTTCATCCGCGGCCTGGGCGTGCGCTTCTCCGTACCCATGCGCGACGAGGCGTACGACCGGCACATCCGGATCGCGGGCGAGGGCAAGGGGTTTCTGACCGAGGCGGTCAAGGGCATCACCGGGCTGCGCCGCGACCCCGGCGCCGCCGTCCGCAAGGCCCAGTTCAAGGGCGAGAAGCTGCCCGACCCGGCCACCTGGGACCAGCGGGTGACCACCCGGCTGCACCTCATCCCCACCTGGGGCGACTACACCCTCTCCCAGCTGTCCGCCGACGGCTTCGCGCTGCGCAAGCGCACCAAGCCGGGCCACGGCTGGATCCCCGCGGGCGGGGGCGGCCGGGCGGGCGGCTTCGGCTATGTGGGCGGCGTCAGCGGCGGACTGTCCTTCGGGCTGCGCGACTTCTGGGAGAAGTTCCCCGCCCAGCTCGACATCCGGGGCGCCGCGGGCGACGAGGCCGAGGTCACCCTGTGGCTGTGGTCGCCCGAGGCCCAGCCGATGGACCTGCGCTTCTACCACGACGGCCTGGGCCAGGACACCTACCCCGAGCAGCTCGAAGGCCTCAACATCACCTACGAGGACTACGAGCCGGAGTTCGGCACCCCGTACGGCATCGCGCGCACCAGCGAGCTGATGTTCTGGGCCAACGAGACCACCCCCGGCGCCGAGGCCCTCGTCGCCCAGGCCGCCGCCGTGCGCACCCCGCCGCAACTGGCCGCCGCCCCCGCCGACCTGGCCCGCGCCAAGGTCTTCGGCGGCCTGTTCGCCCCCGTGGACCGCTCGACCGCCGCCAAGGCGAACATCGAGGACCACCTGGACTTCCTCTTCACCTACCACAAGGGCCAGGTCGAACAGCGCCGCTGGTACGGGTTCTGGGATTACGGCGACATCATGCACACCTACGACGAGGACCGGCACCAGTGGCGGTACGACGTCGGCGGCTACGCCTGGGACAACTCCGAGCTGTCCCCCGACCTGTGGCTCTGGTACGCCTATCTGCGCTCCGGCCGCGCCGACATCTTCCGGTTCGCGGAAGCCATGACCCGCCACACCGGCGAAGTGGACGTCTACCACCTCGGGACATGGGCCGGCCTCGGCACCCGCCACGGCGTACAGCACTTCGCGGACAGCGCCAAGCAGCAGCGCATCTCCACCGCCGTCTACCGGCGCCCCTACTACTACCTCACCGGCGACGAGCGCGTCGGCGACCTGATGAGCGCCCTCGTCGACTCCGACGAGACCTTCCTCGTCCTCGACCCGCAGCGCAAGGTCCGCACCGACCCCGACTACGAGCCGGACCCACACGCCCTGTCCATCGGCTTCGGCACCGACTGGAGCGGGCTCGCCGGGGCGTGGCTCACCGAATGGGAGCGGCGCGGCCCCAAGGCGGAGAAGGCCGAGGCCAGGCTGCGCAGCACCATGGAGACCATCGCCGCCCAGCCCAACGGCTTCGTGCAGGGCTCCGGGCTCTACGACCTCGCCACCGGCAAGTACGCCGTCGAGACCGAGGCGAAGGTCAGCGTCTCGCATCTGTCCGCCGTCTTCGGCCTGGTCGAGATGTGCGCCGAGCTGATCGACCTCGTCGACCTCCCGAAGTTCAAGGAGGCCTGGCTGGACTACTGCCGCTACTTCAACGCCACCAAGGCCGAGCAGAAGGCCCGCTACGGCACGGACTTCGGCTCACTGCTGCTCTTCCAGGGCCACTCGCGGCTCGACGCGTACGCCGGGGTGCAAGCGAAGGACGAGGCCCTGATCAAGCGCGCCTGGCAGAAGTTCTCCCAGGGGGACGGCTACCCCGACGCCACGACCGACTGGAAGACGGCCAAGGTGGAGGGACCCGCGGTGCTGGAGCCCGGTGTCGAGGCCACCTGGGTGTCCACCAACTCCACCGCCCAGTACGGGCTGGCCGCCATCCAGAACCTCGCGCTGATCGGGGACAAGCTGCCGGGCTGACCGGAACCGGAGCGGCCCGTCGGCCCGGCGGGCCGCTCCCGGGCCGGATCCGCCGCAGACTGGTGGGATGGACTGGTGCCGTTACCGCTTCCGGAGCCACTGGGACCTCGACGCCCCGCCCGCCGCCGTCTACCGGCTGCTCGCGGCGGGCGACGACTACCCCGGGTGGTGGCCACAGGTCCGGGAGGCGGTCAGGAGCGACGAGCGGACCGGCACCGCCCGCTTCCGGTCCATGATCCCGTACGACCTGGTCATCACCGTCCGCGGGGCGCGCCAGGACCCGGCGGCCGGGGTGCTGGAGATGACGTTCTCCGGCGATCTGGAGGGGTGGGCGCGCTGGACCGTGACCGCCCGCGGCAGCGGCGCACGCGCCCGCTTCGAGCAGGATGTGGTGGTCCGCAAGCCGCTGCTGCGCCTCTTCGCGCTCCCCGGCCGCCCGCTCTTCCGCCTCAACCACGCGCTGATGATGCGCGGCGGGCGGCGGGGGCTGCGGGCGCGGCTGGCCGCGCGGCCGCCCGGCGCTCATTCGGTTTGAACGAAACCCACCACGACCTGTATTGTTCAGGTCGTTCCACCGGGGAGTACCCCGCCGGGACACCGGGGCGATTAGCTCAGTGGGAGAGCGCTTCGTTCACACCGAAGAGGTCACTGGTTCGAACCCAGTATCGCCCACCTCACGAGGCCGGGCCGCCAGCAGGCGGCCCGGCCTCGACGCATCTGGGGGCGCGTCCGCGGACACCGGACACCTACGCCGCGGCGGGCAGCTCCGGCCGCAGCGGCCAGGCCGGGTCACAGGTCTCCTCGGAGCCGTTGAGCGCGAACCACGCCTGGAGCCCGCGAGCCTGCGCCGCGTACCACACCGTCTGCCGGTCGTGCAGTTCGGTGGGCGTCATCGTCCCCAGGCGGGAGGTGAAGCGGCGGCCCACCGCCCGCACCACGTCCAGGGCGGCCGTGGCGTCCGCGGCCGCGTCGTGGGCGCCCGTCAACTCCACACCGTAATGCGCACACAGGTCGGTGAGGGTGCGGCGGCCCTTGCGGTACCGGTCGAGGTGCTTGTCCAGCACCCGGGGGTCGAGGATGGCCAGCGAGCGCAGCGAGACATACGAGGACAGGCTCGAGTTGCGATGCCGCCGCAACTCCCGGTCCAGCAAGGTCAGATCGAACGGGGCGTTCATCACCACCACCGGGGTGCCCCGCGCGGCCTGCTCGGCGAGCGCCCGCGCCACCTCGTCCACCACCGGGGCGGGCCACCTGCCGTGCCGCTGGAGATGGGCGTCGGTCAACCCGTGTATCGCGCTCGCCGCTTCGGGCACCGGTATGCCCGGGCTCACCAGCCAGCGCCGTGTCTCCGGCAGGCTTCCGGCCCCACGCTGGACCACCAGCGCGGCGGACACGATCCGGTCCTGCTCGACGTCGATTCCCGTGGTCTCCGTGTCGAATGCGGCGAGAGGCCCCTCGAACCAGGACGGCATGGCCTCAACTCCTCGTGCTCGCTCACCAAATGGCACCTACAACCCCGCCCCACCTGGTGATACCCGAGGACAACGGCTCGAACCGCCGCCGTTTGCACACGGCCTGACGCGGAGACAACACACATGTATGGGCTATAACGCCCCTGTCGTAGCCGGGGGATGACCGAGCCCTGCGGAACTGACCGGCAACACCGGAAGGCGCTCGACGACATGGCGCTCGCGCAGCCCGACCCGGCCGCGTCGGCGAGCAGTCTGCTGCCCGAGCGGATCGCCCCGCCGCGAGGCTCCCTCGCCACCACCGCCTGCATGGAGACCCTTCAGGTGGGCTATCTGCACGCGGTCGCCGCGGCGGCCGGCTGCTCCCTGGCGCAGCCCTTCCCCGACCACGGCATCGACTGGCACCTCAGCCACAGCGCGCGCGGCCACACCGTCGACGACGAAGTGACGATCAAGGTGCAGCTCAAGGCCACCTACCAGCTCGCGCCCCGCCCGCCCGGGCCGACCTTCTCCTTCACGCTCGACAACGATCACCTGATCAAGCTGGCCCGCACCCCGGTGTCGGTCCACAAGATCCTCGTCGTGATGATCGTGCCCCGCGCCCGCGACGACTGGGTACGCGCAAGCCACGACCGGCTCGCCCTGCGCCACTGCTGCTACTGGACCAATCTGGCCGGCCACCCTGTCACGGGCAGCCGCCGGACCACCGTGCGGATCCCGACCTCGCGGGTCTTCGACGACCGCGCGCTCTGCGAGATCATGGCCCGGGTCGGGGCGGGAGGGAGACCCTGATGGACCGGTACCGACGCGAGCCCGTACCCACCCCAGCCACCCCGCCCTTCCCAGCCACCCCGCCCGTCCCGTCCCCGGACGAGGTGGACCCCGCCGTGCTCGGCGCACTGCTGGCCCGCCACGGCTGGCGGCGGCGCGGGGGAGCGGCGGGGCGGTACGGGCGGTGGACCCCGCCGGGCGACCCGGCCGGCGGCACCAGCCTGCTGGTGCCGCAGAGCCGGGAGTTCCCCGACAGCGCCGACCTGCTCGGCGAGGCGATGACCGCGCTGGCCCGCAGCGCCGCGCCGTCCGCCCGCGAGGTGCTGATCGGCCTGGCCGTGCCCAGCGACGAGATCCGCTGGCGGCGCGAGGTGCCCGAGCCCCGCGCGGGCGCCCCCGCCTGGAGCGCGCAGGAGCGGCTGCGCGCCGCCGCCCGCGCCACGCTGCTGGCCGGTGCGCTCGCCGCCCGGGGGCGGGCGGGCTACCACGGGGCGCGGCACCGCCGCGAGGCCGAGGCGGCCCTGGAGCGCGTCCTGGTCGGCCCGGCCGGCCCCGACGGGCGCGAGCTGACCGTCTTCGTGCCGGTGGAGCGCGGGCGGGCCGTCACCGCGACCCTGCTGCACGCGCTGTACGGGCTCCGCGACGCGGTGGACTACCAGCGGGCCACCGGCAGGCAGGAGGCCTTCGACGCCGCCGTCGAGGCGGGCGTGAGCCGTGAGCTGACCGAGGCGGTCGTCGCCCTCGTCGAGGGGACGGAGGGGGCCCGGGTGGCGCTGGAGTGGTCGCCCGGGGCCGGGCCGCCGCGCGGCTCGGCGGCCCGGCCGGACCCGGTGGAGTTCAGCCCCGGCGACCTGCCGGCCCTGCGGGAGGCCGGCGCCCGCTACGAACGGGCCGAGCCGCCCGTGCCGGTGCGGGTCACCGGCGCGGTGGTGCGGCTGCGCCGCACGGGGCCCGGCGGCCCCGGCACGGTCCGGCTGCGGGTGCTCGCCGGCGCCGAGGTGGCCCAGGTGCGGATCACGCTGGGGGAGGACGACTACCGGATCGCCGTCCACGCCCATCTGGTGGGGCTGCCGATCCGGGTGAGCGGCAGGCTGGAGAGCCGGGGCGGGTTCCGGCGGATCACGGGGGCCACGGACGTCACACCGGTGCAGGTCGACGAGGCCGAGCGGGACCGGCTGCTGAAGTCGATGCAAGAGCATTTGGGCGTCGCGGCCTTCTTCGAGGAGGCGTGCGGCGGGCCCGAGGAGGCGCGCGACGAGCCCTGACACCCTGACCAGGACCCCCGGCGCCCCGAAGGCGGGCTCCGGCCGGGCCCATGCGCGGCCGTGATCGTCCCCGTAACCGTTTCGCGGTCCGGCCCCCGGGCTCGGTACGATTCACGCTGCGCAGCAATCGCTGCTCCGAGTGATCCATCAGTCAGGAGAGACCGGTGTCAGACGTCCGTGTGATCATCCAACGCGATTCCGAGCGGGAAGAGCGCGTGGTGACCACGGGCACGACGGCGGCGGCCCTGTTCGACGGCGACCGCTCGATCGTGGCCGCGCGCGTGGGCGGGCAGCTGAAGGACCTGGCGTACGAGGTCGCCGAGGGCGACGAGGTCGAGCCGGTCGAGATCACCAGCCAGGACGGCCTGGACATCCTGCGCCACTCCACCGCGCATGTGATGGCGCAGGCCGTGCAGGAGCTCTTCCCGGAGGCCAAGCTCGGCATCGGCCCGCCGATCAAGGACGGCTTCTACTACGACTTCGACGTCGAGACCCCGTTCCACCCGGACGATCTCAAGCGCATCGAGAAGAAGATGCAGGAGATCATCAAGCGGGGCCAGAAGTTCTCCCGCCGCCCCGTCACCGACGAGGCCGCGCGCGAGGAGCTGGCGGCCGAGCCGTACAAGCTGGAGCTGATCGGGCTCAAGGGATCGGCCGCGGAGGCCGCCGAGGGCGCGTCCGCCGAGGTCGGCGCCGGTGAGCTGACCATCTACGACAACCTCGACGCGAAGAGCGGCGAGCTGTGCTGGAAGGACCTGTGCCGGGGGCCGCACCTGCCCACCACCCGGAACATCCCGGCGTTCAAGCTGATGCGCAGCGCCGCCGCGTACTGGCGCGGCAGCGAGAAGAACCCGCAGCTCCAGCGGATCTACGGCACCGCCTGGCCGACCAAGGACGAGCTGAAGGCGTATCTGGACTTCCTGGTGGAGGCCGAGAAGCGCGACCACCGCAAGCTGGGCTCCGAGCTGGACCTGTTCTCCTTCCCCGACGAGCTGGGGTCGGGCCTCGCGGTGTTCCATCCCAAGGGCGGGATCATCCGCCGGGAGATGGAGGCGTACTCGCGGAAGCGGCACGAAGAGGCCGGCTACGAGTTCGTCAACACCCCGCACATCACCAAGGCCAAGCTGTTCGAGACCTCGGGGCACCTGCCGCACTACATGGAGGGCATGTTCCCCCCCATGGAGTTCGAGGGGCAGGACTACTACCTCAAGGCCATGAACTGCCCGATGCACAACCTGATCTTCAGGGCGCGCGGGCGGTCCTACCGAGAGCTGCCGCTGCGGCTGTTCGAGTTCGGCACGGTCTACCGCTACGAGAAGTCGGGCGTCGTGCACGGCCTCACCCGGGCCCGCGGCTTCACCCAGGACGACTCGCACATCTACTGCACCAGGGAGCAGGCGCCGGACGAGCTGGACTCCCTGCTCACCTTCGTGCTCGACCTGCTCCGCGACTACGGCCTGAGCGACTTCTACCTGGAGCTGTCCACCCGGGACGACAGCGACAAGTTCATCGGGTCGGACGAGCAGTGGGCCGAGGCCACCGACCTGCTGCGGCAGGCCGCTGAGAAGCAGGGCCTCGAGCTGGTCATGGACCCGGGCGGCGCGGCCTACTACGGGCCCAAGATCTCGGTCCAGGCGAAGGACGCGATCGGCCGCACCTGGCAGATGTCGACCATCCAGGTCGACTTCAACCAGCCCGCCCGGTTCGAGCTGGAGTACACGGCGGCGGACGGCTCGCGGCAGCAGCCGATCATGCTCCACCGGGCCCTGTTCGGGAGCATCGAGCGGTTCTTCGCGGTGCTGCTCGAGCACTACGCGGGCGCCTTCCCGGTCTGGCTCGCGCCGGTCCAGGCGGTGGGCATCCCGATCGGCGACAGCCATGTGCCGTACCTGGAGGAGTTCGCGGCGGCGGCCAAGGCGAAGGGGCTGCGGGTGGAGGTGGACTCTTCCTCGGACCGGATGCAGAAGAAGATCCGCAATGCTCAGCGCGCCAAGATCCCGTTCATGATCATCGCTGGTGACGACGACATGGCGGCCGGGGCGGTCAGCTTCCGCTACCGGGACGGCTCGCAGAAGAACGGGATTCCCAAGGCGGAGGCGATCGCCGAGATCCTTGACGCCGTGGAGCGCCGGATCCAGGTGTGATCTCGGCCCCGCACGCGTGGGGCTACGCATTCGAGGGGCGGCCCCGAACGGGGTCGCCCCTCACCGCATCCTCATCGGCCCTGGACGAATATGCTGGCCCGCATGACGAGTGAGCCGGAGCAGCAGATCGGAGTGGGGACGCCCGACGCGTTCCAGCGCCTGTGGACACCCCACCGGATGGCGTACATCCAAGGCGAGAACAAACCCACCGGCCCGGGTGCCGGGGACGGCTGCCCGTTCTGCTCCATCCCGGAGAAGTCCGATGAGGACGGGCTGATCCTCGCTCGGGGCCGGCATGTCTACGCCGTGCTGAACCTGTACCCGTACAACGGCGGACACCTCATGGTCGTCCCCTTCCGGCATGTGGCCGACTACACCGAGCTGGACGCCGCGGAGACGGTCGAGCTCGCGGAGTTCACCAAGGCCGCGATGGTCGCGCTGCGTACCGCCTCGGGCGCGCACGGTTTCAATATTGGGCTGAACCAAGGGGCTTCCGCGGGCGCCGGGATCGCTGCCCATCTGCATCAGCATGTGGTGCCGCGCTGGGGTGGGGACACCAACTTCATGCCCGTGGTCGGCCACACCAAGGTGCTGCCCCAACTGCTGGCCGACACCCGCCGGATGCTCGCCGACGCCTGGCCGCGGGCCTGACCTCCGGCCTTCCCGCGGTGACGGCCCCGGCCCCGGCCGTGCGGCCGGGGCCGGGGCCGGTGACCGGCTACGCGTCGTACAGGTCGGCCTTCTTCGGGGCCGCGTCCTGGACCTGGCCGCTGAGCGCCAGCGAGCGGTTGCCGAAGCGCTCGGTGTTCACACCGTGGTGCTTCAGCACGCCGATCGCCGCCTCGTGGACCACCCGCAGCACCGGGGTGGCGGTGCGCATTGCGTCGTCCGCCATGAACCGGTGGCGCCAGGGCTTGTCCGCCCAGGCGTGGCGCAGGCCGAAAGGCTCGGGCAGGGCCAGCTTGCCGCCCAGGTAGTCCAGCAGCGGCGGGTACCAGGTGAAGGGGGCGCGGACGGCCAGCCGCACCACCTCTTTCGCGTCCACCAGGGGCAGCGGGATGGACTTGGTCTCCCAGAACCTGAAGGTCTTGCTGACCGTCTTGGAGGGCGCGGAGGGCTTGGTGGTGAACAGGGGGTGCACCGGGCCCAGCGCATGGCCGGTGACCTCGATCCGCATGGTCTTGTGCAGGAGGGTCACCGTGATCAGCAAGGTGATCACCAGCTGGCCGTCCCAGAGGACGAACTGCACGCCCAGGTAGTGCCGGTCGCCGGAGTCGAACTGCTGCTCGTCGCAGATCCGCTGGAGCTCGACGCCCTTTATCTGGAAGCCCTCCCCCTCCGAGGTGCCGCCGCGCGCCACCGACTTGGCCCCCTCGCCGACCGCCGAGACCACCCAATGGCGCACCGAGGGGGTGGGGAAGCCTCCGGTGTGCAGGGGGCTGCGCTCCAGCATCCGCAGCTGGTCATGGATCGCGCGTATCACGTCCCAGCTGCGGAACGGGTCGATCTCCTTGTCGGGGTCGGCCGACACCAGATCCTCGGCGAGCTGCCAGCTGCCCCAGCGCGTGCCCATGCCGAGTATCCCCTTGGCGCCGGCGTAGAAGACCACATTGCTGTGCTGCTCGGCGGTGAGCTTGTGCAGCGCCTTGCGCAGCTCCTCGGCCGAGGTCTGGCCGGGGTGGTTCGGCACGGTCTCGGGGACCTTCGCGCCGATCCCGCCGCCCGACAGCAGGCCGCTCCAGGCCTCCCGGAGGTTCTTGGCCGTGCGCTCACTGATCTGCTTGGCCACGTACCACCCGATGACGGGGGCGACGATAACGCCGCGCAGATAGAGGCCCAAGAACCCGTCGAAGGGGAGCTTGATCAGGAAGATGAGGGTCACCACGGCGAGCGCCGCCAGAAAGATGGTGCCGAGCGCCCCCATCCGCTTGTCCTGGGATCCGGCGACGGTGCGCCGCAGCTGGAAGGCGCCGAGCCACAGCAGCACCCCGGGGAGGAAGAGCAGCCCGAAGACCGCCATGACCACGGTGAGCCGGGCATCCCGGGTCTTGCGGATGCGGTTGGCCGCCAGGCAGTGCTCGACCACCGTCTGCGGCTCCATGCCGAAGGACTGGATCACCTGGCCGCGGCCGCCGCCGAGCATCCGCATCTGCACCGCGCGCGAGAACGCCTCGCCCAGATTGGGCTCGAACAGAGAGATCTTCGGTGGTTTGACCTCGGAGACCGTCCACTCCGAGTTGGCATCGAGGAGCTTGTCCGCCGGGCCGTCGCGATAGGCGGCCGAGGCGAGCGCCTGCGTCGCCGCGGTCTGGCCTGCCGCGCCGGAGAGCGGGATCTGCGCCCCCGGGCTGAAGTCGAATACGTCCGCCGTCACCAACGCCCCCAATAGCGCATACTGCTTGAGCTGCGACCTCAGCGTATCGGGGTGTGCGGTCCCTGTCGCCAGGGCGTCGCAAGCCTGTGGACAACCGCGCTCGGCCGCCCGCCCCACGCGAGTTGGGGCGGGCGCTCGGCGAACGTGCCTCAGGCCTCGGCCTGTTCCTGGATCCGGTCGGCCAGCTGCGCGGGCATCGGTTCATGGCGGGCGTACGAGCGGCTGAACCGCCCGGTGCCGTGCGACAGCGATCTCAGGTCGACGGCGTACCGGCCGATCTCGATCTCGGGGACCTCCGCCCGGATCAGCGTCTGGCCGCCGCCCGACTGTTCGGTGCCCACGACCCGGCCGCGCCGGCCCGACAGGTCGCTCATGACCGCGCCGACGTATTCGTCGGACACCAGGACCGACACCTCGACGACCGGCTCCAGGAGATGGATCCGGACGTCGGCGGCGGCTTCCCGCAGCGCGAGCGCGCCCGCCGTCTGGAAGGCGGCGTCGGAGGAGTCCACCGAGTGGGCCTTGCCGTCCAGCAGGGTCACCCGCACATCGACCAGGGGGTAGCCGGCGGCCACGCCCCGCGCCGCCTGCGCGCGCACGCCTTTCTCGACGGAGGGGATGAACTGCCGGGGCACCGCCCCGCCGACGACCTTGTCCACGAATTCGATGCCGGAGCCCTCGGGCAGCGGCTCCACCTCGATCTCGCAGATCGCGTACTGTCCGTGCCCGCCCGACTGCTTGACGTGCCGCCCGCGCCCGGCGGAACGGCCGCCGAACGTCTCGCGCAGCGACACCTTGTACGGCACCGCGTCCACCTGCACGCCGTACCGGGAGCGCAGCCGCTCCAGCGCGACGTCCATATGGGCCTCGCCCAGGCACCACAGCACCACCTGGTGGGTGTCCTGGTTCTGTTCGAGGCGCATCGTCGGGTCCTCGGCGACCAGCCGGCCGAGCCCCTGGGACAGCTTGTCCTCGTCGGCCTTGCTGTGCGCCCGGATCGCGACGGGCAGCAGCGGGTCGGGCATCTCCCAGGGCTCCATCAGCAGCGGCTGGTCCCTGGCGGAGAGGGTGTCCCCGGTCTCGGCGCGGTTCAGCTTGGCGACGCAGGCCAGATCGCCCGCGATGGCCTGGTTGAGCATGCGCTGTGCCTTGCCGAAGGGCGTGGTGAGGGCGCCCACCCGCTCGTCCACGTCATGGTCCTCGTGACCGCGGTCCGTGAGGCCGTGGCCGGACACATGCACGGTCTCGTCCGGGCGCAGCGTCCCGGAGAAGACCCGCACCAGGGAGATCCGGCCGACATACGGGTCCGAGGAGGTCTTGACCACCTCGGCGGCCAGCGGGCCCTGGGGGTCGCAGTCCAGCCGTGGGCGGGGCTTGCCCTCCGGGGTGGTGACGGTGGGGGCCTCCCGTTCCAGGGGGGTCGGGAAGCCGCCGGTGATCAGCTCGAGCAGTTCGGTGGTGCCCAGGCCCTGTTTCGAGCCCTCAAGGGCGGGCGCGGCGGCCAGCACGGGGTGGAAGGAGCCGCGGGCCACGGCCTTCTCCAGATCCCCGATGAGCGTCTTGACGTCGATCTCCTCGCCGCCGAGGTAGCGGTCCATGAGGGTCTCGTCCTCGCTCTCGGCGATGATCCCCTCGATGAGCCGGTTGCGGGCCTCCTCGACCAGCGGCAGCTGGTCGGGCGCGGGCGCCGCGTCGGTCCGTACGCCCGAGGCGTAGTCGTACACCCGCTGGGAGAGGAGTCCGATCAGCCCGGTGACGGGGGCGTGCCCGTCCGGTCCGGGTTCGCCACGCAGCGGCAGATACAGGGGCAGCACCGCGTCGGGGTCGTCGCCGCCGAAGGTCTCCCGGCACAGCTCGGTCATCTCCTCGAAGGAGGCGCGTGCCGCCTCCAGGTGCGTGATGACCAGGGCGCGCGGCATTCCGACGGCCGCGCACTCGTCCCACACCATGCGGGTCGCGCCCGCGATGCCCAGGGCGTCCTGGGACGCCGAGACGACGAAGAGGGCCGCGTCCGCTGCCCGCAGACCGGCCCTCAGCTCCCCGACGAAGTCGGCGTACCCCGGGGTATCCAGAAGGTTGATCTTCACCCCGTCCCAGGCGACGGGGACGAGGGACAGCTGGACCGAGCGCTGCTGCCGGTGCTCGATCTCGTCGTAGTCGGACAGGCATCCGCCGTCCTCGACCCTGCCCGCCCGGTTGATCGCTCCGGTGGCCAGCGCGAGGGCTTCCACCAGTGTTGTCTTTCCGCATCCGCTGTGGCCGACCAGCACCACGTTCCGTACGGAGCTGGGCCGGTCGGCCGTCGCCGCCCTTCCGGCGGCCCCTGATTGCGTGCTCGTTTTGTCGCCCATGTCTCGCCTCCAGGTCGAGATCCGCGATACTTCGAGCTTTCCACCGAGGCCATGGTGCGTCCATACGTCGCACATCCGGGCGTCGCCGGGGCGTCGGCCCCGCGCATCCCGATGCGTGCGCGGTGGCCCCTTGGGGCGTGGCTACGATGGGCCAGCCGGTGGCCCGTTGACCACCCGGTCCGTTTCGACCCCCCGGGAAGGCCATGCTGAACAAGTACGCGCGTGCATTCTTCACGCGTGTTCTCACCCCGTTCGCCGCCCTGCTCATCCGCCTGGGGGTCAGCCCCGACGCGGTGACCCTCGCCGGGACGGGCGGTGTGGTCGCGGGTGCCCTGGTCTTCTACCCGCGGGGGGAGTTCTTCTGGGGCACGGTCGTCATCACCCTTTTCGTCTTCTCGGATCTGGTCGACGGCAATATGGCGCGCCAGCTCGGGCGCTCCAGCCGCTGGGGGGCGTTCCTCGACTCCACGCTCGACCGGGTCGCGGACGGAGCGATCTTCGGCGGTCTCGCGCTGTGGTATGCCGGAGGCGGGAACGACAACGCGCTGTGCGCGGTGGCGATCTTCTGCCTGGCCAGCGGCCAGGTGGTCTCGTACACCAAGGCCAGGGGCGAGAGCATTGGCCTGCCGGTCAAGGTCAACGGGCTGGTCGAGCGCGCCGAGCGGCTGGTGATCTCGCTGGTGGCCTGCGGTTTCTCCGGGCTGCACAAGTTCGGTGTGCCGCATATCGAGGTGCTGCTGCCGATCGCCCTGTGGATCGTGGCCGTCGGCAGCGCGGTGACCTTGATCCAGCGCGTGGTGACGGTGCGCCGTGAGGCGGCCGAGGCGGACGCGGCGGACCGGGCGGTGGTCCAGGGAGGCGAGACGCGGTGAGCGAGAAGCTGACCGACGCGCTGTACGGGCTCGGCTGGAGCACGGTCAAGAAGCTCCCCGAACCGGTCGCGACGGCGCTCGGGCAGCGGATCGCCGATGTGGCGTGGAAGCGGCGCGGCAAGGGGGTGCTGCGCCTGGAGGCCAATCTGGCGCGCGTCGTGCCCGGTGCCTCCCCGCGGCGCCTGGCCGAGCTGTCCCGGGCCGGGATGCGCTCGTATCTGCGCTACTGGATGGAGTCCTTCCGGCTGCCGGCCTGGAGCGAGCGGCGCGTCCGCGGCGGGTTCGACCCCGAGGGCCTGCACAACCTCACGGACGGTCTGGCGAGCGGCCGCGGGGTGGTGCTGGCGCTGCCGCACATGGCCAACTGGGACCTGGCCGGGGCGTGGGTCACCACCGAGCTGGGCGTGCCGTTCACCACCGTCGCGGAGCGGCTCAAGCCCGAGGCGCTGTACGACCGCTTCGTGGCCTACCGGGAGGGCCTGGGCATGGAGGTGCTGCCGCACACCGGCGGGAGCGCCTTCGGGACGCTGGCGCGGCGGCTGCGGGCGGGCGGGCTGGTGTGTCTGGTCGCCGACCGGGATCTGTCGGCGTCTGGAGTTGAGGTGAAGTTCTTCGGCGAGTCGGCCAAGATGCCCGCCGGGCCCGCCATACTGGCGGCAAGGACGGGTGCGCTGCTGCTGCCGGTCACCCTCTGGTACGACGCGTCCCCGGTGATGCGGGGGCGGGTGCATCCGCCGATCGAGGTCCCCTCGATGGGCACCAGTGCGGAGAAGGCCGCGGTCATGACGCAGGAGCTCGCCGACGTGTTCGCCGCCGGGATCGCCGACCACCCACAGGACTGGCACATGCTTCAGCGGCTCTGGCTGGCGGATCTCGGGCCCCGTCCGGGTGGCGCTCCCGGCGCCGGCGACGGCTCCGGAACGGAGGAGCGGTGAGGATCGGGATCGTCTGCCCGTACTCGTGGGATGTCCCCGGTGGCGTCCAGTTCCACATCCGTGACCTGGCCGAGCACCTGATCCGGCGCGGGCACGAGGTGTCGGTGCTGGCTCCGGCGGACGACGAGACGCCGCTGCCGCCGTATGTCGTCTCCGCCGGGCGGGCCGTGCCGGTGCCGTACAACGGCTCGGTCGCGCGGCTCAACTTCGGCTTTCTCTCCGCGGCGCGGGTGCGGCGCTGGCTGCACGACGGCGCGTTCGACGTGATCCACATCCATGAGCCCGCCTCGCCCTCGCTGGGGCTGCTCGCGTGCTGGGCGGCGCAGGGCCCGATCGTGGCGACTTTTCACACCTCGAACCCGCGTTCCCGGGCGATGATCGCGGCGTATCCGATCCTTCAGCCCGCGCTGGAGAAGATCAGCGCCCGGATCGCGGTGAGCGAGTACGCGCGGCGGACGCTGGTCGAGCACCTGGGCGGGGACGCGGTCGTCATCCCCAACGGCGTCGATGTGCGGTTTTTCGCCGGCGCGGAGCCCAAGAAGGAGTGGCAGGGGGAGACGATCGGCTTCATGGGCCGCATCGACGAGCCCAGGAAGGGCCTGCCGGTCCTGATGCGGGCCCTGCCGGAGATCCTCGCCGCCCGGCCCGGGGCGCGGCTGCTGGTCGCCGGGCGTGGTGACGAGGAGGAGGCCGTGGCCACGCTGCCCGAGGAGATGCGCCGCCGGGTGGAGTTCCTGGGCATGGTGAGCGACGAGGACAAGGCGCGGCTGCTGCGCAGCGTGGATGTGTATGTCGCGCCGAACACGGGCGGGGAGAGCTTCGGCATCATCCTCGTCGAGGCGATGTCGGCGGGCGCGCCCGTGCTGGCCAGCGACCTGGACGCGTTCGCGCAGGTGCTGGACGGGGGAGCGGCGGGGCAGCTGTTCGCCAATGAGGACGCGGACGCGCTGGCGCGGGCCGCGATCGGGTTGCTGGGCGACCCGGGGCGGCGCGCGGAGCTGCGGGAGCGGGGCAGTCGGCATGTGCGCCGGTTCGACTGGGAGACGGTCGGGGCGGACATCCTGGCGGTGTACGAGACGGTGGCGGACGGGGCGGCGTCGGTGGCCGCGGACGAGCGCGCGGGGTTGCGGGCCCGGCTGGGGCTGGCCCGGGGTTAGCCCCAGCCTTTGGCTTCCGGCGGTGAGTGGGGGCGCGGTGGGCAGCAGGTAGCGTGGCCCGGCGTGACCACTTTGATCTGGATCGTGGCCCTTCTGGTCGTCGTCGCTGTCTATCTGAGCTGGACCGCGGGGCGGCTGGACCGGCTGCACAGCCGGCTGGACGCGGCGCGCGCGGCGCTCGACGCGCAGCTGCTGCGGCGGGCCTCGGTCGCGCAGGAGCTGGCCACCGCCGGGGTGCTCGATCCGGCGGCCTCGATGGTGCTGTACCAGGCCGCGCACGCGGCGCGGCAGGCGGAGGAGGAGCAGCGCGAGGTCGCCGAGAGCGAGCTGAGCCAGGCGCTGCGCGCGGTGTTCGCGGAGAGTGGACAGGTCGAGGCGGTGCGGGAGGCGCCGGGGGGCGAGGCGGCGCTGGGTGAGCTGACGGAGGCGGTGCGGCGGGTGCCGATGGCCCGGCGGTTCCACAATGACGCGGTGCGCGCGGCGCGGGCCCTGCGCCGGCACCGCAAGGTGCGCTGGTTCCGGCTCGCGGGCCATGCCCCTTTCCCGATGGCGTTCGAGATGGACGACGAGCCTCCGGCGGCCCTGACGGCGCAGGTCGGTTGAGGCCACCGCCCCGCGATTGGCCCTTGTCCGGGGACCACCCGGGCGGCTTTTGTCTATCGAACGGCCCTACGATGGGCTCATCGCACCATTCATCATCGAGTGAGGTCAAACGTGTCCATCACGCCCGCCAGCACGCCCCAGACCCCCGAGACCGGCACCGCGCGCGTCAAGCGCGGCATGGCCGAGCAGCTCAAGGGCGGCGTGATCATGGACGTCGTCACGCCGGAGGAAGCGAAGATCGCTGAGGACGCGGGCGCCGTCGCGGTCATGGCCCTCGAGCGCGTTCCGGCCGACATCCGCAAGGACGGCGGCGTGGCCCGGATGTCCGACCCGGACATGATCGACGGGATCATCAGCGCGGTCTCCATCCCGGTGATGGCCAAGTCCCGGATCGGCCACTTCGTCGAGGCGCAGGTGCTCCAGGCCCTGGGCGTGGACTACATCGACGAGTCCGAGGTCCTCACCCCCGCCGACGAGGTCAACCACAGCGACAAGTGGTCCTTCACCACGCCGTTCGTCTGTGGCGCCACCAACCTGGGCGAGGCGCTGCGCCGGATCGCCGAGGGTGCGGCGATGATCCGTTCGAAGGGCGAGGCCGGCACCGGCAACGTCGTCGAGGCGGTCCGCCACCTGCGGCAGATCAAGGGCGAGATCGCCCGGCTCAAGGGCCTGGACAACCACGAGCTGTACGCCGCGGCCAAGGAGCTGCGCGCCCCGTACGAGCTGGTCAAGGAGGTCGCCGAGCTCGGCAAGCTGCCGGTGGTGCTGTTCTCCGCCGGTGGTGTGGCCACCCCGGCCGACGCCGCTCTGATGCGTCAGCTCGGCGCCGAGGGCGTCTTCGTGGGCTCCGGCATCTTCAAGTCCGGCGACCCGGCCAAGCGCGCCGCCGCGATCGTCAAGGCCACCACCTTCTACGACGACCCGAAGGTCGTCGCTGAGGTGTCCCGCAACCTGGGTGAGGCCATGGTCGGCATCAACTGCGACACCCTCCCCGAGGGCGAGCGCTACGCCAACCGCGGCTGGTAAAGGACCGGCTGGTAACCGCACCGACCGCTTGCCGGTGGACGGCCCGCGCGGGCCGTCTGCCCCTTTCCCGCTCCGTCCCGAGAGGTTCCATGTCCATCGGAGTGCTCGCCCTTCAGGGCGATGTCCGCGAACACCTCGCCGCGCTCGCCGCGGCCGGCACCGAGGCCCGGCCGGTTCGCCGGGCCGAGGAGCTCGCTGAGGTCAGCGGCCTGGTGATCCCCGGTGGGGAGTCCACCACCATGTCCAAGCTCGCCGTCATCTTCGGGATGCTGGAGCCGCTGCGCGAGCGGGTGCGGGCCGGGATGCCGGTGTACGGCACCTGCGCGGGCATGATCATGGTCGCGGACAAGATCCTCGACGGCCGGGACGACCAGGAGACCTTCGGCGGCATCGACATGACGGTGCGCCGCAATGCCTTCGGTCGCCAGAACGAGTCCTTCGAGGCTGCGGTCGAGGTCGCGGGCGTCGAGGGCGGCCCGGTCGAGGGCGTCTTCATCCGGGCGCCGTGGGTGGAGTCCGTGGGCGCGGGCGTCGAGGTGCTCGCCACATACGGGGACCACGCCGTCGCCGTGCGGCAGGGCAATGTGCTCGCGACGTCGTTCCACCCCGAACTGACCGGCGATCACCGGGTACACGCGCTGTTCGTCGACATCGTGAGGTCCGCCGGATGACACGGTCCCGGTAGGATCTCAGACGTTCGTACAGCACTGGGTTAAGCGAAGGAGACAGGCGGATGTCCGGCCACTCTAAATGGGCTACGACGAAGCACAAGAAGGCCGTGATCGACGCCAAGCGCGGCAAGCTCTTCGCCAAGCTCATCAAGAACGTCGAGGTCGCTGCCCGCATGGGCGGCGCCGACCCCGACGGCAACCCCACCCTCTTCGACGCCATCCAGAAGGCGAAGAAGCAGTCCGTGCCGAACAAGAACATCGACAGCGCGGTCAAGCGCGGCGCCGGGCTCGAGGCGGGTGGCGCCGAATACGAGACGATCATGTACGAGGGCTACGGGCCGAACGGTGTCGCGGTGCTCATCGAGTGCCTGACCGACAACCGCAACCGCGCCGCCTCCGACGTGCGCGTCGCCATGACGCGCAACGGCGGATCCATGGCGGACCCGGGGTCGGTGTCGTACCTGTTCAACCGCAAGGGCGTGGTGATCGTCCCCAAGGGTGAGCTGACCGAGGACGACGTGCTGGGCGCGGTGCTGGAGGCGGGCGCCGAGGAGGTCAACGACCTCGGCGAGTCCTTCGAGGTGATCAGCGAGGCCACCGACCTGGTCGCGGTCCGCACCGCGCTCCAGAAGGAGGGCATCGACTACGACTCCGCCGAGGCCAACTTCGTGCCCACCATGCAGGTCGAGCTGGAGGAGGAGGCGGCGCGGAAGATCTTCAGGCTGATCGACGCGCTGGAGGACAGCGACGACGTGCAGAACGTCTTCGCCAACTTCGACGTCTCCGACGAGGTCATGGCCAAGGTGGACGCCTGAGGCGAGACCAGCGGCGCACGGGCCGGCGGGGACACACCCCACCGGCCCGTCGTTGTCGGTGGGGCCCTTTGTCAGTGGCGCCCGCTACGCTCCGAGCAGGTGATCGAAAGCGGCGATGGGGAGGGGCGCGGTGCGGGTGCTGGGCGTGGACCCGGGGCTGACCCGGTGTGGCGTCGGCGTGGTCGAGGGGGTCGCGGGGCGGCCGCTGCGCATGCTCGGGGTCGGTGTCATACGGACTCCGGCGGACGCCCAGATCGGCGACCGACTGGTGCTCGTCGAGCGTGGCCTGGAGGAGTGGCTGGAGGCCCACCGGCCCGAAGTCGTGGCGGTGGAGCGGGTGTTCAGCCAGCACAATGTGCGAACGGTCATGGGCACCGCCCAGGCGAGCGCGGTCGCGATGCTCTGCGCCGCCCGCCGGGGGCTGCCGGTCGTGCTCCACACGCCGAGCGAGGTCAAGGCGGCCGTGACCGGATCCGGGCGCGCCGACAAGGCGCAGGTCGGCTCGATGGTCACCCGGCTGCTGCGGCTCGACGCCCCGCCGAAACCCGCCGACGCCGCCGACGCGCTGGCGCTGGCCATCTGCCACATCTGGCGGGCGCCCGCGACCAACCGGCTCCAGCAGGCCGTCGCCGCCCACCGCACCACGAAAGGCCGTATTTCATGATCGCGTTCGTCTCCGGCCCGGTCGCGGCCGTCGGCCCGGATATCGCCGTCGTCGAGGTCGGCGGGGTCGGTATGGCCCTCCAGTGCACTCCGAACACGCTGTCCGGGCTGCGCGTCGGCCAGCCCGCCCGGCTCGCCACCTCCCTCGTGGTCCGCGAGGACTCCCTCACCCTCTACGGCTTCGCGGACGACGACGAGCGCCAGGTCTTCGAGCTGCTCCAGACCGCCAGCGGGGTCGGCCCCCGGCTCGCCCAGGCGATGCTGGCCGTCCACTCGCCCGACGCGCTGCGGCTCGCCGTGTCCACCGGCGACGAGAAGGCGCTGACCGCCGTCCCCGGGATCGGCAAGAAGGGCGCGCAGCGGCTGCTGCTCGAGCTCAAGGACCGGCTCGGCGAGCCGGTGGGCCGCCCCGCCGCGGCCGCCGCCGCCCCCGGCTGGGGCGACCAGCTGCACGCCGCCCTCGTCGGCCTCGGATACGCGCCCCGCGAGGCCGAGGACGCGGTCGCGGCCGTCGCCCCGCAGGCCGAGGCCGCCGTGGCCGCGGGCGGCACCCCGCAGGTGGCGCAGCTGCTGCGGGCCGCCCTCCAGACCCTGAACCGGGCCCGCTGAGGGCCTTCGAACCGGGCCGGGCGACCGCCCCGTGCGCCCGGCCGCACTGCCCGATACGACATCGCGAGGCGAGACTTCCGTGAACTGGGACGAAACCGCACCGGCCGCCGCCGACGACGCCCTCGCCGGCCGGCTGGTGGGCGCCGACGCCGACGGCGAGGACCAGGCGGTCGAGGCCGCGCTGCGCCCGAAGGACCTGGGGGAGTTCGTCGGCCAGGAGCGGGTTCGCGTCCAGCTCGACCTGGTCCTCAAGGCGGCCCGGCAGCGCGGCGGCACCGCCGACCATGTGCTGCTGTCCGGCGCGCCCGGCCTCGGCAAGACCACCCTCTCGATGATCATCGCCGCCGAGATGGGCGCCCCCATCCGGATCACCTCGGGGCCCGCCATCCAGCACGCCGGCGACCTCGCCGCGATCCTGTCCTCGCTCACCGAGGGCGAGGTGCTCTTCCTCGACGAGATCCACCGCATGTCGCGGCCCGCCGAGGAGATGCTGTACATGGCGATGGAGGACTTCCGCGTCGACGTGATCGTCGGCAAGGGCCCCGGCGCCACCGCCATCCCCCTGGAGCTGCCGCCCTTCACCCTGGTCGGCGCGACCACCCGGGCCGGGCTGCTGCCGCCCCCGCTGCGCGACCGCTTCGGCTTCACCGGCCATATGGAGTTCTACGCCCCGGCCGAGCTGGAGCGCGTCATCCACCGCTCCGCCGGGCTCCTGGACGTCGCCATCGAGCCCGCGGGCGCGGGCGAGATCGCCGGGCGCTCCCGCGGCACCCCGCGCATCGCCAACCGCCTGCTGCGCCGGGTGCGCGACTACGCCCAGGTCAAGGCGGACGGCGTGATCACCGCCGAGATCGCCGCCCGCGCCCTGGAGGTGTACGACGTGGACGGCCGGGGCCTGGACCGGCTGGACCGCGCGGTGCTGACCGCCCTGCTCAAGCTGTTCGGCGGGGGCCCGGTGGGGCTGTCGACGCTGGCGGTCGCGGTGGGGGAGGAGCGGGAGACGGTCGAGGAGGTCGCCGAGCCCTTCCTGGTGCGCGAGGGGCTACTGGCCCGTACGCCCAGGGGCCGGGTGGCCACCCCCGCGGCCTGGACCCATCTGGGGCTGGCCGCGCCGCAGCACGGCGGCGGTGCCCAGCCCGGACTCTTCGAGGGCTGAGCGGGCGAATAGCCGATTCTGGCCGGGTCAGGAACCCAACGGCCGCGCCGGGCGTTGTTCCATAGGCGCGGGCTCGCTTAGACTCCGCCGATGCCGTCCGTATGCCGTCCGTGTCCGGCTCGGCATGACCACCATCCCATAGCCCAGGTCGCGTCCCCGCGGTCATGTGAAGGAATTTCCGTCCCGTGTATATGACTCTCCTGCCGTTCATCGTGCTCATCGGGGCCATGTTCCTGATGACCCGGTCGGCCAAGAACAAGCAGCGCCAGGCCGCACAGATGCGTGACCAGATGGGACCCGGCACCGGCGTGCGGACCATCGGCGGCATGTACGCCACGGTCAAGGAGGTCCATGACGACGCGGTCCTCCTCGAGGTCGCTCCCGGCGTGCACGCCTTCTACGCGAAGAACGCGGTGGGTGCCGTCCTCGACGACGCCGAGTACAACCGGATCGTGCACGGGATCGACCCTGACGACACTGACGACGACACCCCCGTCGTCCCCGACGACGCCTCCTCGCTCACCGAGGCCGAGGCCGAGGGTGAGACCGGGACGGCCGACGGCGACGCCGAGGCCGCGGACGAGGGCAAGAAGACCGACCTCAGCAAGCCGTCGGCCGCGGCCGACGCGCCGAAGGAGGACAAGCGGGACGGCGACTCCGACGCCAAGTAATGCCGCTCCGGGGACCGCGGCGCGCCACCGCTCGGTGCGCCGCGGTCCTCGGACGGTCTAGGCTCCGGCGGGGGTTCGTCCCACAAGACTTCGTGGCCGCCCGGCGCACACCCGGTGCCGGGCGGTTGGACAGGGAGATTACGAGAAGGTGGCAGCACCGAAGAAGGGCCGCAGGTCCTCCGGGTCACAGGGCAGGCCCGGGCGCGCCCTGGTCACGATCCTGGTCGCCATCGTGGCGCTCACCGCGGGGATGTTCATCTCCGGTCACACCACGCCACGGCTGGGCATCGACCTGGCGGGCGGCACCAGCTTCACGCTGGAGGCCAAGAACCAGCCGGGCAAGCCCAACGCGATCAACGCGGACAACATGAACACCGCCGTCGGCATCATCGAGCGGCGGGTCAACGGTCTGGGCGTGTCCGAGGCCGAGGTCCAGACGCAGGGCGACAAGCACATCATCGTGAACATCCCCAAGGGGATGAACGCGAAACAGGCCCGCACGCAGGTCGGCACCACCGCCCAGCTCTACTTCCGCCCCGTGGTGACCTACACGGACGGCAAGAAGACCGAGCCCACCACCAGCCCCTCGCCGAGCCCGACCGGCAAGGGCAAGAACGACAAGGGCAAGGCGTCGGACACCCCGACCGCCAAGGGCAGCTCGAGCGCGTCCAACAGCCCGAGCGCTTCGAACAGCCCCAGCGCGTCGAGCAGCGCGAGCGCGTCCAGCAGCAGCCAGGGGCGGGCCGTCTCCGAGGGGCTGAAGGCCGACGAGACGCCGACTCCCTCGCAGAGCCCGAGCGCCTCGGGGAGCCCCAAGGCGTCCAAGACCCCGAAGAGCGACTCCTCCAGCGCCGACGACCTGAGCAAGCAGCTCGCGGACCTGGACTGCTCCACCCCGGCGGCCCGGGCCAAGGCCCGGGAGAAGGCCGCGGGCACCAAGCCGACCGACTCCATCGTCGCCTGTGACCGGGACGGCTCGCGCAAGTTCATCCTCGGCCCGTCCAAGGTCGAGGGCACCGACGTCAAGGACGCCTCCTCCGTCTACGACAGCCAGAGCGGCCAGGGCTGGATCGTCCAGCTGAACTTCACCGGCAAGGGCGGCAAGAAGTTCGCCGATGTGACCGGTCAGCTGGCCACGCAGCAGCCGCCGCAGAACCAGTTCGCGATCGTCCTGGACGGCGAGGTCTACTCCGACCCCAAGGTCGACGAGTCCATCGTCGGCGGCCGGGCCACCATCTCCGGTCCGGACTTCAACCAGCAGAACACCGGGGACCTGGCCAACGTCCTGTCCTACGGCGCGCTGCCGCTGTCGTTCGACATCGCGGACGAGACCACCGTCTCCGCCGCGCTCGGCGGTGAGCAGCTGGAGGCCGGCCTGGTCGCCGGCGCCATCGGCCTGGCGCTCGTGGTCATCTACCTGGTGGTGTACTACCGCGGCCTGGCACTGGTCGCCATGGCCAGCCTCGGGGTCTCCGCCATCCTGACGTACACGATCATGGTGCTGCTCGGCCCGGGCATCGGCTTCGCGCTGAACCTGCCGGCCGTCTGTGGTGCGATCGTCGCGATCGGTATCACGGCCGACTCCTTCATCGTGTACTTCGAGCGCATAAGGGACGAGATCCGCGAGGGTCGCTCGCTGCGCCCGGCCGTCGAGCGCGGCTGGCCGCGAGCCCGGCGCACCATCCTGGTGTCGGACTTCGTGTCCTTCCTCGCGGCGGCGGTGCTGTTCGTCGTGACGGTCGGCAAGGTGCAGGGCTTCGCCTTCACCCTGGGCCTCACCACGCTGCTGGACGTCGTGGTGGTGTTCCTGTTCACCAAGCCGCTGATGACGATCCTGGCCGGGCGCAAGTTCTTCGCGAGCGGTCACCCGTGGTCCGGCCTGGACCCGCGGCGCCTGGGCGTCAAGCCGCCGCTGCGCCGCGGCCGCCGCACCCCCGCCCCCGCCGACCCGAAGGAGGCGTGAGATGTCGCGACTCGGCACTCTCGGCGCCAAGCTCTACCGAGGCGAGGTCGGCTACGACTTCGTCGGCAAGCGGAAGCTCTGGTACGGCGTCTCGATACTGATCACCATCACGGCCATCGTGGGCCTGGCGGTGCGCGGGCTCAACATGGGCATCGAGTTCTCCGGCGGAGCGGTCTTCACCACCCCGAAGACCAGCGTGTCGGCCTCCGACGCTCGCCATGTGGCGGAGTCGGCGTCCGGCGGCCACACCGCGGTCGTCCAGGAGCTCGGCCGCGGCGGTCTGCGGATCCAGATCAGCGAGCTGGGCACCAAGGAGGCTCTGCCGGTCCAGGAGAAGCTCGCCAAGGAGCTGGACGTCCAGACCAGCAAGATCGACACCCAGCTGGTCGGCCCCAGCTGGGGCAAGGAGATCGCCGGCAAGGCCTGGCAAGGTCTGGCGATCTTCATGGTCCTGGTGGTGATCTATCTGGCCATCGCCTTCGAGTGGCGTATGGCGCTGGCCGCCCTGATCGCGCTGATCCACGACCTCACCATCACGGTCGGCGTCTACGCGCTGGTCGGGTTCGAGGTCACCCCGGGCACCGTGATCGGTCTGCTGACCATCCTCGGTTACTCGCTCTATGACACCGTCGTCGTCTTCGACGGTCTCAAGGAAGCGTCGAAGGACATCACCAAGCAGAGCCGCTTCACCTACAGCGAGCTCGCCAACCGCAGCCTCAACTCGACCCTGGTGCGCTCCATCAACACCACGGTCGTGGCGCTGCTGCCGGTCGGCGCGCTGCTGTTCATCGGTGGCGGTGCGCTCGGCGCGGGCATGCTCAACGACATCTCGCTGGCGCTGTTCGTCGGCCTCGCCGCCGGTGCGTACTCCTCGATCTTCATCGCCACCCCGCTGGTGGCGGACCTGAAGGAGCGCGACCCGCAGATGAAGGCCCTGACCAAGCGGGTGCGCGCCAAGCGTGCCTCGGTCGCGGCCAAGGCCGACTCGGACGCCGAGCAGGCGCCGGAGGACGTCACCCCGCCGTCCGTCGAGGACGGCGACGCGCCGACCCCCGCGGCCGCGGGCGCCGGCCAGCGCCGTCAGCCCGCCTCGCGCAGCCGGGGCCGTGGCCGGCCGTCGGGGAAGCGCCGATGAGCGCCGCTACGACGGATCCCGCGCTCGGCGGCCTGGGCGGCGAGGAACTGCGCGGCTTGCTGCTCAGCCGGATCCTGGATGTGCCGGACTACCCGAAGCCGGGGGTGATGTTCAAGGACATCACCCCGCTGCTGGCCGACGCGGCCGCCTTCGGCGCGCTGACGCACGCGCTCGCCGAACTGTGTGCCAAGCACGGCGCCACCAAGGTCGTGGGCCTGGAGGCGCGCGGCTTCATCCTGGCCGCTCCGGCCGCCGTGCGCGCCGGGATCGGCTTCGTACCGGTGCGCAAGGCGGGCAAGCTCCCTGGAGCGACCCTGGGCCAGGCGTACGAGCTGGAGTACGGCACGGCGGAGATCGAGATCCACGCCGATGCGCTGGAGCCCGGCGACCGGGTCCTGGTGATCGACGACGTGCTCGCCACCGGCGGCACCGCCGAGGCGTCGCTGCGGCTCATCCGCCGCGCGGGCGCCGAGGTCGCCGCGGTCGCGGTGCTGCTGGAGCTCGGCTTCCTCGACGGTCGTAGCCGCCTCCTCCCCGCGCTCGACAGCGCGCCCCTGGAGGCCCTGATCACGATCTGAGCCGCGCCATCACCCGAGGGTGGGGAGCCTGCCTCACGGCGGCTCCCCACCCTCGTCTTTGTGTGCCTTGGGGCGGCCGGGAGGCAAGTGGCGTGGCGGGATCGATACCATGGCACCCCGGCCTCTTTGAGGCACGGAGATGCACGGACCGCCCGAGGAGTGCTCTTGCCAGACGAGGCCCAGCCGCTCTCCGCCGCGCAGCCGGCAGAGCCGACCGCCGTCACCGAGACCACGGCGGCCCCTGAGGTGCCCAAGAACAGCGGCGAGGCCCCGAAGCCCGCGGCATCCAAGCCACGGCCCGCGGCCGAGCGCACGGCGGGTGCACGGCCCGCCACGGCGGCCCCGCGCCCCCCGCAGAGCCCCGCACCCAGGGCGGGCTCCTCCAACCGCGTCCGCGCCCGCCTGGCCCGGCTCGGCGTGCAGCGCTCCAGCCCGTACAACCCGGTCCTGGAGCCGCTGCTGCGGATCGTGCGCGGGAACGACCCCAAGGCCGACGCCTCGACGCTGCGCCAGATCGAGCGCGCGTACCAGGTCGCCGAGCGCTGGCACCGCGGCCAGAAGCGCAAGAGCGGCGATCCGTACATCACCCACCCGCTCGCGGTGACCACGATCCTGGCCGAGCTGGGTATGGATCCGGCCACGTTGATGGCCGGTCTGCTGCATGACACCGTCGAGGACACCGAGTACGGCCTGGACACCCTGCGCCGCGACTTCGGCGACCAGGTGGCCCTCCTCGTGGACGGCGTCACCAAGCTGGACAAGGTCAAGTTCGGCGAGGCCGCCCAGGCCGAGACCGTGCGCAAGATGGTCGTCGCGATGGCCAAGGACCCGCGCGTCCTGGTCATCAAGCTCGCCGACCGGCTGCACAACATGCGCACCATGCGCTACCTGAAGCGGGAGAAGCAGGAGAAGAAGGCCCGCGAGACGCTGGAGATCTACGCCCCGCTCGCCCATCGCCTGGGCATGAACACGATCAAGTGGGAGCTGGAGGACCTCGCCTTCGCGATCCTCTACCCCAAGATGTACGACGAGATCGTGCGGCTGGTCGCGGAGCGGGCCCCCAAGCGCGACGAATACCTCGCCATCGTCACCGACCAGGTCCAGGGCGATCTGCGCGCGGCCCGCATCAAGGCGACCGTCACCGGCCGCCCGAAGCACTACTACTCGGTCTACCAGAAGATGATCGTGCGGGGCCGCGACTTCGCCGAGATCTACGACCTGGTGGGCATCCGGGTGCTCGTCGACACCGTCCGCGACTGCTACGCGGCGCTCGGGACCATCCACGCGCGGTGGAACCCGGTGCCCGGGCGGTTCAAGGACTACATCGCGATGCCCAAGTTCAACATGTACCAGTCGCTGCACACGACGGTCATCGGGCCCAGCGGCAAGCCGGTCGAGCTCCAGATCCGCACCTTCGACATGCACCGCCGCGCCGAGTACGGCATCGCCGCGCACTGGAAGTACAAGCAGGAGGCCGTCGCGGGCGCCTCCAAGGTGCGCACCGACGTCCCCCGCAAGGCCGGCAAGGACGACGCCGTCAACGACATGGCGTGGCTGCGGCAGCTGCTGGACTGGCAGAAGGAGACCGAGGACCCGGGCGAGTTCCTGGAGTCGCTGCGCTTCGACCTGTCCCGCAACGAGGTCTTCGTCTTCACGCCCAAGGGCGATGTCATAGCGCTGCCGGCCGGGGCCACCCCGGTGGACTTCGCGTACGCCGTACACACCGAGGTCGGCCACCGCACGATAGGGGCCCGGGTGAACGGGCGGCTGGTGCCGCTCGAGTCGACGCTGGACAACGGCGACTTGGTGGAGGTCTTCACCTCCAAGGCTGCCGGGGCCGGTCCGTCCCGGGACTGGCTTGGCTTCGTCAAGTCCCCGCGCGCCCGCAACAAGATCCGCGCCTGGTTCTCGAAGGAGCGCCGCGACGAGGCCATCGAGCAGGGCAAGGACGCCATCGTGCGGGCCATGCGCAAGCAGAACCTGCCGATCCAGCGGATCCTGACGGGCGACTCGCTGGTCACCCTCGCCCATGAGATGCGCTACCCCGACATCTCCTCGCTGTACGCGGCCATCGGCGAGGGCCATGTCTCGGCGCAGAGCGTCGTCGGCAAGCTGGTGCAGGCCCTCGGCGGCGAGGAGGCCGCCAACGAGGACATCGCCGAGACCACACCGCCGATCCGCGGCCGCGGCAAGCGGCGCTCCAGCGCCGACCCGGGCGTCGTGGTCAAGGGCGTCGACGACGTGTGGGTCAAGCTGGCCCGCTGCTGCACGCCCGTCCCCGGCGACCCCATCATCGGCTTCGTCACCCGCGGCAGCGGCGTCTCGGTGCACCGCGCCGACTGCGTCAACGTGGACTCGCTCTCGCAGCAGCCGGAGCGGATCCTGGACGTGGAGTGGGCGCCCACCCAGTCCTCGGTCTTCCTGGTCGCCATCCAGGTCGAGGCCCTGGACCGGTCCCGGCTGCTGTCGGATGTCACCCGCGTGCTGTCCGACCAGCACGTCAACATCCTGTCCGCCGCCGTGCAGACCTCCCGCGACCGGGTGGCCACCTCGCGCTTCACCTTCGAGATGGGCGACCCCAAGCACCTGGGCCATGTGCTGAAGGCCGTCCGGGGCGTCGAGGGCGTCTACGACGTGTACCGGGTGACCTCGGCGCGCCAGCGCTGAGACAAGCGGCAGCGGCCCCGGCGCATCGCGCCGGGGCCGCTGCCGTTTGGCACCTCAGCCATCAATTGAGGAACCCCGATGGCGAGTAACCACCTCCGCGAGAGCGGCGGCGGCTTAGCCGCAAAGAGGTGCGCGCCTCAGCCGCCGAACTCCTCCAGGCCCTTGAGCGCCTGGTCAAGCAGCGCCTGCCGGCCCTCCAGCTCCTTGGCCAGCTTGTCGGCCTTGGCGTTGTTGCCGGCCGCGCGGGCGGCGTCGATCTGCCCGCGCAGCTTGTCCACGGCGTCCTGGAGCTGTCCGGTCAGCCCCTGGGCGCGCGCCCGCGCCTCAGGGTTGGTGCGCCGCCACTCGGCCTCCTCGGCCTCCTGGATGGCGCGCTCCACCGCGTGCAGCCGGCCCTCGATCCGCGGCCGGGCGTCCCGCGGCACATGGCCGATGGCCTCCCAGCGCTCATTGACCGAGCGGAAGGCCGAGCGCGCCGCCTTCAGGTCGGAGATCGGCAGCAGCTTCTCCGCCTCGGCGACCAGCTCCTCCTTGCGGGTCAGGTTCTCCCGCTGCTCGGCGTCGCGCTCGGCGAACACCGCGCTGCGCGCCTGGAAGAAGACGTCCTGCGCGCCGCGGAACCGGTTCCACAGGTCGTCCTCGGACTCGCGCTGGGCGCGGCCCGCCGCCTTCCACTCCGCCATCAGCTCCCGGTAGCGGGCGGCGGTCGGACCCCAGTCGGTGGAGTCGGACAGCGACTCGGCCTCGGCGACCAGCTTCTCCTTGGCCTGCCGGGCCGTCTCGCGCTGCGCGTCCAGCGAGGCGAAGTGCGCCTTGCGCCGCTTGGAGAACGCCGAGCGGGCGTGCGAGAAGCGGTGCCACAGCTCGTCGTCCGCGCGGCGGTCCAGACGCGGCAGGCCCTTCCAGGTGTCGACCAGGGCGCGCAGCCGCTCCCCGGCGGCCCGCCACTGCTCGCTGGCGGCCAGCTCCTCGGCCTCGGTGACCAGCGCCTCCTTGGCCCGGCGGGCCTCGTCGGCCTGGACCGCCTTGGCCGCGCGGCGCTCCTCGCGGCGCGCATCGACATCGCTCGTGAGCTTGTCGAGCCGCTTCTTGAGCGCCTCCAGGTCGCCGACCACATGGTGCTCGTCGACCTGGTGCCGGATGTGTTCGATGGCCGCCGTCGCGTCCTTGGCCGACAGGTCCGTGGTCTGGACCCGGCGCTCGAGGAGGCCGATCTCGACGACCAGGCCTTCGTACTTGCGCTCGAAGTAGGCGAGGGCCTCTTCAGGAGATCCCGCCTGCCACGACCCGACGACCTGCTCACCGTCGGCCGTACGCACGTACACGGTCCCCGCCTCGTCGACGCGGCCCCAAGGCTCGCTGCTCACAGCGCCTCCTCCACATGATGCCGAGGCGGGCGCGCGGCCCGCCGGCATCGTCCACAGTTTCTTCCGGCCGGGATCCACCCGGACCGGCCTCGCAGCAGGGTGCGCCCGCCGAGGCAGCCTCCCTGCACAACGCCAACATAGGCGAACGGTGGCCCGGCTGTCCGTATCCTGCGCGACCGAAATTTCGCAGTACGCGCGCCGGAGGCGATCAGGACGTGCCGACCGTCGCCTTGTTGATCAGCACGGTGGCGTTCGGGGCGGTGTTCCCGGTCTGCGGGTCCGGCGCCGCCGCGCCCCCGTCGGCGATCTTCTTGAGGACCTGCATGCTTTCCTTGTCGAGGGTGCCGAAGGGTGTGTAGTACGGCGGGAGCTGGCTGTCCTTGTAGACCAGGAAGAACTGGCTGCCGCCGCTGTCCTTGCCCTTCTTGGTCTGGGGGTCGTACTGGTTGGCCATCGCGACCGTGCCGGCCGGGTACGTGTTGCCCTTGATGCTCGCGTCCTTCAGGTTCTCGTCCGGGATGGTGTAGCCCGGGTCGCCCATGCCGGTGCCCATCGGGTCACCGCACTGGAGCACGAAGATCCCCTGGTTCGTCAGCCGGTGGCACTTGGTGTGATCGAAGTAGCCCTTCCCGGCCAGGAAGTTGAACGAGTTCACGGTGTGCGGGGCCTTGGCCGCGTCCATGGTGACGGTCATGTCACCGCAGGTGGTCTGGAGCTTCATGGCGTACGAAGCCGACTTGTCGACAGTGAGCTCCGGCTCCTTCTTCCACGACATGGTCTTCGGCTTCTTGTCGCCCGCCTCCTTGGCCCCCTTGGCGCACGGGTCCGGCGCCTTGGTCGTGGGGGTCGGCGTGGGCGTGGGCATCGTGGGCTCGCTCGCCTTGTCGGACTTCTTGTCCCCATCGCCGCCGGACAGCGCGCTGACGGCGGTCACGACCCCGCCCGCCGCCAGGACCACGGCCAGTGTGGACGCGATCACCACATAGCGCCGGCGCTGCTTGTGCCGGGCGGTCTCCCGGCGCTGCTGCTGCCGAAGGTACTTCTCCCGTGCGAGCTGCCGCCGACGCTGCTCGTTACTGACCACCGGGTCGTCTCCCTCATGCCGTATGCCGTCGCTGACGTATGTGATGACTCGGCCGTACCGTATACGGGTTCGCTGTGGCGGGAGCGCCGCCGGTAGGCTCTGAACGGCCGACTTCCACCTTTGCCGGACGACTCTTAAGGACGATCGTGCTTATTGCCGGGTTCCCCGCCGGGGCCTGGGGGACCAACTGCTACCTGGTCGCCCCCGCCGCCGGTGAGGAGTGTGTGATCATCGACCCGGGCCATCAGGCGGCCCAGGGCGTCGAGGAGACACTGGCCAAGCATCGGCTCAAGCCCGTCGCCGTCGTCCTCACCCACGGCCACATCGACCACGTCGCCTCGGTGGTCCCGGTCTGCGGCGCCCATGACGTACCGGCCTGGATCCACCCGGCCGACCGCTACATGATGAGCGACCCGGAGAAGGCCTTCGGACGCTCGATCGGGATGCCGCTCATGGGCGAGCTGACCGTGGGCGAGCCGGACGACCTCAAGGAGCTGACCGACGGCGCGCGGCTGGACCTGGCCGGTCTCGAGTTCTCCGTCGCGCACGCCCCGGGCCATACCAAGGGGTCGGTGACCTTCAGGCTGCCCGAGCGGGCGGACATCCCGTCCGTCTTCTTCTCGGGCGACCTGCTCTTCGCCGGCTCCATCGGACGCACCGATCTGCCCGGCGGCGACCACGCCGAGATCCTCGAGTCCCTGGGCCGTGTGGTCCTGCCGCTCGACGACTCGACCGTGGTGCTGTCCGGCCACGGCCCCCAGACCAGCATCGGCCGAGAGCGCGCCACCAACCCGTTTCTGCGACAGGTGGCCGACGGCCTCGGAGACGGCGCCCCGGCGCCCGCTCCGCGACGAGGAATGTGACGAGAGACTTTCCGTGAGCACCTTCCAGGCCCCCCGGGGCACCTACGACCTGATCCCGCCGGACTCCGCGGCCTACCTCGCGGTCCGCGACGCCATTTCCGGGCCGCTCAAGCGCTCGGGCTACGGCTATGTCGAGACGCCCGGCTTCGAGAACGTCGAGCTGTTCGCGCGCGGTGTCGGCGAGTCCACCGACATCGTCACCAAGGAGATGTACACCCTCACCACCAAGGGCGGCGACCAGCTCGCGCTGCGCCCCGAGGGCACCGCGTCCGTGCTGCGCGCCGCGCTGGAGGCCAACCTCCACAAGGCCGGAAACCTGCCGGTCAAGCTCTGGTACTCCGGCTCCTACTACCGCTACGAACGCCCGCAGAAGGGCCGCTACCGCCACTTCTCGCAGGTCGGCGCCGAGGCGATCGGCGCCGAGGACCCGGCGCTCGACGCCGAGCTGATCGTCCTGGCCCACGACGCGTACCGCTCGCTCGGGCTGCGGAACTTCCGGATCCTGCTGAACTCGCTGGGCGACGCCACCTGCCGCCCCGCCTACCGGGCCGCCCTCCAGGACTTCCTGCGCGGCCTCGAGCTGGACGAGGACACCCGGCGCCGGATCGAGATCAACCCGCTGCGGGTCCTGGACGACAAGCGCGAGGCGGTGCAGAAGCAACTGGTCGGCGCGCCGCTGCTGGGCGACCACCTCTGCGAGGAGTGCAAGCAGTACCACGAGCAGGTGCGCGAGCTGCTGACCGCCGAGGGCGTGGCCTTCGAGGACGACCCCAAGCTGGTGCGCGGCCTGGACTACTACACCCGCACCACCTTCGAGTTCGTCCACGACGGGCTCGGCTCGCAGTCCGCGGTCGGCGGCGGCGGCCGCTACGACGGCCTGTCGGAGATGATCGGCGGGCCCGCGCTGCCCTCGGTGGGCTGGGCGCTCGGCGTGGACCGTACGGTGCTGGCGCTGGAGGCCGAGGGCATCGAGCTCGACCTGCCGGCCGCCACCAGCGTGTTCGCGGTGCCGCTCGGCGAGGAGGCGCGCAAGGTGCTGTTCGGCGCGGTCACCGGGCTGCGCCGGGCGGGGGTCGCCACGGACTTCGCGTACGGCGGCAAGGGCGTGAAGGCCGCGATGAAGGCGGCGAACCGCAGCGGGGCGCGGCTCGCGGTCATCGCGGGGGAGCGGGATCTCGCGGAGGGCGTCGTCCAGCTCAAGGACCTCGGGTCCGGCGAGCAGACGGCGGTTCCGCTGGACGGCCTGGTCGAGGCGGTCCGCGCCCGTCTCGGCTGACCCGACGGCGTCAGCCTGCGAATCCGCGACGAGTCCGCGCCCAATCCGCGACGAATCCGCGCCCAATCCGTGCCCGCCGTCAACTCGGCGGGCGCGGATTCACTCTGTCAAGGAGAGACGACGGTGGTGGTCCGGGAACCGTCCACGCGCACCCTGCTGAGGTGGCTTATGCCCACCGAACGGGGGGCGGAGGAGGATGGCCGAGACCGTGCCGCATTTCGGCGAGGGGCGGTCCGGACGTCCCCGATGCGGCAGAATGTCCGTGCTTGACGGGGGCGACACATGGACTCGGTGGGATGGCGGAACGGCGATATGGCGACGACAGCGGTGGATGAGGTGCGCTCCGACGAGGCCCGGCAGGACGGCGACGCACGGGTCGTGGTCGGAGGCGGTCGCGCCTTCGCCCTGCTGCTCGTGATCGCCGGCGCGCTCGGGCTGCTCGCGGCGTGGGTCATCACGATCGACAAGAACAAGATCCTCGAGGCCAAGGCCGTGGGCAAGAGCTTCACGCCCGGCTGTAGCCTCAACCCGATCGTGTCCTGCGGCAACATCATGGAGAGCGAGCAGGCCCATGCGTTCGGCTTCCCGAACCCGATGCTCGGCCTGGTCGCCTACGGAATCGTGATCTGTGTCGGGATGTCCCTGCTGGCCGGGGCCCGCTTCCCCCGCTGGTACTGGCTGACCTTCAACGCGGGCACCGTATTCGGCGTCGGATTCTGCACCTGGCTCCAGTACCAGTCGCTGTATGTCATCGGCTCGCTGTGCCTGTGGTGCTGCCTGGCCTGGGTCGCCACCATCGTGATGTTCTGCTACGTCACCGGCAAGAACATCAAGCACGGGTTCCTGCCCGCGCCGGACGGGCTGCGGCGCGGGCTGCTGGAGTTCCACTGGGTGGTGCCGGTGGTGTGGGTCGGCGTCATCGGCATGCTGATCCTGACGCGGTGGTGGGACTTCTGGACCGGCGCCCAGGGGTGAGGCGCCCTTCCCGCCAGGCGCTGTCAGTGTTGTCAGGACTGACATAGGCTTCCCGCGTGGAGCCAGACCTGTTCACCGCCGCCGCAGAGGAACGCCAGGAGAAGGACCCGGCCAGCAGTCCGCTGGCCGTGCGCATGCGCCCGCGCACGCTCGACGAGGTCGTGGGCCAGCAGCATCTGCTGCGGCCCGGCTCTCCGCTGCGGCGGCTCGTCGGCGAGGGCAGCGGCGGCCCGGCCGGGCCGTCCTCGGTCATCCTGTGGGGCCCGCCCGGCATCGGCAAGACGACCCTCGCGTATGTCGTCAGCCAGGCCACCAAGAAGCGCTTCGTCGAGCTGTCGGCGATCACGGCGGGGGTGAAGGAGGTGCGGGCCGTCATCGACGGCGCGCGCCGCTCCTCCGGGGCGTACGGGCGGGAGACCGTCCTCTTCCTCGACGAGATCCACCGTTTCAGCAAGGCCCAGCAGGACTCGCTGCTGCCCGCCGTCGAGAACCGCTGGGTCACGCTCATCGCGGCCACGACGGAGAACCCGTACTTCTCGATCATCTCCCCCCTGCTGTCCCGCTCGCTGCTGCTCACCCTGGAGTCGCTGACCGACGACGACCTGCGCGGGCTGCTGCGCCGAGCCCTCGCCGACGAGCGCGGCCTCGGCGGCGCGGTCACGCTCTCCGAGGACGCCGAGGGGCATCTGCTGCGCATCGCGGGCGGCGACGCGCGGCGTGCGCTGACCGCGCTGGAGGCGGGCGCGGGCGCCGCGCTGGCCAAGAGCGAGTCCGCGATCACCCTCACGACCCTGGAGGAGGCGGTCGACCGCGCCGCGGTCACGTACGACCGCGACGGCGACCAGCACTACGACGTCGCCAGCGCGCTCATCAAGTCCATCCGCGGCTCGGACGTCGACGCGGCGCTGCACTACCTGGCCCGGATGATCGAGGCGGGCGAGGACCCCCGGTTCATCGCGCGGCGGCTGATGATCTCCGCGAGCGAGGACATCGGGCTCGCCGATCCGACCGCTCTGCAGACGGCCGTCGCCGCGGCCCAGGCCGTGGCGCTGATCGGCTTCCCCGAGGCGGCGCTGACCCTCGGCCATGCCACGGTGGCGCTGGCGCTGGCCCCGAAGTCCAACGCGGTCACGCGCGCGATCGGCGACGCGCTCGCCGACGTCCGGGCCGGGCTGGCCGGGCCGGTCCCGCCGCATCTGCGCGACGGCCACTACAAGGGCGCCGAGAAGCTCGGCCACGCGCAGGGCTATCTGTACCCGCACGACCTGCCCGGGGGCATCGCGGCACAGCAGTACGCGCCGGACAAGCTCCACGGCAAGCGGTACTACGAGCCGACGCGCTACGGGGCGGAGGCGCGGTACGCGGACGTGGTGGAGCGCGTGCGCGCCCGCCTCCGCGGCGAGCCGCCACGCCCGGCTCAGCCCGCCCCGCCGGAGCCCTCCGCACCGGCCGGCGCGGAGGGCGAGGCCGACTCGGGGGCGTCCGGCGGATCCTGACGACAGGCCCTAGCCCGCCGCCTCGAAGAGCGCGTGCATCGCGCGGCGGAGTTCGGAGATGTCGCGCACCGGCTCCGGGAAGTCGAAGCGCGCGTCGAAGGGGCTGCCGGGCGCGTCGGGGAAGCGGACGCGGAGGCCGAAGCGGTCCAGGGCCACCGGGATCGCGCGGCCGCGCGCCCCGCAGGCGCGGTCCGGGTGGTCGTCGAGCAGCGTGCACAGGCGGCGCAGCTGGTCGTCGTGCGCCGCGTGCAGATGCTGGAGGAGCTCGGCCTCGTGCGGGGCGAGCGGGTCGGGGGCCGCCGTCGTGAGGGCCTCGGGCTCGACTGCCTCCGCGCCCCAGAGGTCGTCCACGCACGCCTCGCCCACCTCGAGCCGCAGCAGCGCCCACCCGCCGCCGCCCCCGGCCGGCGCCTCGCCGATGCCGAGCAGCTCGCCGACCGGCCCGCCGTCCGGGGCCAGCAGCGCGGCGCTCGCCGCGCGCTGCCGCTCGCGTACGGGGGTGAGCCACCCCGCGACCCAGGCGCGCCCGCGGATCCGGTGGGGGATCGCCACCGGGGCGACGTCCGTGATCTCCATCACGCAGGTCAGCTCGTCGTCCTGGGCGTACGCCGCGGCGCGGGCGGCGGCCGAGCCGCTGGGCAGCAGCAGGAGCACATCGCCGTCGGGGGTGACGGCGCGCGCGGCCGGGGCGTCGGCGAGGTGCTCGCCGGGGGTGGCGGCGGCCTCGATTCCGGGAATGGAGAGCGACGCCGTAGCCTTGGACTCCACGAGAGTGCGTACCCGCTCCGCCGCCGATGGCCGCGGAGCTTCTTCCTTGGGACGCGGCTGACCCTCCTCGGTGCTCTGACCAGTGCTGGGCAGGGGGATCCCAGGTCGAAACATGCGTCCTCCTCGGCTAAGGTAAGGCTCACCTAACTTATATCGGAGGTTCGTTCCCCGTGCCCAACCAGTCGCGTCCCAAGGTCAAGAAGTCGCGAGCGCTCGGCATCGCGCTGACCCCGAAGGCCGTCAAGTACTTCGAGACCCGCCCCTACCCGCCGGGCGAGCACGGCCGTGGCCGCAAGCAGAACAGTGACTACAAGGTTCGGCTGCTCGAGAAGCAGCGTCTGCGCGCTCAGTACGACATCAGCGAGCGCCAGATGGCCCGTGCCTACGACCGCGCTCGGAAGGTCGAAGGCAAGACGGGCGAGGCCCTGATCATCGAGCTTGAGCGCCGTCTGGACGCGCTCGTCCTGCGGTCCGGTCTGGCCCGCACCATCTACCAGGCCCGCCAGATGGTGGTCCACGGCCACATCGAGGTCAACGGCCGCAAGGTCGACAAGCCCTCCTTCCGGGTCCGCCCGGACGACGTCGTGATGGTCCGCGAGCGCAGCCGCGACAAGCACCCCTTCCAGGTGGCGCGCGAGGGCGGCTACGCCCTGGACGGCGAGACCCCCCGCTACCTCCAGGTCAACCTCCAGGCGCTCGCCTTCCGCCTGGACCGGGACCCGAACCGCAAGGAGATCCCGGTGATCTGCGACGAGCAGCTCGTCGTCGAGTACTACGCCCGCTGATCCAGCCGGACGGCGCGGACGTACGCAGCGCGTTCCGCGGGCCCCCTTCGACATGGTCGACGGGGGCCCGCGAGGCGTTTCCGGCCGAGGGGAAACCGGTTCGGGCAGGGGTGCCCGGCGCGATAAGGTCGATACCTGCCGCCCGTCCCGGATGACATGGCTCACCCGCCAGTGACGGGCCGATGGACGACCTACCCACGACGAGCAGCAGCAGGGAGCGTGCACCGTGTCCGGTGGAGAGGTGGCCGGGATTCTCGTGGCCGTCTTCTGGGCGATCCTCGTGTCTTTCCTCGCCCTCGCCCTGGTGAGGCTCGCGCAGACGCTCAAGGCGGCGACCAAGCTGGTGGCCGAGGTCACCGAGCAGGCCGTGCCGCTGCTCAGCGAGGCGTCCGCGACCGTGCGCTCCGCCAACACCCAGCTCGCCCGCGTGGACTCGATCGCGGCGGATGTGCAGGAGGTCACCTCCAACGCCTCCGCGCTCTCCTCGACCGTCTCCTCGGCCTTCGGCGGGCCGCTGGTGAAGGTCGCCGCGTTCGGCTACGGCGTGCGCCGCGCGATCGGCCGCAAGGGGCAGCCGCAGCCGGAGGGCGAGACCACGCGCACCGTCGTCGTCGGCAGGACCCTGCCGTCCGCCCGCCGGGGCGGCCGCCGCAACCGTGGATCGAAGGGCTGAGAGACCGGAATGTTCCGCCGCACGTTCTGGTTCACCACCGGGGTCGCAGCCGGTGTGTGGGCCACCACCAAGGTCAACCGCAAGCTGAACCAGCTGACCCCCGAGAGCCTGGCGGCGCAGGCCGCCGACCGGGCGGTGCTGGCGGGGCGGCGGATCAAGGTCTTCGCGCTCGACGTACGCGAGGGCATGGCCGACCGGGAGGCGGCGCTCAAGGACGCCCTCGGCCTGAGCGCGGCGCCCCCGCGGGACCGGAAGCAGCTGCCCGCTCAGCGCGGACGCGCCCAGCTCACGCAGAATTACTTGTACAACCACCCAAAAGCCGGAAATGAGGACCACTGATGGAGTCGGCTGAAATCCGCCGCCGCTGGCTGCGCTTCTTCGAAGAGCGCGGGCACACCGTCGTGCCGTCGGCGTCGCTCATTGCGGACGACCCGACGCTGCTGCTGGTCCCCGCGGGCATGGTCCCCTTCAAGCCGTACTTCCTGGGCGAGGTGAAGCCGCCCTTCGACCGCGCCGTCAGCGTGCAGAAGTGTGTGCGCACGCCGGATATCGAAGAGGTCGGCAAGACCACCCGCCACGGCACGTTCTTCCAGATGTGCGGCAACTTCTCCTTCGGCGACTACTTCAAAGAAGGCGCCATAAAGCTCGCCTGGGAGCTGCTGACCACCTCCGTCGCGGACGGCGGCTACGGCTTGGAGCCCGAGAAGCTCTGGATCACCGTCTACAAGGAGGACGACGAGGCCGAGCGCATCTGGCGTGACGTCATCGGCGTCCCCGCCGAGCGCATCCAGCGCCTGGGCATGGGCCCGAACTTCTGGTCCATGGGCGTCCCCGGCCCCTGCGGCCCCTGCTCGGAGATCAACTACGACCGCGGCCCCGAGTTCGGCGTCGAGGGCGGCCCGGCCGTCAACGACGAGCGGTACGTGGAGATCTGGAACCTGGTCTTCATGCAGTACGAGCGGGGTGCGGGCGAGGGCAAGGAGGACTTCCCGATCCTCGGCGACCTGCCCTCCAAGAACATCGACACCGGTCTCGGCCTCGAACGCCTTGCGATGATCCTCCAGGGCGTCCACAACATGTACGAGACCGACAACCTGCGCGCCGTGATCGACAAGGGCACGGAGCTGACCGGCGTCGCCTACGGCGCCGGCCACGACTCCGATGTCTCGCTGCGCGTGGTCGCCGACCACATGCGCACCTCCGTGATGCTCATCGGCGACGGCGTCACCCCCGGCAACGAGGGCCGCGGCTATGTGCTGCGCCGCATCATGCGCCGCGCCATCCGCAACATGCGCATCCTCGGTGCCACCGAGCCGGTGGTCAACGAGCTCGTCGACGTCGTCCTGAAGTCGATGGGCCAGCAGTACCCGGAGCTGCTGACCGACCGCAAGCGCATCGAGACCGTGGCCCTCGCCGAGGAGGCCGCCTTCCTGAAGACGCTGAAGGCCGGCACCAACATCCTCGACACCGCCGTCACCGACACCAAGGCCGCCGGCGGCACGGTGCTCTCCGGCGACAAGGCGTTCCTGCTCCACGACACCTGGGGCTTCCCGATCGACCTCACCCTCGAGATGGCAGCCGAGCAGGGCCTCTCGGTGGACGAGGACGGCTTCCGCCGCCTGATGAAGGAGCAGCGGGAGCGGGCCAAGGCCGACGCCAGGGCCAAGAAGACCGGCCACGCCGACCTGTCCGCCTACCGCGAGGTCGCCGACACCGCCGGCTCGACCGTCTTCACCGGCTACACCGACACCGAGGGCGAGTCCACCGTCGTCGGCCTGCTGGTCGACGGCGTGCCCTCGCCCGCCGCCACCGAGGGCGACGAGGTGGAGGTCGTGCTCGACCGCACCCCGTTCTACGCCGAGGGCGGCGGCCAGCTCGCCGACTCCGGCCGGATCCGGCTGGACTCCGGCGCCGTCGTCGAGGTGCGGGACGTCCAGCAGCCGGTGCCCGGGGTCAGCGTGCACAAGGGCACCGTCCAGGTGGGCGAGGTGACCCTGGGCGCCGGGGCGTACGCCCAGATCGACGTCAAGCGTCGGCGCGCCATCGCCCGCGCCCACAGCGCCACCCACCTCACCCACCAGGCGCTGCGCGACGCCCTGGGCCCGACCGCCGCCCAGGCGGGTTCGGAGAACTCGCCCGGCCGCTTCCGCTTCGACTTCGGCTCGCCGGCCGCCGTGCCCGGCGCGGTCCTCACCGACGTCGAGCAGAAGATCAACGAGGTGCTCTCCCGCGAGCTCGATGTCACCGCCGAGGTGATGAGCATGGAGGAGGCCAAGAAGCAGGGCGCCATCGCCGAGTTCGGCGAGAAGTACGGCGACCGGGTGCGCGTGGTGACCATCGGCGACTTCTCCAAGGAGCTGTGCGGTGGCACGCATGTGCACAACACCGCCCAGCTGGGTCTGGTGAAGCTGCTCGGCGAGTCCTCGATCGGCTCCGGCGTGCGCCGGGTCGAGGCCCTGGTCGGCGTGGACGCGTACAACTTCCTGGCTCGCGAGCACACCGTCGTCTCCCAGCTCACCGACCTGGTCAAGGGTCGGCCTGAGGAGCTGCCGGAGAAGATCTCCGGGATGCTGGCCAAGCTCAAGGAGGCCGAGAAGGAGATCGAGCGGTTCCGCGCCGAGAAGGTTCTCCAGGCCGCCGCCGGGCTGGCCGCGGGCGCCAAGGACGTCCGGGGCGTGGCCCTGGTCACCGGCCGGGTGCCGGACGGCACGGCCGCCGACGACCTGCGCAAGCTGGTGCTGGACGTGCGCGGACGGCTGGGTCAATCGTCGGGGGCTGGTGACCGCCCGGCTGTCGTCGCCCTGTTCTCCGTCGCAGGCGGCCGCCCGGTGACCGTCATCGCCACCAACGAGGCCGCCCGCGAGCGCGGCATCAAGGCCGGCGACCTGGTCCGCGCCGCCGCCAAGACCCTCGGCGGCGGAGGCGGCGGCAAGCCGGACGTCGCCCAGGGCGGCGGCCAGAACCCCGAGGCCGTCGACGAGGCCGCCGCCGCCGTCGAGCGGCTCGTCGCGGAAGCGGCCTGAGCGCCGTGCGACGCGGCAGGCGCATCGCGATCGACGTCGGGGACGCCCGGGTCGGGGTCGCCTCGTGCGACCCCGACGGGATCCTCGCCACCCCGGTGGAGACCGTGCCGGGGCGGGACATCCCGGCCGCCCACAAGCGGCTGGTGGCCATCGTCGAGGAGTACGAGCCGATCGAGGTGGTGGTCGGCCTTCCCCGCTCGCTCAGCGGGCGGGAGGGGCCGGCCGCGGCCAAGGTGCGCACCTTCGCGCGGGAGCTGGCGCGCCGCGTCGCGCCGGTCCCGGTGCGGCTGGTCGACGAGCGTATGACGACGGTCACAGCGGCCCAGGGTCTGCGGGCTTCCGGCGTGACATCGAAGAAGGGCCGCGCGGTCGTTGATCAGGCGGCCGCGGTGGTCATTCTGCAAAGCGCACTGGAGACCGAGCGTGTCTCCGGGCGGGCGCCGGGCGAGGCCGTCGAAGTGGTCATCTGATCGCGATACGGTAACGTTCCGCGCGGCCAAGGCAGCCGTCGCCTGGCGTGAGAACGGGCGACTCCTCGGCTGCCGACGTGCGTCGCTAGGGGTTTGATGACTGACTACCGCCGGGGTACCGGCTCCCAGCCGTGGGATCCTGAGGACCCGCTGTACGGGGACCAGGGATGGGGCGGGCACCAGACGGTGGCCGGTCATGATCAGTACGCCCAGGGGACCTACGCGCAGGAGCCGCACGCCCAGCACGGCTCATACGGCCACGACGGCTACGACGGCTACGGCCAGGACCCTTACGGCCAGGGCGGCCAGCAGCAGGGTGGCCAGCAGGGGCAGTATCCGCAGCAGGGGTACGGGCAGGACGGCTACGGACAGCAGGGCTACGCCCAGGACCCGTACGCCGCTCAGGATCCGTATGGCCACGACCCGTACGCGCACCAGCAGTACCCTCAGGGCTACCCGCAGGATCCCCAGCAACAGCAACAACAACAGCCTCAGCAGCCCCACCAGCCGCACTGGGACGGCCACGACACCGGCAGCTACCCGCAGCAGGCCCAGCAGCCGCAGCAGCAGTACGGCAACGGCGGCTGGGAGGGCGGCCACGCCGCGCCCGGCGACCCTTACGGCGGACAACAGCAGGCCCCCCAGGAGCCCGTCGCGGCCCAGGTCCCGCAGGCCAGACAGGCCGAGCACGACCAACCCGACGAGCCCGACGACGACCACCCGTTCTTCCGGGACGACGACGGCGCGGGCGACACCCGCCGCGACGACCGGCCCGACCGCGGCGGCCGGGCCGGCCGTGACGACCGCGGCGACGACGAGTACGACGACGACTACGACGAGGATGAGGACGAGTCGCGCGGCGGCCGGGAGGGCCGCAACAAGCCCCCCAAGCGCCGCAGCGGTGTGGCCTGCCTGTTCGTGACCGTGGTGCTGGTCGGCGTCGTCGGCGGAGGCGGTTACTTCGCCTACCAGTTCTGGCAGAGCCGCTTCGGCCCGGCGCCGGACTACTCGGGCGACGGCAGCGGTGAGATCACGGTCGAGATCCCCGCAGAGGCGAGCGTGACCGCCATGGGGAACATCCTCAAGGACAAGGGCGTCGTGAAGAGCACCGGCGCGTTCATCGAGGCCGCCGACGCGAACCCGAAGGGCGGCAGCATCCAGCCCGGCTCGTACACGCTGCGCAAGCAGATGTCCGCGGCGGCGGCCGTGAAGCTGATGATCGACCCGGCGAGCAGCAACGGCCTGATCGTCACCGAGGGCATGCGCAACGCGCAGGTCTACGCCGCGATCGACAAGAAGATCGGCCTCAAGGCGGGCACGACCAAGGACATCGCGGCCAAGGAGGCCAAGAACCTCGGGCTGCCGGACTGGGCCGACGACAACTCCAAGATCAAGGATCCGCTGGAAGGGTTCCTCTACCCGTCCCGCTACAGCGTCGGCAAGGACGCCAAGCCCAAGGACGTCCTGCGGCAGATGGTCGCCCAGGCGAAGAAGAACTACGCCAACTTCGACATCGAGGGCAAGGCCAAGGACCTGGGCCTGAAGTCGCCGCTCGAACTCCTCACCGTCGCCAGCCTGGTCCAGGCGGAGGGCGTCACCCATGACGACTTCCGCCAGATGGCCGAGGTGATCTACAACCGCCTCGAACCCGGCAACACCCAGACCAATGGCAAGCTGGAATTCGACTCGACGTACAACTACATCAAGAACCAGAGCAAGATCGATATCTCGCTGCAAGAGATCAAGAACTACGACAACCCCTACAACACGTACTTCTACCGGGGGCTGACGCCGGGTCCGATCGGGAACCCCGGGGAGGACGCGCTGGTGGCGGCGACCAAGCCCACCAAGAGCGGCTGGTTCTACTTCATCTCGCTCGACGGCAAGACGACCAAGTTCACCAAGACGTACGCCGATCACCAGAAGCTCGTCGACGAGTTCAACCGGCAGCGCAAGAACAGCTGAGGAAAGATGTCGGAAAACCGCAGGGCCGCGGTGCTCGGCTCGCCGATCGCCCACTCCCTGTCCCCGGTGCTCCACCGCGCCGCCTACGAGAAGCTGGGCCTGGCCGGTTGGGCCTACGACCGCCACGAGGTGGACGAGGCCGCGCTGCCCGGCTTCTTCGAGCGGCTGGAGGAGACGGCGGGAGCCCGCCCCTGGGCGGGGCTGTCCCTGACCATGCCGCTCAAGCGCGCGGTCATCCCGCTGCTCGACGGGATCAGCGACACGGCGGCGTCGGTCGAGGCGGTCAACACGGTCGTCTTCACCGACGACGGCCGCCGGACCGGCGACAACACCGATATCCCGGGCATGGTGGCGGCGCTGCGCGAGCGCGGCGTGGAGCGGGTGGCGGGCGCCGCGGTGCTGGGCGCCGGGGCCACCGCCTCCTCGGCGCTGGCCGCGCTGTCCCGCGTCTGCGAGGGCGAGGTCACCGCGTATGTCCGCAGCGAGGCGCGGGCCGCGGAGATGCGGCAGTGGGGCGAGCGGCTGGGGGTGGCGGTCCGCACGGCGGACTGGGCCGACGCGGCCGAGGCGTTCCGCGCGCCCCTGGTGATCGCCACCACCCCCGCGGGCACCACGGACGAGCTGGCCGCAGCCGTGCCCGACCGCCCCGGTGCCCTCTTCGACGTGCTGTACGACCCGTGGCCGACGCGGCTCGCCGCCGCCTGGGCGGCGCGCGGCGGCGCGGTGGTCAGCGGTCTGGACCTGCTGGTGCACCAGGCGGTGCTCCAGGTCGAGCTGATGACGGGCCTGGCCCCGGCCCCCCTGACCGCGATGCGCGAAGCGGGCGAGGCGGCCCTCGCCGGGCGGGCGAGCTGAGTCCCGCCTGTTGGACCGGCGCTCGTAGGGCTTCTCGGACGTGGGAGGATCGGAGGTGGCGGGCCCGGGGCCGCGCGCTCCCCGAGGCCATGCCGCCGTACGTCGAGGCGCGAGCATGAGGAGCACCGTTGAGCAGGTTGCGCTGGCTGACCGCGGGGGAGTCGCACGGCCCCGCACTCGTGGCGACGCTGGAGGGGCTGCCCGCCGGTGTGCCGATCACCACCGACATGGTCGCGGACGCCCTCGCCCGCCGGCGGCTCGGCTACGGCCGCGGCGCCCGGATGAAGTTCGAGCGTGACGAGGTCACCTTCCTCGGCGGGGTCCGCCATGGGCTGACCCTCGGCTCCCCCGTCGCGATCATGGTCGGGAACACCGAGTGGCCGAAGTGGGAGCAGGTCATGGCGGCCGACCCGGTGGATCCGGAGGTGCTCGCCGGGCTCGCCCGGAACGCGCCGCTGACCCGGCCCCGCCCCGGCCACGCGGACCTGGCCGGCATGCAGAAGTACGGCTTCGACGAGGCCCGGCCGATCCTGGAGCGGGCCAGCGCCCGCGAGACCGCCGCGCGCGTCGCGCTCGGCACGGTCGCCCGCTCGTACCTGAAGGAGACGACGGGCATCGAGATCGTCTCGCATGTCGTGGAGCTGGCCGCGGCCAAGGCCCCGTACGGCGTGTACCCGACCCCCGCGGACGTGGAGCGGCTGGACGCCGACCCGGTGCGCTGCCTGGACGCGGACACGAGCGACGCGATGGTCGCCGAGATCGACCAGGCCCACAAGGACGGCGACACCCTCGGCGGCGTCGTCGAGGTGCTGGCGTACGGCGTGCCGGTGGGCCTCGGCTCGCATGTCCACTGGGACCGGCGGCTCGACGCCCGCCTGGCCGCCGCGCTGATGGGCATCCAGGCCATCAAGGGCGTGGAGGTCGGCGACGGCTTCGAGCTGGCCCGGGTGCCCGGCTCCGAGGCGCACGACGAGATCGTGCCGGGCGAGGACGGCGTCCGGCGGGCCACCGGCCGCTCCGGTGGCACCGAGGGCGGTCTGACCACGGGCGAGCTGCTGCGGGTGCGCGCCGCGATGAAGCCGATCGCGACCGTGCCGCGGGCCCTGGCCACCATCGACGTCGCGACCGGCGAGCCGACCAAGGCCCACCACCAGCGGTCCGATGTGTGCGCGGTGCCGGCCGCCGGCATCGTCGCGGAGGCGATGGTGGCGCTGGTCCTCGCGGACGCGGTCGCGGAGAAGTTCGGCGGCGACTCGGTCACCGAGACCCGCCGCAATGTGCGGGGCTTCCTCGACAACCTGGCCGTCAAGTGACCGGCCGGGGGGCGAACGGTCCGGCGATCGTGCTGGTCGGGCCCATGGGTGTGGGGAAGACCACAGTTGGGCGGGTGCTCGCCGAGCGGCTCGGCACCGGCTTCCGGGACACCGACACCGACATCGTCGAGGCGGCGGGCAAGCCCATCTCCGAGATCTTCATCGACGAGGGCGAGCCGCACTTCCGTGAGCTGGAGCGGCAGGCGGTGCGCGCCGCGGTCGCCGAGCACCGCGGCGTACTGGCCCTCGGCGGCGGCGCGATCCTGGACGACGGAACCCGCGCCCTGCTGGCCGACCTGCCGGTCGCCTTCCTGGAGATGGGCGTCGCCGAGGCGGTCAAGCGCACCGGCCTCGACGCGCCGCGCCCGCTGCTCGCCGTCAATCCGCGGCAGCGCTGGCGGGAGCTGATGGAGGAGCGCCGTCCGCTGTACACCGAGGTGGCCCGCGCGGTCGTGTCGACCGAGGGCCGCACCCCCGAGGACGTCGCCGACGCGGTCCTCGACGCACTGGAGCTGAAGGACGCATGAGCACCGACACCCCCACCCGTATCCAGGTCGGCGGCACCGCGGGCAGCGAGCCGTACGAGGTCCTGGTCGGCCACCGGCTGCTCGGCGAGCTGCCCGGCCTCATCGGCACGGCAGCCAAGCGCGTCGCCGTGCTGCACCCGGAGTCGCTGGCCGAAACCGGCGAGGCCATCCGCCAGGACCTCCTGGGCGAGGGCTATGAGCCCATCGCGATCCAGCTGCCCAACGCGGAGGAGGCCAAGACCGCCGAGGTCGCCGCGTACTGCTGGAAGGCGCTCGGCCAGACCGGGTTCACCCGCAGCGACGTGATCATCGGCGTCGGCGGGGGCGCCTCCACCGACCTCGCGGGCTTCGTCGCCGCGACCTGGCTGCGCGGGGTGCGCTGGATCGCCGTCCCGACGACCGTGCTCGGCATGGTGGACGCGGCGGTCGGCGGCAAGACCGGCATCAACACCGCCGAGGGAAAGAACCTGGTGGGCGCCTTCCACCCGCCGACCGGGGTGCTGTGCGACCTGGCCGCGCTCGACTCGCTGCCGGTCAACGACTACGTCAGCGGCCTCGCCGAGATCATCAAGGCGGGCTTCATCGCCGACCCGGCGATCCTGGAGCTGATCGAGGCGGACCCGGAGGCCGCCCGCACCCCCGCGGGGCCGCACACCGCCGAGCTCATCGAGCGCTCCATCCGGGTCAAGGCCGAGGTCGTCTCCTCCGACCTCAGGGAGGCCGGGCTGCGGGAGATCCTCAACTACGGCCACACCCTCGCCCACGCCATCGAGAAGAACGAGCGCTACAAGTGGCGGCACGGCGCGGCGGTCTCCGTCGGCATGGTCTTCGCCGCCGAACTGGGCCGTCTCGCGGGGCGGCTGGACGATGCCACGGCCGACCGGCACCGCGCGGTCCTGGGCTCCGTCGGCCTGCCGCTGACCTACCGCGGCGACCAGTGGCCCCGGCTGCTGGAGACCATGAAGGTCGACAAGAAGTCCCGCGGCGACCTGCTGCGCTTCATCGTCCTCGACGGTCTGGCCAAGCCCGCGGTGCTGGAGGGCCCGGACCCGGCCGTGCTGCTCGCGGCCTACGGAGAGGTGTCCGCGTGACCCGGAAGGTGCTCGTCCTCAACGGCCCGAACCTGGGGCGGCTCGGCAGCCGTGAGCCGGATGTCTACGGCGCCACCTCCTACGCCGGTCTGGTGGAGGAGTGCGCGAAGCTCGGCGCCGAACTCGGCTTCGACGTGGACGTACGGGAGACCAACGACGAGGGGGAGCTGATCCGCTGGCTGCACGAGGCGGCCGACGGTTCGATCCCGGTCGTCATCAACCCCGGTGCCTTCACGCACTACTCGTACGGCATGCGGGACGCGGCGGCGCAGCGCACCGCGCCGCTGGTCGAGGTGCACATCTCCAACCCGCACGCGCGGGAGGAGTTCCGTCACAACTCTGTCATCGCGGCCGTCGCCAGCGGCACCGTCGCGGGGTTCGGAATCGGTTCGTATCGCCTCGCTTTGCGTGCATTGGCGGACGAACTGGCCGGTTGACGGCGCTGGGCTGGGCACACACGGTATTCCCCGGCCGTTCACACAGCGGCGGCCGGGGCGGGTACCGTTCGGTTGGACCGGCCTCACCGCCGCCTCACCACGCGACAGTTGCCAGTACCAGACCGCCTGCACGAGACGGAGTGCCACCGGATGCAGCACTCAGTGGGAGCTCCGCTGCCGCCCCCCCATCAGCCCGGGCACGGGCCGGGCGCGGGCGGCGCCGGCTGGCCCCAGGGCACGAGCCCCCACCCGGGCCCCCCGCCGGCCCAGCACCCTGGCCCCCACCCGGCCCAGCACCCTGTCCAGCCCCCTGGCTCCCACCCCCCTGGCTCCCACCCTGCCCAGCCCCCTGGCTCCCACCCTGCCCACCCTGTTCCGCCCATTCCGCCGGCCCCGCTCCACCCGACCCCGGCCCCGCCGCCCATGGACCCGTCCGGGGCCACCGGCCACATCCAGCTCCCGCCCGGCGGCCCGGTGCCGCTGCCGCACCCGCCGACGGGCGGCGCGGCGGTGGCCGACGCCTCGCAGGCGGCGGTGGCGGTGCTGCTGATCGGCCCGGCCGGAGCGGGCAAGACGACCGTCGCGCGCCACTGGGCCGACCGCCGGCGGGTGCCGACCGCGCACATCAGCCTGGACGACGTCCGCGAGTGGGTCAGGTCCGGATTCGCCAACCCGCAGTCGGGGTGGAACGAGAACTCCGAGGCGCAGTATCGTCTCGCCCGCCGCACGTGCGGCTTCGCCGCCCGTAACTTTCTGGCCAACGGCATCTCCTGCATCCTGGACGACGCCGTCTTCCCGGACCGCCCGGTCGTGGGCCTCGGCGGCTGGAAGCGCCATGTCGGCCCCGGCCTGCTGCCCGTCGTGGTGCTGCCGGGCCTTGAGGTCGTCCTGGAGCGGAACGCGGCGCGCAGCGGCAACCGCCGGCTGAGCGACGAGGAAGTGGCCAGGATCCACGGCCGGATGGCCGGCTGGTACGGCTCGGGCCTGCCGATCATCGACAACTCCACCTACGACGTGGAGACCACGGCCCGGATGCTCGACGAGGTCGTCGCCCGCAGCATCGCCTCCCCGCCCAGCTGGTAGGCGCGCCCGGCCGGCAGGGCCGGGAAGGGCCGCTCACCCGCGGGGACCCGTCCGAACGGCCGCCCGGGGCGGCACCGCCTACGCTCGGAGCATGTCCCAGGCGTACGCGGCCCGACGTGCCCGACTGCGCGATCAGTGCGCGGCGGCGGGCAGTGAGGCCGCGCTGGTCTCCCGGCCCGCCAATGTGCGCTATCTGTGCGGCGCCGCCGTGCCGCCCGGCGCCGTGCTGCTGCTGGGGCCGGTCCAGGATGTGCTGGTGGCGCCGCTGACGCCGTCCTGGGAGCCGCTCCCCGGCGGCTCACCCCACCCCGAGGACCTGCGGATTCTGGTGCTGCCCGGCGAGAGCGGGGACCCGGCCGTGGCCGCCGCCGACCTGGCCGCCGCGGACGGCGCCGAGTCGCTGGCCGTCGAGGAGCACCATCTGACCGTGGCCCGCCACCGGGCGCTCGCCGCGGCCGTCCCGCCACTGCGCCTGGCGGATCTGGGCCGGGCCGTGGAGCAGCTGAGGCTGGTCAAGGACGAGGAGGAGATCTCCTGTCTGCGGATCGCCGCCGAGCTCGCCGACCAGGCGCTGGGCGAGCTGCTGGAGTCGATCCTGGTCGGCCGGACCGAGCGGCATCTGGCGCTGGAGCTGGAGCGCAGGCTGGTGGACCACGGCGCGGACGGCCCTGCCTTCCCCACGGTCGTGGCCACCGGTCCGAACTCGGGCCGGGCCGGGCACACGCCCACCGACCGGCGGGTCGAGGAGGGCGACTTTCTCACCATCGGCCTGGGCGCCGACTACCGCGGCTACCGCTGTGAGGTGGGGCGCACCTTCGTGATCGGCCCGTCGCCCGCCACCTGGCAGGTGGAGCTGTACGACGCGGTGTTCGCGGCGCAGCGGGCCGGACGGGAGGCGCTGGTGCCGGGCGCGGCCTGCCGGGATGTGGACCGGGCGACCCGGCAGGTGCTGGAGTTCGCGGGGTTCGGCGAGGGGCTGGCACGGCGGATGGGACACGGCGTGGGCCTGGAAATCGACGAGGACCCTCGGCTGGCACCCGCGGCCATGGGTAAACTGGACGCTTGTGTGCCGGTCACTGTCGAACCGGGGGTCCACCTCCCGGGCCGGGGCGGTGTCCGGATCGATGACACGCTCGTCGTCCGCTCCGAGGCGGACGGCGGACCCGAGCTACTCACCATTACGACCAAGGAGCTGCTCGCGCTCTGACTGTGGAGCGTCGCATCTTTCTGGTTTCCACCAGCTGTAGTCCAGGAGATCCCGCAACCGTGGCATCCACGAACGACCTCAAGAATGGCCTGGTGCTCAAGCTCGACGGGGGCCAGCTCTGGTCCGTCGTCGAGTTCCAGCACGTCAAGCCCGGCAAGGGCCCTGCTTTCGTCCGCACCAAGCTCAAGAACGTGCTGTCCGGCAAGGTGGTCGACAAGACCTTCAACGCCGGCGTGAAGGTCGAGACGGCAGTTGTCGACAAGCGCGGCATGCAGTTCTCGTACAAGGACGGCGAGAGCTTCGTGTTCATGGACATGGACACCTTCGATCAGATCTACATCAGCCCCGAGGTGGTCGGCGACAACGCCCGCTATCTGCTCGAGGGCTTCGAGGCCGTCGTGGCGATGTACGAGGGCAACCCGCTGTACATCGAGCTGCCGGCCGCGGTCGAGCTGGTGATCGAGTACACCGAGCCGGGCGTCCAGGGCGACCGCTCCACCGGCGGCACCAAGCCCGCCAAGCTGGAGACCGGCTATGAGATCGGTGTCCCGCTGTTCATCACCACCGGTGAGAAGATCAAGGTCGACACCCGTTCCGGTGAGTACCTCGGTCGGGTGAACAACTAACCGTGGCCGCCCGCAACAAGGCCCGCAAGCGTGCCTTCCAGATCCTTTTCGAGGCCGATCAGCGTGGCACCTCCGTGCAGACGGTCCTCGCGGACTGGATCCGGCACGCCCGGACCGACGACCGGCAGCCGCCGGTCAGCGAATACACGATGCAGCTCGTCGAGGGGTACGCCCAGTACACGGCCCGGATCGACGAGCTGATCTCCACCTACGCGGTGGGTTGGACGCTGGACCGGATGCCGGTCGTCGACCGGAACATCCTGCGGCTCGGCGCCTACGAACTGGTGTGGGAGGACGAGACCCCGGACGCGGTGGTGATCGACGAGGCGGTGCAGCTCGCCAAGGAGTTCTCCACCGATGACTCGCCGGCCTTCGTCAACGGGCTCCTGGGCCGCTTCAAGGAGCTGAAGCCGAGCCTGCGCAGGGGCGAGCAGGAGTCCTCCTCGGAGGCCTGAGCGCACACGCACAGAGCGCACCAAGCCGCCGGGGGCGGTGGAACCGGATGGTCCCACCGCCCCCGGCGGCACGTTTCTGCTGGTCGTTGACGTTATCTGATGGCTCTGCCGACAACTCCCAAGAGGCCGCGCGCGGCGTCAGACGTCCTCGTGCTGGACGGCCCGGCGCGCATCCGCGCCCAGCACACCCCAGCTGATCAGCTGCTCGGTGAGCACCGAAGGCGACTGGTCGTAGATCACGGCGAGGGTGCGCAGGTCGTCCTGGCGGATCGACAGCACCTTGCCGTTGTAATCACCGCGCTGGCTCTGGATCGTGGCGGCATATCGCTGGAGCGGGCCCGCCTTCTCGACCGGCACATGGGCCAGCCGCTCGAGGTCCAGCACCAGCTTGGGCGGAGGCTCTGCGGCCCCGGCCGGGCTGGTGCCCGGGAGAAGCTCCTGGACCGGGACGCCGTAGAAGTCGGCCAACTCGGCGAGGCGCTGCACGGTCACGGCACGGTCCCCGCGCTCGTACGAGCCGACCACGACGGCCTTCCAGCGGCCCTGGGACTTCTCCTCGACACCGTGAAGGGAGAGGCCCTGCTGGGTGCGGATGGCACGGAGCTTGGCTCCGAGCTGTTTGGCGTATTCGCTGGACATAAAGCTCCCCGGACGAAGACTGGTAACTCACTGTGAGGTTACGCAGCGTAATCTCCATTCGTCAAGCCGAACGGTGCGCAGGGGCCACCGCCAGGGGTGATGCCGGGCCGCCGGCCCACCCCTGCTAATGTGAATGGCGCAAATCCGACGTCCTTTAAGGTCCGTCCCGTGAGGCGGAGAAGGAGGTCCGTTTCGTATGGACGCACGTACCACCAACGCGGCCGACGCGGCGCGCTCCGTGCTCGAGGCACCGGACATCGCCCGCGTTCTGACCCGCATCGCCCACGAGATCGTCGAGCGCGCCAAGGGCGCCGACGACGTGGTGCTGCTCGGCATCCCGACCCGGGGTGTGCACCTCGCCCGGCGGCTGGCCACCCGGCTCGAGGAGATCACCGGCAGGGCCCCCGGCCAGGTTCCCGTCGGCTCGCTCGACATCACCATGTACCGCGACGACCTGAGGCTGCGCCCGGCCCGAGCGCTCGCCCGCACCGACATCCCCGGCGACGGCATCGACGGCCGCCTGGTGGTCCTGGTCGACGATGTGCTCTTCTCGGGCCGCACCATCCGCGCCGCGCTCGACGCCCTGGGCGACATCGGCCGGCCCCGCGCCGTCCAGCTCGCGGTCCTGGTCGACCGCGGCCACCGCGAGCTGCCGATCCGCGCCGACTACGTCGGCAAGAACCTCCCCACGTCGCTGCGGGAGACGGTCAAGGTCCAGCTCACCGAGGAGGACGGCCGCGACAGCGTGCTCCTCGGCGTGCGCGGGACCGCCCCCGCGGACGGGCAGTAGCCCCGCCCGGAGCCGCCGCGGCACGGAGTCGGCCCCACGGCCGCCGATGGACCCGCCGGACCCACCGGAGCCCCGGTGGACCGTCCGGGGCCCGGTACGCCGGCCACGACGCCGTCCCGCGCGCCCGCCGCACGCCTGAACATCTCCCTCACCCACGGAGCAACCGGATGAAGCGCCACCTCATCTCGGCCGCCGATCTCACGCGCGACGACGCCGTCCTGATCCTCGACACCGCCGAGGAACTGGCCCGAATCGCCGACCGGCCGATCAAGAAACTGCCGACCCTGCGCGGCCGTACCGTCGTCAACCTCTTCTTCGAGGACTCCACCCGCACCCGCATCTCGTTCGAGGCGGCCGCCAAGCGGCTGTCCGCCGACGTCATCAACTTCTCCGCCAAGGGCTCCTCGGTCTCCAAGGGCGAGTCCCTGAAGGACACCGCGCTCACCCTGGAGGCCATGGGCGCCGACGCCGTGGTCATCCGCCACCACGACTCCGGCGCCCCGCACCGGCTGGCCACCTCCGGCTGGATCGGCGGCTCGGTCGTCAACGCCGGGGACGGCACCCATGAGCACCCCACCCAGGCGCTGCTCGACGCCTTCACCATGCGCCGCCATCTGACCTCGGGCAGCGGCCAGGACCTGGCGGGCCGCCGGATCACCATCGTCGGCGACATCCTGCACAGCCGGGTCGCCCGCTCCAACGTCCATCTGCTGTCCACCCTGGGCGCCGAGGTGACCCTGGTCGCCCCGCCGACCCTGGTGCCCTTCGCCGTCGAGAGCTGGCCGTGCGAGGTCTCGTACGACCTCGACGCGGTGGTCGGCAAGTCCGACGCCGTGATGATGCTGCGCGTCCAGCGCGAGCGCATGAACGACGCCTTCTTCCCCACCGAGCGCGAGTACGCGCGCCGGTACGGGCTTGACGGCGACCGGATGGCCCGCATGCCCGAGCACGCCATCGTCATGCACCCCGGCCCCATGAACCGCGGCATGGAGATCACCGCCGAGGTCGCGGACTCCGACCGCTGCACCGCCGTCGAGCAGGTCGCCAACGGCGTCTCGATCCGCATGGCCGTCCTGTATCTGCTGCTCGGCGGGAACGAGCCCGCCGTCGCCACGTCCCGCACCGCCACCGAGGAGAGCAAGTAACCATGAGCGACACCGACAAGACCCTCCTCCGCGGCGCGAAGGTCCTCGGCGGCGAGGCGCGTGACGTGCTCATCGAGGGCGAACGGATCGCCGCCGTCGGCACCGGCATCGACGCGGGCGACGCCACCGTGATCGACGCCACAGGGCAGATCCTGCTGCCCGGCCTGGTCGACCTCCACACCCATCTGCGCGAGCCCGGCCGCGAGGACTCCGAGACCGTCCTCACCGGCACCCGCGCGGCCGCCTCGGGCGGCTTCACCGCCGTCCACGCCATGGCCAACACCTTCCCGGTCGCCGACACCGCGGGCGTCGTGGAGCAGGTGTGGCGGCTCGGCAAGGAGTCCGGCTACTGCGACGTACAGCCCGTCGGCGCCGTCACCGTCGGCCTGGAGGGCAAGAAACTCGCCGAGCTGGGCGCCATGCACGACTCCGCCGCGGGCGTGCGGGTCTTCTCCGACGACGGCAAGTGCGTGGACGACGCCGTGATCATGCGCCGCGCCCTGGAGTATGTGAAGGCCTTCGACGGGGTCATCGCCCAGCACGCGCAGGAGCCGCGGCTGACCGAGGGCGCCCAGATGAACGAGGGCGTGGTCTCCGCCGAGCTCGGCCTCGGCGGCTGGCCGGCCGTCGCCGAGGAGTCGATCATCGCCCGCGATGTGCTGCTCGCCGCCCACGTCGGCTCCCGGGTGCACATCTGCCATCTGTCCACCGCGGGCTCGGTCGAGATCGTCCGCTGGGCCAAGTCCAAGGGCTGGAACGTCACCGCCGAGGTCACCCCGCACCACCTGCTGCTCACCGACGAGCTCGTACGCTCCTACGACCCCGTCTACAAGGTGAACCCGCCGCTGCGCACCGAGACCGACGTCATGGCGCTGCGCGAGGCGCTCGCCGACGGCACCATCGACTGCGTCGCCACCGACCACGCCCCGCACCCGCACGAGGACAAGGACTGCGAGTGGGGCGCGGCGGCCATGGGCATGGTCGGCCTGGAGACCGCGCTCTCCGTCGTCCAGCACACCATGGTCGACACCGGCCTGCTGGACTGGGCGGGCGTGGCCGACCGGATGTCGCACCGCCCCTCGGCCATCGGCCGGCTGGCGGGCCACGGGCGCCCCATCGCCCCCGGGGAGCCCGCCAACCTCACGCTGCTCGACTCCGCATACCGTGGTGTGGTGAACCCCGCGGGCTTCGCCTCGCGCAGCCGCAACACTCCCTACGAGGGCCGTGAACTGCCGGGCCGTGTGACGTACACCTTCCTGCGGGGCCGGGCGACGGTCGTGGACGGGAAACTGGCGTGAAACCTCTGATCAATCCGGTCGATCCGGCGGCGGGCCACCTGGTGCGCCTGGCGGCCGAGCAGAAGTCGCAGGACGTGACGGACTGGGCCGCGCGCATCGGCTGGGTCGTGGGTCTGCTGCTCTTCATCGCGCTCGTCTACTGGCTGATGCGCGAGGGGTGGAAGTGGCGGGGCACGCTCCAGGGCGATCTGCCCGAGCTGCCGCAGCCCCCGGCCCCCGCCGAGCTCGGGCCCGCCCGGCTGTCCCTGGCCGGCCGCTACCACGGCTCGACCACCGCCGGGCAGTGGCTCGACCGGATCGTCGCCCAGGGCCTGGGCACCCGCAGCCGCGTCGAGCTCACCCTGACCGAGGAGGGCCTGGCCGTCGTACGCCCCGGGGCGCGCGACTTCTACATCCCGGCCGGCAGCCTCCGCGGTGCCCGGCTCGACAAGGGCATCGCCGGCAAGGTCCTCGCCGAGGGCGGCCTGCTGGTGATCACCTGGCAGCTGGGCGACCGCCTGATCGACTCCGGCTTCCGCTCCGACCGCGCGGCCGAACACACCGCGTGGGTGGACGCCCTCACCGAACTTTCCGGCGGCCCCAGCGACGCGGCCGCCACCTCGCACGACATGGAAGGCGCACGATGACCACCTCCACCAGGGGTGCCAGAACCCCAGCAGTCCTCGTCCTGGAGGACGGCCGCACCTTCCGCGGCCGGGCCTACGGGGCCGTGGGGGAGACCTTCGGCGAGGCGGTGTTCTCCACCGGCATGACCGGCTACCAGGAGACCCTGACCGACCCCTCGTACCACCGGCAGGTCGTGGTCATGACCGCCCCGCACGTCGGCAACACCGGCGTCAACGACGAGGACCCGGAGTCCAAGCGGATCTGGGTCGCGGGCTATGTGGTCCGCGACCCCGCCCGGGTGCCCTCCAACTGGCGCTCGCGCCGCTCCCTGGACGAGGAGCTGGCGACCCAGGGCGTGGTCGGCATCAGCGGCATCGACACCCGCGCGCTCACCCGCCATCTGCGCGAGCGCGGCGCCATGCGGGTCGGCATCTTCTCCGGCGAGGCGGTGGCCGACGAGGCGGCGCTGCTGGCCAAGGTGCGGGCCGTGCCGGAGATGAAGGGCGCGGACCTCAGCGGTGAGGTCGCCACCACGGAGCGTTATGTCGTCCCCGCGATCGGCACCAAGCGCTTCACCGTCGCCGCGGTCGACCTGGGCATCAAGGGCATGACCCCGCACCGGATGGCCGAGCGCGGCATCGAGGTGCATGTGCTGCCCGCGACCGCCACGGTCGAGGACGTCTACGCCGTCAGCCCGGACGGGGTGTTCTTCTCCAACGGGCCGGGCGACCCGGCCACCGCCGACCACCCGGTCTCCGTGATGCGGGCGGTCCTGGAGCGCGGCACGCCGCTGTTCGGCATCTGCTTCGGCAACCAGATCCTCGGCCGCGCGCTGGGCTTCGGCACCTACAAGCTGAAGTACGGCCACCGTGGGATCAACCAGCCCGTACAGGACCGCACGACCGGCAAGGTCGAGGTCACCGCGCACAACCACGGCTTCGCCGTGGACGCCCCGCTGGACGGGCCCTCCGACACCCCCTACGGCCGGGTCGAGGTCTCCCACGTGTGCCTCAACGACAACGTGGTCGAGGGCCTCAAACTGCTCGACCGCCCCGCGTTCAGCGTCCAGTACCACCCCGAGGCCGCCGCCGGCCCGCACGACGCTGCCTACCTGTTCGACCGCTTTGTCTCCCTGATGGAGGGCCAGCGTGCCTAAGCGCACCGACATCCAGTCCGTTCTGGTCATCGGCTCCGGCCCGATCGTCATCGGCCAGGCCGCCGAATTCGACTACTCCGGCACCCAGGCCTGCCGCGTCCTCAAGGCGGAGGGGCTGCGGGTCGTCCTGGTCAACTCCAACCCGGCGACGATCATGACCGACCCGGAGATCGCCGACGCCACGTATGTCGAGCCGATCACCCCGGAGTTCGTCGAGAAGATCATCGCCAAGGAGCGCCCCGACGCGCTGCTGCCCACCCTCGGCGGGCAGACGGCCCTCAACACCGCGATCTCCCTCCATGAGGCGGGCACCCTCGAGAAGTACGGCGTCGAACTGATCGGCGCCAATGTCGAGGCCATCCACAAGGGCGAGGACCGCGACCTCTTCAAGGAGGTCGTGGAGGCCGTCCGCACCAAGATCGGCCACGGCGAGTCCGCCCGCTCGGTCATCTGCCACTCCATGGACGACATCCTCGCGGGCGTCGAGACGCTCGGCGGCTACCCCGTCGTTGTACGCCCCTCCTTCACCATGGGCGGCGCCGGCTCCGGCTTCGCCCATGACGAGGAGGAGCTGCGCCGCATCGCCGGCCAGGGCCTGGCGCTCTCGCCCACCACCGAGGTGCTCCTCGAGGAGTCCATCCTCGGCTGGAAGGAGTACGAGCTGGAGCTGATGCGCGACAAGCACGACAACGTCGTGGTCGTCTGCTCCATCGAGAACTTCGACCCCATGGGCGTGCACACCGGCGACTCGATCACCGTCGCGCCCGCGATGACGCTGACCGACCGCGAGTACCAGGTGCTCCGCGACATCGGCATCGCCGTCATCCGCGAGGTCGGCGTCGACACCGGCGGCTGCAACATCCAGTTCGCGGTCAACCCCGACGACGGCCGGGTCATCGTCATCGAGATGAACCCGCGGGTCTCCCGGTCCTCGGCGCTCGCCTCCAAGGCGACCGGCTTCCCCATCGCCAAGATCGCGGCCAAGCTCGCCGTCGGCTACACCCTCGACGAGATCCCCAACGACATCACGCGGGAGACCCCGGCCTCCTTCGAGCCCACGCTCGACTATGTCGTCGTCAAGGTGCCGCGCTTCGCCTTCGAGAAGTTCCCGGCCGCCGACGCCCGCCTCACCACCACCATGAAGTCGGTCGGCGAGGCCATGGCCATCGGCCGCAACTTCACCGAGGCGCTCCAGAAGGCGCTGCGCTCGCTGGAGAAGAAGGGCAGCCAGTTCGACTTCACCGGCGACCCGGGCGACAAGGCGGAGCTGCTGGTCCGGGCCGAGGTCCCCACCGACGGCCGGATCAACACCGTGATGCAGGCCATCCGCGCCGGGGCCACCCCTGAGGAGGTCTTCGAGGCCACGAAGATCGACCCGTGGTTCGTCGACCAGCTCTTCCTGATCAAGGAGATCGCCGACGAACTGGCGGCCGTCGAGAAGCTGGAGCCGGAGCTGCTCGCCGAGGCCAAGCGGCACGGCTTCTCCGACGCCCAGATCGCGGCCATCCGCTCGCTGCGCGAGGACGTCGTCCGCGAGGTGCGGCACGCGCTGGGGGTGCGGCCCGTCTACAAGACCGTCGACACCTGCGCCGCCGAGTTCGCCGCCAGGACCCCGTACTTCTACTCCTCCTACGACGAGGAGTCCGAGGTCGCGCCCCGCGACAAGCCCGCCGTGATCATCCTGGGCTCGGGCCCCAACCGGATCGGCCAGGGCATCGAGTTCGACTACTCGTGTGTGCACGCCTCCTTCGCGCTGCACGACGCGGGCTACGAGACCGTCATGGTCAACTGCAACCCGGAGACCGTCTCCACCGACTACGACACCTCCGACCGGCTCTACTTCGAGCCGCTCACCCTGGAGGACGTCCTGGAGATCGTCCACGCCGAGCAGCAGGCGGGCCCCGTCGCGGGCGTCATCGTCCAGCTCGGCGGCCAGACCCCGCTGGGCCTGGCCCAGGCGCTCAAGGACAACGGCGTGCCGGTCGTCGGCACCTCGCCCGAGGCGATCAACCTCGCCGAGGAGCGCGGCGCCTTCGGCCGGGTGCTGACCGAGGCCGGGCTGCCCGCGCCCAAGTACGGCACCGCCTTCTCCTTCGCGGAGGCCAAGGGCATCGCCGCCGAGATCGGCTACCCGGTCATGGTCCGCCCCTCGTACGTGCTCGGCGGGCGCGGCATGGAGATCGTCTACGACGAGCCCTCCCTGGCCGCCTACCTGGAGCGGCACGCCGGGCTGATCTCCGAGCACCCGGTCCTCATCGACCGCTTCCTCGACGACGCCATCGAGATCGACGTGGACGCGCTCTACGACGGCCACGAGCTCTACCTCGGCGGCGTCATGGAGCACATCGAGGAGGCCGGTATCCACTCCGGTGACTCGGCCTGCGCGCTGCCCCCGATCACCCTCGGCGGCTTCGACATCAAGCGGCTGCGGGCCTCCACCGAGGCCATCGCGCGCGGCGTCGGGGTGCGCGGTCTGATCAACATCCAGTTCGCGATGGCCGGGGACATCCTGTACGTCCTGGAGGCGAACCCGCGCGCCTCCCGTACGGTCCCCTTCACCTCCAAGGCCACCGCCGTGCCGCTCGCCAAGGCTGCCGCCCGCATCTCGCTGGGCGCGACCATCGCCGAGCTGCGCGCCGAGGGCCTGCTGCCGAGCAGCGGCGACGGCGGCACGCTCCCGCTGGACGCGCCGATCTCCGTCAAGGAGGCCGTGATGCCGTGGAGCCGGTTCCGCGACGCGTCCGGGCGCGGCGTGGACACCGTCCTCGGCCCGGAGATGCGCTCCACCGGCGAGGTCATGGGCATCGACTCGGTCTTCGGCGCGGCGTACGCCAAGTCGCAGGCCGGGGCGTACGGGGCGCTGCCCAACAAGGGCCGCGCGTTCGTGTCCGTCGCCAACCGCGACAAGCGCTCGATGATCTTCCCGGCGCGCGAGCTGGTCGCCCTCGGCTTCGAGCTGCTGGCCACCTCCGGCACCGCCGAGGTGCTCAAGCGCAACGGCATCAACGCGACCGTGGTGCGCAAGCAGAGCGAGGGCGAGGGGCCGAACGGCGAGAAGACCATCGTCCAGCTCATCCACGACGGCGAGGTCGACCTGATCGTCAACACCCCCTACGGCACCGGCGGCCGGCTGGACGGCTACGACATCCGCACGGCGGCCGTCGCCCGCGCCATCCCCTGCCTGACCACGGTCCAGGCCCTCGCGGCCGCCGTCCAGGGCATCGAGGCGCTCGGCCGGGGCACGGTCGGCGTCCGGTCCCTTCAGGAGCACGCGGAGCATCTGACCGCGGCCCGCGCGCGGTAGCGGCGCAGGGCGCCGGGGCACCCGCCCCGGCGCCCGTCCGCCCCGTATCCGCCCCTGGCCCTCACCGTCGCAGAAAGCCCGCCATGTACCAGCTCTTCTTCCGTCTCGTCTTCCGCCATATGGACCCGGAGCGGGCGCACCACCTGGCCTTCGGCTGGATCCGGCTCGCCGCCCGCGTCCCGGTCCTGCGGACCTTCGTCGCGGCCCTCCTCGCACCGCGCCACCGGGCGCTGCGCACCGAGGCGCTCGGCCTGCGCATGCACGGGCCGTTCGGGCTCGCGGCCGGCTTCGACAAGAACGCCGTCGGCATCGACGGCATGGCCATGCTCGGCTTCGACCATGTCGAGATCGGCACCGTCACCGCCCAGCCGCAGCCCGGCAACCCCAAGAAGCGGCTGTTCCGCCTGGTCGCGGACCGTGCGCTGATCAACCGCATGGGCTTCAACAACGAGGGCTCGGCGGCCGTGGCCGCCCGGCTCGCGGCCCGCCGGGCCGGCCGCCCCGCCTTCCGGACCACGGTCGGCGTCAACATCGGCAAGACCAAGGTCGTCCCGGAGGCGGAGGCCGTCGCCGACTATGTGACCTCCACCGAGCGGCTCGCCACCCACGCCGACTACCTCGTCGTCAACGTGTCCTCGCCCAACACCCCCGGGCTGCGCGACCTCCAGGCCGTCGACCATCTGCGGCCCCTGCTGAGCGCCGTACGCGAGGCCGCGGACCGCACGGTCGCCGGCCGCTGGGTGCCGCTCCTCGTCAAGATCGCCCCCGACCTCGCCGACGAGGACGTGGACGCGGTCGCCGACCTCGCGGTCGAGCTGGGCCTGGACGGCATCATCGCCACCAACACCACCATCGCCCGCGACAGCCTCGGCCTCGCCTCCGGTCCGGCGCTCACCGCCGAGACCGGCGGCCTGTCGGGCGCGCCCCTGAGGGCCTGCTCCCTGGAGGTGCTGCGCCGCCTGTACGCCCGGGTCGGCGACCGGATCACGCTGGTGGGGGTGGGCGGCATCGAGACCGCCGACGACGCCTGGGAGCGGATCCTGGCCGGGGCCACGCTGATCCAGGGCTACAGCGCCTTCATCTACGAGGGCCCGTTCTGGAGCCGCCGCATCCACCGCGGCCTGGCCGCCCGCCTCGCGGCCAGCCCGTACGCCACCCTCGCCGACGCGGTCGGCGCCGAGGCCCGCGAGGCCGATGAACCTCACAAGGCCGACAAGGAGAACGCATGACCCCCTTCGGTGCGCGCCTGCGCCGCGCCATGGACGCGCGCGGCCCGCTGTGCGTCGGCATCGACCCGCACGCCTCGCTGCTCGCCGACTGGGGGCTCGGGGACGACATCGCGGGCCTGGAGCGGTTCACCCGCACGGTCGTGGACGCCCTCGCCGAGCGGGTCGCGGTCCTCAAGCCGCAGTCCGCGTTCTTCGAGCGCTTCGGCTCGCGCGGCATCGCGGTGCTCGAGCGGGCCGTCGCGGACGCCCGGGCCGCCGGGGCGCTGGTGCTGATGGACGCCAAGCGCGGCGACATCGGCTCCACGATGGCCGCGTACGCCTCGGCGTACCTGGACCCCGGCAGCCCGCTGTTCTCGGACGCGGTCACCGTCAGCCCGTATCTGGGGTTCGGCTCGCTGCGCCCCGCGCTGGACGCGGCGCGGGCGAGCGGGGCCGGGGTGTTCGTGCTGGCGCTGACCTCCAACCCGGAGGGCGCCGAGGTGCAGCACGCGGTGCGGCCCGGCGGGGCGACGGTCGCCGCCACGGTGCTGGACCACCTCAGGGAGGAGAACGCCGAGGAGGCGCGCGCGGGCCGCCTCGGCTCGTACGGCGCGGTCGTCGGCGCGACGCTCAAGGACACCGCGGCGAAGGCGGGCGCGGATCTGGCGATCGGCGGGCCGCTGCTCGCTCCGGGCATCGGGGCCCAGGGCGCGACCCCCGAGGACCTGCCGGGGGTCTTCGGCGCGGCGGTGCGGAATGTGGTTCCCAGCGTCAGCCGAGGGGTGCTCCGGCACGGTCCGGACCCGGCTTCGCTCGCGTCGGCCGCGCTCCGAATGGCTGATCAAGTGCGTGCTGTGGCCGAATAAGCGGGTTATTTTGCCCCCAAATGTCCAAGTCGAGCGAGTCTGACCAGGACTTTTCGTCTGTTCTCGCTGACTGGAGCGGGATCGGCCGCTAGTCTCCGACCAGAGCCAGCGCGCAGCTGCGTTGCGCGTTGCTCCCCAGGTGAGGGGCGACTAGGTTCCTCACCGGTCCGTATCCGACAGTTCGACATCCGAGGTGACGTAGGCGTGGCTCTTCCGCCCCTTACCCCTGAACAGCGCGCAGCCGCGCTCGAAAAGGCCGCCGCGGCTCGCCGGGAGCGCGCCGAGGTCAAGAATCGACTCAAGCACTCCGGCGCTTCCCTGCACGAGGTCATCAAGCAGGGCCAGGAGAACGATGTCATCGGCAAGATGAAGGTGTCCGCTCTCCTGGAGTCCCTGCCTGGCGTCGGCAAGGTCCGCGCCAAGCAGATCATGGAACGGCTCGGCATTTCCGAGAGCCGTCGTGTCCGCGGTCTGGGCTCCAACCAGATCGCATCGCTTGAGCGTGAGTTCGGCGGCGCCGCCAACTGACGTTTCCAGGCACTCCCGGGAACCTGGATAATCGCTGCATGGCAGCACACTCCAGGGGGGCGACCCCCGTACCCCCGGACGCACGTCCGCGGCTGACCGTGCTCTCCGGCCCTTCCGGGGTCGGTAAGAGCACGGTCGTCGCTCATATGCGCAAAGCACACCCCGAGGTGTGGCTCTCGGTCTCGGCCACCACACGCAAGCCGCGCCCCGGCGAGCGCCACGGCGTCCAGTACTTCTTCGTGGACGACGGGGAGTTCGACAAGCTCATCGCCAACGGCGAGTTGCTGGAGTGGGCCGAGTTCGCGGGCAACCGCTACGGCACTCCGCGCGAGGCGGTCCAGGACCGCCTCGCCGCGGGTGAGCCGGTGCTGCTGGAGATCGACCTGCAGGGCGCCCGTCAGGTCCGCGAGTCCATGACGGACGCGCAGCTGGTCTTTCTGGCCCCGCCGAGCTGGGAGGAGCTGGTCCGCCGGCTCACCGGCCGGGGCACCGAGCCGCCCGAGGTGATCGAACGACGGCTCGAGGCCGCGAAGACCGAGCTGGCCGCCGAGCCCGAGTTCGATGTGACCTTGGTCAATACCTCCGTCGAGGACGTGGCGCAAGAGCTGCTAACCTTGATGCGAGTCGTTTGATCTTTCCTGGTCAGGGTGCCAAGCACAGAGCACCGACCGCCACGATCGAATATCTCATTTCTTCACCACCCACTCGGAAGGCAGAGAGTGTCCTCTTCCATCACCGCGCCCGAGGGCATCATCAACCCGCCGATTGATGAGCTGCTCGAGGCCACCGACTCCAAGTACAGCCTGGTGATCTACGCGGCCAAGCGCGCCCGCCAGATCAACGCGTACTACTCGCAGCTCGGCGAGGGCCTGCTCGAGTACGTCGGCCCGCTGGTGGACACCCACGTCCACGAGAAGCCGCTGTCGATCGCGCTCCGCGAGATCAACGCCGGTCTGCTGACCTCCGAGGCCATCGAGGGCCCGGCTCAGTAGTCGGAACTCCCACCACGGGCCCGGCGGCATCCCCGCCGGGCCCGTGGTGTGTCATGGGTACGTACGCGACGGGCAGCGCGCGACGGAGACGGAGCGCGCGGAGAGGCGAGCGATGGACAAGCCCAAGGTCGTCCTGGGGGTCAGCGGCGGGATCGCCGCCTACAAGGCGTGCGAGCTGCTGCGCCGCCTCACCGAGTCCGGGCATGAGGTGCGGGTCGTGCCGACCGACTCGGCCCTGCACTTCGTCGGGGCCGCGACCTGGTCCGCCCTGTCCGGCAACCCCGTGGCCACCGAGGTCTGGGACTCCGTCCACGAGGTCCCGCATGTGCGCATCGGCCAGTCCGCGGACCTGGTCGTGGTCGCCCCCGCCACCGCCGACCTGCTCGCCAAGGCCGCCCACGGCCTGGCCGACGACCTGCTCACCAACACCCTGCTCACCGCCCGATGTCCTGTGGTCTTCGCGCCCGCCATGCACACCGAGATGTGGGAGCACCCGGCCACCCAGGAGAACGTGGCCACGCTGCGCCGCCGCGGGGCCGTCGTCATCGAGCCCGCCGTCGGGCGGCTGACCGGCGTGGACACCGGCAAGGGCCGGCTGCCCGAGCCCGGCGAGATCTTCGAGGTCTGCCGCCGGGTGCTCGCCCGCGGCGCCGAGGAGAGGCGCCAGGACCTGGCCGGTCGCCATGTCGTGGTGAGCGCCGGGGGCACCCGCGAGCCCCTGGACCCGGTGCGCTTCCTGGGCAACCGCTCCTCCGGCAAGCAGGGCTACGCCCTGGCCAGGGCCGCCGTCGCCCGCGGCGCCCGGGTGACTTTGGTCTCGGCCAACAGCGAGCTGCCCGACCCGGCCGGGGCCGATGTGGTGCGGGTGGGCACCGCGGTGCAGCTGCGCGAGGCAGTGGTCAAGGCCGCCGCGGACGCCGACGCCGTGGTGATGGCCGCGGCCGTCGCCGATTTCCGGCCCGCGAAGTACGCCGAAGGCAAGATCAAGAAGCGGGACGGGCAGGAGCCTGAGCCGATCGTCCTGGTCCGCAACCCGGACGTGCTCGCGGAGATCTCCGCCGACCGCGCCCGGCCCGGACAGATCATCGTGGGCTTCGCCGCCGAGACCGACGACGTGCTCGCCAACGGGCGCGCCAAGCTCGCCCGCAAGGGGTGCGACCTGCTGGTCGTCAACGAGGTGGGGGAGCACAAGACCTTCGGCTCGGAGGCGAACGAGGCCGTGGTCCTGGCGGCCGACGGCACCGAGACCCCGGTGCCGTACGGGCCCAAGGAGATCCTGGCCGACACCGTCTGGGACCTGGTCGCCGGGCGTCTCGGCTGAGTGATCCGGTTCGGGTCGTCTTCGGTCATTTTCGGGCCATCAGTGGGAATGACACTTTCCTGCCTCACCGGCAAGGCTGATTTTCCGGTCGGGGAGAGGTATGTTCCAGGTCACGGCCTGCCCGTCCTGTGGACGGGGATGCTCGACCGGCCAGGGCGCCGGATAAACTGGCCGAGGAACCGCATCGGGCGCAGCTCCCGGGCGGTCCCAACCATGATCAGCCAGCAGCCGCTGCAACCCCAGGGAGCGATGTGTCCCGCCGCCTGTTCACCTCGGAGTCAGTGACCGAGGGTCACCCCGACAAGATCGCTGACCAGATCAGCGACACCATTCTCGACGCGCTCCTGAAGGAGGACCCGACCTCCCGGGTCGCCGTCGAGACACTGATCACCACCGGCCTGGTGCATGTGGCCGGCGAGGTGACGACCAAGGCGTACGCACCGATCGCCACGCTCGTGCGCAACAAGATCCTCGAGATCGGCTACGACTCGTCGAAGAAGGGCTTCGACGGAGCCTCGTGCGGCGTCTCGGTGTCGATCGGCTCCCAGTCCCCGGACATCGCGCAGGGTGTGGACTCGGCTTACGAGGCCCGGGTCGAAGGTGCCGCCGCAGGTGACGACATCGATGAGCTGGACAAGCAGGGCGCGGGCGACCAGGGCCTGATGTTCGGCTACGCCTGCGACGAGACGCCCGAGCTGATGCCGCTCCCGATCTCCCTGGCCCACCGGCTCTCCCGCCGCCTGTCCGATGTCCGCAAGAACGGGACCATCCCCTACCTGCGCCCGGACGGCAAGACGCAGGTCACCATCGAGTACGACGGCAACAAGGCGGTCCGCCTGGACACCGTGGTCGTCTCCTCGCAGCACGCCTCCGACATCGACCTGGACTCGCTGCTGGCACCGGACATCCGGGAGTTCGTGGTCGAGCACGTTCTCAACGCGCTCGTCGAGGACGGCATCAAGCTGGACACCGAGGGTTACCGCCTGCTGGTCAACCCGACCGGGCGGTTCGAGATCGGCGGTCCGATGGGTGACGCCGGCCTGACGGGCCGCAAGATCATCATCGACACCTACGGCGGCATGGCCCGCCACGGCGGCGGCGCCTTCTCCGGCAAGGACCCGTCCAAGGTCGACCGCTCCGCCGCGTACGCGATGCGCTGGGTCGCGAAGAACGTCGTGGCGGCCGGCCTGGCCTCGCGCTGCGAGGTGCAGGTGGCCTACGCGATCGGCAAGGCCGAGCCGGTCGGCCTGTTCGTCGAGACCTTCGGCACGGCCACGGTCGACGCCGAGAAGATCGAGCAGGCCATCTCCGAGGTCTTCGACCTCCGCCCGGCCGCGATCATCCGCGACCTGGACCTGCTGCGCCCGATCTACGCCCAGACAGCGGCGTACGGCCACTTCGGCCGCGAGCTGGAGGACTTCACCTGGGAGCGCACCGACCGCGTGGACGCGCTGCGCGCGGCCACGGGGCTGTAAGCACCCGCGCACCGAATTCGGACACCGGCCCTGGCGCCCCACGGGACGCCAGGGCCGGTGTCCGTGCTGTCTGCTAAGACTGAAGCTGTGAGCAGCGACAACGGGCGGCCGGAGCGGGATCCGGCGGGGCGGGCCCCCGGGGCGGATCCGCAGGGCGGCGAGCAGCTCGCGCTCATTCGCGAGACCGTGCGTAAGGCCAAGGTGCCGAAGGCCAAGCCGCGGACGTGGCGGGGGGCGGCGCTGGCGCGGGAGCTGCCGGTCGCCAAGGTGCTGGTGGACAAGGGGCCGGTCCATCTCGACCAGCTGTGGGACTACGCGGTGCCCGCCGAGATGGACGCCGAGGCGCGGCCCGGGGTGCGGGTGCGGGTGCGGTTCGGCGCCGGTACGGGGAAGGTGCGCGAGGGGCGCCGGGAGGGCGGGGGGCTGCTCGACGGGTACATCATCGAGCGGGTCGCCGAGTCCGACTACCGGGGGCCGCTGGCGGCCATCGCGCAGGTGGTGTCGCCGGAGCCGGTGCTGGAGCCCGGGCTGCTCGCGCTGTGCCGGGCCGTCGCCGACCGGTACGCGGGATCGCTCGCCGACATACTGCAACTGGCCGTGCCCAAGCGGAACGTACGGGCCGAGGGCGAGCCGTCCCCGCCGCCGCTGCCGCCGCCCGTCCCGCCCGCGGCGGGGAGCTGGGAGCGCTATCCGGCCGGGCCCGGGTTTCTGGAGGCGCTCGCGGGCGGCGGGGCGCCGCGGGCGGTGTGGACCGCGCTGCCGGGCCCGCACTGGCCGCGCGAGTGGGCCGTCGCGGTGGCCGCCACCCTCGCCTCGGGGCGCGGCGCGCTGGTCGTCGTCCCCGACGGGCGGACGGCCGCGCGGGTCGACGAGGCGCTCACCGAGGTGCTCGGCGGGCCGGGGCGGCATGTGCTGCTGACCGCGGATCTCGGGCCCGAGGAGCGCTACCGGCGCTGGCTGGCCGTCAGCCGGGGCTCGGTGCGGGCCGTGGTGGGCACCCGGGCGGCCATGTTCGCGCCCGTCAAGGGCCTGGGGCTGGTGGGGATCTGGGACGACGGCGACCACAGCCACAGCGATACCCAGGCGCCGCAGCCGCACGCCCGCGACGTACTGCTGCTGCGCGCCGTCCAGGAGCGGACGGGCTTTCTGCTGGGCGACCTCGGCCGCACCGTGGAGGCCGCCCAGCTGGTGGAGAACGGCTGGGCGCGCCCCCTGGAGGCCGACCGCGAGCAGGTCAGGGCCGCGGCCCCGCTGATCCGTACGGTCGACGAGGGCGAGACGGCGCGGGACGCGCAGGCGCGCGCCGCCCGGCTGCCGACCCTCGCTTGGCGGACCGTGCGCGAGGGGCTGACCCGGGGCCCGGTGCTGGTGCAGGTGCCGCGCCGGGGGTACGTACCCCGGCTGGCCTGCGAGCGCTGCCGGGAGCCCGCGCGCTGCGCGCACTGCTCGGGCCCGCTGGAGGCCCGGGACGCGGACACGCTCAACTGCGCGTGGTGCGGGCGGCCCGAGGGCGGGTGGCGCTGCCCCGAGTGCGGGGGCGTGCGGCTGCGGGCCAGCATCGTCGGGGCCCGGCGCACGGCCGAGGAGCTGGGCCGAGCCTTTCCGGAGGTCGCGGTGCGCACCTCGGGCCGGGATCATGTCCTCGACGCGGTCCCGGGCCGCCCGGCGCTCGTGGTCGCGACGCCCGGCGCCGAGCCGGTCGCCGAGGGGGGTTACGCCGCGGCCCTGCTGCTCGACGGCTGGGCCCTGCTCGGCCGCCCCGACCTGCGGGCCGGGGAAGAGGCGCTGCGCCGCTGGCTGGACGCGGCGGCCCTGGTGCGCGGCCATGAGGACGGCGGGCTGGTCGTGGTGATCGCCGAGCCCACACAGCGGCCCGTCCAGGCGCTGGTGCGTTGGGACCCGGCCGGTTACGCGGCGCGGGAGCTGGCCGAGCGGGCCCAGCTGGGCTTTCCGCCAGTGTCCCGGATGGCCTCGGTCGCCGGCCCCGCCGAGGCGGTGGACGAGCTGATCGCCGCGGCTCGGCTGCCGGAGGGCACCGAGACTCTCGGCCCCGTAGCGCTGCCCCCGACGGAGCCCGGCCGCCCGCGCCGTCCCGGTCAGCCGCCGCCGGGGGAGGAGTGGCAGCGGGCGCTGCTGCGCGTGCGCCCCGGTCAGGGCAGTGCGCTCGCGGCGGCGGTCAAGGCGGCGAAGGCGCAGCGGCTGGCCCGGGGCGAGAAGCACCCGGTGGTACGGATCGACCCGCTCGACATCGGCTGACGGGCGAAGGCGGGCGCCTCAGCCGTTGCGCGGGTTGGGCAGGGCGCTCGGGCGGGGCTCCTCGCGCAGCGCCGGGGCGGGCTGCGGGGGCATCGAGCGCGCGGCGGGCACCGACGGCACCGACGGGACCGCGGACACGGCGCCCGGCTCCGCGGTGCGCACGGACGCCTCGGCGCCCTCGGGGGCGGCGCTCTGCGCGGCGGCGGCCCGGCGCGCGCCGTAACGCCGGTGCACCGCCTGCTTGGTGACGCCGAGCGCCGAGCCCACCGCGTCCCACGAGAAGCCGAGCGAACGGTCGAAGTCCACGGCGGCCGTGACCAGGGTCTCGACGCTGTCCCGCAGCTCCTGGGCCAGGCGCACGGTGGGCGCCGGGGCGCGTCCGTAGACGACGAAGCCCGCGGACGGGCCGGTGCGCCGCGGACGGTAGACGTTGCCGAGCTGGGCGGTGAGGGTCCGCAGCGCGTCCACCTGTCGGCGGACCCGCTCGATGTCCCGGACCAGGAGGTGCAGGCTGGCCCGTGCCTGGGCGTCGTGGGTTGCGTGGTCGGCCATGAACAAGCCTCTCGAATCCGGCGTAGGTACTCGAAGACAGCAGACGGGAAGGGGGAAGCGCGCCGGGCCGCCGCAGCGGCCCGACGCGGTCAATCTGTCTTGACTGCCTTGACCAACGCGATACCCGCCCGTCGGTCACGGTCCGGGGGCGTGCGCCCTCGCTCACGTACGCCCCCTGTCGGCGGGTCGCCCTAGACTGGTGCGCTGTTCCCGCTGCGCGTGAGAGGTAGTTCGCCACCCATGAGGCTCGTCTTCGCCGGTACTCCCGAGGTCGCCCTGCCCGCCCTGGAAGCGCTGATCGCGTCCGACCGGCACGAGGTGGTGGCCGTCGTCACCCGGCCGGACGCGCCCGCCGGACGCGGCCGCCGGCTGGTGGCGAGCCCGGTCGCCGAGCGCGCGGCGGAGGCGGGGATCGAGGTGCTCAAGCCGGCCAAGCCGCGCGACCCGGAGTTCCTGGACCGGCTTCGCGAGATCGCGCCGGACTGCTGCCCGGTGGTCGCCTACGGCGCGCTGCTGCCCAAGGCGGCGCTGGAGATCCCCGCGCACGGCTGGGTCAATCTGCACTTCTCCCTGCTGCCCGCCTGGCGCGGCGCGGCGCCCGTGCAGCACGCGGTGCTGGCGGGCGACGAGGTGACCGGCGCGTCGACCTTCCTGATCGAGGAGGGCCTGGACTCCGGCCCGGTCTACGGGCTGGTGACCGAGGACGTACGGCCCACGGACACCAGCGGCGACCTGCTGACCAGGCTCTCGCTGGCCGGGTCGGGGCTGCTGGCCGCCACCATGGACGGCATCGAGGACGGCACCCTGCGCGCCGAGCCGCAGCCCACCGAGGGCGTCTCGCTCGCCCCGAAGATCAACGTCGAGGACGCCGAGATCGACTGGACCGCGCCCGCGCTGCGCGTCGACCGGCTGGCGCGGGCCTGCGCCCCCGCGCCGGGGGCGTGGACCACCTTCCGCGGGGAGCGGCTGAAGGTGAACGCGGTGGCGCTGGTGACGGACCGCACGGACCTGGCGCCCGGCGAGCTCGAGGTGACCAAGAAGGCCGTGTACGCCGGCACGGGCAGCCACGCGGTGCAGCTGTCCTGGGTGCGCCCGCAGGGCAAGCGGCCGATGCCCGGGGCGGACTGGGCCCGCGGCGTACGCATCGCCGAGGGCGAGCGCCTCGGCGCGTAGCGGGTGTCCGAGGGCCACGCGGCGGAGCCGCACATCGGTGCTGGTTCCCCACCCCGCGCGGCGGAGCCGCACATCGGCAGGCGCCGGGAAGGGGCGGGGTGGGGCGAGCCCGCCGCAGGCGTCGAGATCAGCCGGACACGGCCCAGCGCGCGTCCCCGCGTCCCGGGCCGCCGCGCGCGGGGTGGGGGGCGAGTTGACCTCAACAATGGTTGAGGTTCTACGGTCCTGGGTGTGCCGCCGGCCCGGAACAGCCGCGATCCCGCGACGGCACCCCGAGACCCACGGAGGTGCGCGATGGACATGGAAGCCACCGCCATGCACTCCCTCTACCGGACCGCGAGCGCCAACGACGACCGGCGCCCCTTCTCCCGCGACACCCTGCGGCGCATCGCCGGCTTCGCCGGCCCCCACCGCCGCCGGATCGTCTTCTTTTTGGTGAGCAGCGTCGTCACGGCGGTGCTCGCGGTCGCCACCCCACTGCTCGCCGGCCGGGTCGTCGACGCGATCGTGCACCGCTCCGGCCAGGGCCTCGTCCTCGGACTCGCCGGCCTCATCGCCGTCATCGCCGTGGCGGAGGCCGGGCTCGGGCTGGTCACCCGCTGGCTGTCCGCGAACATCGGCGAGGGGCTCATCCTCGACCTGCGCACCGCCGTGTACGACCACGTCCAGCGGCTGCCCGTCGCCTTCTTCACCCGCACCCGCACCGGCGCCCTGGTCAGCCGGCTGAACAACGACGTCATCGGCGCCCAGCGGGCGTTCAGCGACACCCTCTCCGGAGTCGTCGGCAATCTCGTCACCCTGCTGCTCACGCTCGCCGTGATGCTCGGCATCTCCTGGCAGATCACCCTGCTGGCCCTGCTGCTCCTGCCGATGTTCCTGCTGCCCGCCCGGCGCGTCGGCGGCAAGCTGGCGCGGCTGCGGCGCGAGGCCGCGGACCACAACGCCACCATGGGCACCCAGATGACCGAGCGGTTCTCCGCGCCCGGCGCCACGCTCGTGAAACTCTTCGGCCGGCCCGACGAGGAGTCCGCCGAGTTCGCGGCGCGCGCCCGGCGGGTGCGCGACATCGGGGTGCGCACCGCGATGGTCCAGACCTCCTTCGTCACCGCCCTCACCCTCGTCTCCGCCCTGGCCCTGGCCCTCGTCTACGGCCTCGGCGGCTACTACGCGCTGCGCCGCGAGCTCGACCCCGGCGCGGTCGTCGCCCTCGCCCTGCTGCTCACCCGCCTGTACGCGCCGCTGACCGCGCTGGCCGGCGCCCGGGTGGAGGTGATGAGCGCCCTGGTCAGCTTCGAGCGGGTCTTCGAGGTGCTGGACCTCGAGCCGCTGATCGCCGAGAAGCCGGACGCCCGGCCGGTGCCCGAGGGGCCGGTGTCGGTCGAGTTCGACCGCGTGAACTTCGGCTATCCCTCGGCGGACAAGGTCTCCCTGGCCTCCCTGGAAGAGGTCGCGACCCTGGACACCCGCGGTGGCGAACAGGTGCTGCACGAGGTGTCCTTCCGCGCCGAACCCGGGCAGATGGTCGCGCTGGTGGGCTCCTCGGGCGCCGGGAAGTCGACCATCGCGCAGCTGCTGCCCCGGCTCTACGACGCCGACGGCGGCGCCGTGCGGCTGTCCGGCGTGGACGTCCGCGACCTGACGGCCGAGTCGGTCCGCAGGACGCTCGGCATGGTCACCCAGGACGGGCACCTCTTCCACGACTCGATCCGCGCCAACCTGCTGCTGGCCCGGCCCGAGGCCACGGAGGAGGAGCTGTGGGACGTGCTGCGCCGGGCCCGCCTCGACGGGCTGATCGCGGCCCTGCCCGACGGCCTGGACACCGTGGTCGGCGAGCGCGGCTACCGGCTCTCCGGCGGTGAGCGCCAGCGGCTGACCATCGCCCGGCTGCTGCTGGCCCGCCCCCGCGTGGTGATCCTCGACGAGGCCACCGCCCACCTGGACTCCACCTCCGAGGCGGCCGTCCAGGAGGCGCTCGCCGAGGCGCTGGACGGGCGGACCGCCGTGGTCATCGCCCACCGGCTGTCCACCGTCCGGGCCGCGGACCTCATCCTGGTCGTCGAGAACGGGCGGATCGTGGAGCGCGGCACGCACACCGCGCTGCTCGCGTCCGGCGGGCGCTACGAGGAGCTGTACCGCACCCAGTTCGAGCAGCCGTCACCCGTGGGCGAGGCGGACCTGGGCGAGGCGGACCTGGCCCAGGCGGCCGACGGGGCACTGAACTGAGCGTGGCCCTGCGCGCCCCGTAGGCTGGGACTCCGCAGAGCCCCATCCTTCCCCGGAGCACATTTCCCGTGAGTCCCCAGCCCGGCCGTTCCCACCGCAGCAACTCCGGCAAGCCCTACCGGCGCCCGAAGAAGGACCCCGTGCGGGTTCTCGCCTTCGAGGCGCTGCGGGCCGTCGACGAGCGCGACGCGTACGCGAACCTCGTCCTGCCGCCCCTGCTGCGCAGGGCCCGTCAGGAGAGCACGGAGGCCAAGCCCTTCGACGCGCGGGACGCCGCGCTGGCGACCGAGCTGGTCTACGGCACGCTGCGCCGCCAGGGCACCTACGACGCGATCATCGCGGAGTGCGTGGACCGGCCGCTGCGCGAGGTGGACCCGCCCGTGCTGGACGTGCTCAGCCTCGGCGCGCACCAGCTGCTGGGCACCCGCATCCCCACCCACGCGGCGGTCTCGGCGACCGTCGAGCTGGCGCGGGTGGTGCTCGGCGACGGGCGGGCGAAGTTCGTCAACGCCGTACTGCGCAAGATCGCGGCCGATGACCTCGACGGCTGGCTGGAGAAGGTCGCCCCGCCGTACGACGAGGACCCCGAGGAGCATCTTGCGGTCGTCCACTCGCATCCGCGGTGGATCGTCTCCGCCCTGTGGGACGCGCTGGGCGGCGGCAGCGCCGGGGTCGAGGACCTGCTGGAGGCCGACAACGAACGGCCCGAGGTCACCCTCGTCGCCCGGCCGGGCCGCAGCACGGCGGAGGAGCTGATGGCGGCCGTCGGGGAGGGCTCCGCGCTGCCGGGCCGCTGGTCCCCGTACGCCGTGCGGCTCACCGAGGGTGGCGAGCCGGGGGCGCTGGACGCGGTCCGCGAGGGGCGCGCCGGGGTGCAGGACGAGGGCAGCCAGCTGGTGGCCCTCGCGCTGGCGGGCGCGCCGCTGGAGGGGCCGGACGAGCGGTGGCTGGACGGCTGCGCGGGCCCCGGCGGCAAGGCGGCGCTGCTCGGCGCGCTGGCCGCGGAGCGGGGCGCGGCGCTGCTCGCCTCGGAGAAGCAGCCGCACCGGGCGGGCCTGGTGGAGCGGGCGCTGGCGGGCAACCCCGGCCCGTACCAGGTGATCGCGGCGGACGGCACCAGACCGCCGTGGCGTCCCGGCACCTTCGACCGGGCCCTGGTCGACGTGCCCTGCACCGGGCTCGGCGCGCTGCGCCGCCGCCCGGAGGCGCGCTGGCGCCGCAGCCCCGAGGACCTGGCCGGCTTCGCGCCGCTCCAGCGGGAGCTGCTGCGCCAGGCGCTGGCCGCGGTGCGCGTGGGCGGCGTGGTCGGCTACGCCACCTGCTCCCCGCATCTCGCCGAGACACGGACCGTGGTGGACGACGTCCTCAAGGGCCGCGGCGGCCCCGCGCCCGCCGCCGAGTGGATCGACGCCCGGCCGCTGATGCCGGGGGTGCCCGAGCTCGGCGACGGCCCGGACGTCCAGCTGTGGCCGCACCGCCACGGCACGGACGCGATGTATCTGGCCCTGCTGCGGCGCACCGCCTGACGAGGCCTCGGAAACCTTCAGCCCGCCGGGTCGAGGTCCCGGTGCACCACGCGGGAGATGGCCTCGATGGTGGCGACTCCGGCGCTCATGGTGCGGTTGTCCTGGGTCAGTACCGTGATGGTGTAGGCGTGGCCGTCGCGGGTGAAGGCGCCGAGGCTGTGCACCCGCCAGCCGTGGGTGGCGCGGGACAGCCAGCCGTTCTTCACATGGACCCGCACGGTGTCCGGGGCGCCGGCCGGGGTGCCCCAGCGCTGGGACGGGACGACCTCGCCCATGAGCTCCAGGATGTAGGCGCGGGCGTGGTCGCTCAGCACCGCGTTGGGCGTGGTCACCAGGTCCAGGAGCCGCATCTCGTCGCGCGCGGTGATCTGGGTCAGGCCCCAGTGGTTCTCGGCGCCGGGGACGGTCCGGGGCATCCCCGCTGCCCGCAGAAACGCGCTGATCCCGTCGGCGCCCAGCTGCCGCCACAGCGTGCTGGTGGCGGCGTTGTCCGACTTGGTGATCATGGCGGTGGCCAGGTCGGTCTCGCACCGGGTGAGCTGCCGGCCGTGTTTCTCCGCGTCCCACAGCAGGGCGGCCAGGACGGTCACCTTGACCGCGCTCGCGGAGTCGAAGGCCTGGTCCGCGCGCAGTGTGCAGATGGTGTCCGTGGCGGGGTCGCGCAGGGCGATCGCAACCGTGCCGGGTCTGCCGCGCAGGGCCGTGGCGATGTCCGTGGAGAGCTTGGTGGCGAGCCCCGCCCGGGCGGAGGCGCAGACCGGCGGCGGTGGCGCGGCCGTGGCCGCCCCCGCCCCGGTGGCCGGGGCCACCAGCAGCCCTACGGCCAGGGCCACGGACAGCGCGCCCCGGAGGGGCCACGGCCGGCCCGATGCCGCGGATACGGGGTGTCGCTTCAGATGTCGGGTCATGCGAGTCTTCTCAATCCGCTGCCGATCGCTCCGCTGCCGGACCGGGGCGACCGGAGGGCTGTCGGTGCGGCTTCGTGATCAACCCGGGTCCATGGACCGGTGGCGGCCGTGGCAGGCTGGTGCCATGGCCCTCCAGATCAGCCCCAGCATCCTGTCCGCCGACTTCGCCCGCCTGGCGGAGGAAGCGAAGGCCGTCGAGGGAGCCGACTGGCTCCACGTCGATGTGATGGACAACCACTTCGTCCCCAACCTGACTCTCGGCGTGCCGGTGGTCGAGGCGCTCGGCAAGGCGACGGACACGCCGCTGGACTGCCATCTGATGATCGAGGACCCCGACCGCTGGGCCCCGCAGTACGTCGAGGCCGGCGCGGGCTCGGTGACCTTCCACGCCGAGGCGGCCGCCGCCCCCGTACGGCTGGCCCGGGAGATCCGGGCCAAGGGCGCCCGGGCGTCGATGGCGCTCAAGCCCGCCACCCCCATCGACCCCTTCGAGGACCTGCTGCCCGAGCTGGACATGGTCCTGGTGATGACGGTTGAGCCGGGCTTCGGCGGGCAGGCGTTCCTGGACATCATGTTGCCGAAGATCCGCCGCACCCGCGAGCTGATCTCCAAGCACGGCCTGGAGATGTGGCTTCAGGTGGACGGCGGGGTGTCCGCCTCGACGATCGAGCGGTGTGCCGAGGCAGGCGCCGATGTGTTTGTGGCGGGATCCGCGGTCTACGGGGCCGATGACCCCGCCAAGGCGGTGCGTGAGCTGCGGGATCTGGCCCAGGGGGCCACCTCGGCGGCGCGGCGCGCGGAAGACGGGCCCACGACCGCCCGGTGAACTCATGGGTAAAGGGCAGATCAAGTCCGCCGTTTCTGACAGGATGAACGGTGAGTCCAGAACATAGGAAGCAGTGAGGAGACCGCGGTGTCGACGGGCCGTTCAGGCACGCGGATGGGACCCGCCGAACTGGTGCAGGCGGCCGCCATGGCGCGCCGCTTCTACCTCGAGGGCAAGTCCAAGATCCAGATTGCCGAGGAGTTCGGCGTCAGCCGCTTCAAGGTGGCGCGGGTGCTCGAGACCGCGCTCGAGCGCGATCTGGTGCGCATCGAGATCCGGGTGCCCGCAGAGCTGGACGCGGAGCGCTCCGACGCGCTGCGCGCCCGGTACGGGCTGCGCCACGCGGTCGTCGTCGAGTCCCCGGCCGACGCCGAGGCCGACACCCCGGACCCGGAGAACCTCGGCGAGGTCGCCGCTGACCTGCTCGGCGAGCTGGTGACCGAGGGCGATGTGCTGGGCCTGGCCTGGGGCCGCTCCACGATCCACATGGCCGCGGCGCTGCACCGGCTGCCCCCGTGCACCGTCGTCCAGCTCACCGGCGTCTATGACGCGGGCACCGCCGAGCGCGGCTCGGTCGAGGCGGTCCGGCGCGCCGCCGCCGTCTCCGGCGGCGAGGCGCACCCCATCTACGCGCCCATGCTGCTGCCCGACACCGCCACCGCCGACGCGCTGCGCGGCCAGCCCGGCATCGCCCGCGCCTTCGAGTACTTCGACAAGGTCACCGTCGCCGCCGTCTCCATCGGCTCCTGGGAGGCCGGGATCTCGACGGTGTACGACATGCTGACCGAGCAGGAGCGGGCGCACTACGCGGGCCTCGGCGCCGCCGCCGAGATGTCGGCGCACCTCTTCGACGCCGAGGGCCGGCGCATCGGCCGCGACCTGGGCGAGCGGTGCATCACGGTGGAGGCCGACCGGCTGCGGCGGATCCCGGAGGTCGTGGCCATCGCGGGCGGCCGCCGCAAGGCCCCGGCGATCGGCGCGGTGCTCCGCTCCGGCCTGGTCACCAGCCTGGTCACGGACACCGCCGCCGCCGACCACCTGCTGCTGGAGACCGGCCCAGGCCCGCGCCCCGCGCTGGACCGGGCAGACCCCGACGGGCCGTAGCGCGGGCCCGTAAGTACGCGCGCGGCGTGGGCGGCGTTGGACGATCGGACCAGCGGCTTCCCGGCCGTTCTGGATGATCGTCCCGCCCCCGTACCGGGACCGGCATGGGAGAATGAGGTACGTGCGTTTTCCTCGGCTTCCTTCGTCGAGGGCCAATTCCGAATGACTGGGAAGTTCCGAGCGTGCGTTTCCTCAATGACCAGCAGCCGCCCTACGACCTGACGTACGACGACGTCTTCATGGTGCCCAGCCGCTCCGCGGTCGGCTCGCGCCAGGACGTGGACCTGTCCACGCCCGACGGCAGCGGCACCACCATCCCGATCGTGGTGGCCAACATGACCGCGATCGCCGGGCGCCGGATGGCCGAGACCATCGCCCGCCGCGGTGGCATGGTCGTCATCCCGCAGGACATCCCGCTGGACGTGGTCGCCGACGTCGTCGGCTGGGTCAAGCGGCGCCACCACGTCCTGGACACCCCGATCGTGCTCAGCCCGGCGGGGACGGTCGCCGACGCGCTGTCGCTGCTGCCCAAGCGGGCCCACGGCGCCGGTGTGGTCGTGGAGAACGGCCGCCCGGTGGGAGTGGTCACCGAGTCCGATCTGGCCGGTGTGGACCGCTTCACCCAGCTGAGCGAGGTGATGTCCCGCGAGCTGCTGGTGCTCGACGCGGACATCGACCCGCGCGAGGCCTTCAACCGCCTCGACGGCGCACACCGCAAGCTCGCCCCCGCGGTGGACGCGGACGGGCAGCTGGTCGGCATCATGACCCGCAAGGGCGCGCTGCGCGCCACGCTCTACCGGCCCGCGGTGGACGCGGACGGCAGGCTGCGGATCGCCGCCGCCGTCGGGGTCAACGGCGATGTGCAGGGGCGCGCCAAGGCGCTGCTCGCGGCGGGTGTGGACACGCTGGTGGTGGACACGGCCCATGGCCACCAGGAGTCGATGATCAGCGCGCTGAAGGCGGTCCGGGCGCTGGACCCGGGCGTGCCGGTGGTCGCGGGCAACGTGGTCGCGGCCGAGGGCGTGCGCGACCTGATCGAGGCGGGTGCCGACATCGTGAAGGTGGGCGTCGGCCCGGGCGCGATGTGCACCACCCGCATGATGACGGGCGTGGGGCGGCCGCAGTTCTCCGCGGTGCTCGAATGCGCCGCGGAGGCGCGGAAGTTCGGCAAGCACGTGTGGGCCGACGGCGGTGTCCGGCACCCGCGGGATGTCGCGATGGCGCTGGCCGCCGGCGCGTCCAATGTGATGATCGGCTCGTGGTTCGCCGGGACGTACGAGTCGCCGGGCGACCTTCAGCAGACCGCCGACGGCCGGCCGTACAAGGAGAGCTTCGGCATGGCCTCCGCCCGCGCCGTGCGCAACCGCACCAGCGAGGAGTCGGCGTACGACCGGGCCCGCAAGGGCCTGTTCGAGGAGGGCATCTCCACCTCCCGGATGTTCCTGGACCCGGCCCGGCCCGGCGTCGAGGACCTGATCGACTCGATCGTCGCGGGCGTGCGCAGCTCCTGCACCTACGCGGGCGCGGGCACGGTGGAGGAGTTCCACGAGCGGGCCGTGATCGGCGTGCAGAGCGCCGCCGGCTACGCGGAGGGAAAGCCGCTCCACGCCAGCTGGGACTGACGGGTCCGGTGATGTCGCGTGGCCCTCGCTCGGCCGAGCGAGGGCCACGGCCATGCCCGGCCACGGCGCGTGGCCGCGTTCATACGCGGGGCTTGTCGCGCTGATCGGCGCCGCGGGTGCGGGGAAGGGCGTGACGCGGCGGGCTGGTCAGGGTGATCTGCCGCACCAGCTGGTGGAAGGAGACCAGCGCGGCCACGGGCGGCAGCCCGGCGACGGCCATGCTGGGCGGGTCCTTGGGCGCGTGCGCGACGCAGAGGAAGACCGCGATGGTGGAGAAGAGCACCACCACCGCCCAGGAGTGCGCCGCGCCCCGGCGGTGCAGCGCGGCGCGCAGCACCGACAGCGAGGCGACCAGCCAGGGCCCGTAGACCAGCAGCGGCCACCAGGCCGCCATGGACTCCGAGGTGCTGGGGGCGGCCAGATAGCGCAGCGGGCCGTAGGAGATCATCCCGCCCAGCACGCTGAGCATGGCCACGATCACCGTGGTGAGCGCCGCGAAGATCAGGCTGATCAGCTGGAGCCAGGGCATGGTCGGCAGCCGGAAGCGGACCCGGCGCCGCCGCCCGCGGCCGCGGACGTGCGCGGGGGAGCGGGCGGCGGGGAAGCTGCCGGTGGTCCTCTCGGGCGGCTCGTCGAGACCTGAGCCGAGACCTGGGCCGAGACCTGGGCCGAGACCGGAGCCGAGAGAGGAGTCGAAAGGCGAGTCGAACGGGGAGGAGGCGGGGGCCGAGGTCTGGAGCAGCCGGGCCAGGTCTCCCTCCAGGTCCCACCGGCTCTCGATCGTCTCCGGGTCCGGCAGCGGGAAGCTCAGCGGGTCGTCGGGGGCCATGTCGAACCGCTCGCCGGGAGCGGGCCGGTGGCCGGCGTGGGGAGGGGGGCCGTAGCCGCCCGGCCTCGGCTCGGTGTACGTCATGCCTGTACGCCCGGGTCCGTGGTGCCGCAGCGGTGGACGAAGTCGGTCTCGATGCGGTTCAGCGTCCGCAGGAAGTCCTCCCACACCCGGGCGCAGTACTCGAGCGGAGGCCGCTCGTCCGCGTCCCCGTGGCCTCCCGGACGGCACGCGCCGTCCGGGTCTTGGGGGTCATGATCGGCGCTCTGAAGGCTGTCTGGGGTCACGTTCCCACCAACGAGGGCCAAATTGGTGCCGTATCGTGGCATTCGGGTGAAACGCGCGTCAGCGCGGCCCGGCCTCCCGCAACGATTCGCCGTACAGCCACCCCGGGCGCAACGTTCGTACGTGTATGCGCAACAATGGGGCATTACGGCCGGGTCTGTGTGCCCATGGGCCCTGCGTGACACACCCGTGTGTGCGCCGTGTGCGCGCCGCCGGTCACCGCCATCCGACCGACCCGACCGGCAGCGACAAGGAGCCCCTCAATTGCTGGACCACGGCGCAGCCCCGCCCACCGCCGAGCGATCCGGGCCGGGGCTCCGTGCCCCGGGTCGGGGTTCCGGAGGGCTCGGCTCCGGGCTGCTGCGGCGCAAGCCCGTCGAACTGCTGGTCGCCGAGGGGGGCCAGGGCGAGGGCGGGAAGCTGCGGCGCTCGCTCGGCATGTGGCAGCTGACCATGATCAGCATCGGTGCGACGCTGGGCACCGGCATCTTCGTGGTGCTCGGCGAGGCCGTGCCGGACGCCGGGCCCGCGGTGGTGGTCTCCTTCGCGATCGCGGGGCTGACCGCGCTGTTCTCCGCCCTGTCGTACGCCGAGCTGGCGGGCACGATCCCGGTCTCCGGGTCCTCGTACTCGTACGCCTACGCCACCCTCGGCGAGCTGGTCGCCTGGGTCTGCGGCTGGTGTCTGATCCTGGAGTACGGGGTCTCGGTGGCCGCCGTCGCGGTCGGCTGGGGCCAGTATCTGAACGAGCTCCTCGACGGCACCCTCGGCGTCACCATCCCCGGCGCGCTGGCCGCCCCGCCCGGCGACGGCGGTCTCTTCAACCTGCCCGCGCTGCTGGTTGTCCTGCTGGCCATGGCGTTTCTGCTGGGCGGGGCCAAGGAGAGCGCCCGGGCCAACGCGATCATGGTCGCGGTGAAGATCGCCGCCCTGGTGCTGTTCTGCGCCGTCGCCTTCACCGGTGTCCGGGCCGGGAACTACACGCCGTTCATGCCGCTGGGCATGGCGGGCGTCAGCGCGGCCGGGGCCACCCTCTTCTTCTCGTACATCGGCTTCGACGCCGCCTCCACGGCCGGCGAGGAGGCCAGGAACCCGCAGCGCGACCTGCCGCGCGCGATCATGCTCTCGCTCGTCATCGTCACCGCCCTGTACTGCCTGGTCGCGGCGGTGGCGGTGGGCGCGCTGCCCTGGAAGCGGTTCGCGGGCTCGGAGGCCGCGCTCGCCGGGATCATGAGGGATGTGACCGGGCAGAGCTTCTGGGCCGTGCTGCTGGCGGGGGGCGCGGTCGTGGCCATCGCCTCCGTGGTGCTGACGGTGCTCTACGGCCAGACCCGCATCCTCTTCGCGATGTCCCGGGACGGGCTGGTGCCGAAGGTGTTCTCCCGGATCCACCCGGCCAGCGGGGTGCCGCGCGCCAACACCGTGATCGTCTCCCTCTTCTGCGGGGTCCTGGCCGCCGCGATCCCGCTCGGCCAGCTCGCCGACGCCACCAGCATCGGCACCCTCTTCGCGTTCGCCCTGGTCAACGTGGCCGTGATCGTGCTGCGCCGGACCCGGCCCGCGATGCCGCGCACCTTCCGGGTGCCGCTGTCGCCGCTGTTCCCGCTGATCGGCTTCGGGCTGTGCCTGTGGATGATGAGCAGCCTGGACCGGGTGACCTGGACGGTCTTCGGCGTCTGGATGGCCGTCGGCCTTGTGCTGTACTTCGCATACGGCATGCGCCGCTCCCGACTGGCCACGGCAGAAAAGTGACATCCCCGCAGTGCGACTGAACGATCTGGACGAACGTATCGTCCACGCCCTCGCCGAGGACGCCCGCCGCAGCTACGCCGACATCGGGGAGGAGGTCGGCCTCTCCGCCCCCGCCGTCAAGCGGCGGGTGGACCGGCTGCGGGCCGAGGGGGCCATCACCGGCTTCACCGTACGGGTCGACCCGGCCGCCCTCGGCTGGGAGACCGAGGGCTTCATCGAGCTCTACTGCCGCCGCAACACCTCGCCCGAGGACATCCACCGCGGCCTGAACCGCTACCCCGAGGTGGTCGCCGCGTCGACCGTCACCGGCGACGCGGACGCCATCGTCCAGGTCTTCGCCTCCGACATGCGCCACTTCGAACGCGTCCTGGAGCGGATCGCGGGCGAGCCCTTCGTGGAACGCACCAAGTCCGTCCTGGTCCTCTCGCCCCTCCTCCGCCGCTTCGGCTCAGGAGCTCCGGCCTAGCTGTTGTCGTCGTTGAGAGGGGGGCTGTGGCGTTCGGTGAGTGGGCCGAAGCCGAGATCTTCACGCATGAGCTTGCGCATCTTGGCGGCTGCTTTGCCGCGCGCCTCCCAGCGGGCGCGATCCTCTGGACTGCTGACAGCACTGCCGTCGATGTAGCCGTCGCAGATGCGTCGCAGGCAGTGGAACACGCTGTTGGAGGCCTTGACGACGGGTTGGGGCGCGATGAGCCACATCTGTTCGGATGCGATGGCTATGTCTGAATCCCGAAAGGCTTGGCGCAGCGCAAGCGCCCGCTCGTCGTCGGAAGGGTGCTCCCGCTCGGCCAAGGCCCGCAGGGTCTCACCGAGGACCTTCACGGTGGTGGTGTACTGCGTGTAGATGTCGAGCCGCAGCCGACGAGCCTCTTTGACATCCTCGTGCTTCCACCGATTCCGATCGGCGATGAGAGTAGCGACGATGCCGATCGCGGCCCCGGCCAGGGTGGAGAGCAGTGGCAACCAATCCATGGGGGCCAGCTTGGGCCATCCCGTGACGGCGGCACCAGGTGGGCTTCGAGGATGAACCTGCCCGATCCGAGCGGCGCAACGAATCGCCGCGACCGGGCCGGAAGACGTAACGAATCGACGCTGGATGCGCAACGGTCGTGCCTTGTCCGCCGATCTCGGGCCGACGTACCGTCTTTGTGCCGATACGTCGCTCCTCCCCTTCCGGTTTCTCTCCCGGCCGCGTCTCTCCCTCTCTCCCACCCGAGGTCTGCCCATGCCCCCGCTGCGCACCGCCCTGCTCCAGAGCTCAGGCCACCCCGGCGAGACCGCCCACAACCTCAAGGTCCTCGCCGCGGCGGCCGGGCGCGCCGCGGCGGCCGGGGCCGGGCTGCTGATCGCCCCGGAGCTGTTCCTCACCGGGTACGCGATCGGGGACGGCGTGCGGCGGCTGGCCGAGCCGGCCGACGGGCCCGGCGGCCGGGCGGTGGCCCGGATCGCCGCCACCCACGGCCTGGCCGTCCTCTACGGCTACCCGGAGCGGGCGGGGGAGGCGGCTGATGGGGGCGGCGCGGTCTTCAACTCCGCGCGGCTGGTCGGCCCCGACGGCGCGCAACTCGCCAACTACCGCAAGACCCACCTCTTCGGCGACTTCGAGCGCGCCTGGTTCACCCCCGGCGACACCCCCGTCGTCCAGGCCGAACTCGGCGGCGTACGCCTGGGGATCATGATCTGCTACGACGTGGAGTTCCCCGAGAACGTCCGGGCCCACGCCCTGGCCGGGACCGATCTGCTGCTGGTGCCCACCGCGCAGATGCACCCGTTCCAGTTCGTGGCCGAATCCCTGGTCCCGGTGCGCGCCTTCGAGAGCCAGCTCTACATCGCGTACGTCAACCGCACCGGGCCCGAGGGCGACTTCGACTTCATCGGGCTGAGCTGTCTGGCCGGGCCCGACGGCACGGTCAAGGCCCGCGCCGGGCACGGCGAGGAGCTGGCCTTCGGCGAGGTGGACCCGGAGCTGCTCGCCGCCTCGCGCACCGCGAACCCGTATCTGGGCGACCGCAGGCCCGAGCTGTACACCCCCTGACCCGACCCGACCTGACCCCGCCCGCTTCGCACCGCGCGCCCCCTCGCCCGCCCGCCCCGCAAGGAGTCCGTACCCGATGACGTCCATGGTGCCCACCGCCGTCCACGTCCAGCAGGACGAGCGGCAGCCCGACCCGCCGCTGACCATGTTCGGCCCGGACTTCCCCTACGCCTACGACGACTACCTCGCCCACCCCGCGGGCCTCGGCCAGATCCCCGCGACCGAGCACGGCGCCGAGGTCGCGGTCGTCGGCGGCGGGCTGTCCGGCATCGTCGCCGCGTACGAGCTGATGAAGATGGGCCTCAAGCCGGTCGTCTACGAGGCCGACCGGATCGGCGGGCGGCTGCGCACCGTCGGCTTCGAGGGCTGCGACCCGGCGCTGACCGCCGAGATGGGCGCGATGCGCTTCCCGCCCAGCTCGACCGCCCTCCAGCACTACATCGACCTGGCGGGCCTCACCACCCGGCCCTTCCCCAACCCCCTCGCGCCCGACACTCCCTCGACCGTCGTCGACCTGAAGGGCGAGTCCCACTACGCCCGCACCCTGGACGACCTGCCCGAGGTCTACCACCAGGTGATGGACGCCTGGAACGCCTGCCTGGAGGAGGGCGCCGACTTCTCCGCCATGCAGCGCGCCCTGCGCGAGCGCGACGTCCCGCGGATCCGGGAGATCTGGTCCCGCCTCGTCGCGGCGCTCGACAACCAGACCTTCTACGGCTTCCTCTGCGACTCCCCGGCCTTCGCCTCCTTCCGGCACCGCGAGATCTTCGGCCAGGTCGGCTTCGGCACCGGCGGCTGGGACACCGACTTCCCCAACTCCATCCTGGAGATCCTGCGCGTCGTCTACACCGGCGCGGACGACGACCACCGCGGCATCGTCGGAGGCAGCCAGCAACTCCCGGTGCGGCTGTGGGAGCGCGAGCCGCGCAAGCTCGTGCACTGGACGCCGGGCACCTCGCTGGCCTCCCTGCACGGCGGCCGGCCGCGCCCGGCCGTCACCCGGCTGCACCGCGCGGCGGGCGACCGTATCGTCGTCACCGACGCGGCCGGCGACATCCGCTCGTACCGGGCGGTGGTCTTCACCGCGCAGTCCTGGATGCTGCTCTCCAAGATCGAGTGCGATGACTCGCTCTTCCCCATCGACCACTGGACGGCGATGGAGCGCACCCACTACATGGAGTCCAGCAAGCTGTTCGTGCCGGTGGACCGCCCCTTCTGGCTGGACAAGGACGAGGTCACCGGCCGGGACGTGATGAGCATGACGCTCACCGACCGGATGACCCGCGGCACCTACCTGCTGGACGACGGACCGGACCGGCCCGCCGTCATCTGCCTCTCGTACACCTGGTGCGACGACAGCCTCAAGTGGCTGCCGCTGTCCGCCAACGAGCGCATGGAGGTCATGCTCAAGTCGCTGTCGGAGATCTATCCGAAGGTCGACATCCGCAAGCACATCATCGGCAGCCCGGTCACCGTCTCCTGGGAGAACGAGCCCTACTTCATGGGCGCGTTCAAGGCCAATCTGCCCGGCCACTACCGCTACCAGCGCCGCCTGTTCACCCACTTCATGCAGGACCGCCTCCCGGCCGACCGGCGCGGCGTCTTCCTCGCGGGCGACGACATCTCCTGGACCGCGGGGTGGGCCGAGGGCGCCGTGCAGACCGCGCTCAACGCGGTGTGGGGCGTGATGACCCACTTCGGCGGGCGGACGGACCCGAAGAACCCGGGCCCGGGCGATGTCTACGACGAGATCGCGCCCGTCGAGCTCCCCGAGGACTGAGCCGGTTCGTCCGTGGTGGCGCCGGGCAGCGGGGTGAGCAGAAACCGCCCCACCAGCCCGACGCTCTCGTCGACGCGCTCCACGAACTCCTCGGTCAGCTCCGGCAGTGCGCGCAGCCCCCACAGGGCGCGGTACGCCGCCCACGCGGCGCCCCGCGCCTTGTCCAGGCTCCACGACCCCACCAGATGGGTCAGCGGATCGGCCACGTCCAGCAGATCGGGGCCGGGCATCAGATCCTCGCGGATCCGCTCCTCGAGCCCGGTGAGCAGGGTGCCGACCCGGTCGAAGTCGCCCTCCAGGTCCTCCGGTTCCACCCCTCGGGCCCGGCAGGTGTCCACCAGCGCCAGGGCCAGATCATGGCCGATGTGCGCGTTCATCCCGGCCAGCGCGAACTGGAGCGGGCGGATTCCCGGATGGCGCCGCAGCTGGAACAGCGGCCGCCAGCAGGCGGGCGGCCGCCGCCCCGCCGCCACCGCGTCGACCGCCGCCAGATAGCGGGCGGCGAAGCGCACATCCAGGTCCTCGGTGGCGGCCGGGTCCTGGAAGTACCCGTCCGCGAGCCGGCGGCCGACCTCCTCGGTGACCGCCAGATACACCCGGTTGAAGACCGCCACCCCGTCCCGGGGCGGCAGCGCGGCGCCGAGCGCGCGCATCCGCGCCACGACACCCTCCACGGTCCGCGGCGCGCGCCGCTTGGCCGACGTCGTCATGGGCGCAAGCGTCGCAGCCGAGCCGCGGCCCGACCGGCCGTACGCCGTTCGCTTCCCCGGAACGGACTAACGGGTTCCCGTCAGAGCGCCCCCGCGTCGACGGCCGTCCACAGCGTCGGGTACAGGGGGCGCCAGCCCAGCTCGGCGCGGAGCCGGGCGTTGGAGCACACCCCGAACCAGGGGTCGGGGTCGGTGCGGTCCGCCATGCCCTCCGGCACTGGCACGCCGTTGACGTGGTGCAGATCCACCGCCGTGACGGGCGCGTCGTCGACGATGTTGTACTTCCGCCCGGCCACCCCCGGCGCGGTCAGCAGCCGCAACAGCCCCCGCGCCACATCCGCGTGATGCGCCATCTGAAGCCGCTGATGGCCCGCCCACTGCCCCGCCCACCGCAGCGACTCCGCCAGATGCGGATCGTCCTCGCCGTAGACGAAGGGCAGGCTGCCGATCCGGACGTCGAGCCCGCGCTCGCGGTGCAGCTCCAGCAGCCCCTGCTCGGCCTCGGCCTTGGACGCGGGGTACGCGCCCCACATCTCCCCGCCCGGCACCGACTCGTCGTCCTCCACCAGCGGCCGGCCGCGCCCGAGGCCGTAGACCAGATTGGTGCTGACCTGGACGAAGCGTGAGGCACCCGCCTCCAGGGCGGCGCGGGCGAGGCCGAGGGCCGCGTCGCGGTTGACCGCCCACGCCTCGTCGTCCGTCGCCCCCCGGAAGGCCGCCGCCACATTGACCACCGCGTCCACCCCGGCCAGGGCCTTGCGCACGTCCTGCTCCTCGCGCACATCGCCGACCGACACCTGCGCGCCCAGCGCGGCGAAGGGCGCGCCCTTCGCCGCGTCGCGCACCAGCACCCGCACCTCGTCCCCGGGCGCGCCCCACCGCAGCAGCCGCGGCACGAACCGCTGTCCCACCCGGCCGGTCGCTCCGGTCACCAACGTCAGCATGTCCTGACTCCTTTGATCGGTGTTCGTCGGCTACGACCCTGAGGGAGTCCGGAGCGGGCCGGGAGAGCACCGCCGATCCAGGGATCGGCAGACCCTGGATGGGAAGCCCGTGACCGGCGACCCTTGAGAGGTGGACCGCACCCAGCTCGCCGACTTCCTCCGCCGCTGCCGCACCCGGCTCGCACCCGCCGACGTCGGGCTCGGGCCCGGGGCGCGCCGCCGCACCCCCGGGCTGCGCCGGGAGGAGGTGGCCCAGCTCACCGGCATGTCCACCGACTACTACACCCGCCTGGAGCAGGCCCGCGGCCCGCGCCCGTCCCGGCAGATGCTGACCGCGCTGGCCCGCGCGCTGCGGCTCACCGACGACGAGCGCGACCATCTCTTCCACCTGGTGGGGGAGGAGCCGCCGCGCGACCGGTCCGCCTCCGGGCATGTGCGGCCCGGTCTGCTGCGGATCCTGGACCGGCTGTACGACACCCCGGCGCTGGTGATCAACGACTGGGGCGAGGTGCTGGCGCAGAACGCGATGGCCGCCGCCCTGTCCGGCGACATCAGCGCCCGGCCGCCGGGGCAGCGCAATATGATCCGCCGGTACTTCACCGACCCGGACGCCCGCGGGCTCTGCCCGCCCGAGGATCAGGCGGAGCACGCGCGGAACCATGTCGCGAATCTGCGGGCCGTGCTGGCCGCCCGACCCGACGATCCCGCACCGGCGGCGCTCGTCGCCGAGCTGCGGGCGGCCAGCCCGGAATTCGCCGCGCTGTGGGAGGCGCACGAGGTCGCGGTGCGGCGCTCGGCGGTCAAGCGCTTTCTGCACCCGGTGGTGGGGCTGCTGGAGCTGGAGTGCGAGGTGCTGCTGAGCTCCGAGCACGCCCAGCGGCTCATCGTCCACTCGGCCCGCCCGGGCACCGAGTCGTACGAGCGGCTGGAGCTGCTGCGGGTGGTGGGGCTTCAGGACCTCGCGCCGCCCGGGTAGCTCAGGGCTTCGCGGGCTTCCCGGCCTCCGTGGCGTCGTCGTCGTACGCGCTGGTGCCCGCGTCCAGCAGCGGCTCCTCCTGCTTCATATGAGCCGGGGCCAGCGCGCGCAGCAGGTGGTAGCCGCTGAGCACGACCACCGTGCCCAGCGCGATCCCGCTGAGCTCGAAGTTGTCGCTGATCTTGAGACCGACCCCGCCGACGCCGATGACCACACCGGCCGCGACCGGCACCAGGTTGAGCGGATTGCGCAGGTCCACCTTGTTGTGCACCCAGATCTGGGCGCCGAGCAGCCCGATCATGCCGTACAGGATGACCGTGATCCCGCCCAGCACACCGCCGGGGATCGCCGCGACGATCGCCCCGAACTTGGGGCACAGCCCGAAGAGCAGCGCGAAGCCGGCCGCGGCCCAGTAGGCGGCGGTGGAATAGACGCGGGAGGCCGCCATGACGCCGATGTTCTCGGAGTACGTGGTGTTGGCCGGGCCGCCGACCGCGGTGGAGAGCATGGTGGCCGCGCCGTCCGCGGCGATGGCGGTGCCGAGGGTGTCGTCGAGCGGGTCGCCGGTCATCTCGCCGACGGCCTTCACATGCCCGGCGTTCTCGGCGATCAGCGCGATGACGACCGGCAGGGCGACCAGCACGGCCGACCACTGGAAGCTGGGCGCGTGCACCGAGGGCACGCCGATCCAGTCCGCCTTGCCCACCGCGGACAGGTCGAGCCGCCAGTGGTCGGTGATCCGCCCGCTGCCGTCCAGCGAGTGGATCCTGCCGAAGACGCGGTCGAACAGCCAGGAGATCACATACCCGAAGACCAGGCCCAGGAAGATCGCGACCCGCGACCAGAAGCCGCGCAGACAGACCACGGCGAGGCCGGTGAAGAGCATGGTCAGCAGCGCCACCCACTGATCGGCCGGCCAGTACGTCTTCGCGGTCACCGGCGCCAGGTTGAAGCCGATCAGCATGACCACCGCGCCCGTGACCACCGGCGGCATCGCCGCGTGGATGATGCGCGCGCCGAACTTCCGCACCGCCAGGCCGCTCAGGAACAGCACCCCGCCGACCACCAGGATCGCGCCGGTGATGGCGGCGCTGCCGCCGCCCTGCGCCCTGATCACGGCGGCCACCCCGACGAAGGAGAGGCTGCACCCCAGATAGCTGGGCACCCGGCCACGGGTCGCCAGCAGGAACAGGATGGTCGCGACCCCGGACATCATGATCGCGAGATTGGGGTCAAGGCCCATCAGCACCGGAGCCACGAAGCTCGCGCCGAACATCGCCACGACATGCTGGGCGCCCAGCCCGACCGTCCTGGGCCAGGACAGCCGCTCATCCGGCTTGACGACGGCTCCGGGGGCGGGGGTGCGCCCGTCGCCGTGCAGGGTCCAGCGCACGCCGAGGCCCATGGTTGCTCCAGTTCATCGCTCAGGGGGGATCGCAGCAATGTTAGTGGGTCGAAAGTGTGTTTCATTCCACTATGGGCTGCTGTGGGTGGCCTGCCCCGGGCGGCCCGGGCTCGGCCGGGAAATGGTAGATCAGGCCCCGGACCAGCGTGTCCTCGCCCCCAGGCGATCCACCCGGCCCGCGAGGCGCGCGCTCCGTCCGGTCAGGCCGGTCAGGCTGGTCAGGCCGGTCATTCGGGGAGCCGCACGCCCAGCAGGTCGCGCAGCGCCCGCCGCCCCTCCTCGCTCACCCGCAGCGCCCGCTGGCTGCCGATCCGCGCACACCACCCCGCGTCCAGCGCATGCCGGCACAGCGCGGCGCCCGCCACGCCCGCCAGATGCGGTCTGCGCTCGGTCCAGTCCAGACAGCTGCGCGCCATCGGCCGGCGCCCGCGCGAGGCCGCCGACAGGTCCACGCCGAGCCGCCGGAACCAGACCAGGCCGACGTCGGTCAGCGCGAACCCCTCCGCCCCCCGCAGCAGCCCGTGCTCCACCATCGCGTCGGTGATCGCCGTGCCCAGCCGCCCGGCGAGATGGTCGTAGCAGGTGCGGGCCCGCGCCATGGCCTCACCGGCGCTGGCCGCGCGCAGCGTACGGGGCGCGGGCGGCGGCGCGGCATGGCCGGACAGGTCCTCGATCAGCTGGGCGACCTGCGGCCCCGCCAGCCGTACATAGCGATGCCTGCCCTGCCGCTCCTCCGCCAGCAGGCCGCCCTCGACGAGCCTGCTCAGATGCTCGCTCGCGGTCGACGCGGCCACCCCGGCGAGCCGCGCCAGCTCCCCGGCGGTCCAGGCGCGCCCGTCGAGCAGCGCCAGACAGAACGACGCGCGGGTCTCGTCGGCGAGCAGCGAGGCGAGGCGGGCGAGCTGGGGTCCGCGGGGGTGGGGCTGCGACATACGCCCATCATCCGCCCCCGACACTTCGGCCCCGCCCGAACGATCGCGCGCCTGCGGCGGGCCCTGTCCCCTACCCGCCCCTTCCCGCAATCGGGGCTCCGCTCCGGACCCCGGTCCTCAGTCGCCGGACAGTCAGCCCGTCCGGCGATTGAGGACACGCCCGAAGGGCGTCCGGGGTCTGGGGGCTTGCCCCCAGTTGCGGGAAGGGGCGGGTAGGGGAAAACCGCCGCGTCAGCGACGCGTCGCGCTGGACGCCGCCGCGTCCGCGTGGCCGCCCGCCGCCCCCTCGCGCGCCGGCCCGCGCAGCACCCCCGCCCCCATCACCAGCCCCAGCGCCAGCACCGTCACCACACCGAACGACGCCGTCAGCGAGGTCGCGTCCGCGATCGACCCCATCGCGGCCGGAGCGATCAGCCCCGATGTGTACGTGATGGTCGCGACGCCCGCGATGGCCTGGCTGGGAGCCGGCCCGCTGCGCGCCGCCGCCGCGAAGGCGAGCGGGACGACCACCGCGACGCCCAGGCCGAGCAGGCCGAATCCGGTGATGGCCAGGGCGGGCCCGGTGGCCGTCACCACCAGCACGCCGCCGGCCGTGGACAGGACACCGCCCGCGCGTACGGTCCGCACCGCGCCGAAGCGGCCCACCACCGCGTCGCCGACGAGCCGGGCCGCGGCCATCGTGCAGGAGAAGGCCGTGGTGCAGACGGCGGCGAGGCCGGGGGAGGAGTCCAGGACGTCCCGCAGATAGACCGCCGACCAGTCCAGGCTCGCGCCCTCCGCGAACACCGCGCAGAAGCCGACTGCGCCGATGATCAGCGCGGAGCGGGGCGGCAGGGCGAAGCGGGGCGGCGGGTGCTCTTCGGGGGCGCTGCGCAGATCGAGCACCCAGCGGCAGACGACCGCGCCGATCAGGGTGAGCACGGCAGCCGCGAGGCCGAGGTGCAGCCGTGCGTCCGTGCCGGCGTGGGCGGCGAGCGTGCCGGCCGCCGAGCCGAGGAGCGCTCCGACGCTCCACATGCCGTGCAGCCCGGACATGATGGAGCGGCCGAGGCGGTTCTCGACCTCCACACCGAGGGCGTTCATGGCGACGTCGGCCATCCCGGCGGTGGCGCCGTAGACGAACAGCGCGCCGCACAGCCAGACCAGGCCGGGCGCCATCGGCGGCAGCACCAGCGACAGGCACCACAGCGCGATCAGGGCGCGCAGCGCGGCGCGGGCGCCGAAGCGGTGGCTGATCCGCCCGGCCAGGGGCATCGCGACGGAGGCCCCGAGCGCGGGGAAGACCAGCGCGAGGCCGAGCAGGCCCGCGCCGAGGTCCAGATGCTCCTGGATCCAGGGCACGCGGGTGGCGAAGTTGCCGGTGACCGCGCCGTGGACGGCGAACACGGCCGCCACGGCCACCCGCGCCCGCCGGACCTCGCGCTGTTGCGGAGTCTGCGCCTCCGTACCGTCGTCGTCCATGCCCCTGCTGCCCACCCTCCCGGAGACGCGTTTCGCCCACGGAAACTATCAGGAAGGGTCCCTGATAGATAGGGTCCAGATGAGCGGTGCCTCTGAAAGGATCCCGCCATGACGTCGACGCGCGTGTCCCTGGCGGGCCGTACCGCCTCCCCGAGTACGGCGCGGGCCATCAACGACCGCCTCGCCCTGCACCTCCTCAAGGATGAGGGGCCGCTGACCGCCGGTCAGCTCAAGTCCATGACCGGGCTGTCCCGGCCCACCATCGCGGACCTGGTCGAGCGGTTGCGGAGCGCCGGGCTGATCGCGGTGGTGGGGGAGGCGGGCGCCGAGCGGCGGGGGCCCAACGCCCGGGTGTACGGCATCGTCGCGGACAGCGCGTATGTGGCGGGCGTGGACGTCCGCGCGCGGAGCGTCGCGGTGTGCGTGGCCGACCTGCTGGGCCACACCGTCTCCGAGGCCACACTGCCGGTCGCCGCCGACGTGGAGCCCGCGCGGGCCGCCGAGGCGACGGTGGATCTGGTGCGGCGCACGGCCCGGGAGGCGGGGGCCGAGCGGCTGCACCACATCGGCATCGGCGCCCCGGGGCTCGTCGACCCGGCGACCGGCGAGCTGGCCGTCACCGACTCCCTGCCCGGCTGGCACCGTGAGCTGAGCGCGGCCCTGCACGCCGGCCTCGGGGCGCCGGTGCTGCTGGAGAACGAGGTCAACCTGGCCGCGGTCGCCGAGCAGCGGCTCGGTGTGGTCCGCGACCGGGACACCTTTGTGCTGCTGTGGCTCGGCCATGGCGTCGGCGCGGCCGTCGTGCTCGACCGGGTGCTGCGGCGCGGGGCCTCGGGCGGCACGGGGGAGATCGGCTTCATGCCGGTGCCAGGAACGTCGGGGCTGCCCTCGGCGACCGCCTGCGACGGCGGCTTCCACTCGCTCGCGAGCAGCCCGGCGGTCTGTGAACTCGCCCGTGAGCTGGGCCTGTCGGCCGACGCGGCGGACGACGCGCCGGCGGCGGAGGCGGCCGTACGGGCCGCGGTGGACGCGGGGGAGCGGGGCGAGCCGTTCCTGGAAGCGCTCGCGGGCCGGATCGCGGTTGGGGCGGCCGCGGTGTGCGCGGTGCTCGACCCGGGCTGTGTGGTGCTCGGCGGAGAGGTGGGCCGGGCCGGGGGCCCTGCCCTGGCGCGGCGTGTGGAGGACCGGCTCCGGCGGATGTCGCCGCTGCGCACCCAGGTGCGGGCCGGGGTGGTGGGCGGCGGCGGAGTGCTGCGCGGCGCGGTCCTGACCGCCATGGACGCCACCCAGAACCAGCTGTTCGGCGCCCCGTAGCCGCACCGGGAGCGAGTTGTTCGGCGCCCCGTAGCCGTACCGGGAGCCGGCTGTTCGGCGCCCGTGGCCGTACCCGGAGCGGGCGGTTCTCCACCGGGCGGAGTTGTGCGCGGTCTCTTGTCGTGAGCATGGCCCCGACATAGCCTGACCCACGATCGCGATCCTGAATCCTGTTCAGATAGCTGATTGGGGTCCTCGATGGGAGCAACTCCTCCAGGGCGTGGGCCGATCGCCCGCGCCGCTGTCGCCCTCTCCGTCGCCCTTGCCGCGGTATTCGCGGTGTTGGCCATCCCCGCCGCCCCCTCCGCGCATGGCGCCGAGCCCGCCCGCCACCCGGCCCCGGTACCCGAAACCGTGGTGCTCGACGGCCCACGCCTGGCCCTGACCAAGGCGAAGCTCCAGGCCGGGGACGCCCGGCTGAAGCGGACCGTACGCGATCTGACCGCCCAGGCCGACCAGTGGATGACCCAGGGCCCCTGGACGGTCACCGACAAGGACCAGGTGCCGCCCAGCGGCGACAAGCACGACTACTTCAGCCAGGCCCCGTACTGGTGGCCCACCCAGCCGAAGACCGAGGACAATCCGTACGGCTGCCCCTACGTTCAGAAGGATGGCCAGCGGAACCCCGATGTGGACAAGATGACGGACCGTCCCGAGGTGGGCAAGGTCTTCGAGTCCGCCTACGAGCTCTCCCTGGCCTGGTACTACACCGGCAAGCGCGGCTACGCCGAGCACGCCGCCGAGATCCTGCGCACCTGGTTCGTCACCCCGGCGACCCGGATGAACCCCAGCCTGAACCACGCCCAGTTCATCCCCTGCAAGTACGACGGCCGCGCCATCGGCATCATCGACTTCTCCCAGGGCTTCACCAGCCTCCTGGACGCCGCCGCCATCCTCGACACCGGCGCCCCCGGCTGGTCCCGCCAGGACCACACGGGCTTCCGCACCTGGAACAAGCAGTTCCTGGACTGGCTGGTGAACAGCGACTTCGGCAAGGAGGAGGGCGCCGCCGAGAACAACCACGGCACCTTCTTCGACATGCAGGTCGCCGCCATCGCCGCGGCGGTCGGCGACCGCGACCTCGCCCGCCAGGTCGTCCGCGAGGCCCGGACCAAGCGCGTGGACGCCCAGATCGCGGCGGACGGCACCCAGCCCGGCGAGCTGTCCCGCACCCGCAGCTTCCACTACTCCACCTTCAACCTCGTCGCCTTCACGCGGCTCGCGGCCGTCGGCAAGCACGTCGGCGTGGACCTGTGGCACTACACGGGACCGGGCGGGGCGAATCTCTTCAAGGCCGTGGACGTGCTGCTCCCGGCGGCCACCGGGGCGCGGCCCTGGCCGTACCCGGAGCTGGACTTCCGCGCCTACGCGGCCAGCGACATCGTGCACGCGGCGGCCGACGCGGGCGACCGCAGGGCCAAGGCGGCGCTCCCCGCGCTCCAGGCGCCGCCCGGCGGCGACCTGTGGGCGCTGCGGCCCGCCGTCGAGCAGCTCGACAGCATCGCCACTACCGGCTGACCGGCGGGTGAGGCAAGCCACACTCCTACGGCTCCAGCTGTGCCGACGTCCCGTGGCACACTGGGGCCGTACCAGTGACGTCAGCGCACTCCGGGGTCGGTGAAAATCCGAGCCGGCGGTTACAGTCCGCGACCCGTCCGCCTCCAGCGGCCGGTTGACCAGGTGAAATTCCTGGACCGACGGTGAAAGTCCGGATGGGAGGCAGTGCGCGGCGGGAGCAGAGCACCGGTGCGCCGCCGTCGGCGGCCCGCCCCTTGTGGCGGACCGTTTCCCGGCCCAGGCGTTCCCCGGTGCCGTCTTTCCGCTTCTGTCATCTCGACAGCCCCGGAGTCCGTGCCCGAAGAGGCAGGAGGACCCGGTGGCCACCGCAGCCGAAGCCGAAGCGATGCGCCGTGCCGTGGCGCTCGCCGCCCGGGGCCTCGGCCACACCAGCCCCAACCCCGTCGTCGGCTGCGTGATCCTCGACGCCGACGGCCGTACCGCCGGCGAGGGCTGGCACCAGGGGGCCGGCGGCCCGCACGCGGAGATCCACGCCCTGCGCGCCGCCGGTGAGCGGGCCCGCGGCGGCACCGCCGTCGTCACCCTCGAACCCTGCAACCACACCGGTCGCACCGGCCCCTGCGCCCAGGCGCTGCTGGACGCCGGAATCGCCCGCGTCGTGTACGCGGTCGCCGACCCCAACGACCAGGCCGCCGGCGGGGCCGCCACCCTCGCCGCCGCCGGGGCCGACGTGGAGAGCGGCCTGCTCGCCGACCAGGCCGCCGCGGGCAACGAGGCCTGGCTGGCCTCGACGCGGCTCGGCCGCCCCTTCGTGCTGTGGAAGTACGCCGCGACCCTGGACGGGCGCAGCGCCGCCGCCGACGGCACCAGCCGCTGGATCACCTCGGCCGAGTCCCGCGCCGATGTGCACCGGCTGCGCGCCGAGGCCGACGCGGTGGTGGTCGGCTCCGGCACCCTGCGCGCCGACGACCCGCACCTCGCGGTGCGCGGCCGGGACGGCGCCCGGCAGCCGCTGCGCGTCGTACTCGACAGCAAGGGCACCATCGCCCCGGGCGCCCGGGTCCTCGACGGCGCCGCGCCCACCCTGGTCGCCGTCGCCGAGGACGCCCCCGCCGTGCCGCCGGGCGCCGAGGCCGTCCGGCTGCCGCGCGCCGCGGCCGGGCCGGGCCTGGACATCCCCGCGCTGCTCGAGGAGTTGTACGCGCGCGGTGTCCGCTCGGTCCTGTTGGAGGGCGGCCCGACGCTTGCCGGGGCGTTCCTCGCCGCCCGCGCCGTCGACAAGGTCGTCGGCTATCTCGCCCCCGTACTGCTCGGCGCGGGCACCCACGCCCTCGCCGACGCGGGAATTACCACCATCACGCAGGCGCTTCGCCTGGAGCTGACCGACGTCACCAGGCTCGGGCCCGACCTGCGCGTCACCGCCGTACCCGCCGTACCCACCGTCCCCGTCGCCCCCGAGGAGAGCTGAGTGTTCACCGGAATCGTCGAAGAACTGGGCGAGATCGTCGCCGTCGAGAACCTCGGCGACGCGTCCCGCTTCCTGGTCAGCGGCCCCGTCGTCACCGAAGGCGCCAAGCACGGCGACTCCATCGCCGTCAACGGCGTCTGCCTCACCGTCGTCGACACCGAGGACGGCCGGTTCTCCGCCGACGTCATGGCCGAGACCCTGAACCGCTCCAGCCTCGGCGCCCTCGCCGTCGGCTCCCGCGTCAACCTGGAGCGCCCCATGGCGCTCGGCGGGCGCCTGGGCGGCCATCTGGTGCAGGGCCACGTCGACGGCACCGGCACCATCGTCGAGCGCAAGCCCTCCGAGCACTGGGAGATCGTCAAGGTCTCGCTCCCCGCCGAGCTGAGCCGCTATGTGGTCGAGAAGGGCTCCATCACGGTCGACGGCATCAGCCTGACCGTCGTCGACGCGGGGCCCGACTACTTCACCGTCAGCCTCATCCCGACGACCCTCGACCTCACCACCCTGGGCGTCAAGCAGGCCGGCGACCCGGTCAACCTCGAAGTGGACGTGCTCGCCAAGTACGTCGAGCGGCTGCTGGGCAAGGACGGCCGCCCGCTGGACGCCACGGACGAGGAGACCCTCGCATGACCGCCCCCGCCGTCGGCGACGCACAGGAGCCCACGGACAGCAGGAACACCAGGAAGCGACACATGACCCCCGTACAGACCCTGCCGAGCGTGCGCACCGAGCCCAACGCCGCCGAGTGGCCCGACGAGGTCTCACTCGACTCCGTCGAGCGGGCCATCGCCGAGATCGCCGCCGGACGCCCCGTCGTGGTCGTGGACGACGAGGACCGGGAGAACGAGGGCGACCTCATCGTCGCCGCCGAGAAGGCCACCCCCGAGATCGTCGCCTTCATGATGCGCGAGTGCCGCGGGCTGATCTGCGCCACCCTCGAGGGCACCGACCTCGACCGGCTCGAGCTGCCGCAGATGGTGGAGCAGAACTCCGAGTCCATGCGCACCGCCTTCACCGTCTCGGTCGACGCCACCGCCGAACACGGCGTCGGCACCGGCATCTCCGCCGCCGACCGGTCCACCACCCTGCGCCTGCTGGCCGACCCGCACAGCGCCCCCGGCGACTTCGCCCGCCCCGGGCACATCTTCCCGCTGCGCGCCCGCGCCGGAGGCGTGCTGACCCGCGACGGCCACACCGAGGCCGGTGTCGACCTCGCCCGGCTGGCGGGGCTCCGCCCGGCCGCCGCGATCTGCGAGATCGCGGGCGCGGACGGCACCATGCTGCGCCTGCCCGAGCTGGTCTCCTTCGCCCGCGAACACGGGCTGGCGATCATCTCCATCGAGGAGCTGATCGCCTACCGCCGGGCCACCGAGCCCACCGTGCGGCGCGAGGCCGAGACCCGGCTGCCCACCGCCTTCGGCGACTTCCAGGCGTACGGCTACCGCTCGACCGTCGACGGCGTCGAGCACATCGCCCTCGTCCAGGGCGACATCGGCGACGGCGAGGACGTCCTGGTCCGCGTCCACTCCGAGTGCCTGACCGGCGATGTCTTCGGCTCGCAGCGCTGCGACTGCGGCCCCCAGCTGCACGCCTCCCTCCAGCGGGTCACCGCCGAGGGCCGCGGCGTGGTGGTCTATCTGCGCGGCCACGAGGGCCGCGGCATCGGACTGCTGTCCAAGCTGCGCGCGTACGAGCTCCAGGAGCTGGGCCGCGACACCCTCGACGCCAACCTCGAACTCGGCCTGCCCGCCGACGCCCGCGACTACGCCGCCGGCGCCCGCATCCTCACCGACCTCGGCGTCCGCTCCCTGCGCCTGATGACCAACAACCCGGAGAAGACCGCGGCGCTGGTCCAGCACGGGCTGCGGGTCGTCGGCCGCGAGCCGATGCCCGTCCAGGCGGGCGAGCACAACCTGCGCTATCTGCGCACCAAGCGCGACCGGATGGGCCACGACCTGCCGTGGCTGGAGAACGGCCACCCCCAGCCGATGTCCGCCTGCGGCAACCAGTAGCCATCCCCTGGGATCGCACCACCAGATCACCCCGCACCAAAAGCAACACCAGCACCAAGGAGAGATGTAGACGTGAGCGGTAAGGGAGCCCCCGAGCTGTCCGTGGAGAACAGCGGAGACCTGCGCGTGGCCGTGGTGGCCGCCCAGTGGCACGCCCAGGTGATGGACGGGCTGGTCGACGGGGCGCTGCGCGCCCTGCGCGAGCTGGGCATCGCCGAGCCGGCCCTGCTGCGCGTGCCGGGCAGCTGGGAGCTGCCGGTGGCCGCCAAGGTGCTCGCCGACCGCGGCTACGACGCGGTCGTGGCCCTCGGCGTCGTGATCCGCGGCGGCACCCCCCACTTCGACTATGTGTGCCAGGGCGTCACACAGGGCCTCACCCAGGTCAGCGTGGACACCGGGGTGCCCATCGGCTTCGGCGTGCTCACCTGCGACACCGAGGAGCAGGCGCTGGACCGGGCCGGGCTCCCGGGGTCGAACGAGGACAAGGGCCACGAGGCGGTCACCGCGGCCGTCGCCACCGCAGTCACCCTGCGGTCGGTTGCCTAGGGCCTGTCGTCAAAGGGGGCGCCCTGCTCCCGACGCCTGGCACGGCACCTCGCCGCGTTGTCGCATCGCCCAAGTACGCCCAGTACGAGGGCGACGCTCCGCCTTGCGAGGCTCCCCCAGCTACCGCTGGGCGGTGCCCCCTGCACCAGACGCCGCTCGCGGCCGGACGCCCCCTTTGACGACAGACCCTAGCCCTCGCGCAGAGCCGCGCCCGGCGCCCCCAGTAGGATGACGGGCATCATGCCCAAGAAGACGTTCGAGGAGCTCTTCGCCGAGCTTCAGCAGAAGGCCCTCACGGCCGATCCCGCCACCTCCCGCACCGCCGAGCTGCTTCAGTCGGGCGTGCACGCCATCGGCAAGAAGGTCGTGGAGGAGGCCGCCGAGGTGTGGATGGCCGCCGAGTACGAGAGCGACGCGGCGGCCGCCGAGGAGATCTCACAGCTCCTCTACCACCTCCAGGTGATGATGATCGCCCGGGGCCTGACCCTCGACGACGTCTACGCCCACCTCTGAGCCGTCCCGCCCCGTCCCGCCCCTCGCCCACGTCTCGCCCACGTAAGGAAGAAGTTCTCATGCTGCGCATCGCCGTCCCCAACAAGGGTTCACTGTCCGAGCCTGCGTCGGCGATGCTCCATGAGGCCGGCTACCGGCAGCGCAAGGACCGCAGGGAGCTGGTGCTCGTCGACTCCGAGAACGAGGTCGAGTTCTTCTTCCTGCGCCCCCGCGACATCGCCGTGTACGTGGGCTCCGGCCGCCTCGACATCGGCATCACCGGCCGTGACCTGCTGCTCGACTCCGGCTCCCAGGCCGAGGAGATCATGCAGCTCGGCTTCGCCGGGTCCACCTTCCGCTACGCCACCCGGCCCGGCACGGCGAAGGACGTCAGCGAGTTCGGCGGGATGACCGTCGCCACCTCCTTCTCGGGCCTGGTCACCAAGCACCTCGCGGACAACGGCGTCGACGCCGCCGTCGTGCACCTCGACGGCGCCGTCGAGACCGCCATCCAGCTCGGCGTGGCCGAGGTCATCGCGGATGTCGTGGAGACCGGCACCACCCTGCGCAACGCCGGTCTGGAGATCATCGGCGAGCCGATCCTGAAGTCCGAGGCGATCGTCATCCGCCGCACCGGCGCCCCCGTCGACGACCCCAAGGTCCAGCAGTTCCTCCGCCGGATGCAGGGCGTGCTGGTGGCCCGGCGCTACGTGATGATGGACTACGACATCCGGGTCGAGCAGGTGGAGCGGGCCGTGGCGCTCACCCCCGGCCTCGAGTCGCCCACCGTCTCCCCGCTGCACCACGAGGGCTGGGTCGCGGTCCGCTCGATGGTCCCGACCAAGGACGCCCAGCGGATCATGGACGAGCTGTACGACCTGGGGGCGCGGGCCATTCTGACCACCGGCATCCACGCCTGCCGCCTCTGACGTCCGGCGCGCCCTTCAGCGGCCCGCCCTCCCACCAGACCCACCGTTCCTCTCACGGAGAGACCCCACACCACGTGTCCGCCTCCGATTCGGCGCCCGCGCAGCCCCCTGCCGGGCTCCCCGCCCTCCCCGTCACCTTCCGGCCGACCCGCACCCGGGCCGTCCTGCTGACCACCGGAGCCGTCCTGGTCGTCCTCCTCACGGCGATCGGACTGGTCCTGGAGGGGCTGAACCCGGGGGAGAGGCTCAGCTTCATCTTCACCGGCCTGCTGTTCTTCGGTGTGCTGGCGCTGCTCAGCCGGCCCAAGGTGGTCGCCGACTCCGGCGGGGTGACCGTCGTCAATCTCACCACCAAGCGCCGGCTGGCGTGGGCGGAGGTGCTGCGGGTCAATCTGCGGCCCGGTGACCCGTGGGTCTTCCTGGACCTCTCCGACGGCACCAGCCTGCCCGTGATGGGCATCCAGCCCGGTATCGCCAAGGCCCGCGCCATCGGCGACGCGCGCGTTCTGCGCGCACTCGCCGAGGAGCACGGCACCGGCCGGTCGGGCGGGAACCGGGACCCCGAAGACGGCTGAAGGCCGCCCGATCGGCCCTCTCCGGCCGCCGGGGCCTGCCCGGAACGCGGGATCCTTGATTACTCTGTTGCGGGGGCGCCGATGGTGCCCCGGCCCTTACCACCTGTCCGTGCACCGTTGTGCCCACCCCGGCAGGCCCCTGCGACCCGAGGAGTGACTCCCTCCAGAGATGGACGGATCGTCCTGTAGTACCTGCGCCGCCCCTCACTCGTGGGCGGCGGCATGAGTATCACCCTGTCCCTCCTGCTGCTCGCGGCAGCACTCGTTCTGATCCTCGCCAACGGCTTCTTCGTGGCGGCCGAATTCGGCCTGGTCACCGTCGAGCGGCCGGACGCCGAGCGCGCCGCCGCCGAGGGCGACCGCCGGGCCCGCACCGTCGTCGAGGCCCTGCGCGAGCTGTCCTTCCAGCTCTCCGGCACCCAGCTGGGCATCACCATCACCTCCCTGGTGGTCGGCATGCTCGCCGAGCCCGCGCTCGGCGCGCTGCTGACCCCTCCCCTGAGTGCCACCGGGCTGCCGCACGGCGCGGTCTCCGGCATCGCCGTGGTGGTGGGCATGCTGATCGCCTCGGCCGTCCAGATGATCATCGGTGAGCTGGTCCCCAAGAACTGGGCGGTCTCCCGGCCGCTCCAGGTCGCGCGGTTCGTCGCCGGGCCGCAGCACGCCTTCGCCCGCTTCTTCCGCCCGCTCATCGCCATGCTCAACACGGTCGCCAACCGGCTGGTGCGGGCGCTGGGCGTGGAGCCCACCGAGGAGCTGGCCTCCGCCCGCACCCCCGGCGAGCTGGTCTCCCTCGCCCGCCACTCCGCGCAGGCGGGCGCCATCGAACAGGACACCGCGGACCTGTTCGTGCGCACCCTCTCCCTCGGCGACCTGACCGCGCAGCATGTGATGACGCCCCGCGTGCGGGTCAGCGCCCTCCAGTCCTCCGCGACCGCGGAGGACGTGCTCAACCTCACCCGCGCCACCGGGCTGTCCCGCTTCCCCGTCTACCGCGAGCGCCTCGACGAGGTGGTCGGCATGGTGCACCTCAAGGACGCCCTCGCGGTGCCCTCGCAGGAGCGGTTGCGCACCTCCGTGGCACGGATCGCCCAGTCCCCGGTGCTGGTCCCCGAGACCCTGCCCGTGCAGCCCCTCCTGGAGCGGCTGCGCAGCGAACAGCCGATAGCCGTCGTCGTCGACGAGTACGGTGGCACGGCCGGCGTGGTCACCCTGGAGGACATCGTCGAGGAGCTGGTCGGAGAGGTGCGCGACGAGCACGACGACGAGGCCGCGGACACCCCGGACCTGGTGCCGACCGCCGCCGAGGACGGCCGCCCCACCTGGGAGGCCGACGGCGGCTGCCGCGTCGACACCCTGCGCCGGATCGGCCTGGAGGCGCCGGACGGGCCGTACGAGACGGTGGCCGGCCTGGTCGCCGACCTCCTCGCACGGATCCCGGCCGTCGGCGACACCGCCGAGCTGCCCGGCTGGAAACTGTCGGTCCGGCAGGTCGGACACCACCGGGCCGAGAGGGTGCGGATCATACGCACCGAGGCCCCGGCGGCCGTCGGCGTCGGCACTGGCACTGGCACAGTCAACGGAAGCGGTGCCGTCGGCGGCGCCGCGCGGGGGGCGGAACGATGAGCCTGGTCCAACTTCTCTTCGCCGCTCTCCTGGTCCTCGCCAACGGCTTCTTCGTCGGCGCCGAGTTCGCTCTCGTCTCCGTCCGCCGCAGCCAGATCGAGCCCCGCGCGGCCGAGGGCTCGGCCCGCGCCCGTACGGTGCTCACCGGCCTGGAGAACCTGCCGCAGATGATGGCGGCCGCGCAGTTCGGCATCACCATCTGCTCGCTGACGCTCGGCGCGGTCGCCGAGCCCACCGTCGCGCACCTGCTGGAGCCGGTCTTCCACGCCGTCCACCTGCCCGAGCAGCTGGTCCACCCCTTCGGTTACGCCATCGCCCTCGCGGTCGTGGTCTGTCTGCACCTGGTCATCGGCGAGATGGTGCCGAAGAACCTGGCCATGGCGGCCCCCGAGAAGACCGCCCTCTGGCTCGCCCCCGGCCTGGTCACCTTCGCCCGCCTCTGCCGGCCGGTCACCGCCCTCCTCGGCGCCTGCGCCCGGCAGGTGCTGCGGCTGTTCCGCGTGGAGCCCAAGGACGAGATCGAGGCGGTCTTCACCAGCGAGCAGCTCACCCACCTCGTCGAGGACTCCCGGCAGGCCGGGCTGCTCGACCCCGGCGAGCACGAGCGGCTCGCCGACGCCCTGGAGCTCGGCAGCCGCCCCGTCACGGACGTCCTGTTCGACCCGGCGGGCCTGGTCACCGTCGACCCCTCGGTCACGCCCCGGCAGATCGAGGAGCTCACCGTACGGACCGGCTACTCCCGGTTCCCGGTGCGCGAGGCGGGCGGCGCGTTCATGGGCTATCTCCATGTGAAGGACGTCCTGGACCTGGAGGCCCCGGACCGGGCCGTACCCCAGCATGTGTGGCGTCCCATCGGCACCCTGCGGGCCGAGCTGCCGCTGGACGACGCGCTGACCCAGATGCGGCGGTCGGCCTCCCACCTGGCGGCTGTCGCCGACGCGTCCGGGAAGGTGCTGGGGCTCGTCGCCCTGGAGGACGTGCTGGAGATGCTGGTGGGCGAGGTGCGGGACCCCTCTCACCGGGGTGGGGCACGGGATCGGGTGGCCGAGCCGCGGGGCGAGGTGGCGCCTTCGGCGCCGTCGGCTTCGGAGGAGGAGCGCGCGATGGTCGGCTGACCGTTGCGTTTGCGCCTGCGGCGGCCGCGCGGCGGAGCCGCATATCGATGCTGTGTCCCCGACCCGCCCCTTCCCGAAACCGGGGGCAGGCCCCCGGACCCCCTCACGCCCTTCGGGCGTGTCCTCAAGCGCCGGACGGGCTGAAAATCAGCCCCTCCGGCGCTACTCCAGGGGTGGGTCCTCGGGGTCGCGGTACATGGGGCCGCGGCCGGAGAGGACCTCGCCGTACGCCTGCATCAGATCCGGCAGCCGCAGCGTCGCGAGATCCTCGCGCGTAGGCGTCCCCGTCCACCCGGACAACCGCAGATCCCGGTACGCGCAACTCTTCTCGTACAGCGTCCGCAGAAACCGCCCGTTGCCCAGCTCGTCGATCCAGCCCTGCTCCACCACGTGTCCGCTGATGGACCGCAGCTCCTCCACGGCCTCCTCGTCCCACTTGTCGCCGTTCTCCGCGGCCAGGACCTCGCCGATCCGGGTGAGCTCGAGCGGGCGGTAGCTGGGGAAGTCGACGCGGGTGGTGAAGCGCGAGCCGAGGCCGGGGTTCGCGGCCAGCAGCCGGTCCATGCCCTCGGGGTAGCCGGCGAGGATCACCACGAGGCGGTCGCGGTTGTCCTCGGCGCGCTTGAGCAGCACCTGGAGCGCCTCGTCGCCGTACGCGTCGCCCTTGCTGTAGCCGGAGTTGGAGAGGGAGTACGCCTCGTCCACGAACAGCACCCCGCCGAGCGCGGAGTCGATCAGCTCGTTGGCCTTCACGGCCGTCTGGCCGAGGTACTCGCCGACCAGGTCGGCGCGCCCGGCCTCGACGAGATGGTCGCCGCCCAGCAGTCCGAGCGCGTAGAACACGCGGCCGAGGATGCGGGCGACGGTGGTCTTGCCGGTGCCGGAGGGGCCGGAGAAGACGAAGTGGCGCTTGGGCGGCTGGACCGGGAGGCCCTGTCCGGCGCGCAGCCGGGCCATGTGGAGCTGGGCGGACAGCGCCCGCACCTGCCGCTTGACGGGCTCCAGGCCCACCATGCGCTCCAGCTCCTGAAGCGCGTTCTCCAGCAGGACGGGGTCGGAGGGGCCGGGCTGCGGGGTCGCGCCGGCTCGCTCGCGCGGGCCGTCGGCGGCGACCACGGGGGCGCCGACCAGCGGGGGGCCTTCCGGGTCCGGGCCGGTGGCGCGCAGCTCGCGGCCGTCCGGCGGGTCGGCCGTGACCAGGGGGTCGGGGTCGGTGGCGGCGTCGCGGCCCTCGGCGGCGTCCTGGCTGCCGAGCCCGGCCAGCGAGACGGCGGCGAGGTCGGCGGTCTCGTCGAGGCCGTCGCCCTCCGCTATGGCCGCGAGCCGGGCCGAGGTGTCCATGAAGGTCGGGTCGATGCGGTGCACCGCGCGGTAGAGGGGGAGCGCCGCGGCGCTGCGGCCGGTGCCCTCATGGGCGCGGGCCAGCCAGTAGCGCAGCTCCTTGCGCTGCGGCTGTTCGCTGCGGCAGCGCATCAGGGCGGCGGCGAGCAGCGGTTCCGCCTGGCCGAACATCTCGAGACGCACCCGGGCCATGCCGCCGAACAGCCCCGCCTCGATGCCCAGTAACGGATCGTCCAGCAGCGGCTCGGTGTGCCGCACCAGCTGCTCCCAGTCCTTGACCAGATAGGCCCGGCAGGCGTGCAGAAAGCGCGCCTGCGGATCGGCCTCCACGGGCGGGCAGCCGGCCAGGGCCCGGTCCAGCTCGGGGACGTGGCGGCCGTCGAGCCAGTGGGAGGCGTGTGCGAGCAGCAGGTCCCGGCTGGTCTCCAGGACGGGCTGGACCCACCAGCCCAGCCAGTACCAGGAGTTCAGGGTGCGGCGGTGGTGGGCGCGCTGTTCGCCGAAGCGGTCGCGGTGCCGGTACATCCGCAGCAGCGCGGTGGTGGTGTCGGCCCGCAGCGCGTGCAGACCGAGCCAGGCGTCGGCCATTCCGGGATCGTGCCGCACCGCGACCCGGAACTCGTCCTCCGCCTGCGCGTACGCGCCCATCGTGTAGGCGTCGACGGCACGCAGCCAGGCGAGATCGGCCGGGGCGTGCGAACCCTGCGTGCCGAAATCCATCACGTCCCCCACAAACCCTGCCCCCGTGGTTGCCGCAGGGGCGGCTGCCCCGCTTCGCATCGTACCTGCGCAGGCCGCACGGGCCGAGGGTGCCGCACGGCTGTTCGTGTCCAACTTGCCTGGCCGGGCGGCGTGCGCGGGGGCGCGGACGGGGCGCGAAAGGCCGGAAGACGCTGGTCACCCAGGGTGAGGGGGTCCGAGGACAAAAGTGGTGGAAAGGGACTCCGGAAGGATCTCCGTGAGCCCTCCCGGACAGGACGAAGCCCCCGATCACGGGGGAACAACCGGGGGCTTCGCGTTGTGGGGCGACTCGCACGAGTCGCACATTGAGAACGTAAGACCTGTATGGGCCCTAGGTCAAGCCGAGTTGGGGTGCGCGTCGTGCGCCGGGAGCGCCGCGCGGGCGCGGTCGGCCGCGCATCGTCACACAGAGTGATGCCGGGGGGTGGTTCAGGGCGCCTCGGCGGGCCCCGTGAGCAACTCGTACCCCTCGTTTCGCTGCATCACCAGGATTTCGGCATGGGGACGTGAGGGGTCGGCGGCGAAATGCGCGCGCTCGGCGAGAAGCCAGCCGTCCCAGAATGTGGACATCTCCGGTCCGTCCCGCAGCTGTCCCCGCCGCCAGGACTCCGCCTCGGGCAGTTCCATCCACAGCAGGCGCGCAAGGTGCGGGCGCAGGGCGCGGCGCCCGCTGCCCACGCCCTCGACGAGCACCACGGGGGCCGGGTCGAGCCGCCGAGAGGCGGCCGTGAAGCGGCGCTCCACCCAGTCGTACGGCGCGTAGTGGGCGGCGGCGCCGCGGGCGAGGGGGTCGAGGATCTGCGCGCGCAGCCGCCCGGTCCAGGCGAACAGCTCGTCGTGGGTGGCGAGGTCGTCGGTGTGCAGCACGGGGGCGCCGCCGAGCGCCGCCGCCAGCCGCCCGGCGAATGTGGTCTTGCCGGACCCGGCGTGCCCGTCCACCGCGACCAGCCGTACGGGCCCGCACGAGGGCGGCAGCGCGCGCAGCCGCGCGGCCAGCGCGGCGAGCTGATCGGGCGGCTCCGGGGCGGCGGCCGGGGGGCCGGGCGGGGCGGGCGGTGCGGCGGGGCGGTACAGATCCATCGCCGACCACCTTACGGCCGCGGCCCCGGGCCTGCCGCGCCGCCGTTCCCGCCCCGTTCCCGCGCTGCCCTCACCTCGCGATTCGCCCCGCCCTCACTCCAATGGTCCACACCAATATTGATGAGGCGCCCAGCCGGGAATCACTGGCCTGACACCACTCGCAGCGGCCATAGTTGTGCGACTGTCGCGCACCCACGGCCCACCCGGACGACGACTGGGGGAACCCCGTATGACCAGATCCGGAGACGGATTCACACCTCGCCGCACCGTGCTCGCCGCCGCCTTCGCCGTCACCGGCGCGGCCGCCCTGTCCACCGGCACCGCGGCCGCGGAGCCGGTGCGCCCGGCGGCCCGGCCGGCCCGGAAGGCCGCCGCCCCGGCCGTCGGCTACCACGGCTGGAGCAGCCTCGCCGACTGGCGGGCGGGAGCGGGTGACGGCATCCGCGTCGAGGCCGGAGCCCGCCCCGGCGTGGTCATCTCCCGCCCCGCGGGCACCGCCGACTACACCGATCCGCACACCGGCATCACGGCGTCCTGGGAGTACGCGACCTGGACCTCCCCGGCGCACACCCTGGCCACTCCGGCCACCGAGGCGATCGTGTCCTGGAACGCCCGCACCCCGGCCGGCACCTGGATCCTGGCCGAGCTGAAGGGCACGTACACCGACGGCACCGACACTCCCTGGTATGTGATGGGCCGCTGGGCGTCCGGGGACGGCGCCGAGTCCATCCGCCGGACCTCGGTCGACGACCAGAGCGACGGCAAGAGCTCGGTGTGGACCGACACCTTCTCCGTCGACGACGCGGCGAGCGGGCTGCGGCTCGTCTCGTACCGGGTGCGGCTCACCCTCTACCGCAAGCCCGGCAGCAAACTGACGCCCACGGTGTGGCGCGTCGGCGCGATGGGCTCGGACGTCCCCGACCGCTTCGAGGTGCCCGCCTCCACCCCGGGCCTGGCCGGGGGGCGTGAGCTGACCGTGCCGCGCTACTCGCAGGAGATCCACAAGGGCCAGTACCCGGAGTACGACAACGGCGGCGAGGCGTGGTGCAGCCCCACCTCGTCCCAGATGATCATCGAGTACTGGGGCCGCAAGCCCACCGCCGGGGACCTGGCCTGGGTCAACCCCGACTACGCCGACCCGCAGGTCTGCCACGCCGCTCGGCACACCTTCGACTACCAGTACCAGGGCTGCGGCAACTGGCCGTTCAACGCCGCCTACGCCGCCACCTACCGCGATCTCCAGGGAGTGGTCACCCGGCTCGGCTCGCTGAACGACGCCGAGAAGCTGATCGCCGCCGGCATTCCGCTGATCACCTCCCAGTCGTTCCTCAAGGAGGAGCTGACCGGGGCCGGATACGGCACCGCGGGCCACCTGATGACCGTGATCGGCTTCACCGCCGAAGGCGACGTCATCGCCAACGACCCGGCCTCGGCCGACAACGCGGCGGTCCGCCACGTCTACAAGCGGCGCGAGTTCGAGAACATCTGGCTGCGCACCAAGCGCTACAACGCCCAGGGCAAGGTGGCCTCCGGCACCGGCGGCGTGTGCTACCTGTACTTCCCGGCCAAGCCGACCGCGAGTCAGAGCCGCGTCCTGCGGGAGCTGGGCATCCGCTGAGCGCACGGGCGGCGCTCGGCCCCCGGGCGCCGCCCCGCCCCCTCCCTCCGGTCCTTCCCCGACCCGCTCACGCCCCGCCCCGGCCATGATCCGAGGTGCGGGCGGCCCTCCGGCTGCCCATCCTGGACAGGGGACAACGCATCCGCGGATCACCGACAGGACGGAGGTGGTGGGCGATGAGCATGCCCGTCCGGAGAACACGAAACGAGGGCGCGATGGAGCGCCAGCGCGGCTGGGCGCGCAGTCCCCTGGCCGAGTTCGACGAGTTGCTCAACCAGATGGGCGGGCTCCTCGAATCCACGGTCGGCGGCGCGGTACCGGGCGCCGGTCTGGCGGCCTGGACGCCGTCCGCCGATGTGTCCGAGACCGACGAGGCATATCACGTCCAGATCGAGCTGCCGGGCGTCAGCCGCAGGGACGTCGACGTCGAGGTGAGCGGGCAGGAACTGGGCGTCTCGGGGGAGATCAAGGAGCGGGAGAGCAAGGGCGTTCTGCGCCGCAGCACGCGTCGCACCGGCCGCTTCGAGTACCGGATGCGGCTGGCGGGCGAAGTGAACACCGAAGGCGTCAAGGCGAGCATGTCCGACGGCGTGTTGACGATCGGCGTCCCCAAGGCGGAGACCACCAAGCCCCGCCACATCGAAATCACCGAGGTCGGCGAGAGCAGGGGCGGCTGACCCCGCCGAAGGAGGCTCTGTCCCGCGGCGGGACCGCCCCCTTCGGGTGTGTTCCGCCGCGGTCGGCGGGCGGACGCGGAAGGACGACAAGATGGTTGCCACAGGCTTTTCCTCGTTCGACACCATGGTCGACAAGGCGAATCGGCTTCTGAAAGAGATCGAAGAGGTGTACGGCTGGCCCAAGGAGCGCCGCAAGCAGTCGTACGCGGCGCTGCGCGCGGTGCTGCACCATCTGCGGGACCGGCTCCCGGTCGACGAGGCCGTGCAGTTCGGCGCGCAGCTCCCGACCCTGCTGCGGGGCGTGTACTACGACGGGTGGCGGCCCGCGCACACACCGGTGAAGATGAACAGCGAGGAATTCTTGAGACGGGTCCGCGCGGACTTCCCGTACGCGATCGAAGGTGACACCGAGCAATTGGTGCGCACCGTTCTGCAAGCCCTTGAACGCCATGTCAGCGAAGGCGAGTGGAATGATCTGAAGGCGCGGTTGCCATCGTCGCTGGCGTCCGTCATACCTTAGCGCGCCCGGATAATTGCCCGGGTTCTCCCGGCTTTTCCGTTCCTGGCGCCGAAAAAGACCGAGAAGTGGACTAGTGATTTCCACTTCCCGCTCCGCATCGGACGGCCGATCAGTAATCTCGGCTCAGCAGCGGGTTGCCCTGCCGCTATTCGTCATGCTCCACTTCCCCGAGGACGCGGACGACCCCGAGGGCGGCCCCGGAAGCCGGAAGAGGGCGAGGAAGTGCAGGACGTGTACTGGCGGCCGAAGGGCGACGACGGCGCAGGCGAGGACGCGGCGGCTCATGGCGGCCGCGCCGCGGCGGGGCCCGCGATATGACTTCCGGGCCGGGCGGCGGGCCGAGACCTGAGGAGAGCACGGCGGAGAGTGCGGCGGCCGAGGAGGCCCGGGTCAGGCGGTTCGCGGAGGTCTGGAGCCGCGCCGTCCACCCGGTGACGGCGACGGCCATGACCCCGGCCGAGTTCGAGGAGCGCCTGGTGCCGCTGGCCGCCCGGCTGAGCGCGGCGCTCCGCTCCGAGCCCTTCGACACCGCGCCGGCGTACGAGGTCGGGGCCGCGCTGGTGGACGTGCAGTGCACCGAGCCCGAGGCGCTCCCGGCGATCCTGGGCGCCATCGACAGCCATCTGGTGCCCTACTGCCCGCCCGCCGCGGCGACGGCCGGGCCCATGACCGAACCCATGGCCGAGGACGAGGCACGGGCCCGCTGCACCCGGCTCCAGCACGCCCTCGCCGCCGGCTTCGTCCGCGAGCTCAGAGAGCGCGAGCGCGATCAGCACGAGGCCGTCTCGCGCGCCGCGGAGGCCGCCCGCACCGCGGCCGAGAGGGCGCTGCACGCCAGCGAGGCCAAGTTCCAGGCGGTGTTCGAGGGCGCGGTCATCGGCGTCGGCATCTGCGGCCTGGACGGCGAGATCCTGGTCGTGAACGACGCCATGGCCCGGATGTTCGGCGGCATGGACTTCTTCCGCCCCGGCCGCAACGTCAACGAGTTCGTCCACCCCGACGACGCGCCCGGAGTCCACGAGACCTACCGCGAGCTGGTGACCGGCCGGCGCGACCACTTCCGCATCGAGAAGCCCCACTACCGCGACGACGGCAGCGTGCTGTGGACCAATCTGACGGTCACCCTGCTCCGCGACTCCGCCGGCGCCCCGCAGTACCAGCTCACCCTCGCCGAGGACGTCACCGAGCACCGGCTGCTGCGCGAGCGGCTGCGCTACGAGGCCACGCATGACGAGCTGACCGGGCTGCCCAACCGCACCCTGTTCCTGGAGCGCCTGGACAAGGTGCTGGCCGGCGAGGCCGGCGCCGAGCGCTTCGGCGTCTGCTACCTGGACCTGGACGGCTTCAAGTCGGTCAACGACAGCCTCGGACACATCGCGGGCGACCGGCTGCTCAAGGCCGTCGCCGACCGCCTCCAGGACTGCGCCGCCTCCCCCGACGAGCTGATCGCGCGCGTGGGCGGCGACGAGTTCCTCGCCCTGGTCACCGGCCCCACCGCACAGCAGGACGGCACCGCCCTGGCCCGCCGGATGCTCGCCGCTCTCGAGGAGCCGGTCCGCGTCGACGGCCGCGAGCTGCTGGTACGGGCCAGCATCGGCGTCGTGGACGGGCCGGCCGGCGAGATCGGCCGGGCGGAGGTGCTGCGCAGCGCGGACATCACGATGTACCGGGCCAAGGCGGCCGGCGGCAATCGCTACGAACTCGCCGACGCCGACTCCAACGCCCGGGTCATCGCGCGGCACAGCCTGACCAACGGCCTGCCCGCCGCCCTGGAGCGGGGCGAGTTCTTCATCGAGTACCAGCCCCTGGTGCGGCTGGCCGACGGCACCGTGCGCGGCGCCGAGGCGCTCGTCCGCTGGCTCCACCCCAAGCACGGCGTCCTCGGCCCCGACCAGTTCATCCCGCTCGCCGAGGACACCGGGCTGATCGTCCCGCTGGGCCGCTGGGTGCTGGAGCAGGCCGCCCGGCAGGCCCGCGACTGGCAGGACGCCGCCGAGGACGACACGGACCCGCTGCGGGTCAACGTCAACCTCTCGCCCTGCCAGCTGAGCCACCCCAGCCTGGTCTCCGACACCGTGGCCGTCCTGGAGAACGCGGGGCTGTGCCCGAGCGCGCTGTGCCTGGAGGTGACGGAGAACGACCTGATCGGCGTGGACGAGGACGCGCTGCGCCCGCTGCGCCAACTCGCCGACCTGGGCGTGGACATCGCCCTGGACGACTTCGGCACCGGCTACTCCAACCTCTCGTATCTGCGCCGGCTGCCGGTCTCCACGCTCAAGCTCGACCGCTCCTTCACCCGGGGCATGCAGCGGGCCCCGATCGACCCCGTCGACGTCAAGATCGTGGAGGGGATCGTCTCACTCGCCCACACCCTCGACCTGGCGGTGACGGTGGAGGGCGTGGAGACCGCGGTGCAGGCCGAGTGTCTGCGCGGCCTGGGCTGTGACACCGCCCAGGGCTGGTACTACGCCCGCCCCGGCCCGCCCGAGCGCCTCCACACCCTCGCCCTCGCCGACGCGAGCTGACGCCCGCGGCGGGGGCTTGTACGGGCCCCCGCCGCGGGCGCACGGTCTCACCCCGGCGCGTCCAGCAGCCGGGAGCGGATCAGGAAGCGGACGCCCTCCGGCGCCTCCAGGGAGAAGCCGCTGCCCCGGCCCGGCACCACATCCACCGTCAGATGCGTATGCCGCCACCGCTCGAACTGGTCGGCCGACATCCAGAACCCGACCGGCTCCGCGACGCCCTCCACCGTCAGCGACCCCAGCAGCACATCCGCCGCGCCCGTACGGAACTCCCCCAGCGGGTAGCACATCGGCGCGCTGCCGTCGCAGCAGCCGCCCGACTGGTGGAACATCAGCGGTCCGTGCTCCTCGCTCAGCCGCCGGATCAGCTCCGCCGCGGCCGGGGTCAGCGCGACCCGGGACACCTCGGCCTTGGCCTCGGCCATCAGAAGAATCCGAGCTTCTTGGGGGAGTAGCTCACCAGCAGGTTCTTCGTCTGCTGATAGTGGTCCAGCATCATCTTGTGGGTCTCGCGGCCGATGCCGGACTGCTTGTAGCCGCCGAACGCCGCGTGCGCCGGGTAGGCGTGGTAGCAGTTGGTCCACACCCGGCCCGCCTGGATGGCGCGCCCGGCGCGGTAGGCGGTCGTGCCGTCGCGGGTCCATACGCCCGCGCCCAGCCCGTACAGCGTGTCGTTGGCGATCCTGATCGCGTCGTCGAAGTCGCCGAACGGGGTCACGGCCACCACCGGGCCGAAGATCTCCTCCTGGAAGACCCGCATCTGGTTGGTGCCCTCGAACACCGTGGGCTGGACGTAGTAGCCGCCCGACAGCTCGCCGCCCAGGTCGGCGCGGTCGCCGCCGGTCAGCACCCGGGCGCCCTCCTGCCGGCCGATGTCCAGGTAGGACAGGATCTTCTCCAACTGGTCGTTGGAGGCCTGCGCGCCCAGCATGGTGTCGGTGTCCAGCGGATGGCCCTGGGTGATCTTCTCCGTACGGGCCACGGCCGCGTCCATGAAGTCCCGGTAGTGGCCCTGCTGGACCAGGGCGCGCGAGGGACAGGTGCACACCTCGCCCTGGTTGAGGGCGAACATGGTGAACCCTTCCAGGGCCTTGTCCAGGAAGTCGTCGTCGGCGGCCGAGACGTCGTCGAAGAAGATGTTCGGGCTCTTGCCGCCGAGCTCCAGTGTCACCGGCTTCAGGTGCTCGCTCGCGTACTGCATGATCAGCCGCCCGGTGGTGGTCTCGCCGGTGAAGGCGACCTTGGCCACGCGGGCGCTGGAGGCCAGCGGCTTTCCGGCCTCGACGCCGAAGCCGTTGACGATGTTGAGCACGCCCGGCGGCAGCAGATCGGCGACCAGGCTCAGCCACAGGTGGATGGAGGCCGGGGTCTGCTCGGCGGGCTTGAGGACCACCGCGTTGCCCGCGGCCAGCGCCGGGGCGAGCTTCCAGGTGGCCATCAGGATCGGGAAGTTCCACGGGATGATCTGGGCGACCACGCCCAGCGGCTCGTGGAAGTGGTACGCGACGGTGTCGTCGTCGAGCTGCGAGAGGCTGCCCTCCTGGGCCCGGATGGCCCCCGCGAAGTAGCGGAAGTGGTCGATGGCCAGCGGGATGTCGGCGGCCAGCGTCTCGCGCACCGGCTTGCCGTTCTCCCAGGTCTCGGCGACCGCCAGCGCCTCGAGATTCTCCTCCATGCGGTCGGCGATCCTCAGCAGCACCGAGGCGCGCTCGGCGGGCGAGGTACGGCCCCAGGCGGGGGCCGCGGCGTGGGCGGCGTCCAGGGCCCGCTCGACGTCCTCGGCGGTGCCCCGGGCGATCTCGGTGAAGGTCTGTCCGTTGACCGGGGTCGGGTTCTCGAAGTACTGGCCCCGCTGGGGCGGCACGTATTCGCCGCCGATCCAGTGGTCGTAGCGCGGTTGGTAGCTGACGATCGAGCCCTCGGATCCCGGGCTTGCGTAACGCGGCATGGGCGGCCCTCCCGTGTTTGTCGTTTACGACAGTATTCGTCAGGTGTACGTCATTCGTCAGGAGTACGTCGGCGGCGACGCTAGAGGCCGGTACGTTGCGCGGACGTTGCGCCGGGGCGCACGCCGGGATCGAGCCCGTACGCCGCGCGCAGCCGCCGCACCCGGGGCAGCAGCGACGCCCGGCCCGGAGCGTGCGCCGGAAGGGCCGCCAGCAGGGCCTCGCCCGCCTCCAGGTCGTCCTCGCCCCACGGCGCCCTGGTCCACCACCGCAGCAACTCCGGGTCGCCGCAGGCCAACACGGCGCGGCGGACATCGTCCTCCACGATCCGGCGCATCCGGCACACCCCGGGCGCCTCCGACAGCGGCAGCAGCGGCCCCGCGTACGCGCGCACCGCCGCATGCGTGTTACCGGCCGCCAACTCCTCCGCCACGGCCGCCACATCGGCCCGCACGGGCGCGCACAGCCGGTAGGGGCGCGAGCCCAGCAGCGACCCCACCAGGCGGCGCAGCCGCGACAGCTCCGCGCGCAGGGTCACCGGGGAGCGCCGGTCGGCCTGGTCCCCGTACAGCTCCAGGGCCAGCCGGTCGCCGCTCAGGCCCTCCGGGTGGGCGGCCAGCAGCACCATGATCTCGCTGTGCCGCGGCCCCAGCCGCAGCCGCCGCCCGTCGGTCACCAGCAGCGCCTCGTCCCGCCCCAGCGCCGTCAGCCGCACCCGCGGGCCCGACGGGCGCGGCGCCTCGGCCGCCAGCCGGCCCTCGGCGGCCCGCGCGGTCGCCTGGACCAGGGCCAGGCTGTGCGGGGCCGCCAGATGGTCGCCGCCGGTGATGTCCACCGCGCCCAACAGCCGCCCGGTGTGCGGGTCGTGCACCGGGGCGGCCGCACAGGTCCAGGGCTGCACCGCGCGGTGGTAGTGCTCGGCCGCGAAGATCTGCACCGCGTGGTCGACGGTGAGCGCCGTGCCCGGCGCGTTGGTGCCCGCGTGCCGCTCGTCCCAGCGCGCCCCGGCCACGAAGTTCATCCGCTCGGCCTGATGCCGTACGCCCGCGTGCCCCTCCACCCACAGCATCCGGCCCTGCTCGTCGCAGACCGCCAGCAGATGCGCGCCGTCATGGGCGAAGGTGCCCAGCAGCTCGCGGAACAGCGGCATCACCCGGGCCAGCGGGTGGTCCGCGCGGTACGCCTCCAACTCGGCGTCCGCCAGATCGATCGGCGCCAGGCCGTCCTGGGCCACCCGCGCACTGGCCGAACGCCGCCAGGAGTCCGCCACCACAGGGCGGACGGCCGGCGAGACCGCCCCCTCGGTCAGAAACTCCTCATGGGCGCGGCACACCGCGCGGACGCGCTCCGCCGGATCCGCGCCCGACGCCATCGCCAGCCAGGGGTTGACCACAGGTGTCCTCCCTCGAGGTCGCGGAGGGGCTCACGGACGGTCGGGTTCCTCACACTCTCCCGCGCGCACGCCGACCCGCAAGAGCCGGGACGGAGCCGGTCCATGCGCAACTTGCTCAACTTCCGCGCCCCTGGCGGCGCCGGGCGGTGCGCGAATGGGAGCATGAGCGCGTCATGGAAGCGGGCCACGTACTGCGGGCGCTGCGAGCCGCGGTGTTCGCAGCGGTCTGTGTGCTGCTCGCGGCGCTCGGGCACGCGCTGATGTCCGGGGCCGCGGTCCCGTGGTGGGTGATCGGGGCCGCCGTGCCGCTCGTCGGCGGGGCGACCTGGTGTCTGGCGGGGCGCGAGCGCGGACCGCTGGCGGTGGTCGCCGCGACCGTGGGCGCGCAGACCGCGCTCCACGTCGCGTTCGGCCTCGCGCAGGGCGCCCTGCCCGGGGCGGGGGCGGGGGCACCGTACGGCGCGGCGCCGACGGACGCGCCCATGTCCATGCCGATGTCCGGGCACGCCCACCCCATGGCCCACGCCCACGAGGCCATGGCCTCGGCGCCCCTGCCCGGAGGCCAGGGATACGGCGCGCTCGGCATGTGGTCCGCGCACCTGGTGGCCGCCCTGCTGTGCGGCATGTGGCTCTCCGGCGGCGAACAGGCCGCGTTCCGGCTGGTGCGCACCCTGGCCGCCGGGCTGTTCGCGCCCCTGCTGACCCTGCTGTACGGCGCGCCCCGCGTGCCCGCGCGGCCCCGCGTCCGCGCCGCCCGCCGCGGCGGCTCCCAGCGGCTGCGACGGCTGCTGCTCGCCCATGTCATCGCCACCCGTGGTCCGCCGCCCGGGGCCGCCGTCCGCTGACGGACGGCGGCCCCCTCAGGCCCACCACGTCACCGGACGGCCCTCGGGCCGCCCGGACTTCAGGAAGGACCGCAGGCGATGACCCCTGCCCGCACCCCGGACGCCGCCCCACGGCGGCGCCCGGCCCCCCTGTCTGCCCTCTCCGTCCTCTCCGTATCCCGGCGTTCACGCGCCGTCGAGACGGGCCGCGAGCTCCCGCAGCCGCCGCGCCCGCTCACCCCAGCGGCGGCACTCCGGGCACTCCAGCAGATGGGCGTCGAGCACCGCGTCGGGGACCTCCGGCGGCGGCGCCTCGCCGTCGACACGGGCCGACACGGCGACCCGGAACTGAGCACAGACCACCCCTTCATGGTCCCCGATGGCGCGGGGTACGGCGATGCCTGACCGCGACGACGAGACCCTGACGGCCTGGGCGCTCGCCGCCCGCGGCGGCGACCTCGAGGCCGTGGACCGCTTCGTGCGCGCCACCCGGCGCGATGTGTGGCGCTACGTCCACCGGCTGAGCGACGACCCGCACTCGGCCGACGACCTCGTACAGGAGACCTATCTGCGCGCGCTGCGCGGGCTGCCCCGCTTCGAGGGCAGATCCTCGGCGCGTACCTGGCTGCTGTCGATCGCCCGCCGAGCGGTCGTGGACCGGCTGCGCCGCAACGCGGCCAGGCCGCGGCTGTCGGACACCGACGACTGGCAGACGGCGGCCGAGCGGGCCCAGTGCCGGGCGCAGCCGCACACCGGCTTCGACGAGTCGGTGGCGCTGTCCCAGCTGCTCGCCCTGCTGCCGTACGAGCGGCGCGAGGCGTTCGTCCTCACCCAGCTGCTGGGCCTGCCCTACGCCGAGGCAGCGCTCGTTGTCGGCTGCCCCGTGGGCACGGTCCGGTCCCGCGTGGCCCGCGCCCGCGAGGCGCTGATCGAGCAACTGGCGACGGCCGAGCGCGCCGCCATCGCACCCGAACCGGTGGGCTGCGGCTAGCCGGGCGGTGCGGGGGCGTGTTCCAGGACGATCACTGCCGCGTCGTCCTGGAACCGCCCCTTCGTATGGACGTCCAGGTCCTTTCTCAGCCGCTCCAGCAGCTCCGGGGTGGGCAGCGAGGCCCAGCCGCTGAGGCGGTCGGCCAGGGGGTAGAAGTCCCCGGCGGAGCAGCGCGCCTCGGTCACCCCGTCCGTGCAGGCGAACACCCGGGTGTCGGGCTGGATGGGGATCCGCTGGACCGGGCGCGGCGTGCCGGTCAGGTCGCCGAGGCCGAGCGGCAGGCCGGGCTCCTCGGAGTCCAGCTCGCGGACCGTGCCGTCGGCGTGGAGCAGATACGGCTGGACGTGCCCGCAGTCGATCAGCACCAGCCGTACGTCGTCCACGGGGTCCGGGGTGTGGGCGGGGGCGTCCGGGGCGGGTGCGGGGTCCGGCAGCTCGATTCCGAACACCAGGGCCGTCACAAACCGTTCCTCCTCGGTTCCGTTCCGCTCCCGCTCGTGCGCGGAGTTGTAGCGCCGCAGCCCCACCTCCATGGCGGCCACCCCGCCGCTCAGACTCCGCACGTGATACGCGGCCTCCCGGAACGCGGTCAGCACCGCCGCCCCCGCCCCGAGCGTGCGCAGCCCCTTGCCCTGCACATCGCCGATCAGCACCCGGGGCCCGTAAGGGGTGTCGACGACCTCGTAGATGTCGCCGCCCACCAGGGCGCCCCGCTGTGAGGAGACGTAGAAGCCGTCCACGACCACATCACCGCTGTGCAGCGGAAGCTCGCGCAGCAGGGCGCGCTGTGCCGCCTCTCCGGTGGCGCGGACCTGCGTCAGCAGCTCTTCGCGGTCCCGCAGCAGCCGGGCGACGGCGATGCTCGCGCCGACCATGATGATGTTGCCGAGGATGGAGGCGACGCGGTTGATGGTGACCATGGTGTCCGGGATGACGCCGTGGGTGACGATCATGACGGCGAGGTCGAGCAGGCCGAGCACCAGCGTCTGGCCGTAGGTGCAGACGGCGGCGGCGATGAGGGGGGCCAGCCCGGCGAAGATGTCCAGCCGGAACGAGCGGGGGGTGATGGAGTCGATGAGGACGACCAGCGCCAGATAGACCAGCAGCAAGGGGAAGATACGGCTCGAATGCGCGCGTATGCGCTCCCGCCAGGGCACCGGAACCTCCGCCTCCAGATTTGGAACGGTGTCCAGGTTCGCACGATGCGCCGCAAAATAGCCATAGAGGTGGAGGACCGGACATATCCGGCCCCCCACCTCTCGCTCCCCGCCGGGAGCGCCGGCCGACCGGTGCCGAGCGGTGTCGGCCGGTGGGTCGGGCGGTGAAGGTCAGCTGATGGCCTTGATCAGCTCACCGTTCGACGTGTCGCCGCTGAGCTCCCAGAAGAAGGTGCCGCCCAGGCCCTGCTGGTTCTTGTAGGACATCTTCCCGGCGATGGTGGCGGGGGTGTCATAGCTCCACCACTGGCTGCCGCAGTGCGCGTACGCGGTCCCGCCGACCGTGCCGGTGGCCGGGCACGAGTTCTTGAGCACCTTGTAGTCCTCGATGCCCGCCTCGTAGGTGCCGGGTGCCGCGCCCGTGGCCGTCCCGCCCGGGGCGGACTGGGAGACGCCGGTCCAGCCGCGTCCGTAGAAGCCGATGCCGAGCAGCAGCTTCGAGGCCGGGATGCCGAGGCCCTTGAGCTTGGTGATCGCGGCGTCGCTGTTGAAGCCCTGCTGCGGGATGCCGCTGTAGGAGGTGAGGGGCGAGTGCGGGGCGGTCGGGCCCTGGGCCGCCCACGCGCCGAAGAAGTCGTAGGTCATCGGGTTGTACCAGTCGACGTACTGCGCGGCGCCGGCGTAGTCGGCGGCCTCTATCTTGCCGCCGGAGGAGGCGTCCGCGGTGATGGCGGCCGTCACCAGGTTGTTGCCGCCGAACTTGGCGCGCAGCGCGGCCATCAGGTTCTTGAAGGCGTCCTTGCCGCTGGTGTCACAGGTGTTGCCGCATGCGTTGGGGTACTCCCAGTCGATGTCGATCCCGTCGAAGACATCGGCCCAGCGCGGGTCCTCGACCAGGTCGTAGCAGGACTGGGCGAAGGCGGCGGGGTTCCTGGCGGCCTCGGCGAACCCGGACGACCAGGTCCAGCCGCCGAAGGACCAGAGCACCTTCAGGTTCGGGTGCAGCTTCTTGAGCTTGCGCAGCTGGTTGAAGTTGCCGCGCAGCGCGCCCGCGTCCCAGGTGTCGGCGACGCCGTCGACGCTGCTCCCCGCGTCGTACGCCTTGTCGTAGTCGGCATACGCGTCGCCGATGGCGCACTTGCCGCCGGTGACATTGCCGAAGGCGTAGTTGATGTGGGTGAGCTTGGCGGCGGAGCCGGAGGTCTCGATGTTCTTGACGTGGTAGTTGCGCTGGTAGATGCCCCATTCGGTGAAGTAGCCGATCACCTTGTTGCCCGCAGCGACCTTCGCGTCGGCCTTCGCGGCCTTCGTCCCGGCCTTCGTGAGGGGCTCGCCGGCGGCGGCCGGGCCGGCGAGCATCGTGGCGGTCAGTACCGCCGTACACAGTGCCGCGAGGGCGGCGAGCAGTCCGCGAAGTCCGCGAGGTCTGCGCATGGATTCTCCTCCGTGGGGGTGAGGGGAAAAGGTGCTGTCCGGACGACCTGCCCATGACTTGACATGAACGCGTAGGGCACGGTGGGCACACCGTAGAAGGACTAGACCAGTGCGGTCAATGGTTTGGACCAATACGCTCGCCGCCCGAGGAACTTCGTTGAAGATCCATCCATCGGTGACGCGGGGCCCTCGATCGGGCATACTCCAACCGCCACGGCGCAGGTCACGCCCCGTTCGAGACCCGACGGGAGCGGCCCTGACCGCCCGGCAGCACCCCCGGCGGCGCCGCCCTCACCCCCGGCGCCCCGCCGCCGCAGCAGCCCCCGACAGGGGACGGAAGAGGGAGAGGAGAGCGCCGCCATGACCGACCACGGACCGCAGCCGGTGGAGCGTGAGCTGCCCACCGACGAAGCCCGCGACCTGATCGCGCTGGTTCGCGAGGTGATCGAGCGGGAGATCAGGCCGCAGGCCGCCGAAGAGGAGGCCGCCGGGCGCTTCCCGCGCGAGCTGTTCACCCTGTTGTCGCGGTCCGGGCTGCTGGGGCTGGTGTACCCCGAGGAGTTCGGCGGCGGCGAGCAGCCGTACGAGGTCTATCTCCAGGTCCTGGAGGAGCTGGCCGCGGCCCGGCTCACCGTCGGCCTCGGCGTCAGCGTGCACACCCTCGCCTGCCACGCGCTCGCCCACTACGGCGCCAAGGAGCAGATCGCCGAGCATCTGCCCGCGATGCTGGGCGGCGGCCTGCTGGGCGCGTACTGCCTGTCCGAGCCCTCCTCCGGCTCCGACGCGGCCGCGCTCACCACCCGCGCCGTGCGCGAGGGCGACACCTGGACCCTGACCGGCACCAAGGCCTGGATCACCCATGGCGGCATCGCCGACTTCTACACCGTCATGGCCCGCACCGGTTCCGACCGCACCCGCGGCATCACCGCGTTTCTCGTCCCCGGCGACGCCCCCGGGCTCTCCGCCGCCGCGCCCGAGCGCAAGATGGGTATGAAGGGCTCGCCCACCGCCCAGATCCACCTCGAAGGCGTCCAGGTGCCCGACGCCCGCCGCGTCGGCGACGAGGGCCAGGGCTTCGCCATCGCCCTCTCCGCCCTCGACGCGGGCCGCCTCGGCATCGCGGCGTGCGCGACCGGCGTCGCCCAGGCGGCGCTGGACGAGGCGCTCGCCTACGCCACGCAGCGGCAGCAGTTCGGCCGGCCCGTGGCCGACTTCCAGGGGCTGCGTTTCATGCTCGCCGACATGGCCACCCAGATCGAGGCCGGGCGCGCCCTCTACCTCGCGGCCGCGCGGCTGCGCGACGCGGGCAGGCCCTTCTCCAAGCAGGCGGCGATGGCCAAGCTGTTCTGCACCGACACCGCCATGAAGGTCACCACGGACGCCGTCCAACTGCTGGGCGGCTACGGCTACACCGCGGACTTCCCGGTCGAGCGCTACATGCGGGAGGCCAAAGTGCTCCAGATCGTGGAGGGCACCAACCAGATCCAGCGCGTGGTCGTCGCCCGCCATCTCGCGGGTCCCGAGGGTCGCTGAAGCGGCGCCGGTGACGGCGCGGTGAGGTGATCGATCCCGAGCCCATGGCGAATGCTCTTGTCAGTGGGGGGCGCGGCGTGCCGGGCCCCCTCAGAGCGAGCGGCGGGACTTCGCGGACACGGCTCAGGGGTGAACCGCGGGCCTCAGACCCGGGACGACGGCCGGCGGCGGCGCAGGCCCGGCATCCGGATCGGCTGCGACCCGGGGCCGCCGATGTGCGAGAACGGCTGCATCCGCCAGTCCAGGGTCTCCGGGAGTGTCAGCAGCAGCGCCGCGTCCTGCTCCGACGCGTCCAGCGAAGCGTCGGCGGCGGAGGCGTCAGCCACCCCCCGCCCCGTGCCGGGGCACACGGTGAGTCCGAACGGGTTCCACGGGGACGGGCACAGCGCGTGCTCCGGGAGCACGTCCTCGTCCGCCAACAGGGCGATCGGGCGAGCGCAGTCCGGGCAAATAACCCGGAAGATCTCGTAGGTCTCGTCCATATCGATGTCGCCTTCTTCGAGGCGCTCCAAATAGGGCATGAGTTTCCCCCTCGGGTGGGCTGGCCGGGCACGTCGGCCTCGGCCTGGTCGGGCGCGTCGGCCTCGACCACAGCAAGCATTTCCCGCCGCACTACGCGGGTAATCGCGGCACTCCCTGGGACCCCGGCGAATGTATGTGGTGTTCGTCACATGCCCGGTGCAGATGCTGCGAACATGGGCTTATGTCCGCTGAATATGCCGACCGGGCCGCACCGCCCGCGACCACATAAGACCCTCCGGCAGTAGGGGGCACCTCCCGGCGGTAGCCGGGGGAGAGAGCGATCGGTCCGCGACGCCGCGGGCGCTCCTGCCGGAGGGGCTAAGGTGATCGGCTGTGGAGGAGCTGGACAGACAGATCGTGGAACTGCTCGTCAAGGACGGGCGGATGAGCTACACCGACTTGGGCAAGGCCACCGGCCTGTCGACATCCGCGGTGCATCAGCGCGTCCGGCGGCTCGAACAGCGGGGGGTGATCCGCGGCTACGCGGCCGTGGTGGACCCCGAGGCCGTCGGTCTGCCGATCACCGCGTTCATCTCCGTCAAACCCTTCGACCCCAGCGCGCCCGACGACATCGCCGAACGGCTCGCCGACGTGCCCGAGATCGAGGCGTGCCACAGCGTGGCGGGCGACGAGAACTACATCCTCAAGGTGCGCGTCGCCACACCCCTGGAGCTGGAGAACCTGCTCAGCCGGATCCGCTCGCTGTCCGGGGTCTCCACCCGGACCACCGTCGTGCTGTCCACGCCCTACGAGGCGCGCCCGCCCCGCGTGTGAACCGCTGAACCGGTGAACCGCTGAACCGCTGAACCGCGCGCGAACCCGTGGCGCGAAGACCGACCCTGGTGCGGGGCGGCCCCTGCGAAGGGCGAGACTTGAGGGGCGTACCGCACGACCGACCGAACCGACCCCGCGAGGCAGCCCGCCGTGAACGACCCCACCCCCGCCCAGGCCGAAGGCCGCACCGTGCTGCTGCGCGGCGGCGACGTCCACAGCCCCGCCGACCCGTTCGCCACCGCCATGGTGGTCGAGCGGGGGACCGTGGCCTGGGTCGGCTCGGAGGGCGCGGCGGACGGCTTCGCCGACGGCGTCGACGAGGTGATCCACCTCGAGGGGGCGCTGGTCACCCCGGCGTTCACCGACGCGCATGTGCACACCACCGCCACCGGCCTGGCCCTCACCGGCCTCGACCTCGCGGGCGCCCGCACGCTCGCGGACGCGCTCGACCGCGTCCGCGCCCACGCCCGGGCCCACCCCGACGACCGGATCCTCCTCGGCCACGGCTGGGACGCCAGCGGCTGGCCCGAGGGGCGGCCCCCGACGCGCGCCGAGCTCGACGAGGCCGCCGGCGGCCGGCCGCTCTACCTCACCCGTATCGACGTGCACTCCGCCGTCGTCACCACCGCCCTGCTCGACCTGGTCCCCGGCGTCTCCGGGCTGGCCGGCTACCACGCCGTCGACGACGCTGCCGCCCCGCTGACCGGCGCCGCCCACCACGCCGTGCGCGCCGCCTCCCGCGCCGGGGTGACCGCCCGGCAGCGCGCCGACGCCCAGCGCGCCGCCCTGGCCCGCGCCGCCTCCCTCGGCATCGGCTCGGTGCACGAGTGCGCGGGCCCCGACATCTCCGGCGAGGACGACCTGGCCGGGCTGGTGCGGCTGGCCGCCGAGGAGCCTGGCCCGCGCGTCTTCGGCTACTGGGCCGAGGCCGCCGCGAGCGCCGCCGACCTGGACAAGGTGCGCGACCTCGGCGCCCTCGGCGCGGCGGGCGACCTCTTCGTCGACGGCTCGCTCGGCTCGCACACCGCGCATCTGCACGAGCCGTACGCCGACGCGGCACACACCGGCACCGCCCACCTGGACGCGGCCGCCGTCGCCGCCCATGTCGTCGCCTGCACCGAGGCCGGGCTCCAGGCCGGCTTCCACGCCATCGGCGACGCCGCCGTGACCACCGTCGTGGAGGGGGTACGGGCGGCCGCCGACAAGGTCGGCCTCGCCCGCGTACGCGCCGCCCGGCACCGCGTCGAGCACGCCGAGATGCTCACCCCCGCCACCATCGCCGCCTTCGCCGAGCTCGGCCTCACCGCGTCCGTCCAGCCCGCCTTCGACGCCGTCTGGGGCGGCGAGGCGGGCATGTACGCGCAGCGGCTCGGCGCCGAGCGGGCCCGCACCCTCAACCCCTTCGCCGCGCTGCTGCGCGCCGGCGTGCCCCTGGCGCTCGGCTCCGACAGCCCGGTCACCCCGCTCGACCCCTGGGGCACCGTCCGCGCCGCCGCCTTCCACCGCACCCCCGAGCACCGGGTCTCCGCCCGTGCCGCGTTCACCGCGCACACGCGCGGCGGCTGGCGGGCGCTCGGGCGGGACGACGCGGGCGTCCTGGTGCCCGGCGCGCCCGCCGACTACGCGGTCTGGCGCACCGGTGAGCTTGTCGTACAGGTGCCCGACACGCGGGTCGCCGACTGGTCGACCGACCCGCGCTCCGGGACCCCCGGGCTGCCCGACCTCACACCCGGCGGCCAACTCCCCGTCTGCGTGCGTACGGTGGTCGCCGGGCGCACCGTGTACCTCCGCCCGGACGAGTGACGGACGGCCGCGCCGTACCGCCGAACGATGCCCCCGCGGCTTGTCGCGGGGGTTGAACACCGTCCGTACTGACCTGCTCATTTGAGGAAACAACGCAGGTCGTGCCGGTGTTGACAGGGTGTGGTCGGCGGCCGGTAGGTTCGGCCGAGTCCACCACAGGACGTCCGACCGGGGAATCTCCACGCAGTCGTCGAACGCCGCTGGGCCATGGGGTGGCGCGCCGGACCGGGCGCCGCCGCTGGGAGCCAGGTCCAGCGCACGGGGGCGAGGGAGGGACCACCGGGTCGGCAGGTGCGACCCGGGAGGGGCCCGGACGCTCAGTAGACAACGGCTCTCGGTCGACTCGCAGCCAGCGGGTCCCAGGCCGGCCCGAAGGGCGCCGGGCCCCGAATCCGCACCCCTTACAGCCTCCTGGCGTCTTCCTTGCGCCCGGGTGGCGCGTTCATGACGCCCGCGGGAACCGCGCTGCCCGCCTGAGCGTTCCGGACCTCAGGACACATCTTCGAGCCCCGCGTTATACGGTCACCTCACCACAGCACGATTTGCAGGAAGGCAGCACGTGCATTCGGGTACCGAAACCAACGCCGAGGCCGGCCCCGGGGGCGCGGCCGAGGACCGACCGGGGGAGCAGCCGGAGACCGCCGCCGCGGCTCCCGCGGGCACCTCCGGGGTCCCGGCGCGCGATGCCGAGGCCCGGGCCACGGCACGCCCCGAGCGCGGCCGTCCTGAAGCGAGCCGTCCTGAAGCGAGCGGTCCTGAAGAGGGCCGCCCCGGCCGGGTGCGTCGGCTGGCCCGGCTCGCCCGCCGCGAGGCGCCCCGCAGCGCCGTCGCGGCCGTGTGCGGGCTCGCCCTCGGCCTCGCCTTCCCGCCGTACGGGCTGTGGCCGCTGTCCGTGGTCTCCGTGGCCGCCCTGAGCCTGCTCACCCACGGCCGTACGGCCCGCCAGGGCGCCTGGACGGGCTTCGCCATGGCGCTGCCGTTCTTCGTGCTCCTGCTCAAGTGGCTGCACGTGGTCGGCTGGGACGCCACGGTCGGCCTCTCGGTCCTTCAGGCGCTCTACTTCCTCCCGCTGGGCGCGGGGCTCGCCCTGATCTCCCGGCTCCCGCTGCCCTGGCTGCGGCCCCTGTGGGCGGCCTGTCTGTGGATCGCCGAGGAGTGGGCCCGCGGACGGGTGCCCTTCGGCGGCTTCACCTGGGGCCGGCTGGCCTTCGCCAACACCGGGTCGCCCTACACCCCGCTCGCCGCGCTCGGCGGGGCGCCGCTGGTCAGCTTTGCCGTGGCCCTGACGGGCACGCTGCTGGCCGCCGCGGCCCTGGCCCTGTACGCCCTGCGCGGCGGCGCCCCGCGGCCGCGCGCCGCGCTGGTGGCCGGCGGGTCGGTCGCGGTGGCCGCGGCCGTGACGGTGGCCGGGTTCGCGGTGCCGATCCCCACCGCCGCCGACGACTCCGTGGACATCGCGATTGTCCAGGGCAATGTGCAGCAGCCCGGCATGGACTTCCTGGGCCGCCCCATGAAGATCCTCAACAACCATGTCGACGCCACTCTCGATCTGGCCAAGGACGTCAAGGCGGGCCGGATCAAAAAGCCGGACCTGGTGATCTGGCCGGAAAACGCCTCCGATCTCGACCCCTTCGAGTATCGGGAGGCGTACGCCCGGATCGACGAGGCGGTGAAGGCCATCAATGTGCCCGTCCTCGTCGGCGCCCTGGTCGACCACCCCACCAAGCCGGGGTATGTGCTGAACCAGGGCATCGTCTGGGACCCCAGGAGCGGCCCCGGCGCCTCGTACACCAAGCAGCACCCGGTGCCCTTCGGCGAGTACGTCCCGTTCCGCGAGCAGCTGTCCAAGGTCATCACCCGCTTCAAGCGGGTCCCGCGCGACTTCTACCCCGGTGACCACACCGGGGTGCTGAAGGTCGGCCCGGCCCGGCTGGGCGATGTGATCTGCTTCGAGGTCGCGTACGACGGGATCGTCCGTGACACGGTCAACGCGGGCGCCCGCATGATCGTCGTGCAGACCAACAACGCCACGTACGGCCGGACCGGCCAGCCCGAACAGCAGCTGGCCATGTCCCGGCTGCGGGCCATCGAGCACGGCCGCGCGGTGGTCACCGCGGCCACCAGCGGCATCAGCGCGGTCGTCGCCCCCGATGGCACGATCGAGCAGCGGACGAAAGAATTCACACAAGACGTGCTCACCGCGCGCATCCCGCTGCGCGATGGCACCACTGTCGCCGACCGCGTCGGTGCGACCCCCGAGTGGGTGCTCGCTATGGTGGGCGTTCTCTCCTGCGCGGCTGCGATCATGATCGGCCGTCGGGGACGTACGGACGAGAAAGGGCAGTAGAACCGTGAGCGACGCACGCGAGGCCGACGAGCCGCGCCAGACCTCGGACGCCGCAGATTCGCCTCGCGGGCGGAGAAGCGAACAAGATGGCGCCGTGAGCGACGCACGCGAGGCCGACGAGCCGCGCCAGACCTCGGACGCCGCAGATTCGCCTCGCGGGCGGAGAAGCGAACAAGACGGTGCCGTGAGCGACGCACGCGAGGCCGACGAGCCGCGCCAGACCTCGGACGCCGCGGATTCGCCTCGCGGGCGGAGCGGTCAGAAGGACGACGCCGTGACCGACGGCGGCGGGCGGCGGAAGTACGGTCCGCTCGGCAAGGTTCTGGTGATCATTCCGACCTATAACGAGGCGGAGAACATCAGGCCGATCGTCGCCCGTGTACGGGAATCCGTGCCCGAGGCGCATGTGCTCGTCGCCGACGACAACAGCCCGGACGGCACCGGCAAGGTCGCGGACGAGATCGCGGTCGAGGACGAGCACGTCCATGTGCTGCACCGCCAGGGCAAGGAGGGCCTGGGCGCCGCCTATCTGGCCGGGTTCCGCTGGGGCATCGAGCACGACTACGGCGTGCTGGTCGAGATGGACGCCGACGGCTCGCACCAGCCGGAGGAGCTGCCTCGGCTGCTGACCGCGCTCAAGGGCGCCGACCTGGTGATCGGTTCGCGCTGGGTGCCGGGAGGCCGCATCGTCAACTGGCCCAAGCGGCGGGAGTACCTCTCGCGCGGCGCCAGCACCTACTCCCGGATCCTGCTGGATGTGCCGATCCGCGATGTGACGGCGGGCTTCCGCGCCTTCCGCAAGGAGACCCTGGAGGGCCTCGGCATGGACGCCGTCGCCTCCCAGGGCTACTGCTTCCAGATCGACATGGCCTGGCGCGCGGTCAAGGCGGGCTTCCATGTCATCGAGGTCCCGGTGACGTTCGTCGAACGGGAGCGGGGCGACAGCAAGATGAGCCGTGACATCGTCACCGAGGCGTTCTGGCGGGTCGCCACCTGGGGCGTGAGCTCGCGGGCGAACAAGCTGCTGGGGCGCGACCCCTCGTAGCCGGGCGGTCCGCGACGGATTCCGCAGAGATCTTCGGCCCCGGGGCCCGGCTTCGCGGCCGGGCCGGGCACACTGGGAGCATGATGACCGGCCCGTCGCCACAGACCGACCCGACCCGCCCCAAGCGTTCGCGCACCCGCACCTTCCTGCCGCTGGGGATCGCGGCCTGGCTGGTGCTCGAGATCTGGCTGCTGACCGTGGTGGCGGAGGCCGCCGGCGGGTTCACGGTGTTTCTGCTGTTGCTCGCCGGTGTGGTGGTCGGGGCGGCCGTGATCAAGCGCGCCGGCCGCCGGGCCTGGCAGAACCTCTCGCGGTCCATGCAGCCGGGCGCCGCGCCGCAGGATCCGGCGGCGGGTTCGGGGGGCAGCAGCTTCACGATGCTCGGCGGGCTGCTGCTGATGATGCCGGGCCTGATCTCGGACGTGGCCGCGCTGGTGTGTCTGTTCCCGCCCACGCGCGCGCTGCTGCGCAAGCGCGCGGAGGCGATGCTCAGCCGCCGGGTCGGTTATGTCCCGGGGCCGATGGGCGGCGGCTTCGGGCAGGACCGGATGCGCCGCCCCGAGGGCAAGGTCATCCAGGGCGAGGTCATACGGGACGACGAGGACCCGCACTCGGCGAGCAGGGACTGACCGGCCGGCCGGTCCCGGTCGGCCGCGCAGGGCCCACCGGGCCCCTGAGGGGTCGACAAGGGCCGGGGCCACTGCTCGGCAGTGGCCCCGGCCCTTGATGTTGTCGCTGCTGTTGTTTGTCGGTACTGCCTTGTGATCAAGCAGACTTACGGGTGTCGCGCGGATGCACGGCGATGTTCATGGCGCCCGATCGCAGCACGGCCAGCCGCTCGGCCAGCACCTCCTCGAGCTCCTCGCGTGTGCGCCGCTCCATGAGCATGTCCCAGTGTGTGCGCGCGGGCTTGCCCTTCTTCTCCTCAGGACCGTCGCCATCCACCAGGAGTGCCACGGCGCCACAGGCCTTGCACTCCCACTCCGGCGGGATCTCCGCCTCCACCGAGAACGGCATCTCGAATCGATGTCCGTTCTGGCATGCGTACTCCACCGCCTGGCGCGGGGCCAGATCGATGCCGCGGTCGGTCTCGTAGCTGGTCACCACGAGTCGCGTGCCGCGAAGAGCTCGCTCACTCATGAATCGTGCCTCCCGGGCTTGTCGCCCACAGGACAGGTGTCGCTGTCGTCGTCATCCGGTCAACGTCCGGTCGGCGGTGAAGATTCCCGTGCTGGGACATGCGTCGCCCGTCGTGCCGCCCCGTTGTTCTACCCACAGGCGCCCGGTTTGTCACATCTGGCAGCAGATGTCACCCAGCGTTTCTAGTGCTTTAGCGCGCAGTAACGGTCCGCCTTGTGGGCCGAGGGCGTACACTACCCCTCCGCACCCGCGAGGGCTAAATCCGGTCATGAATCGGATTCTGTGTTGTCGGTGTTGTCTGCGTTGTTCCTGTTTCGCCCTGCGCGACGACCGGTGACTGCTCGCCTTCGGGCGAGGGAAGCGCGAAGAACCGCAGGAAATACTGCGCGAGCGGCCCTATGGACAGCGCGTACACCACGGTGCCGACCCCCACGGATCCGCCCAGCGCGAACCCCACCGCCAGCACCGTCACCTCGATCGCGGTCCGCACCAGCCGCACCGAGCGGCCGGTGCGCCGGTGCAGCCCGGTCATCAGTCCGTCCCGCGGGCCGGGCCCGAAGCGCGCCGAGATGTAGAGGCCGGTCGCGACGCCGTTGAGCACCACGGAGAACACCAGCAGGGGGATCCTCAGCGCCAGGGCGTGAAGCTCCGGAATCAGCCACAGTGTGAGATCCACCACCAGGCCGATCACCACCACATTGGACACCGTGCCAAGGCCGGGGCGCTGCCGCAGCGGAATCCACAGCAGCAGCACGGCGGCGCCGACCACGATGGTCACCGTGCCGAAGGACAGCGGGGTGCGCTCGGTGATGCCCTGGTGGAACACGTCCCAGGGGTCGAGTCCCAGCGCGGCGCGCAGCTGGAGCGCCATGCTCACGCCGTACAGCACGAGTCCGGCGTAGAGGTGGACCAGGCGACGGGTGAGCCGGCGGCCGGGGGAGGGGACTGTCGAGGACTTGGAGGGCCGCGGCGACCCGAACAAAGCGGACAAAAATTGCTCCTTGGAGCTGAAGTGGCCTGGCCGGTGGAGGCAGTGGACTGTCGCATGTCACTCTGTAGCCCGGTACCAGGCCAGTTCAATGGCCAATTCCTGAAAGGTGGACCGCAGCTGATGAGTCCGTGGACATCCGCGGTGGGAGCACCCCAGCTGGCCCGTCTGCTCGGGCCGGAGCACACCCGCGACGCCGAGGCCGCGGCCGTCGTCTCGGTGACCGGCGGCCGGCGCGTGCCCGCCTACCGCTCCCTCGCCGACCGCGTACGGCTGCTCGTGCTCGAGGGCCGGGTCCCGGTCGCGGCGCGGCTGCCCGCCGAGCGCGAGCTGGCGACGGCCCTGGGGGTCAGCCGGACCACCGTGGCCGCCGCCTACGAGGCGCTGCGCCACGAGGGCTTTCTGGAGTCCCGGCGCGGATCCGGCAGCTGGACCGCGATGCCCGCCGGGAGCCCGCTGCCCACCCGCGGTCTCGACCCGCTGCCGCCGGAGCTCGCGCGCTCCGTGATCGACCTGGGCTGTGCGGCCCTGCCCGCCCCCGAGCCCTGGCTGACCCGTGCCATGCGCGGCGCCCTGGAGGAGCTCCCGCCGTACGCCCTCACCCACGGCGACTACCCCGCCGGGCTGCCCGCGCTCCGTCAGGCGATCGCGGACCGCTACACCGCCCGCGGCATACCGACCATGCCCGAGCAGATCATGGTGACCACCGGGGCCATGGGCGCCGTGGCCGCCATCTGCCGGCTGGTCGTCCGCCACGGCGAGCGGGTCGCCGTCGAGTCGCCCTCGTACGCGAACATCCTCCAGCTCCTGCGCGAGGCCGGCACCCGGCTGGTCCCCGTGGCCATGGCCCCCGGGCTCGCGGGCTGGGACCTGGCGGCCTGGCGGCAGACGCTGCGCGAGGCCGCGCCGAGCATGGCCTATGTCGTCGCCGACTTCCACAACCCCATCGGCGCGCTGGCCACCGACGAGCAGCGCCGGCAGCTCGTGGACGCGGCGCGCTCGGCCGGGACCGTGCTCGTCGTCGACGAGACCATGGCCGAGCTGCACCTGGACGACGAGGTGGAGCCGCCCCGGCCGGTCTCCGCGTTCGACCCCGGCGGCAGCACCGTGGTCACCGTCGGCTCGGCGAGCAAGTCCTTCTGGGGCGGGCTGCGCATCGGCTGGGTGCGCGCCGCCCCCGACGTCATCCGCAGACTGGTCGCCGCCCGCGCCTACGCGGACATGGGCACCCCGGTCGTCGAACAGCTCGCCGTGGGCTGGCTGCTGGCCACCGGCGGCTGGGACGAGGCGACCGAGCTGCGCCGCGCGCAGGCGCGGGAGAACCGCGACGCGCTCGTCGCCGCCGTCCGGCGCCACCTGCCCGACTGGGAGTTCGCGGTGCCGCATGGCGGGCTCACGCTGTGGGTCCGCACCGGCGGGCTGTCCGGGTCGCGCATCGCGGAGGCGGGCGAGCGGCTCGGGGTGCGGGTCCCCTCCGGGCCCCGCTTCGGGGTCGACGGCGCCTTCGAGGGGTATGTGCGGCTTCCGTTCACGGTCGGCGGCGCGGTCGCGGAGAAGGCGGCCGCCCGCCTCGCGGCCGCGGTGGACCTGGTCACGAGCGGCGCCGTGGTCGAGTCCCAGGTCCCGCGCGGCTACGTGGCCTGAACCGGCAGCGGCTCCTCGCCGTCCGCACGCTCGCCGGCGGGCCGGATCGCCTTCGCCTTCGCCATGTCGACCCGCCCCGGCGCCTCGACCCGTTCTGATGCCTCCGGTGGGGCCTGGGGCGCGGCCTCCTGCGGCGCCTCCGGTTCCGGCAGCAGCCCGAGCACCGTCTGCCGCTGCTCCTCGGTCGTCGCCTCGTCGTACGGATCGGGGGTGGCCGGCACCTGGAGCCGGTGCACCGGGCCCGCGCCGAGCCGTGCGTAGCCGCGGCCCGGGGGCACCTCGGGCGTCGGCGTGGTGTGCGGCGGCGCGCCGAGCACGGCGCGGATCTGCTCGGCGGAGGCGGGCCCCAGCACGACCCGGGCCCGGGTGTGGGTCCGCACGGCCTCGTCGAGCGCGTCCGCGACGTCGAGGTGGTCGGCCACCACCACCCGCACCTGGGCCGCCCGCCCGTGCCGCAGCGGCACCTGGAGCAGCTCCTGCGGATCGCGGCGGCCCTCGGCCGCGGCGAGATGGCTGAGCACGGTCGGCCGGTCGAGGATCAGCCACAGCGGGCGGAGGATGTCCCGCGGCGGCGGGTGGCCCAGCTGGCGGGCGCGGTTCGCCGCGATCAGCCGCCGCTCCGTCTCGTGCGCCGCCCACTCCAGCGTGGCCAGCGTCCCGGCGAGCCCGCACTCGATGCCCAGCACCCCGGCCCGGCCGCCCAGGAACGCGTACTCGCTGGTGCCGCTGCCGTCGACCACCAGCACCTGACCGTGGCACAGCGCCTGGAGCGCGAGGGATCGCAGCAGGGTCGTGGTGCCGCTCCCGGGCGCGCCGAGCGCCAGCAGATGCGGCTCGGTCGACCGCGGCCCGGTGCGCCACACCACCGGCGGGGCGTCCCGGCGGACCTCGTCCGCCGGGTCGTCGGCCGACTCCGTGACGGGCAGCGTGCGCTGCACCGAGGAGGCGTCGGTGAAGCCGAGCACGGTCTCGCCTGGCGTGGTCACGAAGCGCTGTGCGCCGATCGCGGTGGACAGGGCGGGCAGCACGGTCAGCGTCAGGTGGTTGGCCTCCTCGTCCCACTCGAAGAAGTACTCCCGGCCGCGCCCCGACTTGGCGTACAGCAGCTGCTCGACGCGGGCGCGGGCCTCCGCGTCGCCGTCGGCGAAGTACGCGGGGTAGCGCAGCCTCAGCCGGGTCGGCCGGCCGTTCTCGTCGAACTCGAAGGAGTCGAAGGCGCCGGCCCAGTCCCCGCCGTGCGCGTACAGCGGGCTGGGGTCCTCGGGCGCCGAGAAGTACGGCACCAGGGCCTCGTACAGGATCCGCAGACGCTCCTGGCCGGCCTCGCCGGGCCCCTGATCCCGCACCGGGCCCTTCCGCCCGGCCCAGAACGCCGCCCCCATCAGGCCCACGGCCGACAGCGTCGGGCCGTACGGCAGGAGGGCGATGCCCAGCACGCAGGTGGCCGAAAGAAAGAGCGCGGGCCCGCGGCGCTCCTTCGGGGTCTGCGCCCATCTGCGCCGGCCGCCGGCGGCCAAGGCGCGCAGCCCGCGGCAGAGCGCGATCAGCGGGTGCAGCACATCGGCGGCGCCGTCACCGGCGGCCCGGGCGAACCCGCGGACCCGGGCGGCGCCGGTGAGCAGGGGAAATCCCCGGCCCTGGCCGAGCCCGAGCCCGCCGGCGCGGACGCGGGCCCGGGCCCGGGCGAGCGGGCCGCCGCCGGTGAGGACTCGGGGGAGCGGTTGCCTGCGCACGTCAGAACTTGATCCCGCCCAGCAGGTTGGCCAGGCTGGTGCCGCCGGCCTTGATGCTCGGGGCGATCGCGGTGCTCGCGAGGTAGAAGCCGAAAAGGGCGCAGATGACGGCGTGCGTCGCCTTGAGGCCGTCCTTGCGGAAGAACACGAAGACGACGACACCGAGCAGTAGGACGCCGGAAATGGACAGGATCATCACGGTCTCCTGGCTGATGGGGGACGGTCACCATGAGTACTTCCAGGATTACTTCAGGTACCCACTCGGCAAAAGGTGCAAATGGGTGGATTATCGGTGTATTCACTGGTCTGGACGCGGTCGGCGTCCTGTGAAGCCGGAGGCGAGGCGTCATGAGCGACCAGAACCGCGAGGCCGAGCCGGCCCACGACCCGGAGGTGCTGCAGCTCGCCGCCAAGGTCTTCGACCTGGCCCGGCGCGGTGACACCGACACGCTCGCCGCCTATGTGGACGCGGGTGTCCCGGCCAACCTGACCAACGACAAGGGGGACTCGCTCCTCATGCTCGCGGCCTGCCACGGGCACGCCGCGACCGTCTCCGCCCTGTTGCGCCGCGGCGCCGACCCCAACCGCCCCAGCGGGCGCGGCCAGACGCCGATCGCGGGCGCCGCGTCCAAAGGTGAGGAGGAGGTGCTCCGGGTGCTGCTCGCCCATGGCGCCGATCCGCGGGCGGGCTCACCCTCGGCGGTCGAGGCGGCGCGCATGTCCGGGCGGCGGGATCTGCTCGCGCTGTTCGGCGTGGCCGAGTGAGCCGAAGGCCCGGGGTCTGCCCGCCCCTGTTCGTTCGACTTCTGTCCGTGTGAGGCGTCGCGGACGCCGTAACGTCTCGAATTCTTTGAAGCGAATGGTCCAGACTATTGACATGCCTTGAACAAGGCTCGGCATGATGTCCTCACCGCGCACCCTTCCCGACGGGCCACCGCACGCGCCCGCCCCCCACACAGGAAGGCCATCGCTTCATGAGGAAAACCCTGCGCATCGCCATGACCGGCCTGCTCACGGCGGCCGCCCTCGCGGCCGCCCCCTGGCCGGCCCCCGCCGCCGAGGCCCGCCCGGCGGCCGTCGCCGCCACCTTCACCGACAACTTCGACGGGCCGGCGGGCGGCGCCGTCGACGGCTCCAAATGGGGCTACGAGACGGGCGACAACGTCAACAACCACGAGCGCCAGTACTACACGGACGGCACCAAGAACGCCGCGCTCGACGGTCAGGGCAACCTGGTGATCACCGCCCGCAAGGAGAACCCGGCCAACTACAACTGCTGGTACGGCCGGTGCGAGTACACCTCCGCCCGGCTCTCCACCGCACGCACCTTCACCTCCACATACGGCCATGTCGAGGCCCGCATCAAGGTGCCCCGGGGGCAGGGCATGTGGCCGGCCTTCTGGATGCTCGGCAGTGACATCGGCAGCGCCGGATGGCCCAACTGCGGCGAGATCGACGTCATGGAGAACGTCGGCTACGAGCCCAGCACCGTGCACGGCACCATCCACGGCCCCGGCTACTCCGGCTCGGGCGGCATAGGCGCCGGCTACACCCTGCCGAACGGGCAGAAGTTCGCCGACGGCTTCCACACCTTCGCGGTCGACTGGTCGCCCAACAAGATCACCTGGTCCGTGGACGGCAATGTCTACCAGACCCGCACCCCGGCCGATCTGAACGGCAACCGCTGGGTGTTCGACCACTCCTTCTACCTCATCCTCAACCTCGCGGTCGGCGGCTACTGGCCCGGCGACCCGGACGGCTCGACCACCTTCCCGCAGCAGCTGGTGGTCGACTACGTCAAGGTCACCGGCGGCAACTGACGCCCCAGGGACACGGTGACGCGGTGACGTCGGCGCCCGGCCACGGCCGGGCGCCGACGCCTTTCCGACGCCCTTCCGCGGAGAGCCGACGGAACCTCCGCCTCCGTACGCTTGACCCTCTCACCGTGTGAGGCCCTGGACTGGAAGGCGTCATGTTCAGCATCGGAGAGTTCGCCAAGCACGGACGGGTGTCGGTCCGCATGTTGCGTCACTACGACGCCATCGGGCTGCTGCGCCCCGTCCACACCGACCCGGCCAGCGGGTACCGCCACTACGAAGCCGGGCAGCTCGCCCGGCTCAACCGCGTCATCGCGCTCAAGGACCTGGGCTTCACACTCCAGCAGGTCAAAGCGCTCCTCGACGACGACATCGGCACCGAGGAGCTGCGCGGGATGCTGCGGCTGCGCCGCATGGAGCTGGAATCGGCCGTCGCGGAGGCGGCGGCCCGGCTGGCCCAGGTGGAGGCGAGGCTCCGGACCATTGAGAACGAGGGACGCATGCCCACCGAAGACATTGTGATCAAGAGCCTGCCGCCGCTCCGCCTGGCCGAGCTGACCGCCACCGCGGCGAGCTTCGAGCCGGGGGAGATCGGCCCCGCCGTCGGCCCGCTGTTCGGCCGGCTGTGCGCTCTGCTGGACGCCGCGGGGGTGACTCCCACGGGCCCCGGGCTCGCCTACTACGAGGACGCGCCGGAGGGCGGCGGGGCGATCACCGTGCACGCCGGGTTTCCGGTCGGCGCCCAGGTGAGCGCGGGGGAGGAGGTCCGGATCGTCCAACTGCCCGGCGTCGAGCGCGCCGCCACCGTCGTGCACCGGGGCCCCATGGACGACGTGGTGCCCACCGCCCAGGCGCTGGGGCGGTGGATCGACGCCAACGGCTACCGCTCGGCGGGATACCCGCGCGAAGTCTCCCTCCACTGCCCCGATGACCGCGCCCAGTGGGTGACCGAGCTTCAGGAGCCGATCGTCCAGACCGGCTGAGGCCCCGGTCCGGAGGCCCGGTCGGACCGGGCCTCCGGACATGCCAAGATCGCAGGCATGACGGCACAGCACGCACCGGAAACGATCCTCGCCGGGCTGGACGACGAGGTCTGGCCCGCCATCGGCTTCTCCCGCGGCACCGCCGCCGACCCCGCCGGGACGCTGCGCTCCCTGGTCTCGGCGGACGACGAGAATGTCCGCGAGGACGCGCTCGGGTCCTTCTGGGGGGCGCTGCGCTCCCGCGTCCCCGCCTACCCCGCGACCGCGCAGGTCGTCCCGTACCTGGCCCGGGCCTGCGCGGCCGGGATCCACCAGGAGGCGCTGCTCGAGCTCCTGCACAGCGTCGCACGCGGCGAGGACCAGCCCCGCAACGACCAGGACGAACTCACGGCCGCCGTCGCCGCGCAGGTGCCGCTGCTGCTGCCCCTCCTCGCGCACGACGACCAGGACATCAAGCGCTGGCTGATCCGCATCGTCCTGCGCTCCGGCCGGTCCCCCGAGACCGCAGAGGCGATACGGGCCCGCTGGGCGGAGGAGTCCGATCCCGCGCTGTGCTCCGCCCTGCTGTCGGCCTGCCGCATCGCCGGCCCGGACGTCGCGGCGGAGATCGCCGCGGGCGAGCTCGGCCCCGACCGGGACCCCGAGATCCGGCTGGTGGCCGCCCTCAACCTGGTGCGCGACGGGGCCTCCTGGACGGACGAGCTGGAGGCCGCCGCCATCACTTGGGCGCGGCAGGGCAGCGAGGCCGAGCCGGTCGAGCGGTGGTTCGACATGGACTCCGTCGACTGGAAGGACACCGACCCCGACGACCAGTCCTTCGAGCTGCTGCTCCAGCTGCTCGCCGACCGCGGAGAGCTCCCCGTGGCCCTCCGTCTGCTGGACGCCGTCCTGGCAGCCGAGGGCCCCGGCGCCGGTACGCGCGGCCGCCGGGCGCTGGCCGCCATCGAGCCGCTGTGCGTCCAGTTCCGTGCCGCCCCGGCGCTGCTGGCCCCGCGCCTGGCGTCCCTGGTGACGCATCAGGACCTGGTCGTGGCCGGGACGGCCATCGAGCAGCTGCGGCGCCTGGGCGAGGAGGGCCGCCCCGCCGCAGACGCGCTGCTGACCCACGCCTCGGGCGAGCGGGTCGCCGAGGCGGAGGACGAGTTCGACGCCGAGGACGCCGATGAAGTGGCCGACAACGCCCTCGCGGCGCTCGTCGACCTGGGCGACCCCAGGGCCGTGCCGCTGCTCGCCCGCGATCTGCCGCACCGCAAGGAGGCCCTGGAGACCGCCGCCGGCATCTCGCCCTCGAGCCGCCACGACAAGCCGTCGGTGCCCTTCGACCCCCGGCTCCTGGACGCCGCCCGCGACCTGATCCGCCATCCGGACAGCCGGAACTACAGCGCGCCCTGGTATCTGTGCACCCTGCTGGCGTCCTGGGGACCACAGGCGGCCCCTGCCCTCCCGGAGCTGTACACCCTGCTGCCCAAGGAGCGCCAGTACGCCCCGGACGCGGTGGCCGCCGCCGCGGCGGGCACCGAGGCCGCTGCCGAGGCAGCGGACCGGCTGCGCGAGGCAGCCGAGGACGCCTCCGTCTACGACCGCATGCCCGCCGCCGAGGCCCTGCACCGGCTCACCGGCGACATCGCGCAGTTGGTCGAGGCGATCCGCCCCGGCCTCGACGACATCCTCTACAGTCAGCGCGACGCGATGGACCGGGCCGGGCGGCTCGGGCCGGCCGGCGAGCCGCTGCTGCCCCGACTGCGGGAGCTGCTGGTGCCCGGCGAGGAGTGGGGCCTGGACGACTGTCTGACGGCCGCGTCCGCCGTCAGGGCGATCGCCGGCGAGTCGGCGGCGGACGAGCTGATCCCGGTCCTGGCCCAGGGCCTGGAGAGCCAGTACCCCGTGATCCGGGCGTCGGCGGTCGGCGTGGCCTCCCGGCTGGGCGCGGGCGCCGCGCCCCTGGCCGAGCGGATCGCGCCGCTGCTGGAGTCCCTGAAGACCTTCCTGCCCGCCGCGCGCGCCCTGCTGGCCATCCCCGGGGCCGTGGGGCCCGAAGGGGTGGTCGACCGCGAGGAGCTGACCGAGGCCCTGCTCGCGGCCGTCGACTCCGCCCGTGACCCCGGGACGGCGATCGACCTGCTGCGCGACCTCGGCGGCGGCAGCCTCCCCGCCGCCGTCGTGGACCGGCTGCGTGAGTCGCTGACCGCCGAACGCCGCCCGCCCCTGAGCGGGTTCGACCTTCACCGGGTCAGCACCGACCGACAGCGCAGGGCCGCCCTGCGGGCCGCCCTGGGCGAGTAGCTTTCCGGCCGCCGAGTAGCCTCGCTCCATGGATATCGGTGATGTCGTCGAGGACTTCGAACTGCCGGACGAGACCGGCGCCGCCCGCACACTGAGCGGGCTGCTCGAGAACGGCCCCGTGGTGCTGTTCTTCTATCCCGCGGCCTTCACCCCCGGCTGCACGAAAGAGGCCTGTCACTTCCGGGACATCGCGGGGGAGTTCAAGGCGCTCGGCGCCCAGCCGGTCGGGGTGAGCGCGGACTCGGTGGACAAGCAGGCGGAGTTCGCCCGTACGCACTCCTTCGGCTATCCGCTGCTGTCCGATCCGGAGGGGACCGTACGGGAGCGGTTCGGGGTCAGGCGTGGCATCTCGGCCGTCCCCACCAAGCGGGTCACCTTCGTGATCGACACCGACCGGCGGGTGCTGGAGATCGTCAAGAGCGAGTTCCGGATGAGCGTGCACGCGGACAAGGCGCTCGAGGCGCTGCGGAACAGGGCGGCGTAACGGGACGTGGACAGACGCCCAGGGGGCGCGCGGGTGATGACCCGCGCGCCCCCTGCGCATGTGCCCGACGCCGGGGAAACCACGTGCCGGCACGGTGCGCGGCGCCGCGTGACCCCCTCCGTCGTGCGGCGCCGGCCCCTCCTAGATGCTCGAGAAGGTGAAGGAGAACTCCGCGGGCGCGGCGTCGAGGCGGTACTGCGGGAGCACCCCGGGCCCGCACGACTGGCTGCCGATGCCCTGCTGGCCGTGGTCGAGGTTGACCCACACCGTGTCCGCCGAGGGGGACAGGTCCGGCGTGTGCTCGGCCGCGTCCAGCTGCTCCGTCGTCCAGCGCCGCGCCGTGAACCAGAACGGCGGCGCGCCCTCGACCGCGATCCCGGCCCCGTCCTCGCCGGTCAGCCGCGCCCAGCGGACGTCGGCGCGGGCGCCGTTCTCCTGCGGCCGGACGTACGGCGTCTGCATGTCGTCGACCGACAGCGCCCACCGGCCGATCCGGGAGGCGGCGTGGGTGTCCGGGTACGCCTCGCCGGGGCCGCCGCCGAACCACTCGGCCCGGCCCAGCGACGCGGGGACGCCGAGCCGTACGCCCAGGCGCGGCAGCGGGCAGGTCCACTCGCCCAGCGGGGTGACGGAGACGTTCAGGCGCAGCCGGTCCGCGTCGGCGGTCCAGCGGTAGACGGCCTCGAAGCCGACGTCGGTGGCCGCGGGGGCGACGCGGGTGCGCACGGTCAGCGCGTCGTCCGCCGACTCCACCGCGTCGACGCGGTGGTGGAGCCGGTGCAGGCCGAGCTGACGCCAGATCAGGCCGTAGCGCTCGTCGGGCTGCCAGGACGCGCCGTTGTCGTTGTCGGTGGGCGCGCGCCACAGGTCGAGCCGGGGCCCGGTGACCGCGAGGCCCCCCAGGGAGACCAGCGCGCCGGTGGCCGGGTCGAAGCTGCCCGGGCCCAGCACGATCGCGCCGTCCTCGCGGCGCGGCGCGAGCGCGGCTTCCGCGACAGCGGTTCCCGTGGTGGGTGAGGTGGCCGGGATCTGCCCCCACGCCACCTCGTGGCCCGCCTCCGCCCACGCGGTGTCGGCCGCGAGTCGCGCCCGTACGGTCCACAGCGCCTCGCCGCCGGCGTCCGCCGCCGGCCGGTCGGGCAGCTTGAGGTCGGCGAACTCGCCCGGGGCCAGCGGCGGAACCGCCAGCTCGCCGCTCTCGAACGCCATCCCCTCGACCTCGTAGGCCCAGGAGAACGCCAGGTGGGAGAGGTCGGCGAAGTCGTGGGTGTTGGTCACCCGGACCGTGCCCGCCGCGCCGTCGCCCTCGATCCGGACCGGTTCGATGACCTTCTTGTACTCGATCAGACCGGGGGACGGGGTGCGGTCGGGGAAGATCAGGCCGTCGCAGACGAAGTTGCCGTCGTGCAGCTCCTCGCCGAAGTCCCCGCCGTACCCGTAGAAGAGCTCGCCCTCGGCGGTGCGCTTGGCGATGCCGTGGTCGATCCACTCCCAGACGAAGCCGCCCTGGCAGCGCTCGTGCGCCTCGAACAGGCGCTGGTAGTCGCTGAGTCCGCCCGGCCCGTTGCCCATGGCGTGCGCGTACTCGCAGAGGACGAAGGGGAGCCCGCGGCGCTTGGCGTCCAGCTCGGCGTCCGCCCAGGGGGCCTCGGTCCGCTGCCCGATCTGGCCGACCTCCTCGTGCGAGGCGTACATCCGCGAGTAGACGTCCGTGTCGGCGCAGGACATGTCGCCCTCGTAGTGGATCACGCGCGAGGGGTCGCGCTCGCGGATCCAGTCGGCCATGGCGGTCAGCCCGCGGCCGGTGCCGCACTCGTTGCCCAGCGACCACATCACCACCGACGCGTGGTTCTTGTCGCGCTCGACCATCCGGCGGGCCCGGTCCACCAGCGCCGGGGTCCAGCGGTCGTCGTCGACCGGATTGCCGCGCCAGCCGAGGTCGACGAAGCCGTGGGTCTCCAGGTCGCACTCGTCGATCACCCACAGGCCCAGCTCGTCGCACAGGTCGAGGAGGGCGGGGTGCGGCGGGTAGTGGCTGGTGCGTACGGCGTTGATGTTGTGCCGCTTCATCAGCACCAGGTCCTGGCGCATGGTGTCCAGGTCCACCGTGCGGCCGGTCTCGGGGTGGAACTCATGCCGGTTGACCCCGCGGAACAGCACCCGCTTGCCGTTGACCTTGATCACGCCGTCCTCGACGACGACCGTACGGAAGCCCACCCGCAGCGCCACCCGCTCGCCGCCGGTGGCGAGCGTGGCGTCGTACAGCCGCGGGGTCTCGGCCGTCCACGGCTCGACGGCCACGGTCGCGCTCTCGCCGGTGGCCAGGTCGAGGCCCAGCTCCGGCACGGTGACCCGGCCGCCGGGCTCGGCGTCGACCCGCAGCGTGCCCTCGCCCGAGGCGTGGTCGTACGATGCGTGCACGAAGAAGTCGGTGACCGCGTCGGCGGGACGGTGCTCCAGGGTCACCTCGCGGAAGATCCCGGGCAGCCACCACTGGTCCTGGTCCTCCAGGTAACTGCCCGAGGACCACTGGTGGACACGCACGGCCAGCACATTGCCGCGCGGTCGCAGCAGCTCGCCCACCGCGAACTCGTGCGGCAGCCGGCTGCCCTTGAAGACGCCCAGCTCCTGCCCGTTCAGCCAGACCCGGGCGCAGGACTCCACACCCTCGAACCGCAGCACGGCCCCGCCCTCGGCGGGCCAGTCCTCGGGCAGGTCGAAGACGCGGCGGTGGTCGCCGGTCGGGTTCTCGTTCGGCACGCGGGGCGGGTCGACCGGGAACGGGTACAGCACATTGGTGTAGATGGGCGCGCCATGGCCCTGGAGTACCCAGTGGCCCGGCACGGCGAGCGTGCCCCAGCCGGAGGCGTCGTAGTCGGGGCGGGCGAAGGACTCGTCCTCGGCGGTGGCGGTCGGCGACAGCCGGAAGGCCCAGTCGCCGCCCAGGCTCAGCCGCGCGGCGTCGGACCCGGGGGCCCAGGCGCGGGGCGGCAGCCCTCCGCTGCCCGGGGACACGTCCTCGTAGTACGGCAGTTGGGCGTCGGGGGTGGTGCTCATCGGTCTCCTCGGTCTGCGGTGAGGGATCTGCGTGGGAGGGGATCGGTCGGCGCGCGCCCCAGAGGCCCGAGCGCGCGTCGGCCCGAGCGCTTGGCCCGGGCCGCCAGCACGGGACGTTAACGAGGGGCGAGAGACTTTTGCAAGGGGTTGGACGAAGTCTGTTGCAAGCGCTTGCCGAGGTGTGGGGGGTGGGGTGCGGGCGTCAGGACGTGCGGAGGTGCTTCGACCGCATGGCCGCCAGCGAGCTCTCCAGGGCGAACGTCGCGGCCCCGAGGCTCACGGGGTTGGACGGGATCGGGCACAGCACGATCTCGACGCTCTCGAACGGGCGGCGCAGCGCGCGCCGCGCCACCGCCTCGCGCACCTCGGCCAGCAGCGGCTCACCCAGCGCGGCCGCCACCCAGCTGCTGAGCACGATCACCTCCGGGTTGAGCAGATTGACCAGATCGGCCAGGGCCGCCCCGAGATAGCGGGCGGTCTCCCGGACCACCTGAACGGCCACCGGATCGCCGTCGGCCAGCGCCCGGCCGAGCGCCTCGATGGTGGCGGTCTGGTCGTCCGGGCGCAGCAGCGGGCTGCCGGGGCTCAGCTCGCGCAGGGTGCGCATGATGGCGGGGGCGCCCACGTATGTCTCCACGCACCCGTGGTTGCCGCAGTGGCACGGCCGACCGTCCAGGACCAGGGTGGTGTGCCCCCACTCGCCCGCGCTGTTGGTCACCCCCCGGTGCAGCGCGCCGCCCAGCGCGAGCCCGGCCCCCACGCCCGTACCCAGGTTGACCACCACCGCGTCACCGCGCCCGCGCGCCGCGCCGAACCACTGCTCGGCGACGGTGCTGGCGCGCAGCGGGTTGTCGAGGTGGAGCGGGTAGGGGAGGTGTTCGGCCAGCAGGCCCAGCAGCGGGACGTCGTGCCAGTTCCAGTTGGCGGCGTAGACGGACACCCCGCCCTCGCGGTCCACCTGCCCCGGCATGCTGACCCCGACCCCCAGCACCCGGTCCGCCGCCACCGCCGACCGCTCCACGACACCGGCCACCGCGGCGGCGATGCGCTCCACGAGCCGCGCCGCGTCCCGCTCGTCCGGGCGCAGCTCCTCGTCGGCGCGGGCCAGCACGGTCAGGGCCAGGTCGAACAGCTCGACATGAACATAGGTCTCGGCCACGTCCACCCCGATCAGCGCGCCGCCGGAGGCGTTGACGGCGACCAGACCGCGCGGCCGGCCGCCGTCCGAGTCCTCGAAACCGACCTCCACCAGCATGCCGAAGTCCAGCAGCTCGCCCACGAGAGTGGCCACCGTGGCCAGGCTCAGGCCGGTCGCGGCGGCCAGCTGCTGCCGGGAGACGGGGGATTCGGCGATGATGTGGCGCAGCACGTCATAGCGGTTCGCGGTGCGGATGTCGCGGGACGTGCGCTTCAACGCCGGGTCCTCCGTGCTCGGTGGTGCGGCCCGTATGACGCGGCGCCACATTAGGCCGCGCGCCGCATCAGGACAACCCCTTCGCGCAACCCCTGTACGAAGCGTCGGCCCCGGCCGGGTGGCCTTTCCCCTACCCGCCCCTTCCCGAACCGGGGGCAAGCCCCCAGACCCCCGGGACGCCCTGCGGGCGTGTCCTCAAGCGCCGGACGGGCTGGCTGTGCTTGCCCTCGTGGGGAAAGGCCCGCCGCAGGCGCCGTCAGCCGTGGGACGCGAGGACGTCCCGGACGACCGGGCCCGCCGCGTCGCCACCGTGGCCGCCCTGCGTTACCACGGCCGCCGCCGCCATGTCGTTCCGGTACGCCGTGAACCACGCGTTCGTGGTCGGCTGCCCGTCGATCTCGGCGGAGCCCGTCTTCGCCCCGACGTCCCCGGTGAGCCCGGCCATCGCGCGGGCCGCCGTGCCGCTCGTGGCGGTGAGCCGCATCATGCTCTTGAGCTGCTGGACCGCCGCCGGGCTCAGACTGCGCTCCGCTGTCGCCTTCTTCTCGCTGATCAGGGACCGCGGCACGATGACCGGCTGCCGGAACGTGCCGGTTTGGGCGGTGGCCGCCACCGAGGCCACGGTGAGCGGATTCATCTGCACCTTGCCCTGCCCGATCAGCGCGGCGGCCTTGTCGTCCCCGCCGCCCGTCGGGACCGAGCCGTCGAAGGTCTCCACCCCCACATGCCAGGAGAGCCCGATCCCGAACACTTCCCGCGCCTCGTCCGCGACGGCGCCGTCGGACAGATCGCCGGCCAGCGAGACGAAGGCGGTGTTGCAGGAGGCGGCGAAGTCCTGCGCGAAGGTGGCGGCCGGATTCTCGCTGTCCTCGACGTTGTGGAAGGTCATGCCCTGCTGGTACGAGATCGTCTTGGGGCAGGGCACCGCCCGGCCCGGCGTGACCTCACCGGACTCCAGCAGCGCCGCCGATGTGACGATCTTGAACGTCGACCCGGGCGCGGTGGCGCCCTGGAAGGCCGGATTGAACTCCGTACGGTCGGAGTTGGCCACCGCGAGCACCTCGCCCGTGCTGGGCTTGAGCGCGACCACCGAGGCGCCCGTGCGCTTCGCGACCGCCTCCTCGGCGCGGCTCTGCACCCGCGCGTCGAGCGTGGTGTGCAGGGTGCCCCGCTTGCCCTTGGACACCACATGGAGCGTGGTCGCGGGCTTGCCGCTCGCGCCCGCCGCCCACACCTCGATCCGGCCGCTGGCCCCCGTGGCGGCGCCGTATCTCTTGCGGAGTTGGGTCAGCACCGGGCCGAGTGAGGGGTAGTGGTCCTCCGTCAGCTCCTGGCCGTCGCGGTCCACCACCTTGACCGACACCGTCTCGGCGAGGCCCGTCCGCAGGGCCGGGCGCTCGGCCGTCAGCTTCGGGTGCAGCACGGCGGGTGTCCAGTCGACGAGCGGGCGGCCGGTCGTCCTGCCGCGCACCACCGTCAGCTCCGAGGCATAGGTCCAGGTGGAGCGGGTGCCCTGGTATGAGATGTCGGCCGTGACGTCGAACGGCACCTGAGTGCCCTGCGCCCGGCCCGCCTTGAGTGTCAGCTTCGACACATGGCCGTCCTTGCGGTAGCCGCTCAGCGCGGCCACGGCGGCCGCGGCGTCGTTGGTGAGCTGCGAGGCCCGTAGATCGTTCCGGTCCGCCCAGGCGGCGAGGAAGTCATGGGCGGTCGTCCGCACTTCGGACGCGGTCACCGGGCCGTCGTGGCCCGGACTTTCGTTGCCCCCGGTGAGCCCGGTGTACAGGTTGTACGCGCCGAGGCCCGCGACGCCCACGACCGCGACGGCTGTCACACCGAGCATGACTCTTCCCGCTGTGCGCATGGCGTGGTCATTCCCCCCATGATCCCCCGTGATGAGTTGGCGCCCTGCCGCTCCACCCCCGCGTCAAGCGGCAGGGCGCACAACGAGTTCACAACCTATGGACGGTGATGCTCCATCACAAGGGGTACTTCAGGCCACTAGCGCAGGGCGTGACCCGCGACACGCTCCCGGCGCGCCGCAGCGGCTCACGCCGCCTGCCCGACCTCTCCCCGCAGCGCCCGGGTGTAGTCCTTCAGCAACCGACCGTATTCGGCCCGCTCCTGGGGGCCCAGCGCCCGGCCGGCGCGCGCGAGCAGAAACACCCGGATCGCCTCGTTCGCCTGGTCGGTCGAGGTGGTGAGTAAAGCGGGTTCGTGGTGAGTAGGAGTCGGACGCATGGGGATCAGAGTACGGGCAGCCACTGACAACGGCACCGGTGCAAACCGCTCAAGAGCGCTGTTACCGCGGGTATGTGAGCAAGGCCGCATCCGCCGCGCATCCTCTTGTGGTGTGAACGTGTGGCTCACTCGTGCGGTCTGCTCGTGTGGTTTCAGCTCTCGACCAGCACGACCTCCAGTGTCCGCGGGCCGTGCACCCCCTCCACCCGGTCCAGCTCGATGTCGCTCGTCGCGGACGGACCCGAGATCCAGGTCAGCGGGCGCGCCGGATCGAGCCGCTCAAGGGCCTGCGGTACCGAGTCCACGACCTGCTCGGGCACCCGGATGACACAGATGTGGTGGTCGGGCACCAGCGTGATGCGACGGCGCCCCTGGTCCGGGCCCGCGTCCAGCACCACCGTCCCCGTCTCCGCCACCGCCACCGCGCAGCCCGTGACCACACTGGAGACCGCGTCCAGATCGTGCGGGGTCAGCTCCGGCGTGTCCGCGATCCGCTCCACCCGCTGCGCGTCGACGGCCGACAGCCACGCGTCGGGCAGCCCGGGCGGCAGGACCACGCTGGTCGCGCCGCGTCCGTCCAGCAGCCGGGCGATCAGGCCCGGGAGCCCCTTCGGGTCCGTACGGTGCACGATCGCCCGGTAGTCGGCCAGGTTCTCCGCGAGCAGATCCACGGTCTGCGCAGTGGTCCGGTCCCCGTGCGCCCGCAGATAGCCGCGGTCCACGGGGGCGTCGGAGGGGCGCTCGGCCCGGGGGACGTCCGCCAGCGCGCGGCGGACACGGGCCAGCACCAGGTCTCGGCTGCTCACGTTGTCCTCTTCCCCTCGCCGCTCGTGCCCTCGTCGCCGCGTGTTCTGCGCCACCAGTCCCGGAACGGCTCGGCCGGCACCTCCGGCAGCTCCCGGGTGTCCGTCCACGCCCGCCCCGGCCCCGGCAGCCGGCGCGGATGGAAGCGGCGGGTACGGGAGGCCAGGCGCTGCCCGGCGCGCAGCACACCCGGGTGGTCCAGGGCCCAGCGCGCCGCCCGCATCGCGGCCCGCTCCGCGGCGTGGCCCTTCGCCGGTTTGATGACCGTCCGCGTCCCGTGCACCGACACCGGGCCGCCCTCGACCACCCGTTCGCGCAGATGGACCAGGATCTCCGGGATGTCGATCGCCACCGGACACACCTCGTAACACGCGCCGCACAGCGACGAGGCGTACGGCAGCGAGGCGTCAAGCTCGCTCTGGGTGCCACGCAGCTGCGGCGTGAGGATCGCCCCGATCGGCCCCGGGTACGCCGACCCGTAGGCATGGCCGCCCGCCCGCTCGTACACCGGGCACACATTGAGACACGCCGAGCAGCGGATGCAGCGCAGCGCCTGCCGCCCCACGGTGTCCGCGAGCGTGTCCGTGCGCCCGTTGTCGAGCAGCACCAGATGGAAGACGCGCGGGCCGTCGCCGTCGGTGGTGCCCGTCCAGGTGGACGTGTACGGGTTCATCCGCTCCGCCGTCGAGGAGCGCGGGAGCACCTGGAGGAACACCTCCAGGTCCTGCCACGTCGGCACCACCTTCTCGATGCCGACGACGGAGATCAGCGTCTCGGGCAGCGTGAGACACATCCGGCCGTTGCCCTCGGACTCGACCACGACCAGCGTGCCGGACTCCGCCACCATGAAGTTGGCGCCCGAGATCCCGACCTTCGCGTTCAGGAACTTCTCGCGCAGATGCAGCCGCGCCGCCTCCGCCAGATCGGCCGGGGCGTCCGTCAGCCCCTCCGGCGCGGGGCGGCCCCAGCGGGCCATCTGGTCGGTGAAGATGTCCCGGATCTCGGTGCGGTTGCGGTGGATCGCGGGCACCAGGATGTGTGACGGCAGATCGTCGCCGAGCTGCACGATCAGCTCGGCCAGATCGGTCTCGTACGCGCGGATGCCCGCCGTGGCGAGCGCGTCGTTCAGCCCGATCTCCTGCGTGGCCATCGACTTGACCTTGACGACCTCGCGCTCGCCGGTGGCCCGGACCAGCTCGGTGACGATCCGGTTCGCCTCGTCCGCGTCCGCCGCCCAGTGCACCTGGCCGCCCGCCGCGGTCACGGCGCTCTCCAACTGCTCCAGGTAGTGGTCGAGATGGCGCAGCGTACGGTCCTTGATCGCCGCACCCGCGGCGCGCAGCCCGCCCCAGTCGTCCAGCTCCGCGACGGCCTTGGCGCGCTTGGCGCGGATGGTGTGCGTGGCGTGCCGCAGATTGGCGCGCAGCTGCGTGTTCTTCGTCGAGACCGCGGCCGCGTCGGGGAAGGCGGGCATGCCCAGATAGGTGCCGGTCACCAGACGTCTCCTTCCGTGCTCGCCAGGATCTCGGCGATATGGATCGGGCGGACCGTCGAGCCCTGCCGGGCGAGCGTCCCGCCGATGTGCATCTGACACGAGTTGTCGACCGTGCACACCGCTTCGGCCCCGGTCGCGGTGATGTTGCGCGCCTTGTCGGCGCCCATCGCGGCCGAGACCGCCGTGTTCTTCACGGCGAACGTGCCGCCGAAGCCGCAGCACTCCTCCGCGCCCGGCAACTCGACCAGCTCAAGACCCTCGACGGCCGACAGCAGCCTGCGCGGCCGGTCGCCCAGGCGCAGCATCCGCAGGCCGTGGCAGGTGGGGTGGTACGTCACGGTGTGCGGGTAGTACGCGCCCACGTCGGTCACCTTGAGGACGTCGGTGATGAACTCGGTGAGTTCGTACGTCTTGGGCACCGCCGCGGCCGCCAGCTCGGTCAGCTCCTGGCCACGGCCCTCGGCGGCCGCCTTCGCCCCGATCCTCGGGTAGTTGTCGCGCACCATGGCGGCGCACGAGCCGGAGGGGGTGACCACGTAGTCGTAGTCCTGGAACGCGGTGGCGTAGCGGCGCACCAAGGGCTCGGTCTGGTGGCGGTAGCCGGTGTTGAACTGCGCCTGCCCGCAGCAGCTCTGCCCCGGCGGGAAGCCGACCTCGACACCCAGCCGTTCGAGGAGGGTGACGACGGCGTGCCCGGTGCGGGGATAGAGCGTGTCGTTGACGCAGGTGATGAAGAGCGCTACGCGCACGGTTCCTCCTCCTGGCCCTCGGCCCGCCCGCCCTCGACGAGGGCGGCCGCCCGGGACCACGCCGCTTGATCACCCGAAGGCTCATACTGCCTCAGCGGCTGGGTGCTGTGAAGCAGCGCACGCAACTCGGGCAGGCCGCCGGTGACCACGCCCGCGGTCCGGGCCTGGACCAGGACATTGCCGAGCGCCGCGGCCTCCGCCGGGCCCGCGACCACCGGCAGCCCGCAGGCGTCCGCGGTCAGCCGGCACAGCAGCGCGTTGTGCGCGCCGCCGCCGACGATGTGCACGGTACGCACGGTACGGCCGGACAGGCGCTGGGCGTCCTCGATCGCGCGGCGGTGGGCCAGGGCGAGGGAGTCCAGGACACAGCGGGTGGTCTCGGCGGGGGTCCGGGGGACCGGCCGGCCGGTGCGGCGGCAGGCCTCCGCGATCCGGTCGGGCATCCGGTCCGGGGCGATGAACTCGGGGGCTCCGGCGTCGACCACGGAGCGGAGGGGTGCTGCTCGGGCTGCCTCGTCGAGGAGCGTTCGCAGGTCCTGGGGACTGCCTTCGGACTCCCAGGTGCGCAGGCACTCCTGGAGCATCCACAGGCCCATGATGTTGCGCAGATAGCGGACCGTGCCGTCCACGCCGAGTTCGTTGGTGAAGTTGGCGCGCCGGCTCGCCTCGGTGAGGACCGGGGCGTTCAGCTCCAGCCCGGCCAGGGACCAGGTGCCGGTGGCGATGTACGCGAAGTCGGGCGTGGTGGCGGGGACGCCGACGACGGCGGAGGCGGTGTCGTGGGAGCCCACGGCGGTGACGGGGACGGGGCCTTCGAGGCCGGTCGCGGACAGGATCTCCGGGCGCAGCTCTCCCGCCGGGTCGCCGGGGTGGCGGAGAGGCGGGAAGAGCGACAGGTCGATGCCGAGGGTGTCGGCGACGGCGGCGACGGCCCGGGACCAGTCGCGGGTGCGGGGGTCGATCAGCTGGGTGGTGGAGGCGTTGGTCAGCTCGGTGCCCGCCTCGCCCGTCAGCCAGTACGAGATGAGGTCCGGGATGAGGAGCAGGCGGTGCGCGGCGGCGAGGGCCGAGCTGCCCTGGGCGGCGGTCAGCTGGTAGATGGTGTTGAAGGGGAGGTGCTGGAGGCCGGTGGCCGCGTACAGGTCCTCGGGCGGGAGGACGGCGGCGACCTGTTCGGCCGCACCGTCGGTGCGGGTGTCGCGGTAGTGGACGGGGTTGCCCAGCAGCGCGCCGTCGGCGCCGAGGAGGCCGTAGTCGACGGCCCAGCTGTCGATGCCGACGCTGGTCAGGCGGGTGTTCGCGGCCCGGGCGGCCTCGGCCGCGGCGCGCAGGCCGTCCAGGACGCCCTGGTAGAGGGCGAGGATGTCCCAGTGCAGGGTGCCGCCTATGCGGACCGGGTGGTTGGGGAAGCGGTGCACCTCCTGGAGCGAGAGGGCGCCGGGGGCGACCGTGCCGACCATGACGCGGCCGCTGGACGCGCCCAGGTCTACGGCGGCGAAGCTCTGTTTGGGCGGAGTGGGTGGCACGGGATCCTCGTGTGGTGTTGTTGCGGTGCTCGGTACGGGGCGGGGGCGGGGCCTTAAGGGGCTGTCACCCTGGACCGCATATTTACGGCGCCGGTGCCCGGAAGCGTGGGGTGGGCCGGAACTTGGCGCCACACATATGCGTAAGCGTCCAGGGCACCACCCCTGCACCCCCGCCCCCCTCACGTGCGTGTCAGCGCAGGAAGGCCGCCGCGACCCCGGCGTCGACCGGGACGTGCAGACCGGTGGTGTGCGTCAGATCGCCCCCGGTGAGCGCGAAGACCGCGTTCGCCACGTGCTCGGGCAGGACCTCGCGCTTCAGCAGGGTGCGCTGGGCGTAGAACTTGCCCAGCTCTTCCTCGGGGATGCCGTATGTGGCCGCGCGCTGTGCGCCCCAGCCGCCCGCGAAGATTCCTGAGCCCTGTACGACTCCGTCGGGGTTGACTCCGTTGACCCGGATGCCGTGTGCGCCCAGTTCGGCTGCCAGGAGGCGCACCTGGTGGGCCTGGTCGGCCTTGGTGGCGGAGTAGGCGATGTTGTTCGGCCCCGCGAAGACGGAGTTCTTGGAGGCGATGTAGATGACGTCGCCCCCCATGCCCTGGTCGATCATGACCCGGGCCGCTTCGCGGGAGGAGAGGAAGCTGCCGCGCGCCATGATGTCGTGCTGGAGGTCCCAGTCCTTGGCGGTGGTTTCGAGGAGAGGCTTGGAGATGGAGATCCCCGCGTTGTTGACGAGGAGGTCCACGCCTCCGAAGGCCAGGAGCGCTTCTTGGAAGGCTGCGGCGATTTCGTCTTCGGAGGTGATGTCGACGGTGACGGGGACGGCCTTGTCGGGGCCGCCCAGGTCGGCTGCTACGGCCGCGGCGTTCTCCGCGTTGATGTCCGCGACGACCACGCAGGCGCCCTCGGCCACCAGACGTTGCGCGATGGCCTTGCCGATGCCCGAGCCGGCGCCGGTGACCAGGGCGATACGGGTCGCCAGGGGCTTGGGCTTCGGCATCCGCTGAAGCTTGGCCTCCTCCAGCGCCCAGTACTCGATGCGGAACTTCTCCGACTCCTTGATGGGGGAGTACGTCGATACGGCCTCGGCGCCCCGCATCACATTGATCGCGTTGACGTAGAACTCGCCCGCCACCCGGGCCGTCTGCTTGTCCTTGCCGTAGCTGAACATCCCGACACCCGGGATGAGCACGATCGCCGGGTCGGCGCCGCGCATCGCGGGGGAGTCGGGAGTGGCGTGCCGCTCGTAGTACGCCTGGTAGTCCGTGCGGTAGGCGGCGTGCAGTTCCTTGAGACGGGCGATCGTCTCGTCGAGGGGGGCCGTGGGCGGGAGGTCCAGGACCAGGGGGCGGACCTTGGTACGGAGGAAGTGGTCCGGGCACGAGGTGCCGAGCGCGGCCAGCCGTGGGTGTTCGGCGCGGGAGACGAAGTCGAGGACGGGGGCGCTGTCGTTGTAGTGGCCGACCTGCGGGCGGTCCGTGGAGGCGAGGCCACGGAGGACGGGGGCGAGCGCGGCGGCGCGGGCGCGGCGCTCGGCCTCGGGCAGGGGCTCGTAGCCGGAGATGGCGGGGCCGAAGGGGTCCGCCTTGCCGCGCTCGGCGAGGAACTGCTCGGCGGTGCGGATGATACGGAGCGAGTTGGCCTCGCACTCGTCGGAGGTGTCGCCCCAGGCGGTGATGCCATGACCGCCGAGGATGCAGCCGATGGCCTCGGGGTTGGCCTTCTTGATGGCGGCGATGTCCAGGCCGAGCTGGAACCCGGGGCGGCGCCAGGGAACCCATACGACCTGGTTGCCGAAACACTCCTTGGTGAGCGCCTCGCCGTCGGCGGCACACGCGAGCGCGATGCCGGAGTCAGGGTGCAGATGGTCGACATGGGCGGCGTTGACCAGGCCGTGCATGGCGGTGTCGATGGACGGCGCGGCGCCGCCCTTGCCGTGCAGGCAGAAGTCGAACGCGGCGACCATCTCGTCCTCGCGATCCACCCCTGGGTAGACCTCGGTCAGCGCCCGCAACCGGTCCAGCCGCAGCGCGGCGAGCCCGGCCTCGGTCAGGGTCCCCAGGTCGCCCCCGGAGCCCTTCACCCACATGAGGTCGACATCCTGCCCGGTCACCGGGTCGGTCGCGGTGCCCTTGGCGGAGGTGTTCCCGCCCGCGTAGTTGGTGTTCCGGGGGTCCGCCCCGAGGCGGTGCGATCGCTCCAGCAGGGTGGCCGCTTCGGGGTGCAGTTCTGCGGTCATGTTCTTCCTCTTCGTGTGGTTGATGAAGTCGGCCGATCCCCGCCACGGCGGGGTCGTACATTCCCGGCCAGGTCCGCGCCCGCCCCGCCTGGGGTTCTCCCCGCGGTGGCTCCCAGGGACGGCCCGAAGCCCCCGGTCCCGGCCGGAGCTCTCGTGCCGCCGCCCGCCAGTGGCGGGTCCGGGCAACCAGGCCTCCGGTGCGGCGTGCCCCGGTCCCGCCTGGGTTCTCCCGGTGGTGGTTCCGCGGGATGGCGCGGAGCCACCGCCGGGCCTGGCGGTCCTGGCCGGAGCTCTCGTGCCACTGCCCGCCAGTGGCGGGTCCGGGCAACCAGGCCTCCGGTGCGGCGCGCCCCGGCTCCGCCTGGGGCTCTCCCAGCCAGGGCCGTGGGGCGGAGCCCCCGTGCCTGGCCGGGACGGCGCCCCGGTGATGGCCGGGGTCCAGGGGCACAGCCCCGCCACATGGACCCGCCTGGGGTTCTCCCGGCGGTGGCTGGGTGCCCGTCCCCGCGCTCGGCCCGCCCGGCCCGTTGGCGGCGGCTCCCCAGCGGCGGTTCGGAGCCCTGGCCGTCGGCCGGAGCCCTCCTGCCACCGCCCGCCGGGGCCGTGGGGCGGAGCCCCCGTGCCTGGCCGGGACGGCGCCCCGGTGATGGCCGGGGTCCAGGGGGCGGAGCCCCATGGTTCGGGAAGGGGCGGGGTGGGGAACAAAGCCCGCCGCCAGGCGCTACGCGCCCCAGCCCGCCTGCGTCCCACCCACCCGCTCCGCCACGATCCGCTCCGCCCACCCGGAGGCCTTGTACGCGGCCATGGGATCGGGGTCGATCCCCAACTCCTCGCGGACCTCCGCGAGTAGCGGCCGCACGTCGGTGTTGTACGCGTCCATCAGCACCGCGTTGGAGCCGAGGACATCGCCGGAGGCCTGGGCGGCGGCCAGCGCGTCCCGGTCGACGAGGAGGGCCTTCGCCGTCGCTTCCTGCACGTTCATCACCGAGCGGATGATCGCCGGGATCTTCGGCTCGATGTTGTGGCACTGGTCCAGCATGAACGCGACGCCCGAGTCGAGGCCGCCGCCGCGGACCACCTCGTACATGATGCGGAAAAGCTGGAAGGGGTCCGCCGCGCCGACCATGAGGTCGTCGTCCGCGTAGAAGCGGGAGTTGAAGTCGAACGCGCCGAGCTTCCCCTCCCGCAGCAGCAGCGCCACGATGAACTCGATGTTGGTGCCGGGCGCGTGGTGGCCGGTGTCCACGCAGACCTGAGCCTTGGGGCCGAGCTTGAGGCAGTGGGCGTAGGCCGTGCCCCAGTCGGGGACGTCGGTGGTGTAGAAGGCGGGCTCGAAGAACTTGTACTCCAGCAGCAGCCGCTGGTCTTCGCCCAGCCGCTCGTAGACGGCCTGGAGGGCCTCCGCGAGGCGGTCCTGGCGGGCGGCGATGTCGTCCTGGCCGGGGTAGTTGGTGCCGTCGGAGAACCAGAGCTTCAGGTCGCGGGAGCCCGTGGCGTCCATGATGTCGACGCACTCCAGGAGGTGGGCGAGCGCCTTGCCGCGGATCTCGGGGTCGGGGTTGGTGACCGAGCCGAGCTTGTAGTCGTCGTCCTGGAAGACGTTGGAGTTGATGGCGCCGAGCTTCAGGCCGCGCTCCTCGGCGTGCTTGGCGAGCGCCGCGTAGTCGTCCACCTTGTCCCAGGGGATGTGCAGGGCGACGGTGGGGGCCACGCCGGTGAAGGCGTGCACCTGGGCGGCGTCGTCGAGCTTCTCCTGGGGGGTGCGCGGAACACCGGGCTGGGCGAAGACCTTGAAGCGGGTTCCAGAGTTGCCGTACGCCCATGACGGCGTCTCGACGGCCTGGGTCTTGAGGGCCGCCTTCACGGCCGAAAGGTCAGACATGCGTCTCCTCGAAGGCAACTATGAAACGATTCAACAGACGCTAGCCGTGTGGACGGCCGGGCGTCAAGAAGCGGTGCGACCCCTGGGGTGGGGTCGCTGACGTGGAAAAACGATTCAATGCTGAAGCTACTGGACCGTAGGTCCACGGTGTGCGGTGCGTCAAGAGGGACGGCAACGACTTGATTTACCTGGCGCATACCCCCTTGACGGTCGCAAATCGCCGGGCTAGCTTCCCGGCACTGACTTTGAAACATTTCATTTTCCCCGGGCCGGAAGGCCACCCTCGCAGGGAAGCAAGGAGACACCGACACCGTGAGCCAGGCTGTTTCGACCGGAGTTCCGGTCCTCGCCCTCAAGGGGGTGAACAAATCCTTCGGCGCCGTCCGGGCCCTGCGGGACGTCTCGCTCGAGCTGTTCCCCGGCGAGGCGCACGCCCTCGCCGGCGAGAACGGTGCCGGCAAGTCGACGCTCATCAAGATGCTCGCCGGGGTGCACCGCCCCGACGCCGGGCAGGTGCTGCTCGACGGTGAACCGGTGGTCTTCCACGGCCCCGCGGACGCCCGTGACGTGGGCATCGCCGTCATCTACCAGGAGCCCACGCTCTTCCCCGACCTGTCGATCGCCGAGAACATCTTCATGGGCCGTCAGCCCCGGCGGCGGCTCGGCCGGATCGACCACAAGGGGGTGCGCTCCGCGACGGCCGCGCTGATGAGCCGGCTCGGCGTGGCGCTGGACCCCGACCGGCCCGCGCGCGGGCTCTCCATCGCCGACCAGCAGATCGTGGAGATCGCGAAGGCGCTCTCCTTCGACGCCCGGGTGCTGATCATGGACGAGCCGACCGCCGCCCTCACCGGCAGCGAGACCGCCCGGCTCTTCTCGGTCGTGGAGGCGCTGCGCGCCGAGGGCGCGGCCGTGCTGTTCATCTCGCACCGGCTGGAGGAGATCTTCCGGCTGTGCCAGCGGGTGACCACGTTGCGGGACGGCCGCTGGGTGGCCTCCGAGCCGCTGGAGGGCCTGACCGAGGACGACCTGGTGCGCCGGATGGTGGGCCGGGACCTGGACGAGCTGTATCCCAAGCAGGACACGCGGGTCGGCGAGACGGCGCTGTCCGTGCACCGGCTGACCCGCGAGGGCGTGTTCCGGGATGTGTCCTTCGAGGTGCGCCGGGGCGAGATCGTCGCGCTGGCCGGGCTGGTGGGCGCGGGCCGCACCGAGGTGGCGCAGGCCGTGTTCGGGGTGGACCGGGCGGACGCGGGCGAGGTGCGGGTGGCGGGCACACCGCTGCGGCCCGGTTCGCCGAACGCCGCGATGGCCGCCGGGCTCGCGCTCGTACCCGAGGACCGGCGCCAGCGCGGGCTGGTCATGGAGATGTCCATCGAGCGCAACATCGGCCTCACGGGATTGGACCGGATCCGTAGCGGAGGGCTCGTCAAGCGGGCCCTGGAGCGCGGCCGGGCCACCGACTGGGCCACCCGGCTCCAGCTCAAGTACGGCAAGCTGAGCGACCACGTCGGCGTGTTGTCCGGCGGCAATCAGCAGAAGGTCGTGCTGGCGAAGTGGCTGGCCACCGATCCCTCGGTGCTGATCGTCGACGAGCCGACGCGCGGCATCGACGTCGGCACCAAGGCCGAGGTGCACCGGCTGCTGTCGTCGCTGGCCGCCGAGGGGCTCGCGGTGCTGATGATCTCCTCCGATCTGCCCGAGGTGCTGGGCATGGCCGACCGGGTCCTGGTGATGCACGAGGGCCGCGTGGTCGCGGAGATCCCGCGCGCCGAGGCCACCGAGGAATCCGTCATGGCCGCGGCGACCGGCCGTACCGGCAAGGGAAGGGCTGCGGCATGACGGCCACCATCGAGAAACCCACGGCTCAGGCCGAGGCGGGGCGGTCGGCGCGGTCGCTGGTCGACACGGTCTTCCGCGCCCGCGAGATCAGCATCGCCGGGGCCCTGGTGCTCCTGGTGCTGTTCACCTGGATCGCCGAGCCCCGCTTCCTCAACAGCCAGGGCGTCAAGGACCTGCTGCTCAACGCCGCGATCCTGGTACTGCTCGCGGTGGGGCAGTCCGTGGTGGTGGTCACCCGCAACATCGACCTGTCGGTGGGCTCCGTGGTGGGGCTCTCCGCCTTCGCCTGCGGGAAGTTCGTGTCCGGCACGGACCACGGCCCGCTGCTGGTGGCCCTGCTCGGCATCGCGGTCGGCGCGCTCTGCGGCCTGGTCAGCGGCGCGCTGGTCAGCTTCGGCAAGGTGCCCGCGCTGGTGGTGACCCTCGGGATGCTCTACATCATCCAGGGTGTCGACTACTGGTGGGCCGAGGGCGAGCAGATCAACGCCGCCGATGTGCCGCAGCCGGTGCTCGACCTCGGCAGCGGCAGCGTCCTCGGTATCCCGTATCTGCCGCTGATCTCCTTCGCCGTGCTCGCCGCGACCGCGTACTTCCTGCGCAGCTTCCGCAGCGGGCGCGAGCTGTACGCCATCGGCTCCAGCCCGGAGGCCGCCCGGCTGGCCGGGGTGGCGATCCGCCGCCGGGTGCTGGGCGCGTACGTCTTCTCGGGCGCCGTGGCCGGTTTCGCGGGCGCGCTGTGGCTGGCCCGCTTCGGCACCGTGGTCGCGGACAACGCGCACGGCTGGGAGCTGACGGTGGTCAGCGCGGTCGTGGTCGGCGGCGTGGCCATCGTCGGCGGTGTCGGCACGGTGTGGGGCGCGGCGCTGGGCGCGCTGCTGCTCACCACCATCGGCAGCGCCCTGTCCGTGCTGAAGGTCGACTCGTTCTGGGAGGACGCCATCGCCGGCGCCCTGCTGCTGGCGGCGATCAGCGTGGACCGGATCGTCAATGTGCGCATGACCCGTGCGCTGAGGAAGAGGAGCGCCCGATGAGCCCGCTGCGCGGAGCGCTGCGCTGGGACACCGCGGTCGGTGTGCTGCTGGTGGCGGTCTTCGTCACGGGGCTGGGCACCACCGAGGGTTTCGCCGCCCGTGACAACCTGGCCTTCGCCTTCAACGACATCGCCGAGGTGGCGCTGATGGCGCTGCCGATGACGCTGCTGGTGGTGGCCGGGCAGGTGGATCTGTCGGTGGCCTCGATGCTGGGGCTGAGCAGCGCCCTGACCGGGCAGCTGTGGGACTCCGGCTGGGCGTTCGAGACGATCGTGCCCGTGGTGCTGCTGGTCGGCGTGGCCGGTGGCCTGCTGAACGGCTGGCTGGTCACCAAGGTCGGGCTGCCCTCGCTCGCCGTCACCATCGGCACGCTCGCCCTCTACCGGGGGCTGGCCTCCGTGGTGCTCGGCTCCAACGCCATCACCGACTTCCCCGAGACCTACGCCAAGTGGGCGGTGGACACCACCACCATCCCCGGCACCTTCATCACCTATCCGGTGGCGCTGTTCATCGTGCTGGCCGTCGTGGCCGCCGTGGTGCTCCACGCCACGGGTCTTGGCCGGTCGCTGTTCGCCATCGGCGCCCAGGAGGACGCCGCGTATTTCGCCGGTATCCGCGTCAAGCGCATCAAGCTCCTCCTGTTCGTGGTCACCGGGCTGGTCTCGGCCTTCGCGGGCGTGGTGTTCACCCTCCGCTACGGCAGCGCCCGGGCGGACAACGGCCAGGGCTTCGAGATGCTGGTCATCGCCTCCGTGCTGCTCGGCGGCATCGACTTCGACGGCGGGAAGGGCACCCTGTTCGGCGCGGTCGCCGGGGTGCTGCTCATCGGCATCCTGAAGAACCTGCTGACCCTCAACGATGTGGCCAACGAGGTCCAGGTGATCGTCACCGGGCTGCTGCTGGTGGCCTCCGTCCTCACCCCCCGTCTGATCTCGACCGTCAGCGAGTGGCGCCACCGGAGAGCCGCCGCCACCGCCTCGAGCTGACGACGCACCACGTCACACTTCCCCGAAAGGTTTCCCCATGTTCCTTCGCACGTCTTCCCGGCGCCGCGCCGCGGCCTCTGTCGCCGCGGCCTGTGCCCTGGCCGTCACCCTCGCGGGGTGCGGCGGCACCACCAAGAAGGACTCCTCCGACAACAACGGTGGCGACGCCAAGGCCACAGACGCGAAGGCCAACCCCGACGCCCCGCTGAAGAAGGGGCTCAAGCTCGCCTTCCTGCCCAAGCAGATCAACAACCCGTACGAGAAGATCGTCGACGACGCGGGCATCAAGGCCGCCGACGAGTTCGGCGGCAAGGGCAAGGAGGTCGGCCCCTCCGACGCCAGCGCCTCCTCCCAGGTGTCGTACATCAACACCCTCATCCAGCAGCGCCAGGACGCCATCCTGATCGCCGCCAACGACCCCAACGCGGTGTGCGGCCCGCTCAAGCAGGCCATGAAGAAGGACATCAAGGTGGTGGCCTACGACTCGGACACCGCCAAGGAATGCCGCCAGCTGTTCATCAACCAGGCCAGCTCGGAGGAGATCGGCCGCAGCCAGGTCCAGCACATCGCCGAACAGCTCGACTACAAGGGCGAGATCGCGATTCTCTCGGCCACTCAGAACGCGACCAACCAGAACACCTGGATCGAGTTCATGAAGGACGAGCTGAAGAAGCCCAAGTACAAGAACATGAAGCTGGTCAAGACGGCCTACGGGGACGACGACGACCAGAAGTCCTTCCAGGAGACCCAGGGCCTGCTCAAGGCCTACCCGAACCTGAAGGGCATCATCTCGCCCACGACGGTCGGCATCGCGGCCGCCGCGCGGTACATCAGCGACTCCTCGTACAAGGGCAAGGTCGTCATCAACGGCCTCGGCACGCCCAACCAGATGCGCAAGTACGTCAAGGACGGCACCGTCGAGCAGTTCTCCCTGTGGGACCCGAAGAAGCTCGGCTACCTCGGCTCGTACGCGGCCGCGGCGCTGGCGTCCGGGCAGATCACCGGCGCGGAGGGGGAGAAGTTCAAGGCCGGCGAGCTCGGCGAGTACACCATCGGCAAGGACGGCGAGGTCATCCTCGGCCCGCCCACCGTCTTCGACAAGGGCAACATCGACGACTTCGACTTCTGAGGCGGCCCGGCATGCAGCGCGTCTGCTTTCTGCTGAAGGTCCGCCAGGACCGGCTCGACGAATACCGTGAGCGCCACGCGGCCGTGTGGCCCGAGATGCTCGACGCCCTCTCCGCCACCGGCTGGCACAACTACTCGCTCTTCCTGCGCGAGGACGGCCTGCTGGTCGGCTATCTGGAGACGGACGACTTCGCGGCCGCGCAGGCGGCCATGGCGCAGACGGATGTCAACGCCCGGTGGCAGGCGGAGATGGCGGAATTCTTCGAGGCGCTGGACGGCGCGAAGCCGGACGAGGCGATGAAGCCCCTGACGGAGGTCTTCCACCTCGCGTAGCCCCGGGAGGGGCGGGACGGGGGAAACACCCCGGCCCGCCCCCCCCGATCGCACCAGGAAAGGAACGTGAGAGAACCACCATGACCGCACGTCTCCCCGCCGTCGCGCGCAAGCCGAGGATCGGGCTGGTCGCGGGCGGACTCGGGGCGTACTGGCCCCAGTTCCCCGATCTGCTCCCGCAGCTGCGCCGCTCCGCGGCCCGAGTGACCGAGCGCATGCGGGAGTTCGACGCCGAAGTCGTCGACGTGGGCTTCATCTCGGACGCCCAGGAGGGCGCGGAGGCCGCCGAGAAGCTCCGCGCGGCGGACTGCGACCTGATCGTCGGCTTCCTCACCACCTATATGACGGCCACCATGCTGGTGCCGATCGCCCAGCGCAGCGGCGCCCCCGTGCTGCTGATCAACCTCCAGCCCACCGAGTCCATGGACCACGACTCCTTCGACACCGGGGCCTGGCTCGCCTACTGCGGCGCGTGTCCGCTGCCGGAGATGGCGGGCGCCTTCGAACGGGTCGGGGTCCCCTTCCGCTCGGTGTCCGGATATCTGGAGGACGAGCGGGCCTGGGCGCGCATCGGCCGCTGGATACGGGCCGCCGGGGTGCGGTCCGTGCTGCGCCACGGGCGGCACGGGCTGATGGGACACCTGTATCCCGGGATGTACGACGTGTCCACCGACCTCACCATGGTCACCGGCAACCTCGGCGGCCATGTCGAGGTCCTGGAGTTCGACGATCTGCGGGTGCGGGTCCAGCAGGTGAAGGACGACGAGGTGGCGGCGAAGCTGGCCGAGACCCGCGAGGTCTTCGAGCTCGCCGACTCGGTCGTCGAGGAGGACCTGACCTGGGCGGCGCGGGTGGCGGTCGGCCTGGACCGGCTGGTGGCCGACTTCGACCTGGACTCGCTCGCGTACTACCACCGGGGCCTGGACGGCGAGATCCACGAGAAGCTGGGCGCGGGCATGATCCTCGGCTCCTCGCTGCTCACCGCGCGCGGTGTTCCGGCGGCGGGCGAGTACGAGCTGCGCACCTCGCTGGCCATGCTGATCTGCGACCGGTTCGGCGCGGGCGGCTCGTTCACCGAGCTCCAGGCGCTCAACTTCCGGGACGCGGTGGTGGAGATGGGCCACGACGGGCCCGGCCACCTGGCCATCAGCGAGCGCAAGCCGCTGCTGCGGGGCCTCGGTGTCTACCACGGTAAACGCGGCTGGGGCGTGTCCGTCGAGTTCGATGTGCGGCACGGCCCGGTCACGCTGGTCGGCCTGGGGCAGACCCGGGACGGCCGCTACAAGATCATCGCCTCCGAGGGCGAGGTGGTCGGCGGCCCGCTGCTGAGGATCGGCAACACCACCTCCCGCGTCGACTTCGGCTGTGACCCGGGGGAGTGGACCGACGCCTGGAGCGCGAGCGGCGTCGCCCACCACTGGGCGCTGGCCACCGGCCGGCTGCTGCCCGAGCTGCGCGCCCTGGCCGATCTCACCGGCCTGGAGCTTGTGGAAGTCGCCGCTTGATGGCACGGCCGGTGGGCATCAAGGAGGTGGCCCGCCAGGCCGGGGTCTCCGTCGGCACCGTCTCCAACGTCATCAACCGTCCGGAGTCGGTGTCGGAGGAAACCCGGGCCCGGGTGCTCGCCACCATCGAGCGGCTGGGGTATGTGCGCAGCGAGTCGGCGCGGCAGTTGCGGGCGGGGCGCAGCCGGATCATTTCGCTGCTGGTGCTGGACATGGCGAACCCGTTCTTCGTGGATGTGGCGAGCGGTGCGGAGCGGGCGGCGCGCGAGGCGGGGCTGGGGGTGATGGTGTGCAACAGCGCCCAGAGCCCCGAGGAGGAGGCCGAGTATCTGGGGCTCTTCTCCGAGCAGCGGGTGCGCGGCGTCCTGGTCACCCCGGCGGACATCAGCGGACGGAACCTGGAGTCGTTCCGGCGGCACGGCATCCCGTTCGTCTTCGTCGACCGGCTGGTGCCCAGCGCGGAGGGCTGCTCGGTCTCGGTCGACGATGTCACCGGCGGCGCCCTCGCCGCCCGCCACCTCCTCGACCAGGGCCACCGCTCCATCGCGTATGTCAGCGGCCCCATGCAGCTCGCCCAGTGCCACGACCGCCGCACCGGCGCGCTGCAAGCCCTGCGCGAGACAGGCCTGGGCGAGACGGCGCTGCGCCATGTGGAGGTCGAGCGGCTGGATGTGGCGGCGGGGCGGGACGCGGGGGCGCGGCTGCTGGGGATGTCGCCGCGGCCGACGGCCGTCTTCTGCGCCAACGATCTGCTGGCGCTGGGGGTGTTGCAGGCGCTGTACGGAGCCGGGGTGTCGGTGCCGGGGGATGTGGCGCTGGTGGGCTACGACGACATCGAGTTCGCGGCGGCGGCCGCGGTGCCCCTGACGTCCGTACGGCAGCCCGCGTTCCGGATGGGGCGTACGGCGGCGGAGTTGCTGATCGAGGAGACGGGGCAGGCGGCGGGCGCACACCGGCATCAGCGGATCGTGCTCCAGCCCGAACTCGTGGTCCGGGGATCGAGCCTGGCGCGGCTGCGCTGAACGCGCGTGGCTGCGCCCGGCCCATTGACAGCTCCTCTGCGCCTGTTACATTCCGAGTGAGAGATCCGATCTATCCGCACCGCGCCACCGTCTTTGGCTCACTGGATAGCAGGGATCATGGTTCAGCCTTCGGATACATCGGATCTGCCGCTATGAGCGATCAAGGCCGATACGCGAAGGAGAGAGAACGGTGAAGAGAATCGCCGCGTTAGCGGTGTTCGTGCTCGCGATCGTCTTCGGGCTGACACAGGCCCCCACACTGGCCGCCCCGGCCGCCGGCCGGGCCGCCACCTTCGACGTCAAGGACTACGGCGCGAAGGCCGACGGCTCGACGAACGACACCGGCGCGATCGAGAAGGCCATCAACGCCGCCAACGCCGCCGGCGGCGGGATCGTGGAATTCCCCTCCGGGCAGTACAAGTCCAAGAACACGGTCCACCTGAAGAGCGATGTGACCCTCCAGCTGGACTCCGGGGCCACCATCCTGGGGTCCAGCGCGGACACCTACGACAAGCCGGAGGCCAACCCGAACGACGACTACCAGGACTACGGACACAGCCACTTCCACAACGCGATGTTCTACGGCGACAAGCTCACCAACATCGGCTTCACCGGCTCCGGCACCATCGACGGCGCCGGAAACCTCATCACCGGCAACCCCGACTCCGGCGAGGCCGACAAGATCATCTCGCTGACCCGCTGCAAGGGCCTGACCCTCAGCGGCATCACCCTGCGGCGCGGCGGCCACTTCGCGGCCCTCATCAACGGCTGCGACGACGTGACCTCCGACCACCTCACCATCGACACCGCGAGCGACCGCGACGGCTGGAACATCATCAGCACCACCAATGTCACCGTCACAGACGCCGATATCGCCGCCAACGACGACGCGCTCGTCTTCAAGAGCGACTACGCCCTCGGCGCCAAGCTCCCCAACGGCCATGTGAAGGTGCGGGACAGCAAGCTGTCCGCGAAGTGCTGCAACGCCCTGATGTTCGGCTCCGAGACCTGCGGCGACTTCACCGACTACGACTTCCGGGACATCGCCATCACCGGTGCCGACAAGTCCGGCCTCGGCATGGTGTCCATGGACGGCTCCAACATCTCGGACGTCCACTACCGCGACATCACGATGACCGGCGTCCACTCGCCCATCATGCTGAAGATCGGGACGAGAAAGCGCTGCGGCAACAACCCGGGCGTCGGCCACATCAGCAACGTCACGTACGACAACATCACCGGAACGGGCAACAGCCCCTCCTTCAGCCCCACCCTGTGGGGTGAGTCGGGCGCGAACCACATCACGGACATCACCTTCAACAAGGTCGATCTGACCGTCCCCGGCGGCAACGACACCATGTCCACCGGCGTGCCCAGCAACGACGCCAAGGAGTACAACCCCAAGAGCATCGGCACCCGTCCGGCCTTCGGCTGGTACCTCCACAACGCGGACCGCGTCACCTTCACCGACAGCTCGGTGCGGTTCGCCGCCGACGACGGCCGCCCGGCGGTCATCGCCAACACCGGCAGCGGGCTGAAGTTCGACCACTTCACCGCCCAGCGCGGCGGCGACAGCCCCGCCGACGTCATGTTCCAGAGCGTCAGTGGCTACTGCCTGAGCGACAGCGCCGACACCTCGGGGCGCGCGCTGCGCGTGAGCGCGAGCGGCTCCACGGAGGGCTGCGCCCAGGAGTTGCCGCGGGTCGTGACGACCGCGGAGCGTGTCTCCCTGGAAAGGCGGGTAACTCGCCCTGGCCGGCGTTAGGTTGGGCCGATCGGCGTGCAATCCCCCTGGAAAGGGACATGAATCGGTATGACCGTCGCCTCACAAGCCCCGGCCCACGTCTCGACTCACGTCCCGGCCCAAGGCCGTGCCGCCCGGTTGGTGGGGCGGGCCCCCGCCGGGGTGCGGCCGTATCTGGAGTTACTGCGGCTGGACCGGCCGGTGGGGGCCTGGCTGCTGGTGGTGCCCGGATGGATCGCCCTGGGAGCGATCGCCGGGCCCCGGGACGGGGGCCTGCTCGGGCTGCTGCTCCTGGTCTACGGGGTGCTGTCGAGAGGAGCCGCCTGCGGGCTCAACGATGTGCTGGACGCGCGGTTCGACGCGCAGGTGCCGCGTACGGCGGGGCGGCCCGTCGCCTCCGGGCGGCTGGCGGCCGGGCGGGCACTGGTGCTGTGTGTCGTGGTGGGGGCCGCCGCTCCGCTGGTGATGGGGTTCTGGAGCGTGGAGGCCGTGGTGTGGGCGGCGGCCGGGGCGCCCCTCGCGGCGGTGTATCCGTATATGAAGCGGGTCACCCACTGGCCGCATGTGTGGCTGGGGATCACCATCAACTGGACGTTGCCGCTGGTGTACGGCCTGCTCACCGGAGGGCTCGGGCTCGGGGGCGGGGTGCTGTACGGGGCGCTGATCTGCTGGGCCGTGGGGACGGACGTGATCTACGCCTGCCAGGACCGGGAAGCCGATGTGCGGGCCGGGGTGCGGTCGGCCGCCGTGCTGCTGGGGTGCCGTAGCCGGGTGCTGGTGGGCGGCGTGTACGCGGGGTGTGTGGTGCTGCTCGCCTGGTTCGGCGTCGTGGCCGGGCTCGGGCCGCTGTACTGGCCCGGACTGTGCGTGGTCGCGGGGCAGTTGGGATGGCAGGTATGGCGGGCCGACCCGGCGGACGTCGGAGCCTGCGGGCGGGCGTTCGCCACCAACCCCCTGTGCGGACTGCTCATCCTCGTGGCCGTGCTCGCCGGGCGGATCGGTACCCTCGGCTGAGGGACACGGATCCTGGAGGTGCTGGTGGGACTGCGGGAACGGATCGCGGCGGAACTCACGGCGACCATGCACGGCGGGGATCTCAAGCTGGAGCGGTACGCGGGGCCGCCCGGTGATCCCGGGCTGTTCGGGATCGCGCCGGGGGACCCGGTGTGGCGGGTGCACGGGCAGGCCACCGGGATGCTCACCGGCGGGTTCGCCGCGCTCATGCTCCAGTCGCTGCATCCGCTGGCCATGGCGGGGGTCGACCAGCACTCCGACTTCCGCGCCGATCCGGTCGGGCGGCTGAACGGAACCGTACGGTTCATCACCACGACCACCTTCGGCTCCTCGGCCGCCGCCCGCGAGGTGATCGACCTCGTCCGGCGGATCCACACCCGGGTGCACGGCACCGCCCCCGACGGCCGGCCGTACCGCGCGGACGACCCCGACCTGCTCACCTGGGTGCACACCGCCGAGGTACGCAGCTTCCTCGCCGGCCACCAGACCTACGCACCCCGGCCGCTCCGGCTGACCCCCGCCGAGTGCGACGCCTATTACCGCCAAGCCGCCCCCATGGCCGAGGCGTTGGGCGCACGGAACGTACCGCGCACGTCCCTCGAAGCCGAGCGCTACCTGGCCCGCCTCCGCCCCCAACTCCACGCCACCCCGGCCGCGTTGGACTCGGTACTGTTCCTCCGCCGCTTCGGACGCACACGACGGGAGCGGCTGGTCGTAGGCCTGCTCACGAACGCCTCGGTCGGACTCCTCCCCGACTGGGCCCGCACCGAACTCGGCATCCACCGCCCGGCCCCCGTCCGCACCGGCTGGGACCGGCCCCTGGCGACGGCCGTCGGACGCACCCTCCAGTGGGGGCTCGGGCCCTCCCGGATCCAGGCCGCCGCACGGGGGCGGCTGGCGGAGGCGCGGTAGGGATGACGTCGAGACACCGGGCGCGGCCGGGCTTCCGCCCCCGCCCCCTGGGGTGGTGCGGGAAGAACCCGCCCCGGACGCCATAGCATGGGTCCCGCGGCCGCTACCGGCCGCGGAAAGGCGGGCGGGTCGAAGGTCGTGGGACGCATGGTAGGGATCAAGGACGTCGCGCGGCAGGCGGGCGTATCGGTCGGCACGGTCTCCAATGTGATCAACCGGCCGGAAATGGTCGCCGAGGCCACCCGCGACCGGGTGCACGCCGCGATCGAGCGGCTGGGGTATGTGCGCAGCGAGTCGGCGCGGCAGTTGCGGGCGGGGCGCAGCCGGATCATTTCGCTGCTGGTGCTGGACATGGCCAATCCGTTCTTCGTGGATGTGGCGAGCGGTGCGGAGCGGGCGGCGCGCGAGGAGGGGCTGGGGGTGATGGTGTGCAACAGCGCCCAGAGCTCCGACGAGGAGGCCGACTACCTCTCCCTGTTCGCCGAACAGCGGGTGCGCGGGGTCCTGGTGACCCCTGCCGACGCCACCGGGCGCAATCTGCGGAACTTCCGCCGCCACGACATCCCTTACGTGTTCGTGGACCGTGAGGTCCCGGACGACGAGGCCTGTTCGGTGTCCGTGGACGACGTCGAGGGCGGCGCCCTCGCCGGCCGTCATCTGCTCGCGCAGGGACACCGCGCCCTGGCCTACGTCAGCGGCCCGATGCAGCTGCCCCAGTGCCAGCACCGGTACGAGGGCATGCTCACGGCGCTCGCCGAGGAGGACATGGAGCGGGAGGAGCTGGTCCACATCGAGGCCGAGCGGCTCGATGTGGCGGCGGGGCGCGACGCGGGGGCGCGGCTGCTGGGGATGTCGCCGCGGCCGACGGCCGTCTTCTGCGCCAACGACCTGCTGGCCCTGGGGGTGCTCCAGGCGCTCTTCTCGGCCGGGGTCTCGGTGCCGGGCGATGTGGCGCTGGTGGGCTACGACGACATCGAGTTCGCCTCGGCGGCAGCGGTGCCGCTGACGTCCGTACGTCAGCCCGCGTTCCGGATGGGGCGTACGGCGGCGGAACTGCTGATCGACGAGACCGGCGAGGACGCGGACGCCCACCGGCACCGGCGCATCGTCCTCCAGCCGGAGCTGGTGGTCCGCGACTCGACCTTCGCGGTCCACGGCCGCCCCGGCCGCGGGGCGTAGGGCGCCCTCTCAGACCGACGAGACCAGTGCGGGGGCGCTCCCGGGAGCGGCCGCGAGCAGCTCCCGGATCTCGTGTACGGCGGCCCGCCCGGCCCGGTTGGCGCCGACCGTGCTGGCCGACGGGCCGTAGCCGACCAGGTGGACACGGGGGTCACGGAGCGCCCTCGTTCCCTCGACCGCGATCCCGCCTCCCGGCTCCCGCAGCCTCAGCGGGGCGAGGTGGTCGATGGCGGCGCGAAAGCCCGTGGCCCACAGGATCACGTCGGCATGCACGGACCGGCCGTCCGCCCAGACCGCCCCGTCCGGGGTGATCCGCTCGAACATCGGCTGCCGGTCCAGCACCCCCTTCTCACGGGCCCGCTCCATCGCCTCGGTCATGGGCAGCCCGGTCACGGACACCACGCTCAGCGGCGGCAGCCCGCGCCGCACCCGCTCCTCCACCATCGCCACGGCCGCCCGCCCCTGCTCCTCACCAAAAGGCCCGGAGCGGAAGACGGGCGGCCGGCGCGTCACCCAGGTGGTCTCCGCGGCCACCTCGGCGATCTCGAGTAGGTGCTGCACACCGGAGGCCCCGCCCCCGACGACGATCACCCGCTGCCCCGCGAACGCCTCCGGTCCCGGGTACTGGGCGGTGTGCAGCTGCCGCCCGCGGAACGTGGCCTGCCCGGGGTAGCGGGGCCAGAACGGGCGGTCCCAGGTGCCGGTCGCGTTGATCAGCGCGCGCGTGGACCACACGCCGGCCGAGCTCTCCACCCGGAGCCGCCCGCCGTCCCCCTCGCGTACCGCCGCGACATCGGCCGGGCGGACGATCCGCAGATCGAAAGCGGACTCATAGCGGGTGAAGTACTCCGTGATGACCTCGGACGACGGCCGGCCGTCGTCCGCGCCGGTCAGCCGCATGCCCGGCAGGTCGTACATCCCGTGCACCTTGCCGTACGTCAGCGAGGGCCAGCGGAACTGCCAGGCGCCACCCGGGCCGGGGGAGTGGTCGAGCGCCACAAAGCCGGTGCCCGGCTCGTACCCGGCCCGCCGCAGGTGATAGGCGCTGGACAGCCCGGCCTGCCCGGCGCCGATCACCACGACGTCCACCTCGCGCACCGCAGCCATGTCGTTCACGCTTCTACTAACTACGGCATGCGGCCGGATCTTCCCGCCGGGCCGCCTTCGTCGCCGACGCGACGGGACGGTAGGGTCCGACCCCTTGGGCGGGGGCTACGGGGAGGGTGTTCGATGGTTGCGCGGGTGTCGAGTCATACGCGGCGATGGGCCGCCGCCCTGCTGGCCGCGGTGGCGGTGGCGGTGGCGGGCTGCGGCTCCGGCGGGGACGTGCCCGGGCCCCCCGGTGTGAAGGGGGTGCCGGAGGTCAAGGAGGAGAAGGACCTGCCGGACCTCCCGCTCGACAGTTACCGGCTCGACACCGAGGAGAGCAGGAGGTTCGGCAAGGCGCAGCGCCTTCTGGCCCAGCGGTGCATGATCCGCCTCGGATTCACCGACTTCCCCGCCGACCCCAAGCCTCTGACCCCTTCCACCCCGGGAGTGACGCTCGTCGTCAGCGCCATGCCGACATCGCTGGGCGCATTCGACCTCGACCACGCCAAGCGCTGGGGCTACGGCTGGGAGCCGAGGCCCCGTAAGTCCTTGGAGCCGACCGGACGGGCGATGACCCAAGCGGAGTTCGCGGCCCTGTACGGCATGTCCGGTAACGGAGCCATACCGAGCGAGGGCAAGTCCCGCGAGCGGGGATGCTCGGACAAGGCCAACGGGCAACTGCTCAAGGGTGTCGCGGACTCCAGACGCATGTGGACCTTTCCCTCCGGGCACGATGCCGCCCTGCGGAAGGCGGTGGGGAAGGACCAGCGGGTGCGCCGGGCTCTCGCCACCTGGTCGGCGTGCGTCGTGGACAAGGGCGGCAAGCGGTTCGCGGATCCGATGGCCGCGTACAGCGACAAGGGGTGGATGCGAGACAAGGACGGCAACACCCGGCACACCCGGCGGGAGGTGGCCACGGCCGTTGCCGACGTCGAGTGCAAGCGAGAGCAGAACACCCTCGGCGTGTGGTGGGCCGCCCTTGCCAAGCGTCAGCGTGCCGACATCGAGCGGAACAAGGGCAACTACCAGGCGGTCCGCGACGATCTGGATGTGTTGCGGAGCAATGTGCGAAAGGCGCTTGGGTGATCGGCTTCGGGGTGAAGGTGTAGAGTCGATCAAGGACCGCCGGTCATGTGACCGAGTGTCAAATCCCCAACTTTTACAGAGGTCTTGGTGCATCGCACTCTCAAATCCGTCGCAGCCGCAGCCGCTGTTGTTGCCGCGCTCGCCATAGGAGCCATCGCGCTGAGCGTGGATGGCGCGAGCCCGGCCGGCCAGTCGACGACTGTGCAGGCCAGAGAGTCGCAGTGGATGTGGGTGACGCCGCCCGGAGCGGGCAGCCGCCTGGTGGCCGCATGAGTGCCTGACCTGGCTTCCGGCCCGGTGAAACCGGCTCCTGTATGCCTTCAGGAGCCGGTCAAGCCCTGGTTCGCGAGGAGAGACCGGAGTGTTTCCGCCTCCGTCTCGGCTTCGAGACTTCGGTACAGAGCGATCGCCTGATCGCCATACCGGCGGGCCCGTTCGACGTGGCCCAACAGCAGGGCGGTGCGTGTGAGCCCGGCGAGCGCGTGTGCGGAGCCGAGGGGGAAGTCGGCGGTTCGGGCGATGTCCAGGGCTTGTTCGAAGAGTGTCAGGGCATCGCCGAGCCGGCCCGACTCCCGCTGGACATCGGCCATCCCGAGCAATGCGCGCTGGCGCTCGTAAGCGTTGTCGATGCCGCGCGCCACTTCTTCGGCCATGGTGAAGTGCAGCAGGGCCTCGCGTCCGCGTTTTGTCGCGGCGTACGCCGTGCCCATGCTGATCAGCACGTTCACCTCGCCCAGGGCGTCGTGGCCGGCCCGGTGGCTGTCGAGTGCGCGCTGAAAGCAGGCGAGCGCTCGATCCGTCCGCCCGGTCGCCTGGAAGACGGCGCCCAGGTTGGTGTCCAGGATGGCCAATTCCTGGCGGGCGCCTCGCCGCTGGGCGAGTGCCAATGAGCGCTCGTAGTAGTGGCGGGCTTCGTCGTAGCGGCCCTGGTGGAATTCGTATTCCCCCAAATTGTTGAGAGCCTTCACCTGCCCGGCCTCGTCCTGAAGCGCCTCGTACAGGGAGAGCATGGCCCGGACATTCTGGAGGGCGTCGCCGTAGCGACCCGCGTAATACAGCGCCGCCCCCTGCACGTTGAGGCATTCCGCCTCTCCCGACCGATCGCCGACCGTCCGGTACACCGCCAATGCCTCGTCGAGCGTGCGCAGGGCGATATCTCCGCGGCCCCCGGCCAGGTGGGCGCGACCCTGCTGGAGGAGGGCGTCGGCGCAGCCGTGTGGATCGTCGAACTCCTGGAAGAGAGCGAGGGCTTCCGTCGCGCACTGCTGGGCTTCGTCGTGCTGTCGCTGCGCCGACACCTCCGCGCGCTCCACGAGGGTTCGGGCGAGCGCCGCCCGGTCGCCTCGTGAGCGGAGGGCGGACACCGCCGCGTCGTAGAGCTCGGAGGCGATGCCCCAGGTGCCCCACAGCTTGAGCGAGGTGGCCAGGGCGTGCGGGAAGAGCGCGGCATGGCTCGGTGACTCGGCGGCGGACACGCGGGCGACGGCCAGGAGGTTGGCGCGTTCCAGGGAGAGCCACACCGTCGCCTCGTCCGCGTCGGTGAACCGGGGCGCGTCCGTGTACTCCCGCTCCGGTGGCAGGGGCAGTGGGTGACGGGACGGATGGGCGAGGTGGGCGGCACGGTGGGTGGCGGTGAGGTAGTAGTCGAAGAGCCGGTCGACCGCTTGGCGGCGGACGGCTTCCGACTCCACCTCGGAGCAGATCTGGAGGCCGAAGGCGCGGCCGAGGTCATGGAACCGGTAGCGGTCGCGGATGGGCTCTTCCAGCAGGTGGCCGTCCAACAGCGCCTCCAAGCTCTTGCGGACCGGCGCGGCGTCCGGCCCGGTGAGCGCGATCGCGGCGTGGAGGGTGATGTCGGGGCCCGGGTGCAGGGCGAGGAGGCGGAACAGCCGTTGTGCCGGACCGCTGAGCTCGGCGTAGGAGAACCGAAAGGCCGACGCGACCGCGTCGTCGAATTCCTCCAGGGGGTCCGCGGCCTGGGTCAGCCGGTCGAGGAGGTGGTGGAGGTCCCAGGAGTCCCGGTGCCGGAACCGGCTGGCGAGCCACTGGAGGGCGAGGGGGTGGCAGCCGCAGGCCGCGACGACGTCTCTGAGCGCCGTGGCGTCGACGGACAGGCGGGCACGGCCCGCGATGCGGGTGAAGAGGGCGGCGGCCTCCGCCTGCGACAGCACGTCCAGGAACAGCGAGGTGGCACCGTCCAGCCCGGCGAGCCGGTTCCGGCTGGTCACGATCACCCGGCAGGTGGGAGCGCCGGGCAGCAGGGGCAACACCTGCGCGGAGTCCCGGGCGTTGTCGAGGATCACGAGCACGCGGCGGCGCGCCGTCCACTGTCGCCATTTGGCAGCCCGCTCGTCGATGGAATCGGGGAGCGGCCCGGGCGATTCGGATGCCTGGAGCAGGGCCGCCAGCGCCTCCGCGGGGTCGTGCGGCGGGCGGTCGCTGTACGCGTGCAGATCGAGGTAGAACATCCCGTCGGGGTAGGTTGTACGCAACTCGTACCCCGCGCGAAGGGCCAGCGCGGTCTTGCCGACCCCGGGCATGCCGTGGATGACGGTGAGGGGCAGGGAGGCCGTGCCGCTGTCCGAGGAGGCCTGGTCCGCGAGCAGGATGCGCAGTTCGGCTGCGCGTCCCGTGAAATCCCGGGTGACGCGCGGAAGATTGTTGGGGGCCGCGGCGGTATCCGCTTCGGTATCGCGGTGTGTCTCCAAGAGGGCACGATCTTGCTTGAGGATGCGCTCATGGAGCTCCCGGAGCTCCAATCCTGGCTCGATTCCCTGCCCGTTCTTCAGAAGCCGGCGTGTGGTCAGGTACAGGGCGAGCGACTCGTCGTGCCGTCCGCAGCGGTAGAGCGCCAGCATGAGGGAGCAGATCACCTTCTGCGCGAGAGGATTCTGTGCGGCGAGTTCCTGGAGTTCGCCCACGAGATCCGCGTGCCGCCCCAACTCCAGCTCCAGGCGGATTCGTTCCTCCCGCACCAGGCGGTGGTCCTCGATGAGCCGGGCGCGGGCCGAGGCCGCCCAGGCGCAGCCGAACTCCGTCAACGGTTCACCACGCCACAGGGCTTCAGTGGTGCGGAGCAGGCGAATGGCCCGCCCCCGCTCACTCCGCTCAGCGGCCGCCCTCGCTTCCGTACGGAGCTTCTGGAAGCGCAGCAGGTCGATGGCGTCCGGGGCGGCCCGGAGCTGGTAGAGCCCGGGGGAGGGGCGTTTCACCTCGGCGAGATCGCCGACGGCCCTGTTGAGGCGTCCGCGCAGCCGTGACAGATAGCTGTGCAGCGTGTCCAGGGCCGTCCGGGGCGGGTGTCCGTCCCAGACCCGGTCCATCAGCGTTTCGGCCGTGACCGGCTCACCCCGGGCATGGATCAGTACGGCCAGCACGCACCGTTCTTTCACCGAGCCGAGTGCGTGTTGTCGATCGTGATGCCATAGTTCAAGGGGTCCCAGAGCAAGAAGTTCCACCATCGCCCCCGATGGGTGTGCTACTTCCTGCCGCCTCCGGCAGCGCCCGCACCTTCGCGTGACACTCAATTTACTGTTGCCGTCCACCCGGGGGTAGCGGACAGAGGCGCACGGGTGCGCGACGGGGCGCACATGCGCCATGGTCATTTCCCACACGTGGAGTGCAGGATTCCTGCAAGTCGGCCATCCACCCCGGAGGGCAGCGACGTTGTGGCGACAGAGGAACGTCGCCGCCGACGGGACCGAACAACCGGTCCGGAGTAGGGAACCGGGGGGATTGACCTCGATGAACGTGGTTTTACAAGGAGTGCACGGGCCTCACGTGCCGGTGCGCCTGGACGTCGAGCGCTGGGCCACATGCCGGATCCGCAGGAGGGTCCTGGCGGTGGTGCACACCGTGACCGCCGGGCGGCGGCTGCTCGACGCGGTCCGGCTGCTGGAGGGCGACTCCCGAGTGCAAGTGGTGTTCACCGCGGCGCCCGACGTGTTCAGCAACGGTGTGGCAGCCTTCCTGAACGGGCTCAAGGGGCTGGTGCTGCCGTGGAGCCAGGCGGTGCAGACGCCGTTCGACCTCGCGCTGGCCGCGGGCCACGGCAGCCTCCACGAACTGCACGCTCCCGTGATCGTGCTCCCGCACGGCGCCGGGCACAACAAGATCGTCCCTGGGGCGAACCGGGGCCACCGGGTGGCGCAGCGAGGGGTGTACGGCCTCAGCAGGCAGCGGCTCGTCCGGGACGGTGCGCTGGTTCCCGAGACGCTTGTGCTGGCGCATCAGGAGGAGCTGACCCGACTCGGCCGCGAATGCCCCGAGGCACTGCCTGCCGCGGAGGTGGTGGGCGACCCCTGCTTCGACCGCATCACCGCGAGCCTTCCCTCGCGGGCGCTGTACCGAGAGGCCCTGCGCGTCCGGGCCCATCAGCGGCTGGTCCTGGCCTGCTCCACCTGGGGACCCGACTCGCTGCTCGGACGGCGGGAGGAACTGCTGGCGCGGCTGGTCGGCGAGCTGCCGCGCGAGGAGTACCGGGTCGCCGTGCTGTTGCATCCGCACGTATGGAACGCCCACGGCGAATGGTCGATCCAAAGCTGGCTGGCCGGCCTCGTCCGGCTGGGGCTCACCGTGATCAGCCAGTACGCCGACTGGGTCGGGGCGCTTGTCGCGGCGGACTACATCGTGGGCGACCACGGCTCCGTCTCGTTGTACGGTGCGATGACAGGCGCTCCCGTGCTGCTGGCCAGTGTCCCCGACGCGCATGTGGATCCCGCGTCGCCACTCGCCGAGTTGAGTTCGTTCGCGCCCCGGATACAGGACGACCGGCCGCTCATCAGGCAGCTCCACCGTAGCTCCGTGACCTACCGGTCGGACCGCCACCAGGGGGTCGCCGCGCGGATCAGCTCGGAGCCGGGGCGGTTCGCCCGGAAGATGCGTGCGCTGATGTACCGCAAGCTGCGGCTGCGGGCTCCCGCGGCCCGGCCGGTCGCGGAGCCCGCGCGGCTGCCGTTCGCGGTGCACTACGACGAGCCCGGCAGCGTTGTGTCATGACCGCGCTGAGAATGGTGGTGTCCGAGCAGGCCGAGGGGCAGGAGGCGGTGCGCCGCATCCGAGGCGTGCTGAAGCACCCGGAATCGGGCGCCGAGATCGTGGACGAGCATCTACGGGTGGAGCTCCCGGCCCCGGGCACGTGGTCGACGCTCGCCGATGTGCTGCTGGCCACCGGCGAGGGACAGGCCGGGCTCGCCGAGCTGCGGGCCCGCCACCCGGGCGCGCTGGTGGTCGCGGTGCACCACGGCCCCCGGTGCCGGCTGTGGCTCGGGCCCGGCGGCCATACGCTCGCCCTCCGGGCCCGACGGCCCTCGCCGGTGCCACCCTGGGGCCTCTGGGCTTCCCTGGCCCACACCTGGCTGGTGGCCGGACTGCCGGTCACGGCACTGGCATCGGTGGTGGTGCGGCTGCCGCTGCCGGGGGTTCAGCCCTCGGCGCGGTGCTCCCACTGGGCGAGCCGTGCCTGTACCGCCTGGGCGGCCTCCGACTCCGCGCGGCCCACCGATCCGTACAGATCAAGTGCCTCCTGATAGTGGCCCCGGGCGAGGTCCGGCAACCCGCGCCGCTCGGCGAGCCGGGCCAGGCTCTCCAGGGTGCGGGCCGTCTCGTAGTCGGCGGCCATGCCACGCAGTGTCGTGAGCGCTGTGGAGAGCAGGCCTTCCGCCGGGTCGAGCAGGTCCCGGGCGAGGTACGCGCGGCCGAGCAGTGTGGCCGCGCGTGCCGCGTTGTACGCGTCGCCCGCCTCGCGCAGCGTCGCGCAGGCGGCCTCGGCGTCGGTGGTCGCCTTCTCGAGCAGCCCCTGCGCGAGCGCGACATCGGCCAGGTTGAGCCGGGCCAGACCGCCGGCCCGTCGGTCGCCGCACGCCGGCAACTCCGCGGCGGCACGCTCGAAGAGCTCGGCCGCCTGGTCGAGGCGGCCGAGTCTTTGGTGCGCCAGCCCCTGATAGTTGAGGGTGCGAGCGTAGCCGAGCGAGTTGTCGGCGGCGCGGAACGTCCGCGCCGCTCGCTCGAACATCTCAAGGGCGCGTTCATGGCTTTCCAGACCGAGCTCACCCACCCCGCCGGAGGTGAGCATCCGGCACTGTGCGGCCGTGTCGCCCAACTCCTCGGCCGCCACCAGCCCTTCCCGGTGCGCGGCGCGCCACTGGTCGTAGAACTTGCGCCGCAGGAACAGCGGCCACAGGGCGTCCGCGAGCTGCCAGGCGACGGCCGGGAAGCCCGCGGGGCGCGCGCGGTGGATCACGGTCATCAGATTGGGCAGCTCACTCTCCAACCAGTCCAGCGCACCCTCGGCATCGTCGCCGAGGTCCGCCGTGATCACCGGGCCGGGACCGTAGCCGCGGGGCATCGTGCGATGCTGAGGGTCGACGATCTCCTCGGCGCGGGTGGCGGTGGCGAGATAGTGGTCGACCATGCGGCGCAACGCCGCGGCGCGCTCCTCGGGTGACTCCTCCTCCTCGGCCTTCGCCGTGGCGTGCAGCCGCACCAGATCGTGGAACCGGTAGCGTTCCTCCCCGGCGTCGATCAGCAGATTCGCGTCGTGGAGCGCGTCGAGCACCTCTGTCGCATCCCTGACCAGTGCCGCTTCGGCCACCGTGGATCCGAACTCCGGTCCCGGGTGCAGCCCGAGAAGCCGGTACAGGCGTGCGGCATCAGGCGACAGCCCCTGATACGACAGGTCGAGCGCCGCCCGTACGTTGTGGTCGCCTTCGATGGCCAACGCCTCCAAACGGCCGCGCTCCTCGGTGAGGGCGCGGACCATCGTCGTGATCTGACGCCGCGGGCGCGCCGCGAGCCGGGCGCCGGCGACACGTACCGCCAGCGGCAGCCCGGCGCACAGTTCGACCAGGGCGCGGGCTTCGTCGGGCTGGGCGGCCACCCGGCCGTCGGCGAGGGTGACCTCCAACAACTCGACCGCCGCCTCCGTGGCCAGGGGCTCGAGATGAAGTGAGTGGCAGCCGTCCACGGTCAGGCCCGGCATCCGCCGGCGGCTGGTCACGGCCGTGATGCTCTGGCCCCCCGGCAGCAGCGGCCGGACCTGGGCGGCGGTGGCGGCGTCGTCGAGCAGTACGACAAGCCGTCTGCTCGCCGTCAGGGAACGGTACAGCGCCGCTCGGTCGGCGAGGGCCGTCGGCATCTGCCTGGCCGGGACGCCGAGTGCACGCAGAAATCGGCCCACCACCTCATCGGGAGCCGCGGGACCGCTCGGGGACTGCGCGCCCAGGTCCGCGTAGAGCTGGCCGTCGGGAAAGTGCGGGCGCAGCGTGTGCAGCCAGGTCAGGGCGACCGCCGTCTTGCCGACCCCGCCAAGACCGCTGACCGCGGCAAGCGTGAGACAGCCTTCGCGGGCACTGCGGGCGCGGTGCTGCTCCAGCGCTGCCAGCTCAGCCGTGCGGTCGGTGAGGCGCACCAATGGCGGCAGCTGCCAGGGGGTTTGCGGTGTTCGCCCATGGTCGGCTCGCTCCGCGCCGGCCTCGGCGCGAATGTGGATGCCGCCGTACACCGTCCCTGCCTGGACCGCGGGTCCGTGCACCGTGCCGCTCAGCTCGTTGTGACCGTGCTCTTGCCCCCGCATTGAATCCCCCTCCGAAGGCGTGAGTAACGGATTCCGCACGACATCCTTTCCGTGTATGCGACCGATATCCATGGTGAGGGAAGACGGCCGTCTTGCGAATGATCGGGCGCACAGAGGCCAACGACAGGAGCGGCGTCATCGGCACACGTGTTTCAGACGGGTCGGATTCCGCATGGCAGCGCGCCGCGCACAGCGTGTGGGATACATCCACCCCTGGAGCGCGGGGGACGCCCCGCGCCCGGTGCTGGCCGAAACGCCGAGGTCCGACACCGGATTGCGCCCCGTCGTCGGTGACGTTGATCTAACCGCGGCCTGCGGCCGGATCTTCCCGCCCGGCGTCGGCTGTCGGGATCCGCATCCCACGGCTCTCGGCGACGCGCAGCGCGTCGTACAGCGCCTCGGCCAGCCGGTGGGAGAGAAACCGGAGCTCCCGGGCGGACACATGGCGGGTGCGCAGCAGCTCGCGCGCGTGCTTGAGGAGATCGCTGCCGGTGTTGAGCTGGACCTCCTCCATCTCGTCGGCCAGCTTCGACAGGCGGCTGTTGGCGCCGCCGTCGGTGACGAGGTAGCAGGGCTGTCCGTTCGCTCCGGGCCAGGGGAGCAGGCGGGGACGGGATGCAGGCATGGCGGCTCCACGGTGTGCGAGGTGCTGGTGGGCTGGTGTCCGCTACGGCAGGTGATGAAGCGATAGCGGAAACAGCTTCGGGTGCATAAGAGATAGTGCGCAAGGTGACAGATAATTTCCGCCCTAGATGGCATATGTGACCGAGTGGGCCGGTAGCTCCTGGAGAGCGACTTTCGGTGCCAGACTCAGACCCCGCACCAGAGCATGGAAAGCTCGACCCACCGGGAGGCATACTCGTGGCAGCACCAACGGGACCGACGGTCCGTCGCATGCAACTCGGCTGGGAGCTCAAGCGGTTGAGAGATAAAGCCGGATTCACCCTCGCGGAGGCGGTGGACGGGTTGACGTTCTCCACGACGAAGCTCTACCGCGTGGAGAACGGCCTCTCGGCGCTGCCCAAGGCAGCTGACCTGCGGGCGCTGTTGGACCGATACGGGGTGGAGGACGAGGAGGACGTGGACTTCCTCACGGACATCCACCGGGACTCGCTTAACCGGGGCTGGTGGTCGCTCTTCCGCAGTGTCCTGCCGTCCGGGATGGGAATGTACATCGGGCTGGAGAGCGGTGCCCGTAGTGTCCGGGCCTGGCAGCCGAACGTGGTGCTGGGCCTCCTCCAGACCGAGCGCTACGCCCGGGAGATGTTCCAGGCCGCCAAACCGGTCCACGAGACGACGACCGAATTCGTGGAGCGAAACATTCAGGTCCGCATGGAGCGCAAACGGGCACTGACGCGTAAAAGTGAGCCGTTGGAGCTGTGGGTCATCCAAGATGAGGCGGCCCTGCGGCGGGTGGTCGGCAGCCCGGAGGTGATGCGCGAGCAGTACGAGGAGATCTTGAAGCTCTCCCAACTCGACAATGTGACGGTCCAGATCCTGCCGATGGCCACCGCCGCCTATCGGTCGGCCTCCAACTTCAGCCTGATGGAGTTCGGCACGCCGCTGCCGACGGTCGTCCAGATCGACAGGGCCGACGGGTCGGATATCAGCGACAAGGACACCACGGTCTGGTCCTTCTCCCGCAGGCTCGACGCTTTGCGGGCGGGGGCGCTCGCCCCCGGTGAGACACCTGCATTTCTGCAACGACTAGCGAGGGAGATCTGACATGACACATCACATAGCATCCGATGTCGCTTCGGAGGACGCGTGGTTCAAGTCCTCCTACAGCCAGAACGAGGGCACCGCCTGCGTCGAGATCGCCCACCTCCCCCGTACCGCCCAAGTCGCGATCCGTGACTCCAAGGAGGGCGTGACCGGCCCCGCCCTGGTCGTCTCCGCCGCCGCCTGGGCCGCGTTCATCACTGGCGTACCGGGGCGGTAGGGACCCACCTCGCTCCGTCGTCCGGGGGAGAACGGAGATGGGTCACGTCGGCGATGTGCGGCAACACCCGTCGCAATGATGATCGTCGGCATGAGTAAACCCTTCGCTTTTATCGCCGCCCCGCTCCTGGTCATCGTCTACGCGGTCATCCGCATCCTGGACGGTCTGGATGGCGAGCGCGGCCCCGGTCTCGCCTGGATGACCGGTCACCTGGCCTTCCTCGCCGCGTTGCTGCTGTTCGTCCCGGTGTTTCTGAACCTGCGACGACTGGCAGGCGGCGGCAGGTTTGCCACAGGGACGGTCGCCGTCGCCCTCGCCGGCACCGCCTGCACCGTGGTCCAGATCGCCGTCGACATCGTCATCGGGGCATTGGCCACCGACCACGACGACATGCGGGCGATGTTCTCCGACGTCATCAAGGTCCCCGGGGTGGACATCGTCGTCTACACGGTCGGACCAGTGCTGTTCTTTCTCGGCCTGGTTGTCGTGTTCTGCCAGCTCGCGGTGGCCCGTGCCGTTCCGGCCTGGCAGGCGGCGCTCGTCGTGACCGGAGCGCTGGTATTGCCGGCCGGGCTCGATCTGCTGCCGGTCGCGGGCGTGTTGCTGTTCGCCGGACTGGCGCCGTTCGCCCGCCGCGTCGCCCGTGGCGCCACGGCGCATGCCTGAGGTCCGGCCGAACACCTCCCGTGGGAGAATCCACCCTCGTGTCCGCGCTGCCCGTCTTCCCACCGCTTCGCCGTCTGGTGGATTCGTCATGGTCGGACGCGGGGCTCGCCATCGTCGTCGGCGCCGCCCAGCTCTCACCCCTGCTGTTCCGGCACAGCGACAGTGGGCGCCCCTGGCACTGGTGGGGCTATGTCGCGGCGGCCGGGGCGTCACTCCCGCTGGCGGCGCGGCGGCGCGCTCCGGTGGCGGTCCTGCTGGTCTGCGCCGCCTTCTCCCTCCTCTACGACTTGACCGACCCGGTCGCTCCACAGCCGCTGTGGTACGCGGTCCTCATCGCGTTGTACGGGGTGGCGTCCGCCTGCCCGTCCCGGGTCCGGATACCCGTGTTCCTGGGAATGTGTGCGGTCGGCCTCGCCACAGTCGGCTCGCTGGACACCGCGACCCGCGGCGTCGTGCTGTACGTCGCCGCCTATGCGCTCGGCCGGGCCTCGGCCGGGTCCCGTGCCCAGGCAGCCGTTCTCGCAGAACGCGCTGTCCGCCTCGAAAGCGAACGCCGGGCAGCCGAAGAACGCGCCGCCGAGCGCGAACGCGCGCGCATCGCCCGGGACATGCATGACGTACTGGCCCACTCGATCAGCCTCATGGTCGTCCAGGCCGAGGCGGGCCCGGTCGCGCTGGACACGGCCCCCGCCCGCGCCGCGGCCGCGTTCGGCGCGATCGCCGGCACCGGTCGCGACGCCTTGGACCAGTTGCGCCGGATGCTCGGCGTGCTCAGGGACGAGGAGGGCACACGAGCTCCGCAGCCGACGGTTCACGACCTGCCCGAGCTCACCCGGAAAGTCGCCCGAGCCGGCGTGGAAGTGCGCTGCACCACCGAAGGCGAGCCACGTCCACTGCCCGCCGACTGCGGAGTCGCGGCCTACCGGATCGTGCAGGAGGCCCTGACCAACGTCGTCAAGCACGCCAGAGCGGACCGCGCCGAGGTACGCCTGCGCTGGCGTGACAACGACCTGGAGATCCTCGTGACCGACAACGGCCGTGGCGCGGGAACGAACCTGCCGTCCGGCGGGAACGGCCTGATCGGCATCCGCGAGCGGGCCGCCGCCTGCGGCGGGACCGCGACGGCGGGCCCTCGGGCGGACCGACTCCCAGGATTCGAAGTGAGAGCGCGGCTGCCCGTGGCCGCCCCGGAAATCGGAGCGGCACCATGACTATCCGCGTCGTGGTGGCCGACGATCAGGAGCTGGTCCGCGCCGGCTTCGCCATGATCCTGGCCGCACAGCCCGGCATCGAGGTCGTCGCGGAGAGCGGCGACGGGTTCGAGGCGGTCGGCGCCGCCCGCGCGCACCGCCCCGATGTCGTCCTGCTCGACATCCGGATGCCGGGGATGGACGGTATCGAGGCAGCCCGGATCATCTGCGCCGAGACGGCCTGCCGGGTGATCATGCTGACCACGTTCGGGCAGGACGGCTACCTCTTCGACGCCCTGCGCGCGGGCGCGAGCGGCTTCCTGCTCAAGGATGTGCGGCGCGACGACCTCGTGCACGCCGTCCGCATGGTCGCGGCCGGCGACTCGCTGCTCGCCCCCTCCGTCACCCGCACCCTGATCGCCGCCTTCACCTCCGGCGCGGTGGTGCCACCACCGCGGACCGAACGACTGGACGTGCTCACTGCGCGCGAGCGAGAGACATTGCGGCTGCTCGGTTGCGGCCTGTCCAACGCGGAGATCGCAGCGGCCCTGGTGGTGAGCGAGCACACCGTGAAAACGCATGTCAGTAACATCCTCACCAAGCTCGGACTCCGCGACCGCGTCCAAGCCGTGATCGCCGCCTACGAGACAGGGATGGTGATCCCAGGCCGTTTCACCGACTAAAACCGCGCCGGAACGTCAGCCGACGGCCCCCGGCTCGCTCGTCGCGCCGTCCTCGGAGGTGTCCGTGGCGGCGGGGCTGGGCGAGGAGGACGCGGAGGGGGTCGCCTTCGGCGGCTCAGAGGACGACGCCGACGACGGGGCCGAGGATGTGGCGGACGGCCCAGAGGTGTGGCGGGACGTGGTCGTGGTGGCCGTGGCCGAGGCTTTGGCCGAGGAGGAGGCCCGCCCGCTCGCGGTGGACGTGGGCTTCTTGCTGGAGGGCGACGGCCGGGGCGCGGGCGCGACGGCGGGGGCGCCGCCCGCGGAGGCCGACGGACGCGGGGAGGGCGTGGCGGACGCCGAATTCCCCTTGTGAGAACGGCCCTTATTGGACTGTTCCTTTTCCCTGGAAGTCGCCGCGCTGCCCGGGATCAGCGTCTCGGGGGCGAAGGGGGTGGCGCCCATGAAAGCCACCGCGAGCATCGTGGCGTATCCGAGGAGCGCGATTCCCGCGACCACACCGGCCCGCCGCAGCAGGCGGGCCCGGCGACCCGAGGAATCGACGAAGACGGGGCTTTCCGGGCCGTGGGTACGGACACGGCGACGGGCACGCCGAGAGGGATCGTCGTGCCTCTCCGCCACGGGCTGCGACTTCATGACGGCACGTTAACAGAATTCTTCCCGGATAAAGCTATGGCCTTTCTTTGGCGGGTGAATTCCGAATTCTCATTTTGTCGGCTCAGCCCCTTCCATAACTGCGCGGTGCGGTCGTCGAGGGCGGCAGGCCGCCGTTGAATCGCGTGTCGACGTAATCGGCGAAGTCGAAGCGGCGCGGGGTCAGCTTCAGCCTGGCGAAGGTGTCCGCGATCTTCTGTTCCGAGGCCACGGCGGACTTGTCGACCGCCACATACACCCGGGTGCCATTGGTCCGCTTCACCGAGTCCAGCGCCACCTCGTACGGCAGGCCGGTCTCCTTCGCCCAGACCTCGGCCCACGCCTCCGGGTGCTTGTAGACCCAGTCCTGGGCGCGGCGCAGCCGCTTGAGATAGTCACCGATGGCCCGCTCCTTCTTCTTGTCGGCGATCGAGGCGGGGCCCGCGACCTGGAAGTTGAGCCCGTTGACCACGCCCTGGCCGGTGGTGAGGACGCGGGCGTCCGCCGAGCGCAGAGCCTGCGAGGTGTACGGGTCCCAGACGGCCCAGGCGTCCACCTTGCCGCGGGTGAAGGCCGCGAGCGCGTCGGCGGGCTGGAGGAAGGTGGCCTTGACGTCCTTGATCGACAGCCCGGCCTTCGCGAGCGAGGCGACGAGCTGATAGTGCGCCGAGCTGCCCTGCGCCACCGCCACCGACCTGCCCTTGAGGTCGGCGACCTCCTTCAGCGGCGACCCCTTCTTCACCAGGATCGCCTCGCCGTCGGCCGTGCCGTGCTTGGCGGCCACCACCTTGATCTTGGATTTGGCGGCCGCGGCGAAGACCGGTGGGGTGTTGCCCACGCCGCCGATGTCCACCGCCCCGGCGCTCACCGCCTCCAGGATCGGCGGCCCGGAGGTGAACGTCGACCAGCGGATCTTGTACGGCAGGTCGTCCAGCTCACCGGCGGCGCGCAACACCGCCTCGTCGTTGCCCTTCTGATCGCCGACCCGCAAGGTGACCTCGCCCTTGCCGTCGGTGTTCGAGCCCGCGCCAGCCGAGCCGTCGGCGGACGACGCGGCCGTGCAGGCGGCCAGGAGGAGGGCGAAGGGGAGCAGCAGGGCCGGGGCGATACGCCGTCTCATATCGGCAGATCCGTTCGTGAGGGTGGTTCGGACGGTGCGGGGGGTGTCGATGTGGTGATGCGGGCGTGTCATACGGCCTTGCCGGTGGACACCGCGGGCGCGGACACGCCCAGCCGGCCCAGGAGTTCGGCGCGCAGCTCCGCGAAGCGCGGGTCGGCGATGTCGCGCGGCCGCTCCAGGCCGGTCCGCCGCTCGTGGGCGATCACGCCGTGGTCCATCACCAGCACCCGGTCGGCCAGCAGCAGCGCCTCCTCGACGTCGTGCGTCACCAGCAGCACCGCGCAGCCGCGCCGCTGCCACAACTCGGCGACCAGCTGCTGCGCCTTGATGCGGGTGAGCGCGTCCAGGGCGCCGAAAGGCTCGTCGAGCAGCAGCAGATCGGGCTCGCGCACCAGCGCGCGGGCCAGCGAGGCACGCTGGGCCTCGCCGCCGGACAGCGTCTTGGGCCAGGCCGTCGACCGGTGGCCGAGACCGACCTCCTCCAGCGCCCGCTCGGCGACCGCCCGCCCGGGGCGGCCGTCCAGCCCGAGCAGCACATTGCGCCAGACCCGCTTCCACGGCATCAGGCGCGGCGCCTGGAACGCGACCGCCTTGGCGCGCGGCACCAGCACCTCGCCCTCGATCTCCCGGTCCAGTCCGGCGAGGATGCGCAGCAGGGTGGACTTGCCACAGCCGCTGTGGCCCAGCAGGGCGACGAACTCGCCGGGGCGCACGGTCAGTTCCAGCCGGTCGATGACCGCCCGGCCGTCGAAGGTGCGGGTCAGCCCATGGACCCGTACGGCGGCGGGGGCAGCGGGGTCGGGGGTGTCCCCCAGGGCCTTCTCGACCGGGCCTATGTGCCCGTGAAGGTCGGTCGCCATTGCAGCAGCAGCCTCTCGAGAGTACGGACGACGAAGTCGGCGAGCAGGCCGAGCGCCGCGTAGACGATCAGGCAGACCACGATCACGTCGGTCTGGAAGAACTCCCGCGCGCGGTTGAGCAGAAAGCCGATCCCGTCGTCGGCGTTGATCGTCTCGCCGAAGACCAGCGCCAGCCAGGCGGTGGCCAGCGAGTACCGCAGCCCGGTCATCGCCCCGGGCAGGGCCCCGGGCAGCACCACATGGCGGATCAGCCCCCAGCGGCCCAGCCCCAGCGAGGTTCCGGCCTCGATCAGCTGGGCGTCGACCCCGCGGATGCCCGCGTAGACGTTGAGATACAGATGGAAGGTCACACCGAGCGCGATCAGGGCGATCTTCGGCGCCTCGCCGATGCCCAGCCAGATGATGAACAGGGGGATCATCCCGACCCACGGGATGGTGCGCAGCATCTGCACCGTGGCGTCGACCAGGTCCTCGCCGAGCCGGGACAACCCGGAGACGAGGGCGAGCGACACCCCGGCCACCGCGCCGATCAGCAGCCCGACCAGCACCCGCTGCACCGACACCAGCATGGCGTGCGGCAGCGTGCCGTCCCCGATCAGGCCGGAGGCGGTGCGGGCGATGGTGCCGGGGGAGGCGAGGGTGTCGGGGGACAGCACACCGGTGGCGCTGCACACCTGCCAGACGATGAGCAGGACGAGGGGGCCGGTCGTACGGCGCAGCCACCGGGGCACGGCGCGGCGGCGCGCGGACAGCGGAACGACCGGTTCGAGAACCGGGGACATGGAGGCTCCACGAAAGCGGAAGGTGAGGTGAAGTGGGGGGAGGGGAAGCGGAGTGAGCGCTGAGACGTGCCGGCGCGGACGTGCTTACGCGCGAAGCAGTGAAAAGATCAGCAGTCGCCGGGACACGCGGCGGAGGCCACCCGCAGCAGGTCGATGTGACCGCGCGTGGTGAGCAAGGCTGACATAGACATGCCCACGAACGTAGCGAGGGCGCCCGGAGCCGGTCAACGGTGTCTTGCCACTCGGACCTTTGTTGCGGCGGTTTTACGGGCGGACGTACGAGGATGGGGCCATGACCCAGACCTTCCGCACCCACATCCTTCGGATCACCACCGGCTCCACCGAGAGGGTCGCCGACCTCACCGCGGACTGCGAGGCGTTTGTGAGGGAGGTGAGTCAGGGCCGGGACGGGCTGCTCAATGTGTTCGTCCCCCATGCGACCGCCGGCATCGCCGTCCTGGAGACGGGCGCGGGCAGCGACACCGACCTGCTGGCCGCACTGAGCGACCTGCTGCCTGCCGACGACCGCTGGCGCCACCGCCACGGCAGCCCCGGCCACGGCCGGGACCATGTGCTCCCCGCGCTCGTCCCGCCGCACGCCACGCTCCCGGTCATCGGCGGCAGGATGGCGCTCGGCACCTGGCAGTCCGTGTGTCTCGTCGACACCAACAAGGACAACCCCGACCGCCAGGTGCGGCTCAGCTTCCTGGGCTGAGCAAGATCGTTCTTGCGCGGTACGGAGCTGAACATGATCGAACGGCCCTACGGCGGTTGAGGGAGGTGCCTGCTCGGTGTGCGACGACTGTCGCGGGTGAAGCTCGCCACGTCGTCTCCGGAGCGGCAGCCCGAGTACGGGCTGACCGCTGCCGCATCCGTCGGGGGCCATATCGTCGGCTGGGCCGACGACTGGGAGGTGTCGGGCACCACCGACCCGATGACCCGGCCGAAGCCGGGCCCGTGGCTTCGCGATGAGCGGGGTCCGTACGACGGGTTGGTGGCCGCAGCCGTGGACCGGCTCGGCCGCAACGTCGTGGACGTGGCCGCGGTGCGCGATGGATTTGGGGTTTATCAGCAATGCCTCGCGGCAAACGGCGGAACACCGGCGGGCCGCCCGGCACTCCGACACCGGCAGGACGCACCCATATCGGACGGGACGCTCCTGTAGGGAAGTCAACCAGCCTTCGAGTACACCTCGAGCTGTCCGGGCGACGATCCGCCGGTCGGTCCGATCACCGACCCCTCAGTAGCTTCGCTCTTGAGGTTCCATCAGAGGCGTCGTGTAATTCATCCTTCGCGTCGCAACCCGGCGGAATTCCGAAGCCGTACCTTCGACGCACCCGCCGGAAAACGATCTCCCTTTACCCAGCTCCGACAATTCTTGCGGAGAAGTCATGAGTTCTACTGCCTGGCCCGGCGACCTTGTCATCGGTGTCACTCCCTTTGGGCGACCGGACGCCAGGCTCGCTGCGGCGGTCGGCCGCGCCGGGGGGTTCGGGGTGCTGGACCTGGGGGCCGGGGACCGGTGGGCCCGGGAGGCGCTGGAGTGTCTGCGGGGCTGGGCCCCTGACGGGCGGTACGGGGTGCGGATCGGGCCCGGTTGCCGGCTGGCGCCCGCGGACTTGTTGGCGCTACGGGCTGGTGACGGTGCGGGTCCGGGCACGGTGGTGCTCGCGGTGGACTCGCCCTGGGCGGTGGCCGACTGCGCGGGCTGCCGTCGCGTTCTCGTCGAGGTCACGGACCTGGAGGAGGCGTTGCATGCGGTAGGGGCCGGGGCGCAGGGCTTGATCGCTCGGGGTGGGGAGGGTGGTGGCCGGGTCGGGGTGCTCGGCAGCTTCGTGCTGCTGCAGCAGTTGCTCGCGGAGCCGGGGGTGTCCGTGCCGGTGTGGGCGGGGGGTGGGATCGGTCACCATACGGCTGCGGCGGCGGTGGTCGGCGGGGCTGTGGGCGTGGTGCTGGATACCCAGTTGGCGCTGCTCGCCGAGTCGGGGGTGTCCGGGGAGTTGGCTGCGGTGCTTCGTTCTCTGGACGGTTCGGAGACCGTCGTGGTCGATGGCTGTCGTGTGTTGCGCCGCCGGGGGCGTGATCCGCATGCCCGGCCGCTGCCGGTGGGTCAGGACGGTTTTCTGGCGGCGCGTTTCGCGGAGCGGTATGGCGATGTCGGCCGGGCGGTACGTGCTGTGGCCGGGGCTGTGCGGGATGCCGTACGCGACGACCGCGCCGCGGCCGCGTTGTGCCCGGGTTCGGCGATGTGCGGGGCGCTTGGTAGTCGGCTGCCGGTGGTGCAGGGGCCGATGACCCGGGTGAGCGATCGGGCCGGGTTCGCGTCGGCGGTGGCTGCTGAGGGGGCTGTGCCGTTTCTGGCGCTGGCGCTTGCCGGGAGTGAGCGGGCGCGGGCCATGCTGGTGGAGGCGGCGGCCGTGCTGGAGGGGCGGTCGTGGGGGGTGGGGGTGCTCGGGTTCGCGCCGGAGGAGATCAGGCAGGCCCAGCTTGAGGCCGTGCGGGAGGTCCGCCCCAGCCACGCGATCATCGCGGGCGGGCGACCCGCCCAGGCCGAGGCGCTGGAGAGGGCGGGGATCGCCACTTTTCTGCATGTTCCTTCGCCGGGTCTGCTGGGGCAGTTTCTGCGGTCCGGTGCCCGTCGGTTCGTCTTCGAGGGCTCGGAGTGTGGTGGGCATGTCGGCCCGCGCCACAGCTTTCCGCTGTGGGAGGCCCAGATCGCGGTGATCGAGGACTTCCTGGACGAGGTTGACCAGGACGGGGCGGGTGGTGACGACGAGGAACATCCCAGGACCGCGGTCCCGGTCGAGGTCTTCTTCGCGGGTGGTGTTCACGATGAGCGGTCCGCGGCGATGGTGGCCGCTCTCGCGGCGCCGCTGACCCGGCGCGGTGTCCTTGTGGGCCTGCTGATGGGCACCGCGTATCTGTTCACGGAGGAGGCGGTGACCTGCGGTGCTGTCCAACCGTTGTTCCAGCGTCAGGTGGTGGCGGCGAGGGGTACCGCGTTGTTGGAGACGGCTCCGGGGCATGCCACTCGCTGTGTTCCCAGCCCGTTCACGGAGGAGTTCGGTGCTGTCAGGGAGCGGTTGCGTGGGGAGGGTGTTCCGGAGCGGGAGGTGTGGGAGCGGCTGGAGCGGCTGAATGTCGGCCGGTTGCGGATCGCGGGCAAGGGTGTGGAGCGCGGTCCGGGTGGCGAGTTGGCGGTGGTCGGCGAGGAGCGCCAATACGAGGATGGCATGTTTATGGCGGGGGATGTGGCGGTGTTGCGCTCGGCCACCACGACCGTCGCCGCCCTGCACCACTGTGTGGCCGCGGCCGCCGCGGACTTCTTCCGCCGTGCCGCGGCCGTGCTGCGCGAGCGCTTGGGCGTGGCGACGCCCGGGGCGGTGGAGGGGGAGGCTCCGGCGCCGCTGGAGGTGGCCGTGGTCGGCATGGCGTGCATGTTTCCGCGCGCGCCGGATCTTGCCACGTTCTGGGCTCATGTGGTCGGTGGTGTCGACGCGGTGACCGAAGTGCCGGTCGAGCGCTGGGATCCCGCCGTCCACTACTCTCCCGGCGAGGGCGCCGCCACGGCGCACGATGGCGCGTCTGCCTCCAAGTGGGGTGGCTTTCTGCCCCCGATCCCTTTCGACCCCCTGCGCTACGGCATCCCGCCGGCGTCTCTGGGCAGCATCGAGCCGGTGCAGCTGCTGGCGTTGGAGGCGGCGCGGCGGGCGCTGGAGGACGCCGGATATCAGGCGGTGCCCGGCGAGGAGCGCGGCAGCGTGGGTGCGCGGGTCTTCGACCGCTCCCGTACATCGGTGGTCTTCGGCGCCGAGGCGGGCAGTGATCTGTCCAGTGCCCAGGCGTTGCGGGCCACGCTGCCGTCCTACTTCGGTTCGGTGCCCGAGGGGTTGGCGGAGCAGTTGCCGGAGCTGACCGAGGATTCCTTTCCGGGGATGCTGGCCAATGTCATCGCGGGGCGGATCGCCAACCGGCTCGATCTCGGTGGTGCCAACTACACGGTGGACGCGGCCTGTGCTTCCTCTCTGGCCGCTGTGGATGTGGCCTGCAAGGAGTTGGTCAGCGGCAGCAGCGACCTGGTGCTGTGCGGCGGGGCCGACCTGCACAACGGGGTCAACGATTACGTGCTCTTCTCCTCCGTGCACGCGTTGTCCCCGACGGGCCGCTCGCGGACCTTTGACGCCTCGGCGGACGGTATCGCGCTTGGTGAGGGTGTCGCGTGTGTGGTGCTCAAGCGGTTGGCGGATGCCGAGCGCGACGGCGACCGCGTGTACGGGGTGATCAAGGGTGTGGGCAGTTCGAGCGACGGGCGGTCACTAGGCCTGACCGCGCCGCGGCCCGAGGGTCAGCGTGCCGCTCTGGAGCGTGCCTACCGCAACGCCCGGATCTCCCCCGCGGATGTCGGTCTCCTCGAGGCGCACGGCACCGGCACGGTGGTCGGCGACCGGACTGAGCTGGCGGTCCTCACCGAGGTGTTCACCGCCGCCGGGGCCGCGGCGGGCGGTTGCGCGCTGGGCTCGGTCAAGTCGCAGATCGGGCATACGAAATGCGCGGCGGGTCTGGCGGGTCTGGTCAAGACCGCGCTGGCCCTGCACACCGGCGTCAAACCGCCCACCTCGCAGCTGCGCCGCCCGGGCGCCTCCTGGGACGCGAAGAGCAGCCCCTTCGCCTTCCACACCGAGGCCGGGCCCTGGGTGGCCCCGCCCGCCGAGCGGATCGCCGCTCTGAGCGCGTTCGGCTTCGGCGGCACCAACTTCCACGTGGTTCTGGCCGCGCATGACGCCGGTCCGCCCCCGGCCCATGCCCTGGACGCCTGGCCCGCTGAGCTGTTCACCTTCCGCGGCACCGACCGGGCGGCGGCTCTGCGCGCCGTCGAGGAGGCGCTGGCGCTTGCCGAGGACAACGAGGCGGCGGGGTCGCCCTGGCGGCTGCGCGACCTCGCCCTCGCCGCCGCCACCCGCTCCGACACCAGTCAGGGCCCGGTGTGGGCCGCCGTGGTGGCCACGGCCCCGGACGGGCCGACCGGACCGGCGGCGCTGCTGCGCCGGGTGCTGGCGGGGGAACACGACCCGGCCACGGGGATCTACCTGGCCGGGCCGGCCGACGCGACCGGTCTGGAGAGTCCAGCCGATCCGCAGGGCGGTGACGGCCCAGCAGGTCGGTACGCGGCAGACCGGGAGGGTCTGACCAGCCAGGAGAATCCAGGCGATCCCGAGGACGGTGACGGCCCAGCCGGGCCGGCCGACGCGGAGGGCGGTGGTGGCCCTGGGGGCGTGGACGGCGGTGGCGGCCCGGCCAGTGGCGCCGACACGCAGGACGGTGATGTCCCATCCACTGACGGCGGCGCGGGGCGAGGCCCCGCCCCCGGCCCCGGTCCCGTCCCCGGCTCCGTCCCCGGTCCTGGTTCTGGTTCTGGTTCTGGTTCTGGCAAGGTTGCGTTTCTCTTCCCGGGGCAGGGCAGTCAGCGGCCTGGCATGTTCGCGGACCTGTTTGTCGCTTTCCCTGAACTCCACGGTCACGCGCGGCTGGCCCGGTCCCACGCCGCCGTGCTCCATCCGCCGGCCGCGTTCGACGAGCCGGAACGGGACGCGCAGCGGGCCAGGATCACCGACACCCGGGTGGCCCAGCCGGCGCTGGGCGTCGTCGGCCTGGCCGCGCACTCGCTGCTCACCGCGGCCGGAGTCCGCCCCGACATGGCCGCCGGGCACAGCTACGGGGAGTTGGTCGCGCTGTGCGCGGCGGGCGTGCTCGATCCGCCCGCGCTGCTGGACTTGAGCGCCGAGCGGGCGTCCGCGATCTGGGACGCCGCGCAGGCCTCTGGGCCGGAGCCGGGCACCATGGCGGCGGTGACCGCCGGCCACGAGGACGTCGAGCACGTCCTGCGGCGCGCCGGTCTCGCCGGCCAGGTGGTGGCCGCCAACCACAACGCCCCCCGCCAGACCGCGATCTCGGGGCCACGGCGGGAGGTGGACACCGCGGTCGGACTGCTGCGGGAGGCCGGGTATCGGGTGAAGCGACTCCCGGTGGCCTGTGCCTTCCACAGCCCGCTGGTGGCCACCGCCGGCCACCGGTTCGCCACCGCGCTCGCCCGGCAGCCGATACGTCCGCCCGAGTACCCGGTCTGGGCGAACCGCACCGCCGCCCCACACCCCGCAGAGCCGGACGCCATCCGCGCGGAACTGAGCGCCCAGATCGGCGCGCCGGTCCGCTTCGCCGAGCAGATCGAAGCCATGTACGAGGCAGGGGCCAGGATCTTCGTCGAAGCAGGGCCCGGCACCGTCCTCACCCACCTGGTCTCGGAGATCCTCGGCGACCGCCCGCACCACGCCATCGCCTTCGAAGGACGCCGCACCGGCGGCCACGTCGGCGGCGCCGGTCCGCGCGGACTGTACGGCTTCCTTGACACCCTGGCCCAACTCGCCGTCGCCGGACTGCCGGTGCGCACCGGCTGGATGTTCCGCGGCCGTGACGCCATGGACGCCGGCCGCGCCACGCCGCCGAAGCGGCCCGGCTGGACGGTGGACGGACACCTGGTCCGCACCGCCACAGGTGAACTCCTGCCCGGCGCGCTGGCACCGGCCCGACGTGTCAAGGAGACGACGGTGACCCAAACGGACCGGGACGCACTGATCCTGGAATTCCTGAGAACCAGCCGGGAGATGGTCGCGGCCCAGCGCGATGTGCTCCTCACCCACCTCGGAGCCACGCCGGACGCCAGGCCTGCCGCGCCTGCGGGCCCAATCGCGACGGTGACAGGCACGCCTGTGACGGCCGTGGCGCCCGGGGCCGTGGAGGCGACCGCGGCCCTTCCGCCGCCACCGGCGGGCGAACCGACGCCGACACGGATGCCGACGCCCCGACTCACCGAGCCGGTGGCGGTCACCGAGGCGGAGGTGGCGCGGATGGTCGCGCAGATCATCAGCGAACGCACCGGATACCCGGTCGACATGATCGAGCCGGATCTCGACCTTGAGGCCGATCTGAGCATCGACTCGATCAAACGGGCCGAGATCGCGGGCGAGTTGGCGGGGCGCCTGGGTGTGGGCGGCACCGGCGGCGACGGCGCCGCCGCGCTCGCGGACGAGGAGCTGGAGGAGCTGACGAAGGCCCGTACCACCGCCGCGGTCACCGCCTGGCTCACCCCCCGGCTGACCGCCGGAGCGGCGCCGGGGAGCCCGGCGGCGACCGGTGCCCCCGGCACCGCGCGCGATGAGACCGCCGAACCGGCCGCCGCCACGGCCTCGTTCGGCGAGCCGCCCGTGGACACCGCTCCGAGGTCCATCGGCCGCACAGCCGGGACCACGGACTCCGTCAGGGGCGTGGCGCCGAAGCGGATGCGGATGCGGGCCGTACCGCTCGCCCCGGGTGGGGCGGTCGGCGAGCCCTCGGGTGTCCTGTCCGGCAAGCGGTTCGTGCTGCTGGGCGGTGACGAGGCCGTGGCCGAGGCGGTCGGCGGGCGGCTGCGGACGTACGGGGCCGAGGCCGTGGCCCTCGCGGGCGACCCGCTTCTCACCGAGGGCGACGGACCGTCCCCCGGCTACCGCGACGAGGTGCCCCCTGACGGGGTGATCCTGCTCCCGCCGTCCGCCGGGTCCGGCGCGCCCGTGCTGCCCGCGGCGTTCCCCGTACTGCGGGCAGCGCTGGCGGGCGGGCCGCGGTGGCTGCTGGCCGCGCGGCGAGCGGAGCCGCTCGACGTCGGAACGGCCGGACTCCACGGCCTGTTCCGCACCGTCGCCAGGGAGTATCCGCAGACGGCCGCCACGGTCGTGGACCTCCCCGCCGCGGCCTCTCCCGACGCCGTCGCCGACGCGCTGTTGGACGAGGTGTTCGCCCCCGACCACCCGCCCGTCGTGCTGCGCACCGCCGACGGACGCGATGGGTTGGAGCTCGTGGAGAGCGACTTGGGCGTCCTCGGCGCCTCGGGCGCGGGGCCCGCCGGGGACGGGGCGGCCGAGGCGGCGGCCCTCGGGCTGGGCCGCGATTCGGTGATCGTGCTGGTCGGCGGGGCGCGGGGGATCACCGCGCGGTGCGCGGCGGCTCTCGCGGTCGCCACCGGCTGCCGTATCGAACTGCTCGGCCGCACCCCCGTACCCGCCGGGCCTGAGGACCCGGCCACCGCCGGAGCCCGGGACGAGGCCGCCCTGCGTGCGGCGCTCGCCGCCCGGGGCGGCCGCGGGCCCGCCGAGATCCAGCGGGAGGCGGCCGGGATCCTGGCGCGGCGTGAAGTGGCCGCCACGCTGCGGGAGCTGACCGATCTCGGGGCCCGGGCCCGCTACCGGTCGGTCGACTTCCGGGACCCCGACGCGGTGCGCCAGGCTGTCAAGGAGATCCACGCCGACCACGGCCGGCTGGACGGTGTCGTCTACGCGGCGGGGGTGATCGAGGACCGGCTGATCGAGGAGAAGTCCGCCGAGTCCTTCCAGCGGGTGTTCGACACCAAGGCGGGCGGCGCGCGTACGCTCCTGGACGCACTGGAGAAGCTGTCGACGGCCGGGCCGGCGGGCGAGCGCGGGGACGGCGGGGGACTCGGAGGGCGGACAGGACAGGGAGGACACGCAGAGCCGTCCTTCGTGGTGCTCTTCGGCAGCGTCTCCGCCGTCCTCGGTAACCGGGGCCAGGCCGACTACGCGGCGGCCAACGACGCGCTGGAGGCCATCGGCGCGCGGTGGGCGGCCCGCACCGGCCGCCGGGCCCTGACCGTCCACTGGGGCCCCTGGGCGCCCACCGGCGCACACGCCGGGATGGTCAGCCCCGCGCTCGCCCGCGAATACGCGCGGCGTGGCGTCGAACTCATCGACCCCGACGAAGGAGCGCTGGCGCTGCTGCGCGAACTCGCCTGGGGCGAGGAGTCCGACCGGGCCGTCGTCTACACGGCGTCGGGCTGGTGACCCATGACATATGACGGCGGCGAAGGCGGCGGCCGCAGGCCGCCCGTGGCGATCGTCGGGATGGCCGTACTGCTGCCCGGCGCGCCGGATCTGGAGACGTACTGGCGCAACCTCGTGACCGGCGTAAACGCGATCACCGAGGTCCCGGCGCAGCGGTGGGACGCCGAGTTCTACGCCCCCGGGAGCGGGCGCGGCCCGGCGGCTGCCGACCGGGTGTACTGCCGCCGTGGCGGGTTCGTCGACGAGCTCGCGGAGGTGGAGGTCACTCGTTTCGGGATCATGCCCGCCTCCGTTGCGGGCACTGAGCCCGATCAGCTGATCGCGCTGCATGTCGCGGCCGCGGCCGTCGCCGACGCGGGGGGCGAGGAGCGGCTGCCCGACCGGGGGCGGGTCGGGGTGGTGCTGGGCCGCGGCGGCTATTCCACGCCGGGTCTGGTCCGTCTCGATCAGCGGGTACGCACCGCCCACCAGCTGGTGCGCACGCTCGGCGAGCTGCTGCCCGGCCTCGGCGCCGACCAGTTGGAGCGAGTACGGACCGCGTTCACCGAGCGCCTGGGCCCCGACCGCCCCGAGGCCGCCATCGGCCTGGTGCCCAACCTCGCCGCCTCACGGGTCGCCAACCGGCTCGATCTGCGCGGCCCCGCCTACACCGTGGACGCCGCCTGCGCGTCCTCGCTCGTCGCCATCGACCAAGCGGTGGGTGAACTGGCCTCCGGCCGGTGCGACGCGGTGCTGGCCGGCGGGGTGCACCACTGCCACGACATCACCCTGTGGAGCGTCTTCGCGCAACTGCGCGCGCTCTCGCCGAGCGAACGCATCCGCCCCTTCCACCGCGAGGCCGACGGCATCCTGATCGGCGAGGGCACCGGCGTCGTGATGCTCAAACGGCTGGCCGACGCGCGACGGGACGGCGACCGGGTGTACGCCGTCATCAAAGGCACCGGCGTGGCCAGCGACGGCCGCGCAGCAGGCCTGGCCGCCCCGGACCCGGGCGGCCAGACACGTGCGGTACGACAGGCATGGCGGGCGGCCGGGCTCGATCCGCGCGCGCCCGGCTCGCTCGGACTGCTGGAAGCACACGGCACCGCCACGCCCGCCGGAGACACAGCCGAACTGGCCACGGTGGCAGACGTCTTCGGCCCCCCGACCGGCGACGCCACCGCCGACCGCGCCGTGATCGGGTCGGTGAAGTCGATGATCGGCCACACCATGCCGGCAGCCGGCGTGGCAGGCCTGGTCAAGGCCGCCCTGGCCATCCACCACGGACTGCTGCCACCCACCCTGCACTGCGACAACCCCCACCCAGCCCTGGCCACAACCCGCTTCCGACCCATCGCCACAGCCGAGCCATGGGAGACCAGGCGCAACACGGAGGTGCGCCGCGCGGCGGTCAACGCGTTCGGGTTCGGCGGAATCAACGCACACGTGGTGCTGGAGCAGGCCCCCTTGGGGGCCGCTCAGCCGCTTCCGGCAGGCCCACGGCCCCGGCCGCCGACCACGGCCCTGGCGGTGGCCGCCGGACCGGGTGTCGACGCGCCCGACGCCGTCGGCCCCGCCGCGCGCACGGGCGCGGCCACGTCCGGCGCCGTCGCCGGTATGCCGGACGCCACGGCCGCGCAGCCTGCGTTCACGTACTCCGCCGTACCGGGGGCGGCCACGCCCACCGGACCTCACGCGCCAAGCACCGCGGCACCCGCCGCCCCCACCGCGTCCGGGGTCCAGGTCACCGAGCCGGAGCGGGTGCTCGCGCTGGGGGCCGAGACGCCGGAGCAGCTGGCCGCGTTGCTGGCGGCGGATGACTCGGCGTTGCGGGCCACCGCGCCCGCGGCGGGCCGGGCGAGGCTCGGGATCGTCGGGCCGACCGCCAAGCGGCTGGCGCTGGCGCGACGCGTCGTGGCCAAAGGCTGTCCGTGGCGTGGCCGCGGCGACGTCTGGTTCGCCCCCGCTCCGCTGCTGGGCGAGCACGCAGTGGACGGGGCTGGCCGGATCGTCTTCGTCTTTCCGGGGCTGGAGGCCGAGTTCGCGCCACGGGTGGACGGCGTGGCCGAGTACTTCGGGCTGTCCCCCGCCGCGGTGGCCGACGGCCGGGCCCTGGTCGGTGACATCGGCCGGCACAGTGTCGGTGTCTTCGCCGTCGGCCGGCTGCTGGACCGGGCGTTGCGGCGGATGGGGGTGGTGCCGGACGCGGTGGCCGGGCACAGCGTCGGCGAGTGGACCGCGATGGTCTCGGCCGGTCTGCACTCCGGCGCCGCGGCCGACGAGTTCCTGGGCTCGTTCGACCCCGACGCGCTGCGCGTGCCCGGGCTGGCCTTCGGCGTGCTGGGCGCCTCCACCGGGCGGGTGCTGGCCGCGCTCGCGGAGGGCATGGGCGGCACGGACGGCCGGGTCGTGCTCTCGCACGACAACGCGCCGAGCCAGTCGATGGTGTGCGGGCCGCGGGCCGACGTCGAGGCGTTCGTACGGCGGTTGCGTGGCGAGGGGGTGATCGGGAACGTCCTTCCGTTCCAGTCGGGCTTCCACACCCCGATGCTGGCGCCGTACCTGGGGCCGATCAGAGCGGCCGCGGAGCGGTTCGAACTGTTCCCGCCGAGCGTGCCCATCTGGTCGGGGACGACCGCGGCACCGTATCCGCCCGACGCGGCCGGGGTGCGTGAGCTGTTCGTCCGGCATCTGCTGGAGCCGGTCCGATTCCGGCTGCTGACCAAGGCGCTCCACGAGGCGGGCTTCCGGGCTTTTGTACAGGTCGGCCCGGGGCAGCTGGCCTCGCTCATCGGCGACACGCTCCAAGGGGCGGAACACCTCGCGGTGGCGGCCGACTCGCCGCACCGCGACGGCGTCGCCCAACTGCGCCGGGTGGCCACCGCCCTGTGGGTGAACGGGGCCCAGGTGGACCCGTCCCTGCCACGCCCCGCCACCGCGCCCTGCGCCACCGCGCCCTGCGCCACCGCACCGCCCGCCACCGCGCCGAAGCCGGTACGGCTCGACCTCGGCGGGGCGCTGATCTCCCTGGACGAGCGCCACCTCGCCGAGCTGCGCCGCGAGTTGGCCTCCGACGCCGCCGGTCCGCAGCGGTCCGTCCGGGCGGACGCCGTGTCCGCGCTGGACACGGTGGCGGGGCGATTTCCGGTGGCGGCGGAGCTCGGCGCGCTGCTGCGGGAGACGGCCGGTGCCGCCACCGAGCTGATCGCCGTCGCGGGCCGCGCGGGCGGCCCGCCGACCCCGACACCACCACCGTTGCCAGCGGCGCCTCAGCCGTCGCGGTCCGCCACCCCACCCCCGCCGGAAACCTGGCGCACCGTGCTGCATGTGTCCACCGAGACCATGCCGTACCTGCGCGACCACTTCTTCTTCCGGCAACGGCCCGGTTGGCCCGACGAGTCGGACCGGTGGCCGGTCGTCCCGGCGACCACGATCGTCGGCCACCTCATGGACGCGGCGGAGCAGGCGGCCCCCGGCCGGCGGGCGGTCGCGGTGCACGGCGCCCGGTTCGGCCGGTGGGTGACCGCTGCGCCGCCCGTCGAGGTGCCCATCACCGTGACCCCGTCGCCCGACGGCCCGGACCGGCTCGCCGTGGACTTCGGCCGCAGCGCCCAGGGCACGGTGGAGCTCGCGCCCCGCCATCCCCGCCCCCGCCCCGCCTCCTGGCCCGCCGACCCGGCCGCCGAACACGCCCCCGCACACACCGCGGCCGAGCTCTACAGCGAGCGCTTGATGTTCCACGGCCCGGCGTTCCAGGGCGTCAGCGAGATCACCGCGATCGGCGCCTCGCGCGTACGCGGCACGATCACCACACCGGCCGCACCCGGCGCGCTGCTGGACAATGTGGGCCAGCTCCTCGGCTACTGGCTCACGACGACCCGCACCGAGCGGACCATGGTCTTCCCCGTCGGCATGCGGCACATCCGCCTCTTCGGACCACATCCGCGTCCCGGCACCCCGGTGGAGTGCGCGATCGAAGTCGTCTCGGTCACCGACACCATGCTCGAGGCGGATGTCCAGCTGCTCGTCGACGGACAGGTGTGGGCCCGGATCGACGGCTGGCAGGACCGCCGCTTCGACAACCATCCGAGCACCCGGCCGGTGGAGCGCTTCCCGGAACTCAACGCGCTCTCCCAGCCGCGTCCCGGCGGCTGGGTGCTGCTCCACGAGCGCTGGCCCGACCTGGCGTCCCGTGACCTGATCATGCGCAACCACCTGGGCGGCGCCGAGCGCAGGGCGTACGAGCGACAGGCCCCGCGCAGCCGCAGGCAGTGGCTGCTGGGCCGGATCGCCGCCAAGGACGCGGTGCGGCAGTGGCTCTGGGCGCGCGGAGAGGGGCCGGTCTTCCCGGCCGAGATCCAGGTGCACGAGGACGCACGCGGCCGCCCGTACGTCCTCGGGGCGCACGGCCGGACGCTGCCCGCGCTGGACGTCACGCTGGCGAGCCGGGCCGAGGCCGGGGTGGCCCTGGTCGTGCCGCGCCCGCCAGGACGCGAGGACTCCGGGCCGGGCCCCGGCATCCATATCGAGGAGATCACCGGACAGGAGATCGCCGGACAACCGACCACCGGACAACCGACCACCGGATGGGAAGCCACCACCCTCCGGGCCGTCAAGTGTGCCGTCACCAAGGCGGAGGGCGCGGAGGGCGCCGTCCGCGCGCCGGACGTCGCCGTGCTCGACGCGGCGGACCCGGAGCGGCTCCTGGTCGAGGTGGCCACGGCCGCCGGGCGGCCGCGCCGCTACCGGGTGCACAGCGCGCGTACGGCCAACCCGCCCGGGCTGCCGCCCAGGGACTACGTCGTGGCCTGGACCACCGGCCCGGCGGACGACGAGTGAGGAGATCAACCATGGCCGAGGAGACACGATGAGCACCGCCAAGCACACCACTGCGGCGGACGACGAGAAGACCGTCCTCACGGACATCTCCGGAATGCTCAAGAACATGCTTGACGAGTACGGCCTGGATGATCTCGAGATCGCCTCGGAGAGCCGGTTCATGGAGGATCTCGACCTGGAGAGCATCGACCTGGTCACCCTGGCGGGAAGTCTGCAGGACCGGTACGGACCGCAGGTCAACCTCGCCGAGTTCGTGGCCGGTCTTGAGCTCGACGAGATCATCGACCTCCGCGTGGGCCACCTGGTCGAGTACGTCGTCGGCTGCTTGAAAACCGCCGAGGGGAGCTGACCGATGGCCATGGTCCACACCGGCGGGCCGGACGGCGTCAGGCTCCATGTGCAGCGGCTCGGCCCCGGACGCGCCGGGCCCGGTGGCGGCCGCGCGGCGCCCACTGCCGTGCTGCTGCACGGCCTGCTCACCGACAGTCTGGCCTCCTACTACTTCACCGTGGGCCCCGGGCTGGCCGCGGCCGGGATCGACGTGGTCATGTACGACCAGCGGGGCCACGGCCGCAGCGAGCGCCCGGCCCGCGGCTACCGGCTGGACACCTTCGTGGGAGACCTGGAGCGGCTGCTGGACCGGCTGGGGATCCACGGCCCGGTGCACCTGGTCGGCAACTGCTTCGGCGGAACGGTCGCCTTCCAGTACGCGGTCCGCCACCCGGAACGGGTGGCCGGCCTGTCGCTGATCGAGTCCGAACCGGCCACCCCCGCGTGGGCGGCCAAACTCGACAGGATGCTCGGCGACACCGAGACCCAGCTGTCGGAGCACGAGGCCGACGCCCTGGCCTGGATCGACGCCCACCGCGGCAGGCACACCGCGTGGCTGGCGCGATCGGCGGCCCGCCTGGCGCGGACCACCACCATCGGCCGGGACATCCCGTCGAGCGCGGTGCTGGACGAGGACCGGATCCGTGCCGTGTCCGGTCCGGTGCTCGCGCTCTACGGCGCCGATTCGGATATGGCCGCCCAGGCGCCGTGGCTGGAGTCGCTGCTGCCCGGCTGCCGGACCGTCATCGTGCCCGGCCATGAGCACTCCGTCCTGGTCGAGGTGCCCGCCCTGGTGCTCGATCACGTCCTGGGCTGGATCCACGATCCCGGGAGGGCGGCCTCCGGTAGCGGCTCTCGCCGGGTGGAGGCCGCCCCATGAGCGACGGCCCCATGAGCGACAGCCCCATGATCAACGGCCCCATGAGCGACCGCTCTGCGGGCGGCGCCCGCGAATGCGACGAGCCGCGCGCCGGGCGCCGCTTCCTGTTCGTCGTACCGCCGCTCACCGGACACATCAACCCCACGCTCGGCGTCGGGGCCGAACTCACCGCCCGCGGCCACCAGGTGGCCTGGGCCGGGACGCCGGAGGCCATAGGGCGGTCGGCCGTGGACGGGGCGACGGTCTTCCGCTGCGCCGGGCCGTCACTGGGCGAAGGCGGCGCCGCACGCCCCGCGGATGTGCGGGGGCCCGGCGCGCTGAAGTTCCTGTGGGAGCGCTTTCTGGTGCCGCTCGCCGAGGCGATGGCCCCGGGGGTGCGCGCGGCGGTCGAGGAGTTCCGGCCGGATGTGGTGGTCGCCGACCAGCAGGCCGTCGCGGGTGGGCTGGTCGCCGAGCAGTTGGGCGTACGGTGGGCCACCTCCGCCACCACCTCGGCCGAGTTCGCCGGCGCGCTGGACGGCATGCCGAGGGTCGGCGCGTGGCTGGAGGGGCTGCTGGAGGAGTTGCGGGTCCGGATCGGCGACCCGGCCGGCACCGCGGATCCCCGCTTCTCGCCGCATCTCGTGCTGGCCTTCACCACCGAGGAGCTGGCGGGCCGACCCGTGAGGGCCGCGGAGCGGATCCGCTTCGTGGGCCCGTCGATCGCCGCCCGCCCAGGCGCGCCGGCGTTCCCCTGGGACTGGCTGGACCCGGCCCGCCCGGCGGTCCTGGTCACCCTGGGCACCGTCAGCGCCAACGCCGGGGCGCGCTTCCTCGCCGTCTGCCGGGAGGCCGTGCGCGCCCGCGCCGGCCGCCTCCAGACGGTGCTCGTCGACCCCGTGGGCGCGCTGGACACCGCGCCCGGCGCACCGCGGGACGACGATGTGCTGGTGGTGCGCGGGGTACCTCAGCTTCCGCTGCTGGCGCGGGTCGCCGCCGTGGTGTGCCATGCCGGGCACAACACCGTGTGCGAGGCGCTGTGGCACGGCGTACCGCTCGTGATGGCGCCCATCCGCGACGACCAGCCCGTCGTCGCCGGGCAGGTGGTGGCCGCCGGGGCGGGCGTGCGGGTGCGGTTCGGCCGGGTCACGGCCGCCGGGCTCGGCGAGGCGCTGGACACCGTCCTGTACGAACCGGGCCATCGCACGGCGGCCGAGCGTGTCAAGGCGTCCTTCCGCGCGGCCGGCGGCGCCGCGGCGGCCGCCGACCACCTCGAACAACTGGCGGCACGGGCTGCCGCCCGGCCACCTTCGCAACCCCCATAGGAGGAGAGATGAACAGCGGCGCCGAACCACCCACCGCGCCAGGCCCGGCGAGCGACGCGCCCGGCCCCGGCCGCGGGCGTCCCCAGCTACCGCTGGCAGGTACCCCCGGAGAGGCAGCCGGGGCGGAGCCGAAGGGGGGCGCCGCCGTTGACAGGGACTCAGGCGCCCCGACAGGGGATTCCCCGGCCACCGCTGGGGGGACTCCCACCATCGGTGGCCGGGGGATGACCGAGCCCCTGAAGAATGACGACCGCGCCGCGGCCGTTGCCGCGCTGCGCCCGCGCTATGCGGCGGATCTCGCGCGGGGCACCGGCCGCTTCTTCGAACCGCGCCGGGCCGACTGCCCGTGGTGCGGCTCGGCCCGGCTCGAGGAGCGGCTGCGCACCACCGACCTCATGCAGCACAAGCCGGGCGACTTCCGCCTGGACCGGTGCAGGGAGTGCGGCCATGTGTTCCAGAACCCGCGGCTGAGCGGCGAGGGCCTGGAGTTCTACTACCGGGACTTCTACGACGGCCTGGGCGAGAAGGACATGGCGGGCCTCTTCGCCGGCCGACCGAAGACGTACCTCAGGCGCGCCGAGGCGCTGCGCCCGTTCGCGAAGGCGCCAGGGAAATGGCTGGACGTCGGCACCGGCCACGGCCACTTCTGCGAGACGGCCCGCGCGGTGTTCCCCGGCACCCTCTTCGACGGGCTTGACCTGAGCGCCGGGGTGGAACTGGCCGAGCGGGCGGGCCGGGTGACGCGGGGCATCCGGGGCAGCTTCGTCGAGCAGGCGGCGGAACTGGCCGACGGCTACGACGTGGTGAGCATGTTCCACTATCTCGAGCACAGCACGGACCCCCGGGGCGAGCTGCGCGCGGCGCGGTGCGCGCTGCGCCCGGGCGGACATCTGCTGATCGACGTGCCCGACCCGGAGAGCCGCTTCTCCCGGCTGCTGGGCCGCTGGTGGCTGCCATGGCTCCAGCCACAGCACCTCCACTTCGTGCCGGTGGCCAACCTGCGCAAGGAACTGACCGGGCTCGGCTTCACCGTCGTCGCCGAGGAACACGCCCGGCCGCACGACCCGGTCGATCTCCTCGGCGCGGTATGGCTGCTGCTCAACGCCATCGCCCCACCCGAGGACCAGCCCTGGCTGGCGCGCCCACCGGGGCGGGCACGTCGGCTGCTGCGCACGGCCATCGTGCTGGCGGGCGTCCCCGCCCTGCTGGCGACCGCCGCGCTGGACCACTTCCTGATCAGGCCACTGGCCGGCCGGCGCCATCTGTCCAACGCCTACCGAGTGGTCGCCCGGCGCGACTGACAAGGGCCGGAAGGCCCCGCCGGGCCGTCGAGAACGACGGCGCGGCGGGGGCGGCGTCAGGTTGCGGAGGTTGGCGGATACGAATAGGGATAATCCCAACCGTCAGGTTCGCTTGTCGTTTCTCGGATAGCCCTGATGCGGCCACGACTGTACGGCCGACTCCTGGTACGCGGCGTACCAGGCGAGGGCCAACGCCAGCTTTCGTACAGGCCGCCGCGCCATGAGCCCGCGTGGGTGAGCCGGGCGATCAGTTTCCGGTCGGCGCGGAGGCCGCTGGACAGCATGCCGTCGATTCCCCGACGGCTTTGTATGAGACGGTCGATGGCACTCGGGAAGTGCGGGCGTGGAGACGACTTCGGGCAGGAAGGTGCCGTGTGCCGCCTCTTCGGCGGCCGCCAACTGTGCAGCAGCCGAGGCGATCTCGGCGACAGTCGTCCGGACCAGCGGCAGCACGCGCGGGTCCTGCCAGGCTTCGAGAGCCCGGTAGGACGCGGAGGCCGACTCGATGAGCGTGGCCACGTCCTCCGCGGCCGTCGACTTGGGGGAGCCGCAGCCTGGCCGTGCGGCCGCGGAGTCGGCGTGCCGGCCGGCTGCCTCACAAGACGCTGCAACGCGTCCACGCCGTGCGCACACGGATCCTGCATGGCATGGTCAACGAGTCCCTGTGCGCCGCATGAGTTTCAGCGATGAACACTCGATCCCAAACACCGGAAACAGACTGGCTGGACAGCGGCCTCGTCTTCACCGCCCCGAGCGGTTGAGCGCGCTACTTGGCTGAACTGAGCGCTGTGGGGCTGTCCTCGGTGGGTGTGCCGGGTTGGGTCGGACCGCCGAGTCCTGGCTGCCTGCTGCGACGGAAAGGCCGTCTCGCCTGCCCTGTCGAACACGAAAATCGAGGGTCCGTGTGCGGCGCACCCAAAAGCCTCTTGTGCGTGACGGCGGTTCGACTTAGCGTGACGGGTCTGCAGCGGCGTTGGAGGGGGTTGCGGGGCGTGGCGTTCTGGATGGCTGCTGCGTCGGTATGGGCTGTGTTGCAGCTGTTGTTGCTGTCCTGGCCGGTGCGGACGGTGCGGTGGCCGACGGTGCTGCTCGTCTTCGGGGTGGGTGTGTATGGCTGCGGTGTGCTCTCGATGCTGCTGGAACTCGTGGTGGCACGTCAGTTGGCGACCGCGAGGGAGAGTTCGCTGGCGGGCGTCATGGATGTGGTGTCATGGACGACGGCTCCGGTGGTGGAGGAGCTGATCAAGGTCGCACCGCTGGTGGTCGCGGGGTGGGCGCTGCGCGGGCGGATGCAGTGGGGGCTGGCGGACTTCGTGGTGCTGGGCGGCGCTGCCGGAGCGGGGTTCGGTCTGCTGGAACAGCTTCTGATGTATGCCGAGGCCGGGGGTAAGGCCCTTCCCTTGGACGAGGGGGGCTGGCTGATCGCGAAGGGCTTGACCGACCACCCGTACGTTCCCGGTCCCGGACAGATCGTCGGCAGCTGGTTTCCCTCACCGACCGGCACCACCGGCGTCGGTGGGCCGGTACTCCCCTACGAGGTACACATCTTCACCAGCGTGCTCGGCGGGCTGGCGGTGGGCTTGTTGTGGTGTGGTGCCCGCGCACTGACCCGGGCCGCGGCGCTGGTGCCGATGGCCGGGGCGGTGGCGATCCACTGGGTGAACAATTACGCCGCGGCTTTCCCGCGCAACCACACCGCGATGGAGTGGCGCGAGAGGCTGGCCGCGGACTGGGGCCTGTGGATCATCCTGGGTTGCCTTGCCCTCGCGTGGATTTGGGATCTGCACCGGTCCCGCCTGGGCCGGCGGCGCGAGCCCGATGTCGCCCTGGCCACCGAATGCCAGGGCCGGACCGCCCCCGAAGCTCTCTTCGGGTACGCCCTGCTGCACCTCCCGGCTACGTGGATCATCGCCCTGGGCTACGCCCGACAGCGCAGAGCGCTGCTGTACGCCACGGCCCACCCCCGTACCCGCGCGGAGAAGCTGGACCCGCTGCGCGAGTCGGTCGCCCGGCAGACCCGACGTATGGACGCGACAAACAGCCCGGAGGCATGGCGTGGTGTGACCTTATGGCAGCTGTGGCGCCGGGCCCGGGCGCAGCGCCCCCGCTGGCCGCGGCGCGAGAAGGCACTTCTGGTGCTCAGCCTGCTGCTGGCCGTCCCCTCCCTGATGTATCTGGCGGTGGGCTCCTTCCCGTCCGCCAAGGGTCTGCAGGAGTACTTCACCAAAGGCGCCGGGCTGCACATCCTGATCGGTGTTGGCCTGGCCGGGCTGGCCCTGGCCCTGTGGCGCCTGATCTCGGCCGTAGGCGGCTACCGGACTGCGGGCGCCTCGCCCCTGGGCGAGGCCCTCGCCCAGGTCCAGTTCCGCATCGCCTTGTGCGCGGGCTCCCTCGTCGTCGGCATCCTGCTGCTGTCCCGCTGGTCGGCGATCGCCGACGGCGAGGCCCCCCTGACGCGCTACCGCATCCTCGGCACCGACGACTTCCTCCTGGAAAAGCTCCTTGAGGTCGGCCTTCCCCTCCTCCTCACCATCGCGCTGTTCGCCCTGCCGTACGCGCTGCCGCTGGAACTCGCCATGGGCGGGGGGCTGGCAGAGACCCTGCTGATGAGCCTCGCCCCGCGCGCCGTGGCCCCGATCGCCTCACGTATCGGCGCCAGGCTGGCGGCGCGTGAGGCGATGCAGTGGGCGCGCGGCGCCCTCCGGGGCCGTGGCCGGGGTCTGTTCTCGCGTACGTGGGACCGGGTGCGGCATGGCCGTACGGATCCGGTGGATCTGGCGACTGGGCGAATGTTCCTGCCGCAGACGGATGTGGCGCTGCCGGGTGTGCTGCCGCTGGTGTTCTCCCGCCGGGTCGACTCCGGATACCGCGCCGGGCGGTGGTTCGGCCCGACCTGGGCCTCAACGGCCGACCAGCGACTGGAGTTCGACGAGCAGGGCGTGGTGTTCTTCACCGAGGACGGTCTGCTGCTGGCCTATCCGCATCCGGTGCCGGGCGGCACCGAGGTCATGCCCGCGGAGGGGCCGCGGTGGCCGCTGGCACGGACGGCGGACGGCGGTACGTACACCGTCAGCGACCCAGAGGCCGGGCTCGTCCGCACCTTCACCCCGTACCGCAATGAGGCACTGGCGCTTCTGCGGGAGATCGCCGACCGCAACGGCAACCGCATCACCTTCACCTACGACGCTTCCGGCACACCCGCCGAGATCCGCCACAGCGGTGGTTATCGGGTGCGGCTGACGTCGGACGGCGAGCGGATCACCGGCCTGCACGCCGGTGAGGTCCGGGTGATGGACTACGGCTACACCGACGGCCATCTCACCGAAACCACGGGCCCCTCGGGCTTACCGTTGCGTTTCACCTACGACCAGGCCGGACGGGTCACGTCCTGGACCGACACCAACAACTGCTGGTATTCCTACACCTACGACCAGCAGGACCGGGTCATCGCCGAGGGCGGCGAGGGCGGCCACTTCACCTTCCGCATCGGCTACGACGGAGTGGACCCGGACTTCCCCGGCCTGAAGGTCACCACCCTGACCTCGCCGGACGGTGCGGTCACCCGCTATCTGATCGACCAGGCGCACCAGGTCGTCGGGGAGATCGACGCAGTCGGCGCGGTCAGCCGCACCGTGTACGACCAGGACGGCCGTACGGTCGCCGAGACCGATCCGCTGGGCCGCACCACCGGCTGGCGCTACGACGAGCGCGGGCATCTGACGGCCGTGCTCCGCCCGGACGGCAGCGAGATCAGCGCGGTGCTCGACGCACAGGGCAACCCGGTACAGATCACCGATCCGGGCGGCGCGGTGTGGCGGCAGACCTTCGACGCGGCGGGCAACCGAACCACGCTCACCGACCCGCTCACCGCCACCACCCGCTACCTCTACGACGCGCGCGGGGGCCTGCTCGCCGTCACCGACCCGCTGGACGCGACGACCCGGGTGCGCTGCGACGGGGCCGGGCTCCCCATCGAAATCACCGACCCGCTGGGAGCCACCACCTTCTACCAGCGGGACGCGTTCGGCCGCATCGTGGCCGAGACCGACCCACTGGGCGCGGTGACCCACTACATATGGAGTCCGGAAGGCAAACTCCTGCGCCGCACCGGCCCGGACGGGGCTGCGGAGTCCTGGACATATGACGGCGAGGGCAACTGCCTGTCCCATACGGACCCGATCGGTGGGGTGACGCGCTGTGAGTACACCCATCTCGACCTGCTCACCGCTCGCACCGACCCGGACGGGGCCCGCTATACCTTCACCTACGACGCCGAGGCCCGACTGACCCAGGTCACCAACCCCCAGGGCCTGACGTGGGATTACGCCTACGACCCGGCCGGACGGCTGCTATCGGAGACAGATTTCGACGGCCGTACGGTGGCCTACCAGCACGACACGGCGGGCCAACTCATCTCGCGTACCGACCCGCTGGGCCACGCCACCGGCTACACCTACGACGCGCTGGGCCGCATGGTGGCCCAGGACGTGGCTGGGAGGGTCTCGAACTTTCGCTGGGGCCCGGCCGGGGAACTTCTCCGAGCCACCGGCCCCGGCACGAGTCTCTCCCGCACCTACGATCCTGCGGGCCGCATGCTGTCCGAAACCGTGGACGGCCACACCTTGCATCTGACCTACGACGCAGCGGGGCAGCCGGCCTCCCGCCGCTCACCGGCAGGCGCCCGAACCACGTACACCTACGACGGGGCAGGCAACCGCACCACCTTGACCACCGCGGGCAGGGGACTGACCGCCACCCACGACGGATCAGGACGCGTCACCCAACGGAGGTGGACCGGGGGGCTGTCCCTGACCCAGGCATGGGACCCGGCCAACCGCCTCATCGGCCAGTCCTGCACCGCAGGCCCGCATGAGGCGCCCCTGTTGCGGCGCACCTACACCTGGCGCCAAGACGGCTACCTCACCGCCTGCGAGGACACCACCACCGGCCCCAGCCGCTACACCCTGGACCCGGCCGGCCGCGTCACGCATGTACAAGCCGCCACCTGGCAGGAGTTCTACTCCTACGACCCCGCGGGCAACCAGACCCACGCCACCTGGCCCGAAACCCACCCCGGCGCGGCCTCGACCGGCGCTCGCACCTACACCGGTACCCGCATCCGGACCGCGGGCACCACCCGCTACGAACACGACGCCGCCGGGCGCATCACGCTGCGCCAGAAGCCCCGCCTGTCGAGGAAGCCCGACACCTGGCGCTACATCTGGGACTCCCAAGACCACCTCACCCACGTGGTCACACCCGACGGCACCACCTGGTGCTACCACTACGACCCCCTCGGCCGCCGCACAGCGAAACAACGTTTCGCCCCAGACGGCTCGGTGGCTGAGGAAGTCAGATTCGCCTGGCACGAAACCACCCTCATCGAGCAGACCACCACCTCAACAAACTGGCCCGGCACCCAGACGCTCACCTGGGACCACGACGAAAGCGGGCTGACCCCTCTCACGCAGACCACCCAGTACGCCCCCGGCGCCGAGACTCCACAGGAAGAGATCGACACCCGCTTCTACGCGATCATCACCGACCTGATCGGCGCCCCCACCCACCTCCTCGACGACACCGGCCACATCGCCTGGCAGTCCCGCACCACGCTCTGGGGCACCACCACCTGGAACCCCGACGCCACCGCCTACACCCCCCTCCGCTTTCCCGGCCAGTACCACGACCTGGAAACCGGCCACCACTACAACCTCCACCGCCACTACGACCCCGAAACCGCCCGCTACCTCACCCCCGACCCCCTCGGTCTGGCACCCGCGCCCAACCCCACCACCTACGTCCACAACCCCCACAACTGGGTAGATCCAGACGGCCTCGCACCCAAGAAGCCTCCATACATGGTTCCGGAGCCCTCGCCTTCGGCGCCTCGGGGGGAGTTGGTTCCCTATGACCGCGTCTTCTCCCACCGGCAGGAAATCGGCCTCCACGTCCCAAGACTGACCACTCCGGGTGGCCGAACGCTCTCAGCACATGCTTCCGAACGTGTCGCCGGAAGTGGGCCTGGCCGTCCACCGACGACGTTGGATGTGGTGGACCACATTCTGAACAAGGGGACAAAGATCAAGTTCGATCCGATAAGGGGTACCATTCAGGTGAGAGCCCCCTCACTTCCAGGAAAACCATTCGTCGTCGTCAGCGCGAACAACCCCCATCATGTCGTCACAGTGATGATCCCGAAGCAGGTAACTTTGCCGTGAATCCACGGGAATCTCTCCTAGAGCTGATCAATGTATTTCTGTCCGGCCAGGACAGGTCGATGCAGGTCGTGAGTCGGATCGAAGCGGTCGCAATCGACTACTTCCTGGACTCAGACGTCTACGAGATCTTGAGTGAACCCCTGGCCCTGTACCGTCCAGGGGAGGGGCTCCCGTATGTGGACGAAGAAGAGATGGCGGAGTCTCTAGAGGAAGCACGGAGAGCTTTGTTGGATAACACTGACGGAAACGAATGAGTCGTGCACCAGCACTTCATGCATCCTGTATAGGTCGCGCTCGGGCTGGTCGAGACAGCCAGCCCCCGAACTCCATTGTGGGCCTTCTCGATGTCTTCGACGCCTGTCCGCTCCCGCAGAGCGGAATGAGCTGACCCCGGTTGCGTGTACGGAGAACCACGAGCTGTGCCAGCACCACGTAAATATCCGGACGAGCTGCGCGAGCGGCCCGTCCGCGAGGTCCGCGCCACCGGCCGCCCCATCGCGCATGTCGCGAAGGACCTCGGCATCCACAAGGAAGCCCTGCGTGGCTGGAGGACCAGGCCGAGGCCGACGCCGGGGAACGTGATGACCGGCTGACCACCGCCGAGCTGGAGGAACTGAAACAACTCCGCAAGACCGTCCCCGGACGAGGCCGACCAGGTGATCGAACACCTTCGGGACAAGGGCCTCGGGTCGGGTTCACCTGCCGGATGCTGGAACTGTCCGAGTCTGCTCACTACGCCCGCAAGAAGCGGCCGAAGCCGGCCCGCCGGCTGCGCGACGAGCAGCTCATGCCGCTGATCGAGGAGATCCACACCGAATCGGGCGGCACCTACGAGGTCCGGCGGGATCTCCCGGGCCCTGCGGTGCAAGGGTGTGGTGGTGGCCCGCGGCACGGTGGAGCGGCTGATGCGCGAGCTGGGCCTGGAAGGCGTCATCCGGGGCCAGCGGCGCCGTACCACGGTGCCCAATCCGTCGGCGCCCCGCCCGCCGGACCTGGTCGACCGGGACTTTGGGCCGAGACGCCAGTCGGAACGGTGCTCGCGGGGACGACGATTGTGGTAACCGAGCGCTACGACTCCTGAACGGGTGTCCGGAAGGATCTCGGGCTGCCAGTGCGACGGATCAGCCGCGGTCCGTGGTTGAGTAGCAGGTTGACCAGCAAAGCGGCGATGCCGTCGGTGACATCGACCGCCCACACCACGTCCTCGTCGATGGCCAGGGCATCGGTGAGGCAATGCGATGGCTTGCCGTTGAGGTGGCTTGACCCGAACGAGTGATTGCCTGCCTGGGCGGGAGCGTGTGAGCTGATGCCATGCATCGCTGGTCCCCTTTGAATGATCGGCAACGAGCGCTTCTCGGTCGCCTGGCCGCAGGCGAGAAGCTGAGCGCGCAGGAGCTGAGCGACAGGCGCTCTGCCTACGCGCTGCGCGACCGCGGACTGCTGGTGGTACGCCGTAGCCGTGGAGGTTCGTCGGCAGAGGTGACCGAGGCTGGGAAGTTCTACCTCAAGCACGGTCACCACCCGGACCATCCAGGGCACACGGCTGAGGATAAGCAGACCACGTCGTCGACTCGGGAGTCGCAGAGTCGTACCACGAAGGTGAAGCGTGAGACCGAGCAGCGGGCTGCAGCGACCAGACGCGGCACGCGCAAGGGCGCCAAGAAGACGGCGAAGGGCGTGGCGTCGTACGTCGAGAGGCCCATCCCCGTAGCGCGGCGGGCGAAGGCGACTCAGCTCATCGCACAGCTTGTCGCGGAGCGGCAGGTCATCATCCACGCACCCGACGAAGCCCAGGTGGTGGAGTGGCGACGCGTCATCGATTTCGCGAAGCGACACGGACTCGTCCCGTCCGGCAAGCGCGTCGAGAAGTCCCGCATGTTCAACTGCACCCGGGACCTGCAGATCTCGCTTCTCGACGGCCTCCATCCCAACTCCGGTCGGCAGATGCCGGAAGACACGCCCCAGGTCCCGGTACCCGTTGAGTTGCGCTCACCGCACCGGGTCGTGGCCGCAATGCGCGATGATGAGGGTCGGCTCGTGATGCCGACGGAACCGCGCCGCCGTGCCCTCCGGGTGCTCCAGGGGCTTGCTGCTGAAGCCGTACGGCGGGGACACAGGGTGGAGGAGCGCCCCGTTCCTGATCGCTACCGCAGCCGCGGATACTCCTACAACGGGCGTTACGTGCCCCCGAGCTATTCGCGCCGCGAAGGCGAACTGGACCTGGTCGTCGACGGCTTCACGTACACCGTGACGATTAAGCAGGAGAGTCCACAGGCTATGGATCCGGAGCGCAGCGAGAAGCTGATGCTCGAACTCGGCTATAGCCGTTCCGCTCGCCGGAGGCAATGGGCCGACCGCAAGCGCTGGGCGCTTGAAGACGTCCTTGGCGCGGTACTCCAGGAGGTCGAGTCTCGCGCGGTCGAGGACGCGCAGCGCAAGGTGGACGAGGAGCGGGCGAAAGAGGAGCGCAAGGCCCGCTGGCAAGAAGCCATGGCTGCGGCGAAACAGCGAGCCGTTCAGGCCCAGCTGGCTCGTGTACTCGGCGAACAGGCTGCACAGTTGCGGGAAGTCGCGGTCTTGCACCAGTACTGCGAGGCGCTGGAAAGGCGCATCGCCAAGGCGGTGGGGTCCGAGGAGTCGGAAGTCGCCTCGGCGAGGGAGTGGCTGGCCTGGGCACGGAGCCATATTGAAGCGATCGATCCGCTGCTGCGGCTTCCTGGGATGCCAACTCCACGTGAGCCGAAACCGGATGATTTGAGGCTGTACCTGACGGGATGGAGCCCGTACGGGCCGGAGTCCCACTCAGGCTGGGGGGACTTCTGACATGCCCATTCACCCAACTGGGGGCGACGATAGTCCCGAAGCGATCTCTGGCTCGGCGACTGTCGCGGTGAGGCGGTCGTTGCCAGGAAGGGCGAGGCCGCGCAAGCAAGCCTTGCGCGAGTTCGAGGAGTCCAACGCCAAGTTACGTGAACGACTTCCGCCGACGTTGGGCGCACTGTTGGTGCCAGAGGCGGGGCAGTGCTACCGGTGGCGTGTCCAGTTGGACTGCGGGTGCATCGACGAAGTCCTGACACTCGGCGAGGAGAGCTTGCCGATTGACCGGCAATGGCGCGGCCCCGAGTACGAGCGGCTGCAGAAGAGGCAGATGCTCTGCGTCCATGATGACGCTCCGCCCGCGCAGTACCGGGACATCGTGGAGTGGGGCGAGCGCAGGGAAGTTACTTTTCCCGCGGACCCTGTGGAGCCTCGCGGAGGGATGGATCCTCATACGTGGGCCTTGATCCGCCATGACGAGCCGCATGCCAGTGCGTTCTGGAAGGTGACTCTGGCCTGTGGCCACATCACCGATGTCATCGCTCCCGAGTTGCAGTGGAAACCTGAAGGCGGACCTCGCCTGTGCCGCGCCGAGCGAGTTGAGGAGATGACCAAGGAGTTCGAGGAGTACTGCGCGTCGACCCCGACTGCTCTTGATCACCGCGAACAGGGCCACATGCGGCGGATGCTCTCACAGGGCTGGCCGAGCCCAGAACCCGAGTGCCTCTGCTACACCTGTCCCTACGTCCGGTGGATTGTGGCCTACCAGCGCATCGGATGGCTGATCCCACGCGCGACGGAGCCGAAGCGACAGCAGTCACAGACGACGGCGTCCCGCGCTGGCCTGGAACGAAGGCTCCGGCATGCGGAAGCCGAAGCTCAGCGACTGCGGAGCCAACTTGCTGAGCTTTGCGTGCCTTGCGAAGAGTTCATGGAGGATACGGACGCTGTCGCGGGACTGGTCACCGAAGAACGCGCCGTACCTCTTGCCGAGCAGAAGGGTGCATTGACGGAATGGGTGCTCATCCTGAGCACACGCGGTGCCGGAAGCGGCGTCATCAACCTGATCAAGCTCTGGCTGGAACGGGATCAGAAGCGTTCCGTCGAACTGCCCGGCAAGAATCCCGAAGAGCCACCGTTCACCGTACGTGGATCCGGCGAGAAGATCTCACTCGGCCTTCTGGAAGAGACGACAAGGCGGCTGTCGAGGGCGCAACCCCGCAGAGGCTGACAGCCGGGGGAAGCAGCGGGCAGACGGCACCCGGCTGAGGCCGAGACCGCCGGGCCGCGATCTCGGGACGCGAGGCTGTCACTTCGTGTTAGCCTGATGCTTTTGCGTGCTCGAGACGGTTGGCGATCCTGCTTGTCCGGTTCCTCTTGTTTCATCGACTGCTCATTCCTACCGGGCCTTCCTCGGTACGTTCGCATGCGGAAGGCTCTTCATGAATCACCCTGACCTCCCCGGCACCTCGCACAGCGATCTCGCCCCGCTCATGGCCACTGCGCCAGCGGTGCCCCCGGTCGCTTCCTTCGCCGCCCTGGAACTACCAGCCGAGGTGCTGCGAACGCTCAGCGAACTCGGTGTGCGCGAGCCCTTCCCGATCCAAGCAGCCACGCTGCCCAACGCCCTCGCGGGACGCGATGTCCTGGGGCGCGGGCGCACCGGATCGGGCAAGACGCTCGCTTTCGGCCTACCGCTGCTCGCACGGACGGCTGGGCGGCGCGCGGAACCGAAGCAGCCCCTGGCTCTGATCCTGGTGCCAACCCGAGAGCTGGCCCAACAGGTCACCGAGGCGCTTGCGCCGTACGCGGAGGCACTGCGGCTGCGGATGGCCACGGTCGTCGGCGGCATGTCGATCGGCCGGCAGGCCGCTGCGCTGCGCCATGGAGCCGAGGTGGTCGTCGCCACCCCCGGCCGTCTGCACGACCTCATCGAGCGCAGGGCCTGCCGCCTGGGACGGGTAGGGATCACCGTCCTCGACGAGGCTGACCAGATGTGCGACATGGGCTTCCTGCCGCAGGTGACCGAGGTGCTCGACCAGGTACACCCCGACGGTCAGCGGATGCTGTTCTCGGCCACTTTGGACCGCGACGTCGACCACCTGGTCCGCCGCTACCTCCACGACCCCGTCGTCCACTCGGTCGACCCGTCCGCGGGCGCAGTCACGACGATGGACCACCATGTTCTGGTCGTCCACGGCCCCGACCGGTACGCCGTCACCACGGAGATCGCCGCCCGTGACGGCCGCGTACTGCTGTTCCTGGACACCAAGCACGCGGTCGACCAGCTCACCCGGCATCTGCGAGCCAGCGGAGTGCCCGCCGCGGCCCTGCACAGCGGCAAGTCCCAGCCGCAGCGCACACGGACCCTGGCGCAGTTCAAGAACGGCCAGATCACCGTCCTGGTGGCGACCAATGTCGCGGCCCGTGGCCTGCACGTCGACGACCTCGATCTCGTGGTCAACGTCGACCCGCCCACCGACCCCAAGGACTATGTGCACCGCGCGGGCCGTACCGCCCGGGCCGGTGAGTCCGGCAGCGTCGTCACGTTGGTGCTGGCGGGCCAGCGCCGCGAGATGAGCCGGCTGATGGCAGAGGCCGGCATCGAGCCGACCATCACCAAGGTGCGCTCGGGCGAGGCGGAGCTGAGCCGGATCACCGGGGCCAAGGCCCCCTCCGGCACCCCGCTCGACGGCGGGCCCGCCGCGCCCCGGCCCAAGAACACCAACGCTCCCTTCCGCGGCCTGGGCACCAGCAAGGACACCTCCCGCGGCGCCGGCGGCAAGTCCCGAAAGGCGGGCGAGGCCCGCAAGCTCGCCGAAGCCCGCAAGGCGGCCCGGGTGCGTCGCGGCGGCTGAGAGCCGCTGCCCTGATCATCGAATACATCCGACCCCGGAACGGAGAACCCCCAGCCCGGCCCGAAACCCTCCTGCGCGTACTCCTACGAGATGAACGCCCTCGTGGTGTGCCCGGCATGACAAGCTGTGCTTCCCACTGCCCGAACCCAGGAGGTCGCCATGACCGCAGAGTCTGAATCCAAAGAAGGTTCGGAGCCGACCGACCCCGAGACGTCCGCTCTGGTGCCCGACAGCGACGGCCACTACGACCTGAAACGCAAGTTCCGGGAGGCCCTGGCGCGCAAGCGCGGTGCGCAGGCGGACGCCGCTGACCTCACTGCGAACGTTGAGGCGTCGAAGGTCCGTAGGGCGAACGGCCCGGCTGCGAGCCAGCGGTCGTTCCGGCGCAAGAGCGGCGGCTGAGTCAATGAGCTCTTTCAGCATTGCCGCTCCAGAGTGAGCACGGCCGCGGAGATTGACGACATTCGATTCGGACTGCACCGGGACCTGCGGTCAGGGGTGTCGTCACCCGCGGGCCAGCTCCCATGTAGGCGTGGTCGGCGAGGATGGGAACGCCCTGGCGTTCGCAGATCCGGATGATCCGGTGGGCGCGGGCCGCAGTGAGATCGTGCGCGCGGCCGGGTATCGTCGGCGAGATCCACAGCAGCCGCCCGACCGGGTCGGTCACCATCTGCACGTTTACTCCGTGTCGGCGGTGCTTGTAACGAGCTTGTGGGCACGGTGTTAACAGCCCCCCAGAAACCACTCAGGAGCCCGACCCGCTGAGCGGATCAGGCCCCTGACCTGGTACTGCACTGTCGGGGTGGCGGGGTTTGAACCCACGACATCTTCGTCCCGGATGAAGAAGCCGTGGGCCGTGTCTCGCCCGCCCGGCTGGTCAGTGGCCCCTCTCGCCCGGCAAGTGTGCGTCTACGCTGAGGGCTGTCTTTGCGGAGGTTGGCGGACACGAACAGGGGGTCATGGAGTGGATCCTGACGGCGGTAGAACTCGGCCGACCGGTAGTAGCTCGACGCGCGCAGGAACGCTTCGCGCGCGCTGACCGGGTCGCCGGCCGCAAGCGAATCCTCACCCCGCTTCGCAGTGCGCTCGGCGGTCGACTTCCAGACGGCGGTCCAGGCGTCCTCATCCCCCTCGGGGATCTGTGCCGTGGTCACGATGACCTCGCCGATGTCGGCACCGGCGTCCCCGGCGAATCCCACGGCACGGAGCGTCTCGAACGTGAAGGCCTCGTCCTTGAAGATGAACTCCGTGGGAAATCCCTCCGCTCAGGCGGGCTTGGCTGCCCGCGCCGGCCTCGGAGTACGTGACTGCCCTTGAAACACCGCAACGCTCGTCGATGCGGTCCGCTTCGGGAGGATTCGTCCCGACGAGCCTCCGGCCGGTGACGCGGGACGCGCCCCTTTCAGGCGGCGACGGCGACCCGCGTGGGCAGTGACCGCACCGCCCGGACCAGCGGCTCCAGCCTTGCATCCCGGGCTGCCTCCGCGAGTGCCGCACGCAGGGCGGTGTCGTGTGCGGGACGGGCCGCCTCCAGCAGCTCCATACCGGCGTCGGTGACGTTGGTGTAGATCCCGCGGCGGTCGGTGGGGCACAGGTAGCGGGACAGCAGTCCGCGGTCCTCGAGGCGGGTGACCAGGCGGGTGGTGGCGCTCTGGCTGAGGACGACGGCGTCGGCGACCTGTTTCATCTGCAGATGCCCGCCGTCTCCGTCGTGCTGTCGGCTGAGCACGTCGAGTAGCGAGTACTCGCGGGCGCTCAGGCCGTGATCGGTTCCCAGGGCGCGTTCGAGGTGCGTCTCGATCTTGCCGTGCAGCAGGGAGAGGGCGTACCAGCCCTGGGCCAGAGCGGAAAGGGCTGGGTCGGTGGCAGTCACGGGAGCCTCCTTCGTCGGCGGGCCTGCCTCGCGCTATCAATAGTTGCACACGATGGCAAATTCAATCTACATCATCCATCGTTTGCATGTATCCCGCGTCTGCAACTATTGTGGGCGACTGTAAGCGTCTAATGCAATCGCTTGGAAGGTATCTCTCCCCATGCCTCTCGCGCTCCTGGCCCTGGCCATCGGGGCCTTCGGGATCGGCACCACCGAATTCGTGATCATGGGCGTGCTGCCCCAGGTCGCACACGACTTCGGCGTCAGCATCCCCACCGCCGGCCTGCTGGTGTCCGGCTACGCCCTCGGCGTCGTCATCGGTGCCCCGCTGCTCACCGTGCTCGGCACCAGGGTGTCCCGCCGGAAGATGCTCATGTTCCTCATGGGCCTGTTCGTCGTGGGCAATGCCCTCTCGGCCCTCGCGCCCAGCTTCGGAGTCATGCTGATCGGCCGGATCGTCGCCTCGCTCGCCCACGGAGCGTTCTTCGGCATCGGCTCCGTGGTCGCCGCCGACCTGGTGGCTCCCGAGAAGAAGGCCTCCGCAATCTCCCTGATGTTCATGGGCCTGACGGTGGCCAACGTCATCGGCGTCCCCGGCGGCACCTACATCGGGCAGGTCGTCGGCTGGCGCGTCACCTTCACCGTCGTCGCCGCCCTCGGCATCATCGGCCTCCTCGGCGTCGCCAAGCTCGTCCCCGAGCAGGGCAGACCCAAGGCCGGAAACGTCCGCGCCGAATTCGCGGCCTTCAAGAACGTGCAGGTCTGGCTCGCCATGGCGATGACCGTCCTCGGCTACGGCGGTGTCTTCGCGGCGATCACCTACATCACCCCGATGATGACCCAGGTGGCCGGCTACCCCGAGGCCGCTGTGACCTGGCTGCTCGTCCTGTTCGGCGTCGGCATGTTCCTCGGCAACCTGCTCGGCGGCAAGTTCGCCGACCGTGCCCTGATGCCGATGCTCTTCACCACCTTGGCGGCCCTGGCCGCAGTGCTGCTGCTGTTCACCGCCACCGCCCACAACAAGGTCCTCGCCGCGATCACCCTCACCCTGATCGGCGCGCTCGGGTTCGCCACGGTGCCGCCGCTCCAGAAGTGGGTCCTCGACCAGGCCTCGGCCGCCCCGACCCTGGCCTCCGCCGCCAACATCGGCGCCTTCAACCTGGGCAACGCACTGGCCGCCTGGCTCGGTGGCGTGGTGATCTCGGCAGGGCTCGGCTACACCTCGCCGAACTGGGTCGGCGCCCTGCTCTCCGGCAGCGCCCTGCTGCTGTCCTTCCTCGCCGCCTTCCTCGACCGTCGCAGGCGGCGCCCGGCCGCCGGCAACGTCGTGGCCGGCTCCACACCGGCTCGGCAGACCAGCGTCCCGATCGGCCACTGACCCCGGGTCGGCCCGGCCTGACCAGAACCCGAACACCACGAACCGAGTGAGCAACACACCATGAGCACCCCCAGCACCGTCACCCTCAACAACGGCGTCGAGATCCCCCAGCTCGGCTTCGGCGTCTTCCAGGTCCCCGACGCCGAGACGGCCGCAGCCGTCACGACCGCCCTCGAGGCCGGCTACCGCTCCGTCGACACCGCCTCGATCTACGGCAACGAATCGGGAGTCGGCAAGGCCCTCGCCGGCTCCGGCATCGCTCGCGAAGACCTGTTCGTCACCACCAAGCTGTGGAACGCCGACCAGGGATACGACGCCACGCTCAAGGCCTTCGACGCCAGCCTGGACAAGCTGGGCCTGGACTACGTCGACCTCTACCTGATCCACTGGCCGACCCCGGCCCGTGACCTGTACCGGGAGTCGTGGAAGGCCATCGAGAAGCTGGCTGCCGACGGACGGATCAGGGCCGCGGGCGTGTCCAACTTCCAGCCGGCGCACCTGAGGCGCCTGCTGGAAGGCGCCGACCTGGTGCCGGTCGTCAACCAGATCGAGCTGCACCCCGGCCTCCAGCAGAACGAGCTGCGCGCCCTGCACGCGGAACTCGGCATCGCCACGGAGGCGTGGAGTCCGCTCGCGCAGGGCGCCGTCCTGGGCGATGAGCCGATCACCACCATCGCCGCCCGGCACGGCAAGTCGCCCGCACAGGTCGTGCTGCGCTGGCACCTGCAGCTCGGCTCCATCGTCATCCCCAAGTCTGTGACGCCCGCCCGCATTCGCGAAAACCTCGACGTCTACGACTTCGCTCTGTCGGACGACGAGATGGCCGCCATCAACGCCCTCGACCGTGGTCTGCGCACCGGTCCGGACCCGGACACCCTCAACTAGCCCGTCCCGACCGACCCGTGCGGGACGGATCCGCACCGTCCTTACCGACGTTGAAAGGAGTCCCTCTGATGTCTCCCACTCCCACGGCCCTGGAGCGGCTCGTGAACCCCGCGGGTCTGCCGACTCTGGGACTTGAGCTCCCCCTCGACAACGACTGGGGCAACACGCGCCTGCGTGCCGACCGGGCTGCCGGCCGCCCGTTCGGTGTCCCTGACCTGACCCGTCACGCCGAACTCGCCCGCCTCGCCGACACCTTGGGCTTTGCGAGCCTGTGGGTCCGGGATGTTCCCTTGTACGACCCCGAGCAGTTCGGCGACGCCGGCTCCGTCTTCGAGGCGTTCACGCATCTGGGGCATCTGGCGGCAGTCACCGAGCGGGCCGTGCTCGGGACCGCCGCCATCGTGCTGCCGCTGAGGCAGCCGCTGCTCGTCGCGAAGGCGGCGGCCACGGTCGATGTCCTCTCCGGCGGTCGGTTCATCCTTGGGCTGGCCAGCGGCGACCGGCCGGTGGAGTATCCCCTGTTCGGTGCGGACTTCGCGGCCCGCGGTGCCACGTTCCGCAAGAACGTGGAGATCCTGCGCGCTGCCTGGGCCACCCGGCCGAGCGGGCAGGGCATCAGCCTGCCCGACATCGGGCTCGGCGCCGATCGCAACCTCGAGGTGCTGCCCAAGCCGACGGGTCGGTCCATCCCCATCGCCATCGCCGGGCACGCCCAGCAGTCCGCGGAGTGGATCTCGCGGAACGCGGACGCGTCCCTCAACTACCCCCGGCCTTTGGGCGCGTTGCGACTGAAGACCCGCGAGTGGCAGCAGCTCACCGCCGGGGCCCCCAAGCCGTACCTCACCCCGATGCAACTGGACCTCGCCGAGGATCCGGCCGTCGCCGCGACCCCGATCCGGCTCGGCTTGCGTACCGGATCCGAGGCTCTGGTCGACCACCTGCGGGAGATGGGCGGGCTCGGTGTCAGCCACGTCTCCTTCAACCTGCGCCCCGGTGACCGTCCCGTCGAGGAGATTCTCCAGGAACTCGCCGAAACGGTACTGCCTCACTTCCCTTCCGCCGGGGTGTCGGCCGCGACCGGTTCGGACGCTGTCGCCACGCTTTGACCGGCCATCCGGGAGGCGCCGTCGCGTCCCCTTGTCCCACACCGAAAAGATCTCAGCCTTCAAAGGACTGACTCATGTTCCAGAACATCGTGGTTGCCTTCGATTCCAGCACAGGCGGTGCCGTCGCCCTGCGCACAGCGACTCGCCTGGCGCAGGCCTCAGGTGGCGTCGTGCACGTTCTCCACATCGCCGTCATGGACATCGAGCGCTACGCCGCTGTGCGTTTGGAGGACACCGACGTGGCGCAGCAGGTGCTCGACACCGCGGTCGCGTCGGTTGTCGACGCCGGCCTCCGCTCCGAAGGCCACCTCGCGGCCGGCACGGTCAGTGAGGTGCCCGGCATCATCACCGAGACCGTGCGGCAGGTCGGGGCGGACCTGCTGGTGATCGCCCCTCATCGGCGGAACATGTTCACCGCTTGGTTCACACCGCGGGTGAGCGACGCGGTGACACACATCAGCGACATCCCTGTTCTCCTGGTGCCCGACGGCGTCAAGGAGTAGCGGGCTCAGCGCCGGGTGCGCACCCCTCGGCACCACACCCCCTCGGCGCCTCGGGTGCCCGCCTCGCCGGCGCGGTGGCCCATCAGCTCGCGGCCGCCGGTTCGGGTATCGGTCTCGCCTCGCTGTGTATCGGGGTGGGCCAGGGCATGGCGCTGGTCCTGGAACGCTGAGCCTGAAGGGTGTCGGTGGAACGCTTGCGTTGAGGCGATTGCTCGTCAGCCGGCCGCGGTGACCATGAGGTGCGTGAGGTCCGGGATGACGCCGAGCGTGGCGTGTGAGAGGACGCCGGGTTCGGTGGGACCGCCGCTGTAGCCGACGGCGGGCATGCCTGCCGCGAGCGCGGCGTCCACGCCGGCCGGGCTGTCCTCGACGACGAGGCAGTGGGCAGGGGGGCAGCCCAGGCTGCGGGCCGCGTGGAGGAAGAGGTCCGGGGCGGGTTTGCCGCGGGGGACGTCATCGGCGCTGAACACCTTGCCGGTGAACCGTTCGATGAGGCCGGTGGCCGTCAGGGAGTGTTCGATGCGCTCGTGGCTGCCGCTGGAAGCCACGCAGTAGGGGAGTTGGCGCAGGTCGAGGTAGTCCAGCAGTTCTCGGACACCGGGCATGGTGTGCGGTCGGGCGGCGAACGCGTCGCGGACCCGGTTCCGGTAGACGCCGAGCCAGTCGGGACCGAGGGGGACGGTGGCGTGGGCGCGGACCTGCTCGTACAGATACGACTCGGGCCTGCCGAGGAACCGCCGCCGTACCTGCGCGGGTGTGAGGGGCCAGCCGGCCTCTGTGGCCATCTCCGCCACAATCGCGGGGCCTATGCGTTCGGTGTCCACCAGAACTCCGTCGCAGTCGAAGATGACGAGCCGGGTGTCACGCAGGGCACGGCGTGGGCGCGTGTTCACGATGACCTCGCTTCGCGGGGGATATCGACGGTGCCCCGCCCTGCTGTCGCTGTCGGCGGCTGCGGGGCGGGGGCAGTGGGCGACGGGATCGGGTGTCAGCCCTCCTTCTGGGCGTCGTGGTCACGGGTGAGCAGGACGGCCAGCTCCTCCAGGGCCGCCTCCGCGCCGTCCCCCTCGGCGGCCAGCACCACCGAGTCGCCGTGGGCGGCTCCCAGTGCCAGTACGGACAGGAGACTGCGCGCGTCGACGGGGTCCCGGCCGTCGCGGGCGATGGTCACCTTGACCGGCTGCTTGGCGGCGGTTTGGACGAACGCGGTCGCGGGTCGGGCGTGCAGCCCGCTGCGGGAACCGATGGTGACGACACGCTGGGGCATCGTGAGTGCTCCTTTGTCTGGGGGGGGAGTCGGACTGCTGGGCGTGGCCGCGCGCAGGGCGGCCACCCTTACCGCTCGGGCCTTGGACGCCGACGGCGTTTCAGGACCTCGCGGCGGAGAGGGATTCCAGGGCGGCCGCTACGACGGCGCCTTCGGTCATGCCGACCGCGGCCATCGCCTGTGCCGCGGGTGCGGAGGTTCCGAAGCCGTCGACGGTCACGGTGCGGCCGTACTCGCCGAGCAGGTCGTGCCAGCCGAAGGCACACGCGGCCTGGACGACGACACGGGCCCGGACGGACGGTGGGAGTACCGCGTCACGGTAGGCGGCGTCCTGTTCGGTGAACCATTCCTTGCACGGAACGGAAACGACCCTCGCCGCCACGTCCCGCTGGGCGAGCGCGTTCCGGGCCTCCAGGGCGAGTGGCACCTCACTGCCGCTGGCCAGGAGCACCACATCCACGGCGCCGTCGGTGTCGGCCACCACATAGGCACCGCGGGCCACTCCCTCGCGCACCTCGTCGGCCGGTGTCGGCAGTACGGGCAGCGCCTGACGGGCCAGTACCAGTCCGACCGGCCCGGGGCGGCCGAGTGCGCTCAGCCAGGCGGCCGCGGTCTCGGTGGCATCGGCCGGGCGGACCACCGACAGACCGGGCATGGCCCGCAGCCCGGCGAGGTGTTCCACCGGCTGATGGGTGGGGCCGTCCGCGCCGAGGGCCACGGAGTCATGCGTCCAGATGTGGACCACCGGGAGGCTCATGAGGGCGGCAAGCCGCAAGGAGGGCCGCTGGTAGTCGCTGAACACCAGGAAGGTGCCGGCGAACGGGGTGTCGTAGCCGACGAGGGAGATGCCGTTCAGCGCGGCGGCCATCGCGTGCTCGCGAACGCCCCAGTGGATATTGCGGCCGTGGAGGCCCCGCCCGCTGCCCTCGTCGGTCGGCTCGTCGGCCGGCAGGAACGAACCACCGGAGGTGATGGTCGTGCGGTTGCTGTCGCCGAGGTCGGCCGAACCGCCCCACAGCCGTGGCAGCGCGTCGGCCAGGGACTGGATGACTTTGCCGGAGGCGTCCCGCGGTGCGACGAGGGTTCCCGGCTCGAACACGGGGAGGGCGTCGGCGGCCCCGGCGGTGTCGATGGGCCGGATGGCGTGTGCGCGTGCCCGGGCACGCTCGGGGTGCGCGGCCGCCCACTCGGCGAGCGCCGTGTTCCAGGCGCGGTGCAGTTCGGCCCCTCGGGAGACGGCACGCCTGGTGTGCCGCAACACCTCCGCCGGAACGGTGAACGGATCGTCGACGATGCCCAACAGCGCCTTGAGCGCGGCCACTTCGGCCACGCCCAGGGGGGCGCCGTGCGACGCGGCTGTGTTGGTCGCGTTCGGGGCGGGGAAGGCGATCTGCGACTTCAGGGCGATGAGGCTGGGCCGGCCGGTGTGCGCGCGGGCCATGGTCAGCGCGGTGTCGAGGGCGTCGGTGTCGATGTCACCGTCGGCGGCGAGACCCACCGTCTGTACGAACCAGCCCTGGGCGGTGAAGCGGGCGACGGTGTCCTCCCGGGTGGTCAGGCCCGTGGAACCCTCGATCTGGATGCTGTTGTCGTCCCAGATCACCACCAGGTTGTCCAGGCGGTGGCGGCCGGCCAGAGCCCCGGCTTCGTAGGAGATGCCTTCCTGGAGATCGCCGTCGGAGCACAGCACCCACACGGTGCGGACGGGAACGCCGTCCGCGGTCGCGTCGGCCCCCGTCAGCCGGGCCTGGTCCCGTTTCAGGGCCATGGCCATACCGACGGCGGTGGCAACCCCCTGGCCCAGCGGCCCGGTTGTGGTTTCCACCCCGGTGGTGTGCCCGTACTCGGGGTGGCCCGGCGTGAGGGATCCGAGCTGTCGGAAGCGCCGCAGGTCGTCCAGTTCCAGCCCGTAGCCGGTGAGGTAGAGCTGCGTGTACTGCAGGATGCTCGCGTGCCCGCACGAGAGCACGAAGCGGTCGCGCCCCTCCCATGAGGCGTTCGCGGGATCGTGCCGTATGTGGCGCTGGAACAGCAGGTGGGCAACGGGGGCCAGAGCCAGCGCGGTGCCCGGATGGCCGGAGCCGGCTGCCTCGACCGCGTCCACCGCCAGGGCTCGCGCCGCGGCGATGGCCCGCTCGTCCGCCTCGTCGAGCACGCGCCCCGCCCGGCCTTGCGAGGGCATGGCCGTCTGCTCTGTTGCGAAAGTCACGGAGACTCCTTGGAGAGGTCATGACGTCATGATGACTTCGGAAACGTAGTCGATATCTCCGTGTAAGCGCCAGGGATCCGCCGGGAGGGGAACCTCACAGCTCAGCGGAAGGTCACGGGGAGGTGCGCCGGTGCATGGGCGCCGGCCGGTGCCCGTATTTCGCTTCGGTTGCGACTATTGACGCGTTCAGCAACCTGTAGTCATCATGACGTCTCGATGACACATGAACTCGATGAGGAGATCAGGGATGGCGGGGCACAAGTACGCGCAAGTACGTGACCACCTCCTGCGCCGCGTCCGTGACCTGCCCGTGGGTGGACAGCTGCCCGCCGAGAGTGTGCTGTGCGCGGAGTATGAAGTGAGCCGCATCACACTGCGTCGCGCCGTGGACGAGCTGGTCCAGGACGGATACCTCGTGCGGGAGCACGGCCGTGGCACCTTCGTGACCCACCCGCGCTACAACCTGAAGCACCGCGAGCGGTTCGTGAACGAGGTGACCGGCTTCCACACGCAGCTGGCCCGCCAGGGTCACACCGTCACCTCCGAGGTGGTCGCGCAGGAGCGTATGCGGGCCGGGGCGCGGCTGGCGGACGCGCTCGACATCAGCCGGGCCGCGTCGGTCATCCGGCTGGAGCGGGTGCGCCGGGTCAACGGAGTGGTGCACCATCTGGCCGAGTCGTATGTGGAGGAGGAGCGGTTCCCGGATGTCCTGACGACCGACTTCACCTCCACATCGCTCTACGCCTATCTGCGCGCGCACCATGATGTGCTGCTCGCCCGCAACGAGATCGTCGTGGGCCTGCACATCTGCGACGGGCGCGAGGCGGCCCTGCTGGGCGTGGCCGAGGAGTCTCCGCTGCTGCTGGCCACCTCATGTGTCTTCGAGCCGGGCGGCAGACCGGTCATCCACGGCACGTCGAAATTCCTCCCCGAGACCGCGGAACTCTCCTTCGACATCGTCGCCGATGTCGAGTAGTCGTCCCCAGCGGCCTTGAGAACAACCACGTAGGTGCACATGCTGAGTGATCTTTTGACCGAGGAGAAGATACGTTTCTCCCAGGACAGGCTGACCTGGCGAGAGGCCGTGACCCAGGTCGCCCGGCCGCTCCTCGACGCGGGTGACATCACCCCCGGCTATGTCCAGGCCATGCTGGAGTCGATCGAAGCCGGCGGAACGTACATCGATCTGGGCCACGGCATCGCCCTGGCCCACGCGCGGCCCGAGAGCGGGGCCGTACGCACCGCCATCTCCATGCTCCGGCTGCGCGAGCCCGCCCCGTTGCTCGACCAACCGGAGCACGCGGTCGACCTCTATTTCTGCTTCGCGGCGGTCGACGCCGAGGCGCATATGAGCGCCATGGCGTCCCTCGCCCGCATCCTGTCGGACGCACCCACGCGTCAAGCTCTGCGAGACGCGCCTACCGCGCCCGATGTCGCCAAGTTGATCACTCAGTTCGAGGAGTCCCAATGAAGTTCCTGGCCATGTGCAGCACCGGACTCGGCAGCAGTTTCATGGTGCGCATGAACATCGAGACCATCGTCGGTGAGCTGGGGCTCTCGGACGTCACCGTCGAGCACTCCGACATCAGCTCCGCCGGACCGGACAGCGCCGACGTGTTCTTCGTCGCGAAGGACCTGGAGGACGCCACCCAGGGACTGGGCGACGTGGTCGTGTTGAACAGCATCATCGACATGGACGAACTGCGCGACGCGGTGAAGGCTGCCGCCACCCGGCACGGGCTCCTCTGACCCGGACCCACTCGTTCGTCCCCACACAGCGCATCCCGACGCGGCGGCAACGCCCGCAGCAGACAGCGGCCGGCCGCCGCCCCGCGCGCCTCCAGCCCACAGCACTCGGCGCCCCCCTCTTCTCCGCGTCGATCAACGGGCCGTACCACCAGCCAGTCCGGCCGTGCGCCCCCTCGCCGCCCCGTCCGGCACCCACCCATCCCCGCAGTCACGGCCTCGTCGTGCCCGAAGAGAGGTGTTGTCAGTGAACAGCGTTCTGCAGAACCTTCTCGATGTCTTCCGTGAACCCTCCGTCATCGTCGGCTTGATCGCCCTCCTGGGCCTCCTCCTGCAACGCAAGTCACTCTCCGACACCATCAAGGGGACGACCAAGGCGTTCGTCGGCTTCCTCGTCCTGGCGGCGGGCGCCGGAGTGGTTTCCGACGCCCTGACCCCGTTCGGCGAGATGTTCCAGCACGCCTTCGGTGTGCAGGGCGTCGTGCCCAACAACGAGGCGATCGTCGGCAAGGTACTCACCGACTACGGATCCCAGGCCGCGCTGATCTTCTTCTTCGGCATGGTCGTGAACGTGCTCCTGGCGCGGTTCACGCGGTTCAAGTTCATCTACATGTCCGGGCATGTCGCCCTGTACCTGGCGGCCATGATCGCCGTGATCCTCATCGCCAACGGCTTCAGCTCCTGGCAGGCCGTTCTCTGGGGCGCCATCGCCCAGGGCCTGATCACCACGCTTTCTCCCGCACTCGTCCAGCCGTGGATGCGCAAGGCGACCAAGAACGACAATGTCGCGCTCGGCCACACCGGCAACTTCGGCATAGCCACCAGCGGTCTGGTCGGCAAGCTCTTCGGCAACCCCGAGAAGTCCACGGAAGACCTGAAGATCCCCAAGGGGCTCGGCTTCCTGCGCGACACCACCGTCGTCATCGCCAGCTCGATGGGTGTCATCTATCTGCTCGTCACCCTGGTGGCCGGGCCCGGCTATGTCGAGGACAAGCTGAGCGGCGGCCAGTGGTACCTGCTGTGGGCCGTCATGCAGGCCGGCAAGTTCGCCGCCGGCGTGTTCATCATCCTGGCCGGCGTCCGCGTGGTGCTCGCCGAGATCATCCCCGCCTTCAAGGGCATCTCCGAGAAGCTGGTCCCCAACGCCCGGCCCGCCCTCGACGTCCCGATCGTCTTCACCTTCGCCCCGAACGCCGTACTGATCGGCTTCCTGTCCAGCTTCGTCGGTGGACTCATCGGCATGGGAATCCTCGTGGCCGTCGGTGGAACGATCATCATCCCCGGCATCGTCGCCCACTTCATGACCGGCGCCGCATCCGGTGTCCTCGGCAACGCGACGGGAGGACGACGCGGCGCGGTGCTCGGTGCCATGGTCAACGGCCTCATGATCACATTCCTTCCGCTGCTCGTCCTGCCCTACCTCGGCGACGTCGGGCTGCAGAACTCCACCTTCTCCGATGCCGACTTCGGAGTCTCCGGTCTCCTCCTCGGTGGCGCGGTCCATGTCAGCCATGCGGCCGTCATCGGCCTGATCATCTGCGCGCTGGTCGCCGTCTTCGTCGGCAGCGCCCTGACCACCCGTCGACAGGCCGCCAAGGAAGCCTCCACCACGTCGGAGAAACTGCCCACTGCCTGACCCACTCACCGCGACGCGGCCCGGGGCACCACCGGGCCGCGTGTGCGTGTCCGCAAGGTTGCAGAACGCAGAAGAGACGGACGCGCTCCAGGTCCACGATCGTCAGGCGCGGCCGTCCGGGGTGGTCAGGTACGTGGCGTAGGCGAAATCCGCGTGCACACCGGCGCCGTCGAGGTCCTGCGCCCACAGTCCCAGCATGGCTCCGGTGAAGCCGAGGACCCGGAGTTGTCCGTCATGGAACTCGTCCGCGTGCTCGTCAGAGAGGACAGTGGCGTCGAGTTCGAGTGGCAGCGTTCGCAGCCCTTCGCCGGTGTCGTACGAGAAACGCAGGACCGGCACGTCGAGCGCGGCGTGCAGCACGACCGGGCGGCCCGGTTCGAGCGGGATCGCCGGGTCGTGCGCGGTGAGTTGTCCTGCCTCGCAGCTCAGGGCCCGCAGGACGGGCGAACCGTCGTCCCGCGCCATGACGTACAGGTAGTGCCAGTTGCGGGTGTTGTAGTAAGCGGTCAGTCCCGCCAGGTGGTCGGGGGTACGCGGGGCGAAGGTCAGGCTCGTCTCGAAGGAACAGCGCCGTGCGGTCACCCGCCGGGCGAGCAGGCTGGGGGAGCGGCGGCCCACCGGTGACTGGCCGCCCCGGATGCGCAGCCGTCCCGGTGCCGGTTCGAGCCAGTCGCCGGTGGCCGGGCGGCGCAGGGTGGACCAGTCGGGGCCGAGGTCGGGATCCGACCTGGTCGAACGCACCCTCTTCAACGGCTTCCTCGGCGGCGTCGGCCTCGACGGCCACACCTGGCTCTACATCAACCCGCTCCATCTGCGGGCCCGCCCGCACGAGCGCCCCGGCGACCAGACCGCCCACCGCACCCCGTGGTTCCGGTGCGCCTGCTGCCCGCCCAACGTCATGCGCCTGCTCGCGAGCCTGCCGCACTACGTGGCCAGCACCGACGCGAACGGCCTCCAGCTGCACCAGTACGCCACCGGCACCTACGGCGGCGGCGACCTGACCGTGGGCGTTTGCACCGAGTACCCGTGGCACGGCACCGTGACGGTGACCGTCCAGGAGGCTCCCGAGGCCGAGCGCACGCTCTCCCTGCGCCTGCCGGCCTGGTGCACGGACCACACGCTCACGGTCGACGGCACCCCGGCAGAGGCCCGGGTGGAGGACGGCTGGCTGCGCCTCACGCGCGCCTTCGCCCCCGGCGACACCGTCCGGCTCGCCCTCGCGATGCCGCCCCGGCCGACGGCCCCGTCCCCTCGCGTCGACGCCGTCCGCGGCTGCGTCGCCATCGAGCGCGGACCGCTGGTGTACTGCCTGGAGCAGACCGACCAGCCCGATGGCCTGGACCCCGACGGCATCGCCCTCGACCCCTTTGCGCCGCTGACCGAGCAGGACCGTCCCGACCTGCTGGGCGGGATCGTCGCCGTGGCCGCCTCCGGCGATCGGCTTCCGGCGCCGGACGCCGGCGGATGGCCGTATGCGCCGCACGGGACGCGCCCGCGGCGGCCGGACGGCTCGGTCGAGCTGACGGCGATTCCGTACTACGCCTGGGCCAACCGTGAGCCTGGCGCGATGCGGGTCTGGATCCCGGTGGCGGGCCGGAACCAGCGAGAAGGGCGGTTGGGCATCGTGCCCAACCGCCCTCCTCTGTCAGCCGGTGCCGAACCCCAGCAGCACCGCGGACCGTTCGACGGGGAGGGTCACCCTGAGATCCCGGCCGTTCCACTCGTACGCCGGGCTCGGCCCCGCCTCGAACAGCACCCGGGGCCGGGAGTCCTCGCGGACCCAGGGCAGGGGGACGTTCAGCGTCTGCGGGGCGCCGTCGCGGCGCCAGAGCGCCAGCAGGGTGGTGTCGTCCTCGGCCGTGAGGGCCAGGGCCGTCCACCCGTCGCGCCAGTGGGGGAGTCCCAGGGGCCAGCGGGGCCGGGCGCCCGGCAGCAGATGCCGGTAGGTCGTGTACGTGTCGACGGCCCGGCGCACCAGCGCCGCCTGTTCGGGGGTGAGCAGATCAGGGCGCCCGCTCAGGTGGACGCGGCCGAGCAGCGCCGAGACCATCACCATGCCGAGCTCCGCCTCGCTGTGCTCCGGCAGCGGATACGCCCAGATGGCGCCCTGCTCGGGGGTGACCGCGCTGGGCGCGGCGGCCGCGATGGCCGGCAGGAGGCGGAAGTCCTGCTGGTCGCTGACGGAGTGGATGGGCAGCCGGGAGAGGATCGCGTGGTCGGTGCGGCTGCCTCCGGCCGCGCAGCTCTCCAGCACCAGGCCGGGATGGCGGTCGAGCACACCGTCCAGCCAGTCCAGGTAGGCGCGGTTGTGGCCGAGGAGACCATGGCCGGGGCCGTCGGCGGGGCGGGGGCCGTCGGTGCCGGGTCCGATGTCGATGTTGTAGTCGAGCTTGAGATAGCCGATGCCGTAGTCACGCACCAGCCGGTCCACGACCGCGTCCAGATGGCCGCGGGCGGCCGGATGACGCAGGTCCAGCTGATGGCGGCCCCACTCCACGAGCCGTACGCCGTCCCGGCGGAAGAACGCCTCGTCGGGCAGGGCGGCGGCGATCGGGCTGCGGACGCCCACGACCTCCGGCTCCAGCCACAGCCCCGGGACCATGCCCTGCGCCCGGATGCGTTCGATGACCTCGCCGAGCCCGCCGGGGAACCGCGGGGCGGACTCCACCCACTCGCCGACGGCGTCCCACCAGCCCGGCACCCCACCGGGCCCCACCGCGCCGGGCGGCTCCGCGTCGTACCAGCCGGCGTCGATGCAGAACACCTCGGCTCCGGCCGTGGCCGCCGCGTCCACGAGCGGCAGCAGTGCCCGGGTGCTCACCTCGCCCATCAGGCTGTTCATGAAGTCGTTGAAGACCACCGGCAGCCCCTGGTGGTCGGGGTGCGGCCGCCGAGTGGCGCGACGGTGCCGGGTCATGGCGTCCACCGCGGCCTCGAATCCGCCGGAAGGGACGACGGCGACGGAGACGGGCACCGTGCGGAACGACTCGCCCGGTTCCAGGCGATGGCGCCACTGGTGTTCGCGGTCGGTCGGCCCGGACAGCGCGAGGTACACGTCTTCGAACCGGTCGCCGAACTCGGCGTGCCAGGAGCCGTTGTGCTCGATCTGCCACATCAGGGCGGCGCCGGTCGCGGTCTCCTCGACGCAGCCAAGAGGCAGGTGCTCGGAGGAGGACCAGGAACCCGTGCTGGTGACGGCGATACGGTTCTTGGAGCCGGTCTGCCCGAACGGCACCATGCCGACGTCGTGGAGACCGCGCTGGGCCAGGGTGGCCCGGGACCACCGGAACTCGCCGCTCCAGGGATTGGCCGCCAGCCAGAGCGACAGTCCGTCCTCCCAGCGGCTGCCGTCGGCGAGGCCGCGCGCGAGGTTGGAGAGGGCGAAGGAGGAGACGTACTCCAGGGTGACGGGCTGCTCGCCGGCGTTCTCGACGTACGCCTCGGCGGTGAGGGCGGGGATGCCGGCGCGCAGCCGGTAGACGGCGGTGACCGTCAGGCCGGTGACCTCGTCGGCCATCCGGACCCGAAGCACCCGAAGGCTCTCGCCTTCTTCGCCTTCTTCGCCCTCCTCGCCCTCCTCGTGGCCGACATGGCGCAGGGCCCGGGAGGCGGCGCCGTCCACGTGACGCTTGCCGGAGGTGCCGAGGCGTCCGCTGCCGGCGGTCTGGATCTCGACCAGGGGCAGGGCCCGGTGCGCGAGCCGGTCGCACAGTTCGGGCTGGAGGGCGGGATCCGGCAGACCGGCGGCCTCCCCGGCCGCCAGCAGTCTCACCGGTCCCTCCGGGGCGTATGAAAGGAGCAGGGACAGCTCGTCGGTGCCCCAGCGCAGATGGGTGACGGACACGATGGCAGACTCCGATGGTAAACGATTACTACTCGAAGGACAGTAGTTTCTGCTTCTCGCCACCTGCAAGAGGCCTCTGATGCAGTAACGTCGAAGCGTGACGGTGAATGGAAACGGCTCCGGAGCGGGCCCCGGCCCCAAGACGGCAAGGCGTCGCCGGGGCCGCAACAACGACGACCGGCCGAGCACGATTCGTGATGTCGCCGAGCGGGCCGGAGTCTCCGTAGCAACCGTTTCCCGCACGCTCGCCGGCAACTACCCGGTCTCAGCGGCCACCCGGGACCGGGTCATGGCAGCGGTCGAGTCCCTGCACTACGTCGTGAACGTCCACGCCAAAGCGCTCTCCGGCCGCGTCGCCGGGCCCATCGCCCTCGTCCTGAAGGACATCACCGGCCCGTCCCTGGCCCATGTCGCCGCCGGAGTGGAGCAGGAGGCCGCGACCCGCGGCCGGCTGAGCCTGGTCTGCGCCACGCACGGCGACGAGCAGCGCGAGGACGACCTCGTGCAGATGATGCGCGAGCAGCACGCGGCGGCCGTCGTCCTCGTCGGCGGCTCGTCACAGGACGAGGCCTACCACCAGCGCATGGCCGAGTACGCCCGGGCGCTGGACGCGGCCGGCTCCCGGCTGGTGCTGGTGGGCCGCCCCCCGCTGCCCGGCGACCTGCCGGTCACGGTCGTGGAGTACGACAACCGCGGCGGCGCCTTCCAGGCCGCCGACCATCTCCTCACCTCCGGACACCGACGCCTTCTCTTCCTGGGCGGAATCCCCGGGCTGAGCACCAGCGACCAGCGCCGCGACGCCTATGTGCGGGCCCTGCGGGCCCACGGCGTGGAGTACGACGAGGAACTCGACAAGCCCGGTGCGTACACCCGTGTCTCGGGCTACCAGCGCACCCGGGACGCACTCGACGCCGGCCTGGACTTCACGGCGATCGTCGCGGGCACCGACATGGTGGCCCTCGGCGCCCTGGCCGCTCTGCGCGACGCCGGCCTCGACGTTCCCCGGGACGTCTCGCTCGTCGGCTTCGACGACGTGCCCTTCGCCGCCGACCTCGCCCCGTCGCTCACCACGGTCCGTGTGCCGTACGAGGATCTCGGCCGCACCGCGGTCCGCCTGGCCCTGGACCGGGAGGAACGCATCGCCGGCGACGACTACGTGATCCTCAGTACGCAACTGGTGATCCGTCAGTCGGTACGCCTGATGCGGTGACGGAGGGCGAGGTGCCGTGCGTCGTGACCGCGAAGCCCCACTCCGAGATCAGCCGTTGGATTCGGGCCGAGGTGGTGGGGGCGGCGGGTAGCCGTAGCCCTGTTGCGGCCGGGGCCCGTACGGCTGCGGGTAACCGGCCGCCGCGTCCCCGTAGGGACCGGGTGCCGCGTACCGGCCCGGCATCGGCGGGGGCTGCGCCGACGGCTGGTTGCCGCCGGCGCCGGGCCACAGGCCCTGCGCCTGCTGCGCCCGCGCGAAGTCCTCGGCGACCATCGCCGAGAGGTTGAAGTACGCCTCCCGTGTCTTGGGCCGCATCATGTCCAGGTCCACCTCGGCGCCGACCGCCAGGTGCTCGTCGAACGGCACCACCTGCACCCCGCGGCAACGGGTCCGGAAGTGCGCCGCGATGTCCTCGATCTTGATCATCTTGCCGGTCTCGCGCACCCCGGAGATCACGGTGATGCTGCGTGAGACCAGCTCGGCGTAGCCGTTCGCGTTCAGCCAGTCCAGGGTGGTGCTCGCGCTCGACGCGCCGTCCACCGACGGCGTCGACACGATGATCAACTGGTCGGCCAGGTCCAGCACTCCGCGCATGGCGCTGTAGAGCAGGCCGGTGCCCGAGTCGGTGAGGATCACCGGGTACTGACGGCCCAGGACATCGATGACGCGCCGGTAGTCCTCGTCGTTGAACGTCGTCGAGACCGCCGGGTCCACGTCGTTGGCGATGATCTCCAGACCGGAGGGCGCCTGAGAGGTGAACCGGCGGATGTCCATGTAGTTGCGCAGGTAAGGGATCGCCTGCACGAGTTCGCGGATCGTCGCACCGGTCTCACGGCGTACCCGGCGGCCCAGCGTGCCCGCGTCCGGGTTGGCGTCGATCGCCAGGATCTTGTCCGTCCGCTCGCTGGCGAGTGTCGCCCCCAGGGCAGTGGTCGTCGTGGTCTTGCCGACACCGCCCTTGAGGCTGATCACCGCCATGCGGTAGCAGGACAGGACGGGGGTGCGGATCAGATCCAGCTTGCGCTGTCGCTCCGCCTCCTCCTTCTTGGCGCCGGGCTTGAAGCGGCTCGGCCGCGCGTTGGCCCCCGGCTTCTTCGCCTTGGGCTGGTTGCGCAGCAGGCGATCGGAACTCAGCTCGACCGCCGCGGTGTGGCCGAGCGGAGTGCCGCCCGGACCGGTTCGCTGCCGCTGGTCCGGCATGACCGCCGGCGAGTCGCCGACCCGCGGGTCCGCGGGAGCGCCATAGCCCTGCGGCACTCCGGGCTGATGGGCCCGCGGGTCGCCCGGCACGGCGTCCGGCTGCGGGGCGGCCATCGGCGGTACCGGCCGACCAGGCGGTACCGGCTGACCAGGCGGCACGGGCCAGACGGGCGCTACGGGCTGACCGGGGTGGTTCGGCTGAGGGGAGCCGTAACCGCTTTGACCGGGCTCGTGTTGGGCCTGCGGCTCCTGCGACTGCGGTACGGCACCGGGTACCGACGCCTCGGGCACCTCTTCCTGAGGCTCCCCGCTCTCCGGCTCGTCGGTGTCCACCGCGGCCACCATGTACCAGGTTTGCAGCCGCGGCCCGACGTACGTGAACTCGTACGTGCCCTCATCGGTGAGGTCGGCCGCTGACCGGTCGTCGTCAGGACCGGCCCCGCCCGCGCGGTTGTAGTCCCGATCGCTGCTCACAATGCCTCCTGCTGCGTGGGCGCCGCCTGCCAGTGCTCCGGGGCACTGGGCGGCATCGGCTCCGGCCGTGCCGCCTCAACGGCGGTTGCGCTGCCGACGGGCCCGGCGCGGTGTGGCGTCCGCGGCACGGCCGCCCCTGGTGGCGGTGTAAAGTACGCTCATCAGTACGCCGCCGACGATGATCACGGCGATTCCGACGGTGGTGTTGATGAGAAAGCCTAAGAGGATGAGCGCCGCGTAGACGGCTGGGATGGTATTGCGCAGGTTTCGGTTCACGGCGGGGATCCTTCCCGAAGGGTGGGTTCGGCGGCCGGAGCCGCCGGGGGCTTCCTAGGCTGAGGTCCGGCGGACGTGAACATTGAGGCGCATGCCGACATCGTGGAGTGGTCGTCCGCTGCCGTGCCAGACCGAGAGCGCGTACGCGCTGAAAGGGTACCGCGTTCTCGACTCGGGTACCTCGATCCGGACATGCACCAGATTTTCGCCAGAAACGGACGAGGGCGCTCCGCCCGGCACGTCGCCGTAACACCTCAGCAGGTCGAACAGCGCTTCCGGTAGGGCGAGGTCGTGTTGCTCCGCCTTCCCGTGGATCCCCGCACGGAACACGGCTGCCGCCGCCAGGTCCAAGTCGGTGACCATGTCGAGGTCGGCGCGGTCCGGCAGGGGGCGCCCTTGGGACGTGAGCGCTTCGTACAGGAAGTCCACGGCCGCCCGGGCGTAGTGGGCGGCACGGCCCTCATTGCCCACGATGCGCCGAAGAATCGCTTGGTAGTGGACTTCCTCGTGGATCACGGGGCGCCCGACGTATCCGTACAACAGGTCACGGTTGAAGCTGGCGGGCTCCCGCCAGGCACGGGCGTAGTCGGCCATCAGGAAGGAGATCAACGGGTCGTCCCCGCCCCCCTCGCGCAGGAACGGGCCGAGCAGTTCCACCAGATCCACCGTGCGCACGCCAGAGATCTCGGCGAGGACTCTCAGCGTCGAGCGGAGCAGGCACTTGTGGAAGAGCGTCAGCGGGATCCGGAAAGCCATCCCGCTCAGCCAGTCCTCGAACGTCATCCGGGAGTGCTCGATCACGACGTCGGCCATCAGGTCCGTGTTCCCGGGGTCGCAGGGCAGGTACCCGGTGCGCAGACCGTGATCGTCCCGGAAGCGGTCGTGTGTGTAGTCGGTGTTGTTGAGCAGCAGCAGAGGGTAGATGACGGGCGAGCCCCCCGAGGCGATTGCCTCCTCGATCCCGGTCAGGTGGGTGGCGCGGGATTCGCCGGGCAGGCCCCAGATGAGGTCGGTGTAGGTGGGGATGTTCTGGGCCCGGAACTGGGTCTGCATACGACGGTAGTTGTCGACCCGGATGTTGCGGCGGTTGGCGATCTGGAGCACCTCGGCGTCGAAGGACTGTGCCGAGAGAGTGATGGCCCCGGTCAGCCCGGCCCGGTACAGGATTCCCGCGATCTCCACCACACGGCCGTTGGTGTTCTTCGCCCAGTTCGTCATCACCAGCAGCCGCTTGTTGTGGCGCCGGCACAGTTCCACGATGTGGCGTGCGATGTCCACGTCGCGTGCGACGATGCCGAAGTTGGCGTCGGCTATGAACAGTTGGGTGCCGTTGGCGGCGATCCGGACGATGCGCTCCAGCTCCTCCTGGATGCGGTCCATGGGGAACTGGCGGATCTTGGAGTTGGTGGCCCCGCCCCAGTAGCAGAAGGCGCAGGAGTAGGGGCAGCCCCGGTTGGTTTCGTACACCAGCATCCGGGACCGCGCGATGTCCTCGTCGGTCCAGGTGTTCCCGAGCAGCGGCGAGGGCAGCTCGCCAAGGTCCGCGATCCGGGGGGCTTCGGGGGTGGTGACCACCTCGCCACTGGCGGAGAGGTAGCTGATGCCGGGCAGGGCCGCCAACTCGCCGTCGGCGGTGGTCGGCTCCTCATGGCGCAGGAATACGCGCAGCAGGTCGCGGAAGCGCAACTCTCCCTCGCCGTGGACGAGGACGTCGACCCAGGGTGCTTCGGTGAACACCACCTGCTGGTGCGTCACATCGTTTCCGCCGATCACGATGCGGCAGCGGGGCCAGCGCTCCTTGACCCGCCGGGCCAGTTCAAGGGTGCTGGGCCGGTTCCAGAAGTAGACGGTGAAGGCCACCGCCAGGGGATCCTCCAGCGCGCCCAGCACTTTGGCACAGGCTGCCTCGAATGAGTCCCCGCCCTGCATGTACACGTGTTTGGTGAAGGAACAGGCTTCGGCGAGGTCCGGGGCCGCCTCGGCGGCGGCCTGTAAGTAGCCCAGCACGGTGCTGTAGCGGACGCCGGGCATCACGGTCATCTCGACCAGGTGTACTTGGCGCCGTCCAGCCACGGCAGAGGGCGGGCCGAGCCCGGCCGACAGGTCGGCTGACGTCATTTCTCGAACTCTTCCCAGTCTCGGTCGCGTTGTCCGGCTCTGCCGGGCCCGCTGGCCGTAACGAACGAGTTCCTCGTCCGTTACGGCCAGCGGGTTCAGGCGGTCCACCATCGGATCAGGTGCAGCAGCAGCACGGTGAGCAGCAGCAGCAGTAGGTGTCGCCGCCTGCTACGGCCTCCAGGTCGGCCTCGGACAGCTCGCGGTCCTCGATCTGGGGTGAGCTGGGCACCCTCAGCTCGTAGACGCCAGTTGTCCTGCCGGCTTCCCAGAGGGCCACCTGAGCCTCCAGATCGGGGTCGCCCCCGATGTCCCGGATGATGCGCACGGTTGCGTTCGCCGGCAGTTCCAGGCCCTGCTCGGCCAGCGCGGCGCGCGGGTTCCCCTCCAGTTGCGTCACGTAGTCATCGTTCGACCAGGCGGCCGTCAGCACCTTGGTGTAGGAGCTGACGAATGCCGACCTTTCCCTGGGTTCCATGGATCTCCTTTGTGAAAGTATTCCGGGCGTCACGGCCGACGCCCGGAAAGCGTGTTCATTTCTTGGCTCGCCCCCATGTGAAGGTCGCCAGGCTCAGCAGGAGCCCGGCCACACACCACCCGCCGAGGATCAGAGCCGTACGCCCGTGCTCCCAGCTGCCGGCCGCCTCGGATTGCTGGAAGGAGTCGGACAAGAACGCCGACCGCAGCCCCTGAGCCATCCATTTGAGCGGGAAGCATCCCGCCACCACCTGCATGAAGCCGGGGAGGGAGGTGAACACGAAAAACACGCCCGAGACGAGCTGTAGCGTCAAGTACGGCAGTTGCACCACTGGCGCCGCGGCGCGCGCGTTGGGCGCCACCCGGCTGTAGGCGATGCCGAGGAAGGAGCAGGCGACGATGGACAGGGCGACCACCCAGGCGAAGGTGAACCAGCGTGCCGCGGTGTTCGGGAGGTGCAGGCCGAACAGGCCGACGCCGACGGTCAGCAGCACCACGGTCTCGAGCACTCCGGTGACGAAGGCCTGTGCGACTTTGGCCAGGAGGTACGACGCCGGCGACATGGGGGTCGCGGCCAGCCGGCGCAGGGTGCCGTCGTCGCGCTCGATCGCGATGGCGACGGCGAGACTGGAGAAGGTGGTGCTCATGATGCCGGAGGCGATGATTCCGGCGATCAGCACCTGCTTCATGGGGGTGTGGGTGCCGGGGGCGTCGCCGCTGTAGATCGCGCCGAAGATCAGCAGCAGCACGAGCGGCAGGGCAAAGGTGAAGATCACCGCCTGCCGGTTGCGGAAGTAGCACTTCAGCTCAATGCCGGCGCGGGCCACCGCCACCCTGCCGATCGAGGGCATCTGCTGTCTGCGCGGGCGGAGCCCGGACTGATCCCCCACGGCCGTGGTTTCCATGCCACCAGTCATGCGACGTCCTCCGGACGGGACTCGGGCGCCGTGGTCGTGGCATCGGCCGATGCGATCATCCGGAGGTAGACGTCCTCCAGCGTGGGTCTGGTGACGGTCAGTCCCGGGAGGTCGCCGCTCCCGAGCCGGGCCGCCCAGTCGAGCAGGACGCGCAGCGTCGCGGCCGGTGCGTTCGTGCCGATCCGGACCTGGCCATCCGCCCATCCGAGCGGAGGCGCCCCGGCCTGCTGGACGGGCGGCAGTTCCGCCCCGCGCAGCGCGCCGACAGCGTGGAACTCGATGACGGCCTCACCGTCGGCGCGCCCCCCGATGTCCTTGGGCACGCCCTCTGCGGCGACCTTCCCGCGCAGCAGGATGGCGACCCGGTCGCAGAGCACCTCGACTTCGTCGAGGTAGTGGGTGGTGAGCATCACTGTGGTGCCGTCCGTAGCCAGCGCCCGAATCAGGTCCCAGGTGACGCGCCGGGCCTGCGGATCGAGGCCCGTGGTGGGTTCGTCGAGAAAGACCAGTTCGGGGCGTCCGACGATGCCGAGTGCGATGTCCAGGCGGCGCTGTTGGCCACCGGAGAGCCGCACAGTGCGTTCGTTCGCCTTCTCGCCGAGCCCCGTCCGCTCGATCACGCTGTCGACGGGCAAGGGGTCGGGGTACAGGGAGGCGAAGTGGGAGACGACCTCCCTGACCGTGAGCTCGTCGAAAGACCCCATGTCCTGAGGGACGATGCCGATGCGGGCGCGCCACTGGGGCCCGGCGCCGACGGGGTCCTGGCCGAAGACGCTGACCGACCCGGCGCTGCGGCTGCTGAAGCCCGTGAGGATCTCCTGCGTGGTGGTCTTCCCCGCGCCGTTCGGGCCGAGCAGAGCGAAGATCTCGCCGCGTTGCACATGGAGGTCGACCCCGTGCAGCACGGGTACGGCTCCGTAGGACTTGCGCAGTCCGGACACCCCGATGACTTCCGGTCCGGGCATCTGTACCACCTTGGGGTCCTGAGCGTGATCGATGGCTGAAGGCTGGGGGGCGCCGCGACGCCATACCCGTCAGGTGCAGCAGCAGCAGGGGGAACAGCAGCAGCAGTAGGTGTTGTCGCCGCCTGCTACGGCCTCCAGGTCGGCCTCGGACAGCTCACGGTCCTCGATCTGGGGTGAGCTGGGCACCCTCAGCTCGTAGACACCGGTCGTCCTGCCGGTTTCCCAGAGGGCCACCTGAGCCTCCAGATCGGGGTCGCCCCCGATGTCCCGGATGATGCGCACGGTTGCGTTCGCCGGCAGTTCCAGGCCCTGCTCGGCCAGCGCGGCGCGCGGGTTCCCCTCCAGCTGCGTCACGTAGTCATCGTTCGACCAGGCGGCCGTCAGCACCTTGGTGTAGGAGCTGACGAATGCCGACCTCTCCCTGGGCTCCATGGGTCCCCCTTATTGCTTGTCGATTCCGAGTCAAGTCGGCTTCGGGTGGATGCGGAAATCATTCAGAGCCGACCACCTATAAGTCAACTGCGATCCTTTCGATTGTGGTCCCATCTTTTTTGGGACCTCGCCCGTATCCGCAGAACCTGCATCCCCATGCCGTTGTTGCAGCTCAGGGCGGTCGGAAGTGTGTGGCCCGTAGGGGTAGGGGGAGGCCCCCTTATGGATAAGAAGGCCACCCGGCAGGTGCAGTCGAGGAGCGCCGAAAGAATAGCCGACGGTGGCTCTGAATTCCTTGCTTTACCTATCCCGGCGGGTAATAAAGTGTCGGACCACGTCGAGATGTTTTCGGAGGGCGCAGTGGATCTGCCTCGCTTCAAGGCACACCTTGTCCCGCAGGTCGTCAGCCCGGACCGGGTCTTCCTGGTGTCGGAGGAAGGCCACTATCTGGTCCAGGGAAAGGCGGTCGCCGAGGTGGTGCCCTTCCTGGACGGGACCCACGCGATCGCCGAGATAGCCCAGAAGCTCTCCGACCGGTTCACGCTGGGTGAAGTCGTCTTCGCCATCAGCAAGTTCCAGCGCTTCAACCACCTCGCCGAGGGTCCTGTCGGGACCGACCGTGCCTCGGTGGCCTTCTGGGAGGCCCAGGGCGTGGACGCCGCCGAGGCCACCCGGCGGCTGGACGAGGCCCAGGTGGAGATCACTTCGGTGGGTGCGGTGGACGAGGCGGAGGTGGTGGCCGCGCTGCGGACGACCGGCATCGAGGTGCGGCCGGTCACCGCCGCCGCAGCCGGTGCCTCCGCTCCGACCCTGGCCGTCGTGCTCGCCGACGACTACTGCAACCCCGAACTCGCCGCCGTCGACGCCCGCCTGCGCGGTGCCGGCATTCCCTGGCTGCTGGCCAAGCCCAACGGCGCCGATGTCTGGACCGGCCCCTACCTGGTGCCGGACGTCACCGGATGCTGGCAGTGCCTGGCCCAACGGCTGGAAGGCAATCGGCAGGTGGAGGCGTACCTCAAGCGCAAGCGGGGCGACGAAGCTCCGCTCCTCACCTCTCTGGCGGCATCCCCCTGGTCGGGGGGGCTTTCGGCACAGATGGTCGTCGGTGCCGTGGCCGGCATCATCGGGGCGGAGGCGGCCGACTACCGGGGAGTCCTGACCTCGGTGCATGTTCCGACCATGCGGACCGAACGCCACCAGCTGATCCGGCGGCCGCAGTGTCCCGGCTGTGGAGACCCCTCGGTCCTGCACGTCGCCCCCCGGATCGAACTGACCGAGCAGGCCGTGCGGTTCAGCGCGGACGGCGGGCACCGGACGATGCGCCCCGACGACACCTACAAGCGGCTGGAGAAGCACGTCAGCCGGCTGACCGGCGCCGTCAGCTCGCTGCGGCCGCTCAATGACGTCGACAACGGCGTCACCTACAGCTACTCGGCCGGTCACAACTTCGCGATGCCCGGCGACAATCTCGCCATGCTGCGCCGCAACCTGCGCGGCCAGAGCGGTGGCAAGGGCCGCACCGACATCCAGGCCCGGGTCAGCGGAATGTGCGAGGCCATCGAACGGTACTCGGGAGTATGGCGCAACGACCGCCCCACCCGCCGGGCCAGCTTCGACGCGCTCGGTTCCGACCTGGCGGTTCACGCCAACGAGCTGCTGCTGTACTCCGAGGCCCAGTACGCCGGCCGGGAGGAATGGAACCACAACGGCGCGGGCCGGCTGCACATCGTGCCGGATCCGTTCGACAGTGGCCGCGAGATCGACTGGACGGCGGCGTGGTCGCTGACGCACGACCGGGAGCGACTGGTGCCGGCGGCATACGCCTGGTTCGGCCACCCCGACCTGGAGGACAACTTCTACTGTTTCAGCGACGGCAACGGCAACGCAGCCGGGAACACCCTCGAAGAGGCGATCCTCCAGGCGTTCTGTGAACTCTGCGAGCGCGACGCGGTCGGTCTGTGGTGGTACAACCGCGCGCTCCGGCCCGGCTTCGATCTCGACAGCCTGCACGAGCCGTACATCGACACCCTTCGCGAGTTCTACGCCGGCATGAACCGCAGCCTGGAGGTGGTGGACATCACCACCGACCTGGGCATCCCCACCTTCGCCGCGGTCTCGCGCCGGGTCGACCACCCGGTGGAGGACGTGTTGCTGGGATTCGGGGCGCACCTTGACGTGCGGATCGCCGTCCTGCGGGCCCTGACCGAGGTCAACCAGTTCCTGCCGGCAGTGATCAACCGCAAGGCGGACGGGTCCACCGACTACTGGGAGGACGACCCGGACACGCTCGCGTGGCTACAGCAGGTGACGGTTGCCCAGGACCCCTGGGTCGTTCCGTCCGCGAACCTCCCCACCACCTCGGCCGGCAGCTACTCCGGCCTGTTCTCCGGTGACCTGGCCAAGGACATCCGTAACGGTGTCGAGCGGGTGGGCAAGGCGGGCCTCGAAGTGATCGTCCTCGACCAGAGCCTGCCCGACCTGGAGCTGAAGGTCGCCAAGGTCATGGTCCCGGGCATGCGCCACTTCTGGCGCCGGCTGGGTCCGGGCCGACTCTACGCCGTACCGGTGGAACTGGGCTGGCTGTCCGCGGCAACCGCCGAGGACCGGATGAACCCGCGAAGCGTCTTCTTCTGATCGTCCGCCCTTGCCCCGTGACAGGGCTTTCCCCACCGCAGTCTCCCAGGAGATGACATGACTGGTCCCGATCCCTACGGCGCCATCAGCAACCCCCCACCCGCTCCCGGTCCGGTGCGTGTCGGTGAACTCCTGCGGCTTCACCCAGGCGCTCGGATCGTCACCGTCCCCAGCGGCGCGACCCAGATCTTCATCGGGCAGCGCGGTACCTCGCTGGGTGCTCTGACACCCGGACTGGCGGCGGTCATGGAACTGCTCGCCGCCGGACAGGCCGGCAGTGACGAGCTGCTGGACGTCGTCCAGAGCCACGAGGGCGAGCTCGGCATGCTCAAGATACCCAAGCTGCTGCGGAGGCTGAGGGCGGGCGGCTGGCTCTCCGCCACCCTGGAGGTCGCGGGATCGCCCGTGCTGACTTTCCGTCCGCTCGGCCCCGCCGTTCCGCCCGTTCTCAGGCATGACGGCGACCCGGCCGAGCTGCGGATGTCCCGCTTCGCCGTGCTGCGCGCCGACGGCACGGGCATGGTGCTGGAGTCGCCGCTGGCGCACGTCGCCGCCGAACTGCACGATCCGGCGCTCGTCGGCCTGCTGGCCTCGCTGCCCACACAGCAGGGTCCGGGGCCGGCTCCCCGTGACCCTGCGGTCCCCGCGCTGCTGAGCGCCCTGGCCCGGCACGGCTTTCTGGTTCCGCGGACCGGCGCCGCCGAGGAAGGCTTCCGCTTCGCGCAGTGGTCGCCGCACGAGCTGTGGTTCCACAGCCGTACTCGCGTCGGACGCCATGACCTGCCGTACGGCGGCACGTACTGGGCCAAGGGCTTCGCCGAGCCGCTGCCCTCGGTCCGGCCGCCCTTCGACGGCCGCTCGGTGGAGCTGCCCCGGGCGGACCTGGAGGCGCTGCGCGCGAGCGACCGGACCCTCACCGAGGTACTGGAGGACCGGCAGTCGCTCCGGCTGCACGACAGCTCGGCGCCGCTCACGGCCGAGCAGCTGGGCGAGTTCCTGTACCGGAGCGCACGAAACCGGGGCACGTACGACGACGGATCGCAGGAACTGGGCGACCGGCCCTACCCGTCCGGCGGCCGGGCGTACGAACTGGAGATCTATCCGCTGATCCACCAGGTGGACGGTGTGGCACCGGGCCTCTACCACTACGACCCCGAGGAACACCGGCTGGAACTGGTCGCCGAGCCCGGGCCGGCGCTGACCCGCCTTGCCGACATGTCCCGCGCGACCGCGCAGATGTCCTCACCGCCGCAGGTGACGCTGCTGATCACGGCGCGCTTCGGGAGGGTGATGTGGAAGTACTCCTCGATGGGTTACGCCCTGGTGCTCAAACACGTGGGGGTGCTCTACCAGGTGATGTACAGCGTCGCCACCGCAATGGGGCTCGCGGGCTGCGGGCTCGGCGGCGGTGACTCCGACGCCTTCGCCGTCGCCTCCGGGGTGCCCTGGGAGAGCGAGTCGACCGTCGGCGAGTTCCTGCTCGGAAGCCGTGGAAAGGAGGGCAGCGATGGAGTTCCGGCGTAAGGCACTGGAGAACCTGCGCCAACCCGATGACCTGGACAGCCCCGTGCGCCTGACCCGGCCGCGTGCCTGGGCGGTGCTGGCAGTCGTGGGGGCGATCATCGCGGGCGGCCTGGTGTGGTCTTTCCAGGGCGAACTGGCCCGCAGCGTAGACGTGCCGGGCATCCTCACCCATCCTCTGGGGGTTTCCAAGGTCGAAAGTCCGCAGAGCGGGACGGTGTCGAACGTCCTCGTCGAGACCGGGAAGGTGGTGACCAAGGGCGATCGGGTGCTGACCGTGGTCGACGCCGAAGGAGCCACCAAGACCGTCCGGGCCCCCTTCTCCGGCCGCGCGATCGCCTTGCTGGTCGGCAACGGGCAGTACGTCACCGCGGGCGCGACGTTCATGACGGTGGAGCGCACCGACGGTGAGAACGACCGCCTGGTGGCTGTCCTGTTCGCCCCCGCGGACAAGGCGGGCATGCTGAAGATCGGCGACAGGGTGGACATGGACGTGGCGTCGGCTCCCGCGCAGGCGTTCGGCCTGATGCGCGGTCGGGTCACCGCCATGGACCAGTTTCCCCAGACCGAGCAGCAGGTGCAGGACTTCCTGGGTGGGAACAAACTGCTGGCCACGCAACTCCTGGACCAAGGCGGTCCCATCCGGATCACCGTCGACCCGGATCGCGACACCCACAGGCCCAGCGGTTACCGCTGGACCACAGATTCCGGACCGCCGTTCCGCATCAACTCGTGGACCCAGGTCAAAGGCATCGGCCGACTGCCCGGTGAGCGTCCTATTGATTGGCTGCTGCCGCGATGACGACTCGATCCGTTCCCCCACCGCACACGCCGGGCCGGAAGGCCGACCCGAAGGCGGCGAGCGGACAGCCGCGCCGCGGGAACCGAAGCGGCCGGCGCCGGCGCGAGGGTCGCTCCAGAAAGCGGATGCGCGTCAATACCCCGACCGTGATCCAACTGGAGGCGGTCGAGTGCGGCGCGGCCTCACTGAGCATGGTGCTGGGTCACTTCGGGCGTTTCGTCCCGCTGGAAGAGCTGCGGACCGCCTGCGGCGTCTCCCGTGACGGGGCCAAGGCCTCAAACCTGCTGCGAGCGGCCAGAAGTTACGGTCTGCTGGCCGGCGGACGGCAGATGGAGGTGGAAAAACTCCGCAAGCTGCGGCCGCCGACGATCCTGTTCTGGAACTTCAACCACTTCGTGGTCTACGAGGGCATGGGCACACGGCTCGGACGGCCGGTGGTCCACCTCAACGACCCGGCCTCCGGGAAGCGCACGGTCACCATGGAGGAGTTCGACAACAGCTTCACCGGCGTCGTACTCACCTTCGAGCGCGGGCCGGACTTCGAGCGCGGCGGACGCCCCCCGCGCGTCCTCTCGGACTTGTACGCCCGCTACAGCAGCAACGGTGGGGCACTGCTGCTCGCGCTCCTGGCCAGCATCCTGCTGATCGTCCCCGGCGTGGCGGTTCCCGCGTTCACCCGGGCCTTCATCGACCGGGTACTGAACAACGGCGATCACTCCTTCATCACACCGCTGCTCGGGGCGATGGGCGTGGTCGCAGGGCTGACCCTAGTGCTGACCCTGCTCCAGCAGGCACATCTCCTACGGGTGGAGTCGTCGACGGCGATCCGAAGTTCGGCCCGCGTCGTCCGGCACCTGCTGCGCCTGCCGGTGGTCTTCTTCACCCAGCGCAACCCGGCGGAGATCTCCCAGCGGGTCACCTCCAACGACAGAGTCGCCGAGATCCTTTCCCGGGACGTGGCGACCGCGGCGGTCAGCGCGCTGCTCGTGGTCTTCTACGCGATCCTGCTGTGGACCTACGATCCCGAGTTGACCGTGATCGGCGTCGGTGTGGCCCTGCTGAACATCGTGGTGCTGCGCCTGGTGTCACGGCTCCGCAGCGACGCGGTGACCAAACTACGGGCGGACCGGGCGCGGCTGACAGCGGCGTCGTTCAACGGCCTCCAGCTCATCGAGACGATGAAGGCGTCAGGTACCGAGAACGACTACTTCGGGCGCTGGGCGGGCTTCCAGGCCAAGGTGGTGTCGGGATCGCAGGTCCTCGGCGCTCCCACCGCGCTGCTCGCCGTCGTACCACCGCTCCTGGCGGCGGTGGACAGCGGCTGCATTCTGCTGATCGGCGGTCTCAAGGCGATCGACGGGGCCATCTCCATCGGTCTGCTGGTCGCCTTCCAGACGCTGGTGACGAACTTCACCCGTCCGGTCTCCCAGTTGACCAACCTGGGGCCGCGGGTGCAGGACGTGGCCGCCGACATCAACCGGCTCAAGGACATCGAACGGTTCCCGCTGGCCACCGCCTTCGGCGACCCGGCGCCACCCACCCCCAACCCGCCGTCTCCGGCCTCACGTCGGCCCACCAGCGTGGCGAGCGTGGAACTGCGCGGTGTCACCTTCGGATACAGCCCGTTGGGGGATCCGCTGCTGCGCGACTTCGACCTGACCGTGAGGCCCGGACAGCGCGTGGCGCTGGTGGGCGGCTCGGGGAGCGGAAAGTCCACGGTGAGCCGGCTCATCGCCGGCCTGTACGAGCCATGGTCCGGTCAGATCCTCTTCGACGGCCGGGAACGCCGGGACTACGCCCGCGACACCCTTGGCGGCGCGGTGTCCTTCGTCGACCAGGACATCTTCCTCTTCGAGGGAACGGTCCGGGAGAACGTCACCTTGTGGGACACCTCCATCCCCGACGACAGGATCGTCGCCGCTCTGCGTGCCGCGGCCGTCTACGACGTCGTGGCCTCCCGGCCGGGGACCCTCGGCAGCTTCGTCGCCGAGGGCGGCTCCAACTTCTCGGGAGGCCAGCGGCAGCGTCTGGAGATCGCCCGCGCGCTGGTTCGCGGGCCCAGCGTCATGGTGCTCGACGAGGCCACGAGCGCCCTGGACGCGGAGACCGAGAAGCGCATCGACGACAACCTCCGCCGGCTCGGCTGCGCTTGCGTGATCATCGCCCACCGGCTGTCGACGATCCGGGACAGCGACGAGATCCTCGTACTGGATCACGGCCGGGTCGTACAGCGCGGCACACACCACACCCTTGTCGGGGCAGAGGGACTGTACGCCGACTTGATCCGGGAGCAGTGAGGCAGTGACCACATCCCACTTCCCGATCTGGTCCGGCTCGGAAGCGATGGATTTCTCCGAGCTCGCCGGGATCCTCGGTGCTCGGAGAGAAGGCGTCTTCGCGCTGGACGACCCCGGGCGGCTGTCGTTCGTCACCGAGGGCATGCTGGACCTCTTCGCCGTCAGCGAGGAGGACAGCGGACGCTGGACCTTCTTGTGCCGCGTCGGGACCGGCACCGTACTGTGCGGCGGCCGGTCGGACGGGCCGATCCTGGTCGGCAAACCGCTGCCCGGCGGAGCCGTGCGCGACTGCACGCTGGTCGACGCGCTCTCCGCCGCGCGCAGGCCGGGAAGCCGGCTGGCGGCGCAACTGGCGGCCGGACTGGACGCCGGGTTCGTGGCACTGGCCGACGCCGTGCGGACCGAGTTGCCGCCGCGGGAATTCGTCCCGCTGGAAACGGACAGCGCCGACGGAGTGTCCCGACCTTCGCGCCGCACCCGGCTGCCGGCCGGGTCCATGGCACGCTCGGTCGACGGCGCGGTCTGGATCCAGGTGCTCCAGGGTTCCGTCGGACTGGCGCTGACCGACGTCAACGAGGCCGATGCACGCTCCCGGCCCGCTTCCACCAAGCCATCCCTACCGCCGCCACCACCGCCCCCACCGCCCGTGCCATCCCCGCCGTCCCCGCCGTCCACCTCCGACCCGTTCGCCACATTGGGCTGGCCCGGCCGGGGCATCACGAAACGGTTCCTGGTCACCGAGGCGGACTGGGTGCGCTCCCCGCAGGGCGCGGTGGTGGGCGTACTGCGCACCGCGGAGGTCATGGCCGACCCGGGCTTCGCCCACGAAGTCCTGTCCCAGCAGCGACTTCTCATGCGACGGCTGACCGATCGGATGATCAGCCGGCGGTCCACGGCCCGCCACGAGATGAGGCAGCGCCGGAAACTGGACGCCGATACGCTGCAGCGCTCCTCACGCGCTCTGGCAGCTGTGCTCGACCCGTTCGGGTCGTCGGGGGACGGCGACTTCGACCCGTCCGACCAGGACGCCTATCTGGCGGTGGCCCGCATCGTCGGGCAGGCCTCGGGCGTCGAAATCACCCGCGCCTCCACTTCGGAGGCATCCGACGCGCGGCTGGGCCCCGTGGAGCGGATCGCGGTGTCCTCACGTTTCCGAACCCGGCAGATCCGTCTGGACGGCAGATGGTGGCGAACGGACCTGGGGCCGCTGTTCGCCCACCTCGGTCCGGATACCACCGAAGGACCGGGGGGCCCGTCGGACGACACCGTCACCAAGCGCACTCCGGTGGCGCTGATCTGGCGGCGGGGCCGGTACGAGGCCCGGGAGCCCGGCGGCAATGGCGTGAGGGTCGGCCGTGCCTACGCCGCACGGCTGGAGAACACCGCGTGGATGTTCTACCCACCGCTGCCGGACGAACCCCTGAGCCGGGGCGCCCTGGTCCGTTTCGGTCTGCGCGGCAGCGCGCGGGACGCGGGGGTGATGGTCGGACTCGGGCTGGCCGCGGCACTGCTGGGACTGCTGGTTCCGGTGCTCACCGGCAAAGTGCTCGGCGTCCTGGTGCCCCGTGCCGATCGGGGGCCCGTGACGCAGGTGTGCGTGGTTCTGTTCACCGCGGCCCTGTTCTCGGCGGTCTTGTCGGCGGTCCAGAACCTGTCGCTGCTGCGGTTGGAAGGGCGCTTCGAGGGGCGGGCGCAAGCCGCGGTGTGGGACCGGCTCCTGCGGCTTCCCACCGCGTTCTTCACCAAGGTCTCCACCGGAGAGCTGAGCAATTCCGCGATGGGCGTGAGCACCATCCGGGATGTGCTGTCCGGCATCACCAACCAGGTGGTGCTGGGCTGCCTGCTGTTCGTCACCAACCTGAGTCTGCTGTTCTTCTACAGCGTCCCACTGGCCTTGATGGCGCTGGCCCTGGCACTCGCCGGCGGCGGGGTCTGCCTGGCCGCGGGAATCAAACAGACCAAATGGCAGCAGCGGCTGACCGAGCATGATCACAAACTGGCCGGAACCCTCTTCCAGATGCTCGGCGGTCTGTCCAAGCTGCGCGTCGCCGTGGCGGAGGACCGGGCGTACTCCCACTGGGCCCTGGGATTCGCCCAGTCCCGGAGGCTGTCGTCCCGCGCACGCCGCTTGCAGAACGTGGTCACGGTCTTCAACTCCGGGTACCTGCTCTTGTGTTCGCTGCTGCTGTTCGCGCTCGTCGGCGGCCCGGCGAGTCACCAGCTCTCCGTCAGCGACTTCCTGACGTTCAACAGTGCCTACGGCATGATGCTGGCGGCCTGTGTACAGGTCACCGGGAGCGTCACCATGGCGTCAGCCGTGATACCGCTCTTCGACGGCCTGCAACCGGTGATCTCCGAGGTGCCGGAGGTGTCGGCCGCCAAGGAGTCGCCCGGCGACCTGTACGGCGAGATCGAGGTCACCAACGTCAGTTTCCGCTATCACGACGACCAGCCGCCGGTGCTGCACGATGTCAGCTTCCAGGCGCGGCCCGGAGAGTTCGTCGCCATCGTGGGTCCGACGGGGTGCGGGAAGTCGACGCTGCTCAGGCTGCTCATCGGTTTCGACGAGCCCACCACCGGAGCGGTCCTGTACGACGGCATGGACCTGTCGTCGCTCGACGTGACGGCCGTCCGCCGACAGTGCGGTGTCGTGCTCCAGAACGGAAACCTGTTCGCCGGCAGCGTCCTGTCCAACATCTGCGGCATGGGCAACTACTCGCTCGACGAAGCGTGGGAGGCCGCCGAGATGGCCGGACTCGACGAAGATCTCGGACGGATGCCGATGGGCATGCATACCGTCCTTTCCGAAGGGGCGACGACGCTGTCGGCCGGCCAGCGACAGCGGCTCATGATCGCCCGGGCGCTGATCGGCCGGCCCCGCATCCTCTTCTTCGACGAGGCCACCAGCGCGCTGGACAACCGCACCCAGGAGATCGTCACGCAGAGCATGCGGCGGCTGAACGCGAGCCGCGTCGTGATCGCCCACCGGCTGTCGACGGTGATGCGGGCCGACCGGGTGCTGGTTCTGGACGCCGGCCGGCTCGTGCAGGCCGGCAGCCCGGACGAACTGCTGAAGGACAAGGGCGGCATGTTCTACCGCCTCGTCCAGCGGCAGATGTCCTGATCCACTGCTGCCCCGCGGCCCGCCCGTTCCGAAGGAGACTCGTCATGCCCCGCCCCTCCATGTCCGACGCCATCCCGACGGCCGGCTCCGACGACCGCCCCCCAGGGCCGGCGGAGGACCTGGAACTGGCCGGCATACGCGCGGATCCGCTCACCTTTCTCCAGGACCTGGTCAACGAATATGGCGACCTCTGTAGCCATCGCACCCGCGGCCAGACTGTGTGGTTCGCCAATACGCCGGAATTGGCCCGGCACATCCTGAAGGACAACTACACCAACTACACCAAGGCCGGGACGCCGGACGACTTCATGCTGACCCCTCTGCTCGGAAAGGGGCTGCTCACCAGCAACGGCGCGCAGTGGGAACGGCAGCGGCGGCTGTGCGCGCCGTCCTTCCGGCGCGTGGCGGTCGAGTCGTTCGACGGCTTGATGGTCGAGGCGGCTCTCGACCTGGCCACTGCCTGGGGCGGGGCGGCCGACCGGGGCGATGCCGTCCGGGTGGACCACGACTTCACGGCACTCACCCTGCGGGTGGTGGCCTCCGCGCTGCTCGGCTCCGAACTGACGGCGGGCGGCCGCGGTTTCGGGCAGGCGGTCGACGACATCAACCGGTTCATCGGGCACTTCGACGGGACCCCGCCCGAGGACGAGGACTTCCGGGCCCGGCTCCGGGCGTACTCGGGCGCGAAGAGCTTCCTGGACAGGGTGGTCGGCACCATGATCGGGGCCCGGCGGCTGACCGGCCCCCATGGGCACCCCGGGGACCTGCTGGACGCGATGCTGGGCGCCCGGGACGAGCACGGCGACGCCCTCTCCGACCAGGAGTTGCACGACCAGGTCCTGACCATGGTCATGGCGGGTCACGAGACCACCGCGAAGGCCCTCAGCTGGACGCTCCACCTGCTCGACCGCTACCCCGAGCACGCAGGGCGGGTTCGTGCCGAGATCGACCGGGTCGTGGGTGCCCGGCTGCCGACCGCCGCGGACCTGCCCGATCTGGTCTACACCAGGCAGTGTCTCGACGAGGCCATCCGCCTGTTCCCGCCGGTGTGGCTGATCTCCCGGCTCGCAGTGCACGACGACCTCCTCGGCGGGCTCCGAATCCCCGCCGGCACGCTGGTGTGCATCAGCCCCTGGACGCTGCACCGGCATCCGGAGTACTGGGAGGCGCCCGAGGAGTACCGGCCCGAGCGCCGGCACAGCCGAGCGGGCCACTCGTACCTGCCATTCGGCGGTGGCCCCCGGGTCTGCATCGGGCAGGCCTTCGCCACGACGGAGGCGATGCTCGTCCTCACGGTCGTCCTGCAGCGGCTCCGGCTGACCCGGGCACCCGGCACCACGGTCGTCCCCGAGGCGCTGGTCACCTTGCGTCCGCGTGACGGTCTGCTGATGCAGGTGGAGCGGTGCCATGGGTGAGGCGGGACAGCCGGTGACGCCAGGCGCTCGCAGCTACCGCCCCGAAAGGGAACTGGGCGGATTCGAGCAGGAGGTTGAGCGCTTGGACCGCCAGGCCGCGCTGACCTGGGATCACGAGTGGCGAATCCTCGAGCCCCTGGCGCCCCCCGGCGGTGGGGCGGTGCTGGACGCAGGCTGCGGAAACGGCGCGGTGACCGCCGAACTGAGCGCCGCGCTGCCGGGATCCCGAGTCGTCGGTCTTGACGTGCACCCCGGACTCCTGGACCGGGCGCGCGCTCGCGGGGCAGCCGGAGCGGGACCGGAGCTGTTCCTGGGCGACATCGGCGACACGCCTTTCGCGGATGCGACGTTCGACCTGGTGCTGTCGCGGTACGTCTTCCAGCACCTGCGGGAGCCGGTCGCCGCGGCACGGGAGCTGCGCCGGGTCCTGCGGCCGGGCGGGCACCTTGCCGTGATCGACATCGATGCCGGGTTGTGGGGGGCGGCGGAGCCCGACCTGTCGGGTTTGTCCCAAGAGGCGTACCGTGCACTCGGTGCGGCGCAGTCCTCGGCCGGAGGGGACCGGCTGATCGCCCGGCGACTGCCCCGCGTGCTCAGGGACGCCGGCTACGCGGACGTGACCGTGCGACCGTTCGCCTACACCAGCGACGAAGTGGGGCTTGCGGCCCTGGCGCCGCAATTGTCCCCGGAGCGGCTGCTGCCGCTGGTCGAGCGGGGCGCGGTCAGTATGACGGCGTATCTCCGGGCGATGACCGCCTGGCAGAGCTTCGTGGCCGGTGACGGCTTCGTCCTGCTGCTGGGGTTCGCCGTGGTGGGGCGCCGGTAGGCCCGGAACCGCATGCCGTCAGGACCGGGTGCAGGCCTCAGCACTCGTGACGCAACACCGCGCCCAGGGCGTTGGGCAGGGCGTCCCGTCCAGGTATGGACAATTTGCTGTAGATATGGGTGAGATGGACCTCAACGGTGCGCGGGGTGATGTGCAGCAGATCGGCGATGCTCTTGTTGGTTCTCCCCCGGGCAGCGTGTATGGCGATGCGACGCTCGGCCGGGGTGAGGGCCGGGAGCCCGGACACCGGGATGCGCCGAAGCCGTCCCCCCGAGGCGAGCAGCGATTTGTGCGCCTCGGCGGTGAGCCACTGCGCGCCCGACTCCTCGGCGAGCAGCATTCCCCTGTGCAGCGCTTGCCGGGCATGTGCGAGAGAACCGTTGCGCCCCTGCGCCTGGCCCGCCGCGACGAGTGAAAGCGCCAGCTGGAGCCGGGCGTCGGTCTGCTCGAGCAGGCACACGGACTCGGTGAGCGCGCGCTCCGCCGCCGCCCCCGAGCTCACTTCCCCCAGCGAGCGCAACGACTGGCCGATGACCGCGGGATTGCCCCAGCGCCGGGCCAGTTCAACCTCCGTCTCCGCAAGCCGACGGGCCTCCGCGTCGTTTCCAAGCCGCTTCCACGCCAGCGCGGCGAAGCTGCGCCAGGCGCTCAGAGCGGGGTTGACGATCTCCAGGGCCTCCAGCCGGTGCCCGCACTCCATCAGGTCGGCGAGTGCGCCCCGGAGGTCACCCGAGTGCAGGCGGAACACACCCCGAATGCCCAGGGCGCTTGCGGGCAGGTCGTGGAGTCCTTGCAGGAGGCCGACGGACTCCTCGTAGTGCCCCATGGCCCCGCGCACCCTGGCGACCTCGGTCACCGCGACGGCATGGCAGCTCTTCACCTCATGATGGGCAGTGGTGAGGGTCAGCGCCCACTCGGCCTCGGTGAGCGCCAGGGGCAGATCTCCCATCCGCACCGCGATCTCGGCGCGCCGGCAATGAGCGATCACCCGGGGGAAGAGGGCGTCCTGGTCCAGCGCTCTGGTCAGCATGTGATCGGCCCAGCGCTGGGCCTCACGCAGATGCCCTGCCCACGTCAGTACGGTGATACATCGCAGCAGCAGCACCATCGAAGCGCTGTCAGCGGGCCGCTCGCCCGCCAGCGCCCGCTGCACCAGCTCAAGCGGGACGTCGCGGGGCTCGGACTTGCAGGCGAGATCGCCGGCGATGGCTGCCAGCAGCCCCCGCTCGCCGGGGGTGACGCCGAGTGTGTGGCTCGGGGCGGGACGGTCGAGCGCCTCCAGGGCCGGCGCCCTTCCCTCGGCAGGGACCGTACTGGTCAGGGACTGCAGGCTCAGACTCAGTTCCGTATCGGCGAGCTCGGCGAACGCCTTTTCGTCGACATGGGCGAGCACGGTGCGAGGAGGACGCAGAGCCGACTCGGCACTGCCCTGCCGCAGGACCCGTGCGTAGGCGCGTTCCACGATCGCCGCCGCCTGGCGCTCCGGATCGGAGAAGAGGCGGACCGCTTCGTCGAGATGGCGGTCGGCGGCCGCGGGCGCGAAGAGCACCTCGGCGCGGCCCAGCAGCCAGAGCACCTCAGCGCGTTCCTCCTCCGGAATCCAGTCCCGGAGCACACGCCACGCGTACTCGGCACATGTCTTGGGGTCGCCTGCCTTCAGGGCGTCATCCGCGGCATTCTTCAGGACACCGCACGCCCACGCGTCCTCGGCTACGTCGGCCTGCAACAGGTGCTCGGCGACCTGCGGCAGCGGCGCCCCCAGATCGTTCAGCCGCCGGGCGGCCCGCATGTGCAGCGCGCGCCGCGCATCGGCGGGCATGTCCCGGTGAATCAACTTCCTGAGCTCGGCATTGCTGAAGCGGTACCGCTCGGGGGTGCCCGTCGCACGAAAGACCCCCACCCGGGTCAGCTCCGCGGTGAGTCCCCAGATCGTGTCCCCGTACAGGTTGAGCATGTCTGCGATCACCGCGCAATCGCCTTCTTCGCCGAGCACCGCGGCGACCTCGGCGACCTCTTGGAGGTTGGCGGGCTGGCGCAGCAGTCGGTCGGCGGCGGCCTCGGCCTGGAGCCGTTCACCGCATCGCCGCACCCGCTCGACCTGTGACGCCCGAGGGGGCACGAATTCGGCGGTCAGGGACGCCAGCAGCTTCTCCAGGCGGGAGGGATGTCCGTGGGTGGCGTCGGCACAGGCCTGCACGAACTCGTTATCGCAGCCCTGCCCGGAATAGGCGGTCTCGACCACGTCGCGCACGCTGTGCGAGGAGAGCGGGCTGAGGGTGAGGGACTGGCATCGGTCGCACTTGGTCATGTCGTCGATCAGCGTGCGGTCGACCGGGGTTTCGTCCGTACGGTAAGCCAGGATCAGCAAGACCGGCAGGTTGTTCAGGTGGCGCATCAGAAAGCCGAAACAGCGCAGCGAGGTTTCGTCCATCCACTGGATGTGATCGACGATGACGACCAGCGGATGCCGGCGGGCGCCCTGCGTGAAGCCTTCCCACAGGGCTTCGAAGAGCTGATGGTCGAACGGGCCGGTGCCTTCGGGTATCCCGTTGAGCGGTTCCTCGCCCTCGATGCTTTCATCCCTGCCGGCGACCTTGAGCGAGGCGGCCCTGAGCCGGCGGACGACGGCGAACTGACGGTGAGCGTCCGAAGGAGAACACGACAGGCTCAGGATTACGCTGCCCAAGCGCCGCACGCGTTCGGCCACCTCGCCGAGTAGTGCGGAACAGTGCATTCCCGAGACGGACCGGACCAGGACGGCATTGCCCATGCCTGCTCTGGCACTGCGTGCGCGCGATAACAGGTCCGCGAGTTCCGACACACGTTCAGGCTGCACGCCCCCTCCTCGCCTCTGTTCCTTTCACGTCAAGAAAATGTCCGGCGCGGCCTTTGCCCCGCACCACGGCCGCCCGGTAGCCCACGCATACGTCGCGGGAAATTGCCTGACCACGGTCTCCTGCGGCACGCTTCAGCAGCGGTAGCCATTCGCGGTCACGGTCCGGTCTGAATAGATCTTGCACCGGCCGGGGCCGATCGAGGTGGCCCAGCGGTTCAGGGTGCCCGGGGCAACAGAAGAACAGCTCCAGGTGGCTTCATCATCACCGGTCGTTTCACCGGGATGGAGCAGCTGGTATGGCGATCGCTCACGCAACACACTTCTCCCCCGATTGATGATCTGCGCCATCGTATTGGTGACCCTTCACGTCAAGAAGCGCGAAATAGGCCATTTCGGTTGTGAGGTGGATGGGGTAATCGTCGTCTTTTCCAGTGATTCGTGGGAGGACGGTGTCCGGCGGTCCACCCCGGCTCGTCGCCATGCGTAGCCGGACCCTGGGCCGATGCCGTCCGATGGGCCGTCCGGCCGATCGGCGGGACAGAATGGCCGCGGACACGTACGAGGCGAAGAGAGCGGGGAGCGGGATGGCGGCGAAGGGGCGGGTCACGATCCGCGAGGTGGCGGAGCGGGCGGGCGTGTCCGTGGCCACGGTCTCGCGCGTGCTGAGCGGGAACTACCCGGTCCCGCCGGCCACCCGCACCCGGGTCCTGCGCGCGGCACGGGCCCTGGACTATGTCGCCAACGCCCACGCCCGGGCCCTGGTGGGCGGCGGCCGCAAGATGGTGGCCGTCGTGCTGCGCCAGGTCACCAGCCCCTTCTACGCACAGGTCGCCGAGGGCGTGGAGGCGGAGGCGGCCGGGCGCGGGTGGCTGTGCCTGGTGGGCACCACGGGCGGCGACCCGGAGCGCGAGCTGGAGTTCGTCCAGCTGATGCGGGAGGAGGGCGCCCGGCTGGTGATCCTGGTGGGCGGGGTGGTCGAGGACGACGCCTACCGCGAGCGGGTGACCCACTACGCGCAGGCCCTCGACGCCGCGGGGGCCCGGCTGGTGCTGTGCGGGCGGCCCGCGCCCGGCCCGGACATCCCCGCGCTCGTCGTGGAGTTCGACAACGAGGCCGGCGCCCATGCCATCACCGGACATCTGCTCTCCGCGGGCCACCGCCGGATCGTGTTCCTCGGCGGGCTGCCCGGCAACACGGCCCTCGACGCACGGGTCGCCGGCTACCGGGCCGCCCTCGCACAGCACGGGCTGCCGCCCGAGGCCGCACACGTCGTCGACTGCGGCCTGGGCCGCGCCGCCGGGCACCGCGCGATGGCCGAACTCCTCCGCGACGGGGCCGGGTTCACGGCCGTGTTCGCCGGGGACGACATGGTGGCCGCAGGGGCGCTGCGCGCCATCGCCGAGGCGGGGTTGCGGGTCCCCGACGACATCTCCGTCGTCGGCTACAACGACATCCCGCTCGCCGAGGACTTCAACCCCCCGCTGACCACCGTCCGCACCCCCGCCGAGGAACTCGGCCGCGCCGCCGTGCGCATCGCCCTGCGCGACCCCGAACACGCCGCGGGCGCCCACCATCTGCTCGGCACCCACATCGTGGTACGCGACAGCGTCGCCGCGCCGCGCGGCCACTGACACACCGACGGCGGGGTGTGATCAGCGTGGCATGAGCTTGAGCGTCGTGGCGCGCGCCGTGTCCGCCACCATGGGGGTGACATAGGTGGCGCTGTAGCGGCTGTACTTGGAGCGGTACGCGGCGTCGAGCCGGTCGTTGAGGCCGGGGTCGGTCTCCTCGGTGAGGGTGACGTCCTTGTCGACGCCGCCGGAGCGGATGTGGCCCGCGTGGCTGGACTGGGCAGCGCGGTACCAGGTGCCGCCGCTGCCCCGGTAGGAGCGGACGTAGAGGTCGTCACCGTCCCGGACGACCCAGATCGGCACCGCCGGGCGCGCTGTTCCGTCGCCCCGGAGCGGTGCCATCTGGAGTTCGTCCGACGTCTCGATCCTGCTGAGCTCGTCGTTCGTCCATGTCGTCATCGGCTCGTCTCCTTCGGGGTGCGCTTCGCGGTACGAGTGATGCGGCGGGCAGTGGTGGTCGGCGGCTGCTTCGGCAGTTCCATCATGCGTTCTTTCGTCGTGTCTTTCTCGCCGGGTTGCTCATCGGGCCGGGCCGCCCCGGACGCCGCTTGCTGAGTGGACGTCAGAACACCCCCGGTGCCACGGGTTTGAGCCTTCGCCGGGCCGTTCCGGACGCCCCATGGGCGGCTGGGCCCCCCGCCTGACCGGGGACGACTCCGAAATTATCTAGTACACAAGTCTTGTATCCCAGTTCTCGTTTCTCTAGTGTCCCAGCTCGAACGGCCCGGCTGACGCGGCCGGACACCTCGACGAAAGGGACGAGAGTGGCAGACCTCAGTGGTCTCTGTATCGCGGTCACCGGTGCCGGGCGCGGCATCGGACGGTCGATCGCACTGCGGCTCGCCTCGGCGGGCGCGCACCTGGCCGTCATCGACCGCGACGCCGCCCGCGCCGAAGCCGTACGCGCCGAAGTGGCCGCGCTCGGCCGGCCCGCGCTCGCCGTACCCGGCGATGTGACCCGCGCCGCCGACTGCGCCGAGATGGTCCGGCGCACCGCCGGCGGGCTCGGGCGGCTCGACGTCATGGTCTGCAACGCGGGAATCGTGCAGGTCAAGCCCTTCCCGGAGATCACCGAGGAGGACTGGGACGCCACCTTCGCGGTCAATGTGAAGGGGACCTTCCTGACCATGCAGGCCGCCGCCGCACGGATGCGCGCCCAGGAACCCCTGGCCGCCAACCGCCCCCGCGGCAAGATCATCACCATGTCGTCGATCGCCGGACGGTACGGCGCCGGCCCGATGGCCCCCCTCACCCCCCACTACCGCGCCAGCAAGGCGTCGGTCATCAGCCTCACCCAGACCGCGGCCTACGCGCTGGCCCCGGACATCACCGTCAACGCCATCTGCCCCGGCCTCGTCGAGACCGACATGTGGCGCCAGATCGACCAGGAGTGGGCCGCCGCCGAGGGCTGGAGCGAGGGCGAGGCGTGGAAGCGCCGTACCGCCGCCGTCCCCCTGGGCCGCCCGCAGACGCCGGATGACGTCGCGGGCCTCGCCCTCTACCTCTGCTCACCCGATTCCGACTACATGACCGGCCAGGCCGTCAATATCGACGGCGGCCTGATCATGAGCTGAGCCGCCCCTCATCCCCGCCAGATCGAGGAAGCACATGACACACGCACCAAGCGGGACCACCACCACGACGCTGGACGAGGCCGGGGCACGGGCAGCCGTCTCGCGCATCTCGTGGCGGATCCTTCCGCTCATCGCCGTCGGCTACGTCATCGCGTACATCGACCGCACCAACATCGGCTTCGCCCAGCTGGGCATGGGCGAGGATCTGGGCATCAAGGCCGCGGCATACGGCTTCGCCGCCTCGATCTTCTTCATCGCCTACTTCTTCTTCGAGGTGCCCAGCAATCTGCTGCTGCGCCGCTTCGGCGCCCGCGCCTGGCTCGCCCGCATCATGGCGACCTGGGGGATCATCACGGTGATCACCGGGTTCACCACCAACGTGCAGATGCTGTACGTGATGCGCTTTCTGCTCGGCGTCGCGGAGGCCGGTTTCTTCCCCGGCATCATCGTCTACCTGACCACCTGGTTCCGCTCCGGCGACCGGGCCGTCGCGCTCGGCTGGCTGGTGCTGGCCCAGCCCATCTCGTTCATCTTCGGCGGGCTCCTCGGCGGCCTGATCCTGGACCACACCGGCTGGCTCGGGCTGCCCGGCTGGCGCTGGCTGTTCATCCTGACCGGCGTGCCCGCGATCCTGATGGCCGTCGTGACCTTCGTCTTCCTCCCCAACTCCCCGGCGACCGCCCGCTGGCTCGACCTCGCCGACCGCGACTGGCTGAACACCTCGCTGGAGAGCGAGCAGGGCACCGGCCACGACGAGGGCGTACGGGCCCAGCTCACCGCCCTGAAGAACCGACGGGTGCTGCACCTGGCCGCCACCCATCTGGCGCTCGCCATCGGCACCTACGGGTTCAACCTCTTCCTGCCGCTGATCATCAAGCAGATCAACCCCGACTACTCGGCCACGAACATCGGCTTCGTCGCGGCCATCCCCTATATCTGCGCCGCGATCGCGCTGCTGATCAACGCGCGGCTGTCGAAGCGGGTCCGCGAGCGCAAGTACCTGGTCGCCGTGCCGCTCGCCCTCGCGGCGGTGGGCCTCGCCGGCGTGATCGCGCTGCGCGACCACCCCGGGCCCGCGGTGGTCGCGCTCGCGGTGACCGGGGTCGGGGCCTTCGCCTGGCTCCCGCCGTTCTGGTCGCTGACCACCGACAGCATCTCCAAGACCCATGTCGCCGTCGGCATCGCCACCATCAACTCCATCGGCAACCTCGGCGGGTTCATCGGCCCGTACCTCGTCGGCAAGGAGACCGACGGCTCCACCGTCACCGCGGGCCTGCTGATCCCCGTCGTGTCCCTGGTGGTCTCGACCGTGCTAATCCTCCTGTGGCGCAGCCCGGCCCGGCAGCCGGGCGCCGGAACCGAGGCGGGAGCCGAACCGGGAGCCGAGCCGGCGCCCGCGGCCGAAGCGCCCGCCACCACCCGCTGACACCCCCCGCCACCCACCCGCAACGTCCCGCAACACAAGGAGCCGACCGTTGTCAGCCGCCACGTCGCTCGCGTCCCTCCTGGACGGCCCCGGCATCGTCCTGGCCCCGGGCGCGCCCGACTCCGTCACGGCCCGCCTCGTCCAGGCCGCCGGGTTCCCGGCCGTCTACATGACGGGCTTCGGAGCCACGGCCAGCCGCCTGGGCACGCCCGACATCGGGCTGCTCAGCCAGACCGAGATGACCGAACACGCCCGCAACATGACCCGCGCGGTGTCCATCCCGGTCATCGCGGACGCCGACACCGGATACGGCGGCCCGTCCAACATCCACCGCACCGTACGGGAGTACATCCAGGCCGGGGTGGCGGCCATCCACCTCGAGGACCAGGTGGCCCCCAAGCGGTGCGGCCAGATGAGTGGCATCCGGCTGATGCCCGAGGACGAGAGCGCCGCCCGGCTCGCCTGCGCCGTCGATGCCCGTGGCGCGGACGACCTGCTCGTCATCGGACGCACCGACGCGCTCCCCGCCGCCGGGGTCGAGGAGGCGGTACGCCGCGCCCGCCGCTACCAGGACGCCGGCGCCGACCTGGTGTTCGTCGACGGCATCAAGCGGATCGAGGAGGTGGAGGCGGTCGCCAAGGCCATCGAGGGCCCCAAGGTGGTGTCCATCGTGGACGGTAACGAGACCACCCGGCTGACCGCCTCCGACCTGGCCGACATGGGCTTCTCGATGGTGTTCTACGCGGTCACGGCGCTGTTCACCGCCACCCGCGCGGTCGCCGACGCCCTGGACCACCTGCGGGCGGCCGGGACCCCCGCGGGCGGCCCGGCCCAGCACACCTACGCCGAGTTCAGCGACCTCGTCGATCTCGGCTTCCACCAGGACCTCGACCATCGCTACGGGAGCTGATCGCCGCCATGTTCACAGTGGTCGTCACCGACTACGAATTCGCCGACCTCGAGCCCGAGCGGCAGGTCCTGGAGGCGGCGGGGCTCACCCTCGTACCGGCCCAGGCCACCACTGAGGACGAGCTGATCGAGGTCTGCGCCGACGCCGACGCCGTCATCAACCAGTACGCCCCCGTCACGGCCAAGGTGATCAGGAGCCTCACCCGCTGCCGGGTGATCTCCCGCTACGGCATCGGGCTCAACACCATCGACGTCCCGGCCGCCACCAAGGCGGGCATCGCCGTCGCCAATGTGCCGGACGGCTCCCTGGAGGAGGTGTCCGACCACGCCGCGGCCCAGATCCTCACCCTCGCCCGGGGGCTGCACCGCTACGACGCCGCGATCCGCCGGGGCACCTGGGACTACACCGTGGCGGGGCCACTGCGGCGGCTGCGCGGGCGCACGCTCGGGCTGGTCGGGTTCGGCCGCATCCCGCGGCTGCTCGCCGAGAAGCTGGCCGGCTTCGGGATGGCGGTCCTCGCCCACGACCCGTTCGCCGACCCCTCCCACGCGGCGGCGCTCGGCGTCCGGCTGGTGGATCTGGACACCCTCTGCCGCGAGTCCGACGTGGTGTCCGTGCACGCCCCACTGACCGCGGAGACCGAAGGGATGATCGGGCGCGCGCAGTTCGCCGCCATGAAGCCCACCGCCTGCCTGGTGAACACGGCACGCGGACCGGTCGTGGACCAGGACGCGCTCATCGAGGTCCTGGAGACCGGGCGGATCGCGGGCGCCGGGCTGGACGTGTTCGCCGATGAACCCATCGGCCCCGACCACCCGTTGGCCCGCTGCGAGAACGTGGTCCTCTCCCCGCACACCGCCTGGTACTCGGAGGACTCCGAGATCGAGATCCGGACGAAGACGGCCCGCAACGTGGTGGACGTCGCCCAGGGGCGGCTGCCCACCTATCTCGTCAACCACGAGGTCAGCCCCGCCACGCCACTGGCCGGGCCGGATCCGGCGATACGGTAGCGTTTGGGAGATCTGCGGGACGGAGTTGCGGTGAGCGCTGGGAGGGGCATGGCACACACGACGAGCGGCAGAAAGTCCTCGTCGCTGGCCTCCGACGTGGCCCGGCGTCTCCGCGCGGCGATCGTGGACGGCGACTTCGACCTGGGCGAGGCACTCTCCGAGGACGGACTCGCCTCCGCCCTCGGAGTGAGCCGCACCCCGGTGCGCGAGGCGCTGCGGATGCTCCAGCTCCAGGGGCTGGTCGAGGTCGTGCCGAAGTCGGGCACGTATGTCTTCCAGCCCACCGAGGACGAGATCTTCGAGCTGTGCGAATACCGCACCACCCTGGAGGTCCGCGCCGCCCAGCTGGCCCTCGAACGCAACCCCGGGGCCGCCCTCGCCACCATGCGCACGGCCGTCGCCACCATGACCGAGGCCCTGGCGGACAACAACACCAAGGCCTACAACACCGCCGACACGGCCTTCCACGAGGCGTTCTTCGCCCAGTGCGGCAACCGCTATCTGAGCGACGCCTACCAGATGAGCCTGGCCCGTGTCTCGGCCCTCCGCGTCCACCTCACCTTTCTCGCCGCCACGGAACCCATGCGCTCCTTCGACGAGCACCAGCGGATCGTCGAGATCTTCGCCGCGGGCCGGACGGACGAGCTCGAGGAGATCCTGAAGTCACACATCATGCGGACGCGCGAGAACTATCTGAAGGCCCTGCGGGCCCGCGCCGCCCGCGGCGCCGAGTCCAAGACGCAGGGCCTGCGCCGCAAACTGGGCCTGTCCACCTGAGCTTTTCCGGCCAGGTAGTGCGCGACGGGGTGGTCCCGAAAGAGCCAGAGAATCGGCGAACGACCAGGAAGGTCCCTCCGCGCGCCCTCAGGTCAGGGCCCGTTGCCTGGATGTGGCTTGCAAGTTCGTCAGCCAGCTGTACGGGACCGTTGCGGGAGCGTTCGGCGCGGCGGTGTCGGCCGAGCTGGGACAAACATGACGGCGCTTGTGTATATCAGGATTTGCATCGCAACATGACGGCATAAGTCGAACGGTATAGTGACTGCGTGACCTCGGAACGCCGCCTGGACAGACGGCAGTTCGGGCACCGTGCCCGGCTGGTGCTTAGCTCTGCTGAGATCCGGCTCATCGACGACCAGGCGCACGCGGCCCGCACCATGTGGAACTGCCTGCACGCCTGGTGGACCATGCTGTCGAAGGACAAGCGAACACTGGCCGCCGCCGACGCGGCGATACGGCAGGCTCGCAAGGAGATCGACTGGCTCGGTGTCCTGCCTGCGCAGGCCGCGCAGGCGGTACTCAAGACATACTTCCAGGCATGGAAGAACCGCTGGGAGGGTCGAGCCCAGGAGCCGAACTTCAAGGCCCGCTTCCGGTCGGTGATGAGCGTGGACATCCCGCAGGGGCGGGATTTGCAGATCACCCGAGTGCACCGCCGCTGGGGCGTGGTCAACATCCCCAAGGTCGGCCGTGTCCGCTTCCGCTGGACTCGTGACCTGCCCGTAGGGAAGAAGGCGGAGACCGACAACCGCATCACCGGAGCCCGCCTCGTGAAGGATGCGCTCGGCTGGCACATCGCCTTCCGTATCACCACTCGGGAGTCCCCACCCGCCTTCCACCAGGGACCGGAAGTCGGCATTGATGCCGGGGTGAACATCCCCCTCGCCCTTTCGGACGGCAACCACCAGGACCACGGGCGACCGCCTCGTCTTCCAGACGGAACCTCCGACCGGGATAAGTGGCTCAACCCTGATGAGAAGGTCAAGCTGCTCCGCCTGGAACGGTGGGCCGCCCGTCTCAAGCAGCACCGCGAGCCCGGACAGCGGTCCTCGAACCGGCTGCGGGCGGTATACGACCAGATCGGCAAGCTCCGAGCGAAAGCCAAGCGACGGGCAACCGACTGGCAGCACCGGACCACCACCGAGATCGCCAGGAGGTACGGCGTGATCGTGGTGGAACACCTGGACATCGCGAACATGACCAAGAGTGCCCGGGGCACCATTGAGGAGCCGGGGAAGAACGTCAAGCAGAAGGCCGGTCTGAACCGCTCCATCAGCCAGGAGGCATGGGGCCGGACGGTGACGATGCTGGCGTACAAGGCCGCCCGCTTCGGCGGCACCTGCACAAGGTTCCCGCCCCTGGCACCTCCCAGCGCTGCTCAGCCTGCGGTTTCTTCACGCCGGGCAGCCGGGAGAGTCAGGCCGTGTTCGTGTGCAAGAACCCCGGCTGCGGCTGGTCGGGCAACGCCGACTGGAGCGCCGCCCGGAACGTCTTGCACCTGTACCGGATGGGCCTCGCGCTCGTCCCGGCTGCCGGGAGGGCAGTCGTCAGGCGCTCACCCGGCGTCAAGCCCGCCGCTGCAAGGTAGGCGGGAATCTCCTTCCTGGGATTTGCCGAAGGGAGGAGAACACTTCAACTGTGCGGGGACGATGTCTTCTGGACCGGCGGCTGGGCCGACGGCGCGGTGACCACCGGGCTGAACGCCGTCTGGGGCGTGATGAGCCAGCTGGGCGGAAAGACCACCGCCGCCAACCCGGGGCCGGGCGACCGCTTCGAGGAGCTCAGGCCGATACGTCTGCCGTAGACCGTCCGGCAGTAGGGCCCGCCGAGCGGTAGAGGGCCACAGCGATGCGGACGAACGAGCGGACGAGCGGATCGGCGCCCTCGGTGTTCCAGGCGACCACGAGACGGCTGGGCGCCATGTCGGCCAGCGGCACGGTGATGAGCCCCTCGGGCAGGGTGTGCCCGAGGGGCATCACCCCGACCGTGCCGTTCCAGGCGACGGCCTGGAGACACTCCTGGGCCGTGCGGACCACGGGCCCGTCCCGGCGCTCACCGGGGGAGGTGGCGCCGGCCCAATAGGCGGACCAGAGGGGATCGGTGCCGTCGGGCAGCCGGAACCACCGGCGCTCGGCGAGATCGCGCAGCCGCACCGTGGCGTGGCGGGCGAGCGGGTCCCCGGCGCGCAGCACCACCCCGACCGGGTCGGAGCGCAGCACATGGGTGCTGATCCCGGTGTCGTCGAACGGAGCCCGGGTGAGCGCGACATCGACGAGACCGGCCCGAAGGCCCGTGGTCGGGTCGGTGAAGTCGGCTTCGCGGATGCCGACCTGGACATCGGGGTGACGCCGGCGGAAGGCCGCGACCAAGCGGTTTCCGGCCTGCTCGGCGCTGTCGGCGAGCGTGCCGATGGTCATGGTGGCGGCGCCCGCCGCGGCGGCGACCCGGGCGCGCGCCTGCTCCGCCCGGTCCAGCAGCGTGCGCGCCTCGTCGTAGAGCGCGCTTCCGGCCGCGGTGAGGGTGACCCCCGTGGCGGAGCGGTGCAGCAGCGGTGTGCCCAGCTCGCTCTCCAGCTGCTTGACGGCCCGGCTCAGGGGCGGCTGGGTCATGTGCAGACGGGCCGCGGCGCGCCCGAAGTGGCGTTCCTCGGCGACGGCCACGAAGTAGCGCAGCGAGCGAAGGTCCATCACCGGCCACGATACCCGCACGGTATCGGGCGTGCGGAACGGGTCTTGGACCGCGCGGGCGCACCGCGCTGGACTGGACGGACCTGAAAGGAGTCGGTGTCATGACCGAATACACGCTGCCCGATCCCGTGGTGCAGACCGAAGGCGCGCGGGAGCTCGCCCGTGATCTGGTGGTGATCCCGAACCGGGGCGTACAGCTGGTGCCCAACATCGGCGTCATCGGCGGTACGCACTCCGTGCTGGTCGTCGAGACCGGGATGGGCCCGGGCAACGCCGGCACCGTGCTGAAATTCGCGGCCGACTACGCGGGCGGCCGCACGCTGTATCTGACCACGACCCACTTCCACCCCGAGCACGCCTTCGGCGCGCAGGCGTTCACCGGGGCGGCGACATTCCTGGTCAACAAGGCGCAGGCCGAGGATCTGGCCACCAAGGGCCCCGGCTACCTCGGCATGTTCCGGGGGCTCGGTGAACCGGTGGCGCGGCAGCTGGAGGGTGTCGAACTGGCCATCCCGGACATCGTCTACGACACCTCGTACGACCTCGATCTCGGCGGCCGGGTGGTCCGGCTGCGCGCCACGGGCCGGGCGCACAGCAAGGGCGACCAGGTGGTCACGGTCCCGGACGCGGAGGTGATGTTCACCGGCGACCTGGCGGAGACCGGGCAGTTCGCGATCTTCCCCTGGTTCCCGCCTCACGACACCGATGTGTCCGGCATCCACTGGATCGAGGTGATACGACGCCTGGCCGCCGCCGGCTCGCGGGTGGTGGTTCCCGGCCATGGTGACATCGGCGGCCCGCGGCTGCTGGCCGACGTCCGCGACTACCTCGAACTGCTGCGGGACGAGACCTGGGTACGCCGGGACTCGGCCATGAGCGAGGAGACGATCGTCGAGGAGGTCAGGGCGCTGATGATCGAGCGGCACCCGGAGTGGGCCGGTCGGGAGTGGATCGACAAGGGCGTCGGCTGCCTGTGCTCCGAACACGCCGCCGTCTGACGGTGTGTTCGGGGCGGTCTCGGGGACGGCCGGTTTTTAAGTCATGCGCTTGACTTGAATGTTGGCGTTCCGGTTGGCTGGACGTACCGAGCCACCAAGCCCCTTGACGCAGGAGGCCGTTGTGAGTGATGCGCGCGGCGAACGGACCCTGAACTACCCCATCCCCGCCCCCGCGGCCCTGGAGCCGCCCCCGGAGTGGACCGAGCTGCGGGAGCGGTGCCCGGTCGCGCCGGTGACCCTGCCAAGCGGGGACGAGGCCTCGCTGGTCACGCGGTACGAGGACGTCAGAAGCGTGCTGGCCGACCCGAGGTTCACCCGGGAGCTGAACGCGCCCGGCGCGGCCCGGATCATCGACACCGAGTCGGGCGGGCTGTTCAACAGCCCGGTGGCGAACATCCTCGCCGCCGAGGGCCACCAGCGGTGGCGGCGGACGGTCGGCAAGTGGTTCACCGCCAGGCGCATGGCCGCGCTGCGGCCCGCGATCGAGGCGATGGCCGACCGGCTCATCGACGAGATGCTGGCCCACGGCCAACCCGCGGACCTCGTCACACACCTGGCCTTCCCGCTGCCGGTGTGGGTGATCTGCGACATGCTCGGCGTCCCGGAGGGCGAGCGCGACTCGTTCGCCCACTGGTCCGATGTCACCCTCAGCCTCACCGAGTACACCGAGGCCGAGATCGACGCCGCCCAGGCGGCGTTCACCGCGTATCTCACCCAGCTCGTCGACGGCAAGCGCGCACACCCCGGTGACGACCTGCTCAGCGAGCTGATCGCCGCCACCGACGCCGAGGGCACGCCGATGTCCGACGCCGCCCTCGTGGCCACCGCCCAGGCGCTGCTGGTCGCCGGACACGAGACCACCGCAAGCATGATCGCGAAGATGGTGGCCATGCTGCTGGCCGACCGGCGCCACTGGGAGCGGCTGCTCGCCGACCGGTCGCTGGTCCGCACGGCCGTGGAGGAGGTGCTCCGCTACGACCCCAACGGCGGCTTCGGGATCCCCCGATACCTCCACGAGGACGCCGAGATCGCCGGCGGAGTGGTCCCCTCCGGCACCACCGTGATCTGTAGCATGGCCGCGGCCAACCGCGACGAGAGCGCGTTCGCGGGCGCCGGCGAGCTCGACCCCGGCCGCAGCCCCAACCCCCACCTCGCCTTCGGCGCCGGCGCCCACTCCTGCCTTGGGCAGCCCCTGGCCCGCACCGAACTCCAGGCCGTGCTCGACGTACTGCTGCGCCGCCTGCCCACCCTCAACCTGGCGTCCGGCGCGGATGAGCTGCGCCGGGTCGAGGGGCTGGTCGTCGGCCGGCTGCGCGAGGTCCCGGTGCGCTGGTGACGCGACCGCCCGCCCTCTGATCCCCCCACCACCACCGCCAGGCCGAGGAGACACGGCAATGAAGATCACTGTTGACGATGTGAAGTGCTGCGGCGCGGGCCAGTGCGTGCTGCTCGCGCCGGAGGTGTTCGACCAGCGCGACGAGGACGGCATCGTCGTCCTCCTCGACGCGGAGCCCCCGGCCGAACTGCACACCGCCGTAAAGGAAGCGGCCAGTGTGTGCCCCGCCGCCGCGATCTCGCTCAGCGACACCGAGTGAACACGATGACTTCTCAGGACGGAGAGACATGTCCACCCCGGTGAACACGGCCCAAGACGCCTCGGCCGACCTCCCCGAGTTCCCCATGGCCAGGCCGCCCCGCTGCCCCCTCGACCCCCCGGAGGGGCTGCGCGCCCTCCAGGACGACGGCCCGCTGACGAGGGTGCGGCTGTGGAACGGCAGCACACCGTGGCTGGTGACGCGCCACGCCGAACAGAAGGCGCTGTCCACCGACCCCCGGCTCAGCGCCGACCCGAACAGCCCCGGCTTCCCGCACGCCACCGAGAGCAAGGGCGGCAAGCTCAGCTTCGTCACGATGGACGACCCCGAACACGCCCGGCTGCGCCGGATGGTCAGCGGCGCCTTCACCGTCAAGCGAATCGAGGCGATGCGCCCCCTCGTCCAGGACATGGTGGACGGCTTCATCGACGATCTGCTGGCCGGCCCCAACCCCGTCGACCTGGTCGAGGCCTTCGCGCTGCCGGTGCCCTCCCTGGTGATCTGCAAGCTGCTGGACGTGCCGTACGAGGACCACGCGTTCTTCCAGTCCAACAGCAAGACCCTGATCAGCCGGGCGGCCACCCCCGATGAGCGCCTGGAGGCCCACCAGAGGCTCTTCCGGTATCTGGACGACCTGGTGGGCAGGAAGATGGAATCCGCGGGGGACGACCTGCTGTCCGCCGTGGCCGCACGCGTCAAGGCGGGCGAGCTGTCCCGCGAGGACGCCGCCCTGATGGGCGTGCTCCTGCTGCTCGGTGGCCACGAGACCACCGCCAACATGATCGCCCTCGGCACCTTCACCCTGCTCCAGCACCCCGAACAGCTGGCACGCCTCCGCGAGACCGACGACCCCAAGCTGATCGCCTCCTCGGTCGAGGAACTGCTGCGCTACCTCACCATCGCGCACAATGGCCGACGGCGCGTGGCGCTGGCCGACATCGAGATCGGCGGCCAGGTCATCCGGGCCGGCGAGGGCGTGATCATCGCCAGCGATCTCGGCAACCGCGACGCCACCGTCTTCCCGGACCCCGACCAGCTGGACATCGCCCGCGACGCCCGGCGCCATGTGGCCTTCGGTACCGGAGTCCACCACTGCCTGGGCCAGCCGCTCGCCCGCCTCGAACTCCAGGTCGTCTACGGCACCCTCTACCGGCGCATCCCCACCCTGCGGCTCGCGACCGACGTGGACCGCATCCCCTTCAAACACGACGGCTTCATCTACGGCGTCCACGAACTGCCCGTCACCTGGTAATTGCCGGGACCAGGCCCTGTCTCCCCGATCTCTGCGGGCCCGCGACGCCTGGCACGCTCCCCCAGCTACCGCTGGGCGGTGCCCCCTCCCAGCTACCGCTGGGCGGTGCCCCCTCCCAGCTACCGCTGGGCGGTGCCCCCTGACGCCGCGGCCCCCGCGGCGTCAGCCGCTGATGTCACCGTCACAGAGATCGGGGAGACAGGGCCTAGGACGCCGGGGCCGGCGCGGCGAGCGACTGGTGCCGGTAGTCCCTGGGCGGCAGCCCGTACGCGCCGCGGAAGGCGCGGCTGAACACGGCGGCATGGGTGAATCCCCGGCGGGCGGCGATGCGATGGATGGGGGTGGTGTGCAGCAGGGGGTCGGTGAGGTCGCGGCGGGCGGCCTCCAGACGTTGCCGGCGGATCCAGGAGGAGACGGTCGTGGAGCCGTGTTCCTGGAAGAGCCGGTGCAGGTGGCTGACGGAGATGTGGTGTCCGGCCGCGATGGTGGCCGGGCTCAGGCCCGGGTCGTGCAGATGCTGTTGGATGAAGGCGCCGATGCGCAGCGTCAGGGATCGGCGGGCGCTCTCCGGTTCGGGGGCCGCTTCGGACTCCAGCAGTTGCGCGAAGAACGCCGACAACAGATCCAGCAGTACGTTCCCCAGCCGGGGGGCATCGGACGGCCGGAGTTCCTCGGCATGCCCGACGACCTGGGTGAGGAACCCCGTCAGCAGTGGCCCGACGCCCCTGTCGCCCGCGATCCGCCGCCCCGGAAACCGGTCGATCCCGCCGACGGGCAGCCGTGGCAGGGTGCCGGGGAAGGCGACGGACACCGCCTCGCACCGGTCCCGCCCGTCGACCGCCTCGAAGGCGGCCGACTGCGGTGGCGACACGCCGTGAACATACAGATCACCCGCCACCGACACGCTCGCCGAGCCGTCCCACGCCGCCCGCAGCCGCGTCCCGCGCAGGGGCACCAGCAACTGGTGCATGTCGGGGCGCGGCAGGCCCTCCCTCCCGGGGAGCCGCCACGTCCGGTGGGGCGGCAGCTCCACCGTCCTCACCAGCACGGATCCAAGCCTGAGTGCACGCTCGTACAAGGCGAAGTCCGTGGTGTGCCGACTCCGGAATACGGGCTTGAACACCGTGTCCCCCGTTCTTGTCGCGGTCCACGTGAGCGTCACCCGCGGCGGCGCCCCGGTGGGAGGACGCCCGTGGACCCCTTGTTGTCGCCGTCTTCCCGTGCTAGGGCGCCTTGACCGACACTGAGAAGGTGGACCGACAGGCAGAGCTGAAGGCATTCCTCCGTTCTCGTCGTGCGCGGATACGCCCCTCGGACGTCGGCCTGCCGACCTTCGGGGACCGGCGCCGGGTGCCCGGGCTGCGGCGCGAGGAACTGGCGCGGCTCGCCGGCATCGGGGTCGACTACTACGTACGGCTGGAGCAGGGGCGCAATGAGAAGATCTCCGGCGAACTCCTGGACGCCATCGCCCGCGCGCTGCGCCTGGACGAGGTGGAACGCGCCCATCTGCACAACCTCGCCCGCCCCGCCCGGCGCAACGGACACCGCTGCGACGAGCGGGCCGCGCCCGGTCTCCAGCGGCTGCTGGACTCCATGACACAGGCCCCGGCGTACGTCGTCGGCCGCAGGACACGCGTGCTGGCGTGGAACCGGCTGGCCGCCTCGGTGTTCGGCGACTTCGGAGCGGTGCCGGTACGGGACCGCAGCATGGCCCGGCTGGTCTTCCTCGACCCGGCCTCCCGCGGGCTGTACCGCGACTGGGAGGCGAAGGCCCGCGACGTCATCGCGCGGCTGCGGCTGGAGATCGGTCTGCGTCCCGACGACACGGAACTGACCGCGCTCGTGACCGAACTGTCGGACGAGAGCCCCGACTTCCGCCGGTTATGGGAGGACCAGGACGTGGTGGACAAGACCCACGGCGGCTACCGCCTGTACCACGAGAGCATCGGCCCCTTCTCCATGGACTTCCGCGCGTTACGCCTGCCCGAGGAGCCGGACCAGCTGCTCGTGGCGTACATCGTCGAGCCCGGCTCGGCCCTGGAGGCCGCCATGCGGCGCCTGGACGGGGCCGCGGGCGGGTAGGCCCGGAACCGGCTGCCCTGGGGTCGCGAACCGGCGGGGCCATTGCCGTTGTGGGGTCCCGCGCCATATCGGGGTGGCGGCCCCGCTTCTACCGTCCGCTGACATGACCAAGACAAGAGTCGCCATGGCCGTGACGGCCGCAACGCCACTGAGGCTACTGACCCTTCTGGCCGCCCTCGCCGCCGTCCTGCTGCCCGCCCCCGCCGCGCAGGCGGCCTCCGCCCGGTCCGTCCAGGCCGCCGTCCAGGAGGTCACCGGCTTCGGATCCAACCCGGGCGCGCTGAGGATGTACCGCTATGTGCCGGACGGGCTGCCCGCCGGGCGCCCCGTGGTCGTCGCGCTGCACGGCTGCACGCAGACCGCGCCCGGCTACGGAACGCAGAGCGGCTGGACCGAACTGGCCGACCGCTGGGGCTTCTCCGTCGTGCTGCCCGGACAGACCACCGCCAACAACATCAGCTCCTGCTTCAACTGGTTCCAGACCGGGGACATCACCCGCGGCCAGGGAGAAGCCGAGTCGATCAGGCAGATGGTCGACCGGCAGCTCGCCGACACCGGCGCCGACCGCGCGCGGGTGTACGTCACCGGGCTGTCCGCCGGGGGCGGAATGACCTCGGTGATGATGGCCGGCTACCCGGACCGGTTCGCCGCGGGCGGGGTCGTCGCCGGGCTGCCGTACGGCTGCGCGCAGGCCGCCGGATCGCCGTACCTCTGCATGTACGTGGGCGCGAGCCAGACCGCCGGGCAGTGGGGCGACCGGGTGCGCGCGGCGGCGCCCGCCGGATACGCCGGGCCGTGGCCCCGGCTGACCGTGTTCCAGGGCACCGCCGACTACACCGTGAAGCCCGTCAACATGACCGACCTGGTGGCGCAGTGGACGAACGTCCAAGGCACCGACCGGACCCCCGACGCCGAGGACACGGTCGGCGGCTATCCGCACCAGGTGTACACCGACGCCTCCGGGGCGACGGTGGCCGAGACGTACAGCATCACCGGCATGGGCCACGGCCAGCCGGTCGACCCCGGCACCGGCGCCGCCCAGTGCGGCACGGCCGCCGCGTACGTCCTGGACGTCGATCTCTGCGCCGCCTACCGGATGGGACGAGCCTGGGGACTCGGCTGAACCGCGGGCGCGCCCGGCGGCGGCGTCCCGTGCGCGCGCCCTGTCGCGACGCGCCGCCGTAGGGGATGCTCCGGTGGCATGAGCAGACCCGCGGATCACCTGAACCGCCGTACGAGAGGCTGGATCCGGCCCCTCGTCATCGGCCTCGTCGCCACCCTCACCTGGAGCTCACCGGCCGGCGCGGACACCTCCCGCGCCGACCTGGGAGCCGACCTCGGGACCGCCCTCGACACCATCCTCGCCGACCCCCTGCTGAAGGGCGGCGCGGCGGGGGTGGTGGTCGCCGACGCCGACTCCGGCGCCACCCTCTACCGGCACCGGCCGGACGACCGGCTGATGCCCGCCTCCAACACCAAGCTCCTCACCTCGGCCGCCGCCATGGGGCTGCTCGGCCCCGACTACACCTACCGGACCGAGGTGCTGACCGACGGCAGCCGCCGGGGGCAGGTGCTCAAGGGCGACCTGTACCTGCGAGGCACCGGCGACCCGACGATGCTCGCCGCGGACTACCAACAACTCGCCGCGCGGCTCGCCGAGTCGGGCATCAAGCGGGTCACCGGGCGGCTGATCGCCGACGACACCCGGTTCGACACCCAGCGCGTCGGCCGCTCCTGGGCCGCCGACGACGAGTCCTCCTACTACGCGGCCCAGATCTCCCCGCTGAACCTCGCCCCCGACACCGACTACGACGCGGGCAGCGTCATCGTCGAGACCACCCCCGGCGCGGCGCCGGGAGACCGCCCGAGGGTCACGCTCAACCCGAAGACCGGTTACCTCCGGATCGACAACCGCGCCACCACCGCCGCCACCGGAAGTGGTTCCACCCTCTCCGTGGAACGGCAGCACGGCTCCAACACCATCACCGTCAGCGGCGCCATCCCCGCGGGAAGCGGCCCGGCCAAGGAGTGGGTCAGCGTCTGGGAGCCCACCGGCTACGCCGCCTCGGTGTTCGCCGGCGCGCTCGCCGACCACGGCGTCAAGGTCGCCGGGGCCACCCGCCTCGGCCGGGCCACCCCGGCCGACGCGCGGCAGCTCGCCTCACACCAGTCGATGCCGCTCAAACGACTGCTGATCCCGTTCATGAAGCTGTCCAACAACATCCACGCCGAGGTGCTCACCAAGACCATCGGCTACGAGACGGCGGGCCGCGGCACCTGGAGCGCGGGCCTCGCCGTAATCTCCGACTGGCTGAAGAAGCAGGGCGTGGATGTCGGCGCGGTGCGCCAGGTCGACGGCTCCGGGCTGTCCCGGGTGGACAACATCGCGGCCGGCCGCCTCGTCGAACTGCTGCTGTCGGTCCGCGACGAGCCCTGGTACGCCGACTGGTACGCCTCGCTGCCCGTGGCCTGCGCCCCGGACCGGTTCGTGGGCGGCACCCTGCGCTCGCGGATGTGCGGCACCCCGGCGGCGCGCAACGCGCGCGGCAAGACCGGCTCGTTGACCGGCGCCTCCGCGCTCTCCGGATATGTCACCGACGCGGACGGCCGGGAGCTGGCCTACAGCGTGGTCCTCAACAACTACCTCGCGTCGTCCGTGAAGAGCGTGGAGGACGCGATCGTGGTGACCCTCGCCAAGTCCGGCGCGGATCGGGCCACCACCGCCGTCCGCCCGAGCGCGGTACCGGGCCGTGCCGGGGCGGCCGAACTCGAATGCTCCTGGACCAAGCCCCGGCGCTGCTGAACCGCGCCGGGAGCCGGGGCGGGCCGTTGTCCGCCCCGGCGCGTCACGCCCGCGGTACGGCGGTCCTCCGTGCCATGACCGCCTCGATGAACCTCTCCGGCGGGAGGTAGGAGTGCGCGGTGATGTAGTGGTGGACGAGATTGGGCGCGACCAGCCACCCGCCGTCGCGGCCCACCACCCGGACCTCGGCGCTGCCGAGGGAAACGCGGTCCTGGCCGACGTGAATGACCGCCGGGTACGGGACCTCTCCACCTGGGTGCGGGAGGCGGCAGCGGTGCCATCCGCGCATCACCATGTGGCGGTCGTCGCGGCACAACAGCGCGAGAGCCTGGACGAATTCCTCCGGAACCGCGCCCCGGGGGAATTCCTCGCCTGGTTCCAGCCACCCGATATTGACCGCCGGGGTTCCGTCGGGGACCGATCCTGTTGTGTAGGCGTAGGGGGAAAGGTCCGCGTAGTGGGTCATCGCAGTGCGCTCCTGGATCTCAGAGGACCGAGCGACAAGCGGCCCAGTGTACCCGGCCCATGTGGGGTTTCAGCAGGTCACTGAGACGGGTCTCCTCGGCGACCACTATGGCACTGCCGGAGGGAGAAATGCCGTCCGGCGGGAAAAGCGAATAGTCCTCGATGTACTGGCCCGGCTTGAAGGTGGTCGTTGGCGTGGGATTTGCTGCTTCAATATCGTACGCCTTGGGGCCCGTGATATATCCACCGTGCTCGGTGTATACGGCGACCTCTGTACCTTCGGGGACCTTGACCATGCTGGTGTCGCCCTCTCGGATGCCGCCATGACCGGCGAAGACTGTTTCGTTGTCGGGGCGGCCGAAGACATTGAAGTCCTGGGGGATATCGCCCACGTCGTCAGCCGAACTCACGTCATTCCACCCGGAACTGGAGTTGTACGGAGAGAGCCCCAGCGGGTCGATGAAGAGATGAGGGTTGGGGACGTAGGCGGCGGGGTTGGGGGCTGGGGCCAGGCCGAGGGGGTCGGGGGTGGTGTAGCGGGCGGTTTCGGGGTCGTAGTAGCGATAATGGTTGTAGTGGAGGCCGCTTTCGGGGTCGTAGTACTGCCCGGGGAAGCGCAGCGGCGTGTACGTGGTGCTGCCGCGGCTCCACGTGGTGGTGCCCCAGAGGGTGGTACGGATGCGCCAGGCGATGTCGCCGGTCTCGTCGATGAGTTCGGTGGGGGTGCCCACGACGTCGGTGACGATGGCGAAGAAGCGACGGTCGATCTCGCGCTGGCTGGTGGCCTCGGCGATGCGCTCGGTCTGTGCCACCGGCCGTACACCGTCGTGGTGCCAGGTCAGGGTCACCGGATCAGGGAGGTCAGGTGCGATGGTGGTCTGCTCGACGAGGGTGCGGCCACTCCAGGTGAAGTCCACTCGTTCCACGACGGTTTCGCCGTCGTCGGCGAGGCGTTGTTTGGCGGTGCGGCGGCCGAGAGGGTCGTAGAGGTAGCGCCAGATCGTGCCGTCGGGGGTGGTGAGGGCGGTGAGGTGGTTCTCCACGTCCCAGGTGTAGTGCCAGGTGTCGGGCTTGTGGGAGAGGCGGGTTTTCTGGCGGAGGGTGAGGCGGCCGGCGGTGTCGTGTTCGTAGCGGACGCGTCCGGCGCGGGTGATGCGGGTGCCGGTGTACGAGCGAGGGCCGGTGGTGTCGGCCCCGGGGTGCTTGTCCGGCCAGGTGGCGTGGGTCTGGTTGCCCGCCTCGTCGTAGGCGTAGGTCTCGGTCCAGCTTTCGGCGCGGACGGTGGTGACCCGGCCCGCGTCGTCCAGGTCGAAGGTGCGGGGGCCGCGCAGCTGGTCGTCGATGGCGGTCAGGTGGCCGTCGGGGCGGTAGGTGTAGGCGCGGTGTTGGAGGGTTGAGCCTTCTGCGTGGGTCAGGGTCTGTTCGGCCAGTCGGCCGGCCGGGTCCCAGATCTGCGCGAGAGTGGCGGTAGGCCCAAGCCGGCGGGTGGTTTCCCGGCCTAGCGCGTCATACGTGAAGTCGAGGGTGTGGCCACAGGTGGTGAGCGTGGTGCGGTGGCCCGCCGCGTCGTAGGCGAACGTGGATCTCGCGCCGGAGGGGGTGGTGCGGCGCACGGGGCGGCCCAGGACGTCGTAGACATGGGTCGTCACCCGGCCGTCGACCATCTCGGCCGTCACCCGGCCGATCCGGTCCCGGCGGTAGGTCAGCGCCGCGTCCGGGCCGATGGCCCCCGTCAGCCGCCCGGCCGGGTCGTAGACGAAGGTGGTGACCTGGCCGTCGGCGTCCTTGCGTACGATCCGGCCGCGGGCGTCGCGGTCGAAGGAGACGGTCTGGCCCAGGGGGTTGGTGCGGGAGATGAGTTGACCCGCCGGGTCGTACGCGTAGGTGAGGGTGCGGCCGTCGAAGTCCGTCTCGCTGAGCGTGCGGCCGGTCGGGTCGTAGGTGTAGGTCCAGGTCAGGCCCTGGGGATTGGTGACCTGGGTGAGACGCAGCTGGGTGTCGTGTGTGAACTCGTGGCGGACGCCGTCGGGGCCGGTCTGGGCGGCCAGCAGGTCGAAGTGGGTGTACTCGTAGGTGGTCAGGCCGCCGCCGGCGTCTGTGTGGGCGGTGAGGTTGCCTTCGCCGTCGTAGGTCCAGGTCTGCTGGGTACCGTCGGGGGCGGTGCGGCGGGACAGTTTGCCCTCGATGGTCCATTCGAGGTGGGTGGGTGCGCCGAGGGGGTCGGTGATGGTGGTGGGGCGGCCGAAGGCGTCGCGGTGGTAGGTGGTGGCCGCGCCAAGGGGATCGGTGATCTCGACGGGGAGTCCGGCCGGGTCACAGCGGATGTGGGTGGTGTCGCCGAGAGGGTTGGTGACGGACGCCAGGTGGCCGTGGTCGTCGTAGGTGTACTGGGTGGCGTTGCCCAACGGGTCGACAGCGGCGGTGGGGTTGCCCCGGTCGTCATACGCGTACCGCCAGGTGGTCCCGTCGGCTTCGTTGGTTTCCACCGGAAGGCCGAGGTCGTTGTACGAGGCGGTCCGTTCGGAACCGTCGGGGGCGGTGACCGAGACCGGCCGGTTGGCCGCGTCGTAGCGATAGCTGGTGGTCCGGCCGAGGGCATCGGTGTGGGTCAGGATGCGGCCGTGGCGGTCGCGATGGGTGCGGGTGGTGTGGCCTAGGGGGTCGGTGACGGCGATGACCTGGCAGCGGTCGTTCACCAGATAACGGGTCGCGTGGCCCTCGGCGGTGGTGACCGTGGTGACCCGGTGACCGGTCCGTTCATCCGTGCGTCCGTAGTCGATGCGCAGCGCTATGTGGCCCGCGGTGCCGCCCTCGGCGATGCAGCGGTCCCGGTTGTCGTAGACGTAGTCGTAGCGGCGGTCGTTGGTGTCGATCCACGCGATGATCCGGCGCTCGGCGTCGTACTCGAAGCGCAGCGGCAGCCCGGAGGAGTTGGTGACTTCGGTGAGGTTGCCGTCTGTGTAGGCGTAGCGGATGAGCTGCTGGTCGGCGCCCGCGAGGTGGAGGGCGGTGATGCGGCCGTCTTCGGTGGTGATGTTGAGGTGGTAGCCGCCGCTGTGGACGATGCCGGTCGGGGCGCCGTCGGTGTCGTATTCGAAGGTCAGGCGGTGGCCGTTGCGGTCGCTGATCTCCGCCAGCAGGGCCTCGCCGTCGCCTCCGCCCTGCGGGCCGGTGAAGTAGCGGGTGTGGCCGGTGTCCGGGTCGGTGAGTGTGTAGTCGCCCTCTGCTGTGCGCTCGAGCGGCCACCTGGGGCCGAGTTCGGGCAGGGTCGGCAGGCCGGGGGCCGGGTGGGGGTACGAGAGCAGCAGTCCGTCCTCGGCGACGAACGCCACGCCCCGTGCGCCGATTTCCAGCCGCTGATCGGCGGTGCTCGACCATGACGGGCCGAACCACCGGCCCGCCCGGTACCCCGACTCCGCCCGGCGCACGAACACCAGCGGCAACGCCCCCGGCAGCACCACGTCCCGCTGCGGCAGATACATCCGGCCCGACGCCAGGTCCACCGGGTCGGTGCCCCCGGCGGTCCGCGCCCCGTCGGGCGTGGCGTGCGGTGCCGGACCGTCCTTGGCCAGCGTCTGCAACCCCGACCGCTCAGCCCGCGCCACAGTCCCCGGCAGCCGCTCCGCAGCCGTCACCGCCGCCTTCGCCCCGCCCAGGCCCTTGGTTCCGATCAGCTCCGGCACCAGCCGGCCAAGACCCTCCGACGGGTCCTTCTGGAACGCATCCCACATGCCCTTGAGAGCCGTGCCCGGGTCATTGGCCATCCGCAGCAGGCCGGCGGCAGTGTTGTTCAGGTTCGTCGCGTACTCGGCGGGGTGAGTGATGTTGTACAGATCCAGCGGGTTCACCTGCCGCACGAAGTTCAGCAGCCCCGCCGTCCCCTTGACCACGCCACCCAGGAAATGGCTCGCGTCCAGGTTCAGCCCTTCCAGCCCGTCGCCCAGCTGCTTGGCGTAGGAGGGCTTCTTGGGCGCGGCGTCCCGCGCGCCCTCCACCGCTGTCTTCGCCACCCCATGCGCCTCATCGCGCTGCCGCCGCGCCTCCGCCAACAACTCCTGCGCGGCCTTGATGTCAGCGGCCCCCGGGTCGTGGAACGCACCCGGCTTGTCCGGCAGGCTCGACGGATCCCGCTTGTCCGCAGGCAGGCCGTTGTAGGTGTCCACTGCCTTGTTGTACGCGGTCACCTTGTCGTTGTGCGCCGAGCGGGCGTCGTCGGATGCTTTCTTGCCCTTCTTGTAGCGGCGGATCGCCTCCTCGGCCTGGCCCTGTGCCCACTCCACCGTCCCCGCGAACCGGTCCAGCGCCCCCGACGCCTTCTCACACGCGTCCGCCGCTGCGAACCACTTCTTCGGCTCGACCGACACACTCTCCCGGAAGGCATCCGCCGCCTTCCCCTTCAACGACTGTGAGCTCAGCCCCCGCAGCCCCTTGCCCACGTTGTTGAACGCGGTCTTGAAGTCGGTGAGATGGCCAGCCGTTGAGCGCAGCTTGGACGGGCTGCCGTGGATCAGCTTCTTGGCATCCTCGCTCTCCCCGAGCTGCATCTCATCGACGGCCGCGCCCAGGGCGTTCGCCGCCGAATCCGACTTGTCCCGGACCCAGTCCGCACCGCTCTGCCAGCCGACGTCATCCAGCCGGTCCGCGGTCCAGTCCCCCGCCTCGTCGATCGCCCCGCCGACGTCCTCGACCCGGTCATCGACCCAGTCCTCGACGCCGTCCGGTATGAAGTCACCAATCCCCACGCGTCCTCACCCCCGTACCGCGACCCCACCGTATTCCGGATGAGCGTACCGACCCTGCTCAGCGAGGGCTCCGTCTCGTCCGGTTTCGGGGACGCACCGCACGGACCAGCGCGTCACGTGTAGTGGGTCACCGCAGTGGACTCCTGGTTCTCAGATGATCGCGCGGCAAGCGACCCAGTGCACTCGGCCCATGTTCGGCAGCAGCAGTTGGGAGAGACGGGTCTCTTGGGTCACGGTCCTCCCGGAGACCACGCTTTTCCCGGCGGGGGTCCCCAGACCAGTGGGTGGGTACAGCGAATAGTCCGGCATCTGCTGGCCCGACTCGATGACGTTCAGGGGAGTGGTGTTGCTGTTTGCAATCATATGCATTTCATCCGAGTAGATCAGCTCACCATGCAGGTGGTAGATGCCAACGCTCGTGCCTTCGGGGACCGTGACCATGCTGGTGTCGCCCGCTCGGATGCTGCCATGGCCGAAGAACACCATCTCCCCGTCCGGACGGCCGTTCACGTACCAGAACGATGCGGACTGGCCCACATCGTCGGCGTAAAAGTCGATACCTTCGTAATCGTCGTAGGGGGAGAGCCCCAGCGGGTCGATGAAGAGGTGGGGGTTGGGGACGTAGGCGACGGGGTTGGGGGCGGGGGTGAGGCCGAGGGGGTCGGGGGTGAGGTAGCGGGCGGTGGTGGGGTCGTAGTAGCGGTGGTGGTTGTAGTGGAGGCCGCTTTCGGGGTCGAAGTACTGGCCCGGGAAGCGCAGGGGGGTGTGGGTCTGCCCCGTACGTTCTTCCGTCGTGGTGCCCCAGAGGGTGGTGCGGGGGCGCCAGGCGATGTCGCCGGTTTCGTCGATGAGTTCGGCGGGGGTGCCGATGTGGTCGGTGACGACGGCGTAGAAGCGGCGGTCGATCTCGCGCTGGGTCGTGGCGACGGTGGTGCGTTCGGTCTGGGTCAGGGGGCGGAAGCCGTCGTGGTGCCAGGTGAGGGTGGTCGGGTATGGGAGGTCGGGTGTGGTGGTGGTCTGTTCGATGAGGGTGTGGCCGTCCCAGGTGAAGTCGGCCTGTTCGAGGACGGTTTCGCTGTCGTGGGCGAGGCGTTGTTTGGTGGTGCGGCGGCCGAGGGGGTCGTAGAGGTAGCGCCAGATCGTGCCGTCGGGGGTGGTGAGGGTGGTGAGGTGGTTTTCGGTGTCCCAGGTGTAGCGCCAGGTGTCGGGTTTCTTCGACAGGCGGGTTTTCTGGCGGAGGGTGAGGCGGCCGGCGGTGTCGTGTTCGTAGCGGACCCGTCCGGCGCGGGTGATGCGGGTGCCGGTGTAGGCGCGGGGACCGGTGGTGGCCGGGTGGTCGGTGGGCCAGGTGGCGTGGGTCTGGTTGCCCGCCTCGTCGTAGGCGTAGGTCTCGGTCCAGCCTTCGGCGCGGACGGTGGTGACCCGGCCTGCGTCGTCGAGGTCGAAGGAGCGGGGGCCGAGGAGCTGGTCGGCGATGGCGGTGAGGTGGCCGTCGGGGCGGTAGGTGTACGCGCGGCGCTGGGCGATGTCGCCCGCCGGTCCGGTGGTCAGGGTCTGTTCGGCCAGCCGTCCGGCTGGGTCCCAGATCTGTTCGAGAGTGGCGGTGGGCCCAAGTTGGCGGGTGATTTCCCGGCCTAGCGCGTCATAGGTGAAGTCGAGGGTGTGGCCGCAGGTGGTCAGCGCGGTGCGGCGGCCCGCCGCGTCATACGAGAACGTGGACTTGGCGCCGGACGGGGTGGTCCGGCGCACGGTACGGCCCAGGGCGTCGTACGCATGGGTCAGCACCCGGCCGTTGACCATCTCGGTCGTCACCCGGCCCATCCGGTCCCGCCCGAACACCGCCGACACCTCGGGGCCAACGGCCTCCGTCAGCTGCCCGGCCAGGTCGTAGGTGAAGGTGGTGACCTGGCCGTCGGCGTCTTTGCGCACGACCCGGCCGCTAGCGTCCCGTTCGAGGGAGATGGTCTGGCCCAGCGGGTTGGTGCGGGAGATCAGTTGGCCCGCTGCGTCGTAGGCGTAGGTGAGGGTGCGGCCGTCGAAGTCCGTCTCGGCGAGCAGTCGGCCGACCGGGTCATAGGTGTAACTCCAGGTCAGCCCCTGTGGATTGGTTACCTCGGTGAGACGCAGTTGGGTGTCGTGCGTGAACTCGTGGCGGGTGCCGTCCGGGTCGGTCCGGGCGGCCGGCAGGTCGAAGTCGGTGTACTCGTACGTGGTCACGCCGCCGCTCGCGTCCCTGTACACGGTGAGGTTGCCCTCGCCGTCGTAGGTCCAACGCTGCTCGGCGCCGTCCGGGGCGATACGCCGGGCCAGCTTGCCCTCGACGGTCCACGCCACGTGGGTGGTGGCGCCGAGGGGGTCGGTGATGGTGGTGGGGCGGCCGAAGGCGTCGCGGTGGTAGGTGGTGGCCGCGCCCAGGGGGTCGGTGATCTCGACGGGGAGCCCGGCGGGGTCGCAGCGTACGCGTGTGGTGTCGTGGAGCGCGTTGGTGGCCGAGGTCAGGTGGCCGTGGTCGTCGTAGGTGTAGTGGGTGGTGTTGCCCAACGGGTCGGTGGCCGTGGTGCGGTTGCCTCGGTCGTCGTATGCGTAGCGCCAGGTGGCTCCGTCCGGGTGGACCACCTCGACCGGCAGGCCCAGGTCGTTGTAGGCGGCGGTCTGCTGGTGTCCGTCGGGGGTGGTCAGGGAGGTCAGCCGGCCGGCCGTGTCGTAGGCGAAGATGGTGGTCCGGCCCAGGGCATCGGTGCGGGACAAGGCGCGGCCGTAGCGGTCCCTCCGGGTGCGGACCGTGTTGCCGACGGCGTCGGTGACGGCGATGACCTGGCAGCGGTCGTTCACCATATAGCGGGTGGTGTGGCCCTCGGCGGTGGTGACCGTGGTGACCCGGTGACCGGTCCGTTCATCGACCGGGCCGTAGTCGATGCGCAGGGAGATATGGCCCTCGGTGCCACCCTCGGCGATACACCGGTCCCGGTTGTCATACACGTAGTCGTAACGGCGGTCGTTCGTGTCGATCCACGCGATCACCCGACGCTCCGTGTCGTACTCGAAGCGCAGCGGCAGACCGGAGGACTTGACCACCTCGGTCAGATTGCCGTCCGTGTACGCGTAGCGGATGAGCTGCTGGTCGGCGCCCGCGAGGTGGAGGGCGGTGATGCGGCCGTCTTCGGTGGTGATGTTGAGGTGGTAGCCGCCGCTGTGGACGATGCTGGTCGGGGTGCCGTCGGTGTCGTATTCGAAGGTCAGGCGGTGGCCGTTGCGGTCGCTGATCTCCGCAAGCGGGGCCTCGCCATCGCCCTCGCCTTGCGGGCCGGTGAAGTAGCGGGTGTGGCCGGTGTCCGGGTCGGTGAGCGTGTAATCGCCTTCTGCCGTGCGCTCCAGCGGCCACCTCGGGCCCAGCTCGGGCAGGGTCGGCAGGCCGGGGGCCGGGTGCGGGTACGACAGCAGCAGCCCGTCTTCGGCGACGAACGCCACACCTCGTGCGCCGATTTCCAGCCGCTGATCGGCGGTGCTCGACCATGACGGGCCGAACCACCGCCCTGCCCGGTACCCCGATTCCACCCGGCGCACGAACACCAGCGGGAGCGCTCCCGGCAGCACCACGTCCCGCTGGGGCAGATACATCCGGCCCGACGCCAGGTCCACTGGGTCGGTGCCCCCAGCGGTCCGCGCCCCGTCGGGTGTGGCGTGGGGTGCCGGGCCGTCCTTGGCCAGCGTCTGCAACCCCGACCGCTCAGCCCTGGCCATGGTCGCGGGCAGCCTCTCCGCAGCCGTCACCGCCGCCTTCGCCCCGCCCAGGCCCTTCGTGCCGATCAGCTCCGGCACCAAACGGCCAAGGCCCTCGGACGGGTCCTTCTGGAAGGCGTCCCACATGCCCTTGAGAGCCGTGCCTGGGTCATTGGCCATGCGCAGCAGGCCAGCGGCCGTGTTGTTCAGGTTCGTCGCGTACTCGGCGGGGTGAGTGATGTTGTAAGGCTCCAGCGGGTTCACCTGCCGGGCGAAGTTGAGCAGGCCCGCCGTGCCCTTGACCACGCCACCCAGGAAGTGGCTCGCGTCCAGGTTCAGCCCCTGAAGCCCGTCGCCCAGCTGCTGGGCGTAGGACGGCTTCTTGGGCGCGGCATCGCGCGCTCCCTCCACCGCCGTTTTTGCCACCCCATGTGCCTCATCCCGCTGCCGCCGCGCCTCCTGCAAAATGTCCTGTGCGGCCTTGATATCAGCGGCCCCCGGGTCGTGGAAGGCACCCGGCTTGTCCGGCAGGCTCGACGCGTCCCGCTTCTCCGCAGGCAGGCCGTTGTACGCGTCCACCGCCTTGTTGTACGCGGACACGGTGCCGTTGTGCGCCGAGCGGGCGTCGTCCGAGGCCTTCTTGCCCTTCTTGTAGCGCCGGATCGCCTCCTCGGCCTGGCCCTGCGCCCACTCCACCGTCCCCGCGAACCGCTCCAGCGCCCCCGACGCCTTCTCACACGCATCCGCCGCCGCGAACCACTTCTTCGGCTCGACCGACACACTCTCCCGGAACGCGTCCGCCGCCTTCCCCTTCAACGACCCCGAACCCAGCCCCCGCAACCCCTTGCCCACATTGTTGAACGCCGTCTTGAAGTCACTCAGATGACTCGCGGTCGACCGCAGCTTGGACGAACTTCCGTGGATCAGCTTCTTCGCATCCTCGCTCTCCCCGAGCTGCATCTCATCGACGGCCGCGCCCAGGGCGTTCGCCGCCGAATCCGACTTGTCCCGGACCCAGTCCGCACCGCTCTGCCAGCCGACGTCATCCAGCCGGTCCGCCGTCCAGTCTCCCGCGTCGTCGATCGCCCCGCCGACATCCTCGACCCGGTCATCGACCCAGTCCTCGACCGAGTCCGGAATGAAGTCACCAAGCCCCACGCGCAGTTACCCCCGTAACCCAACCCACGGTATTCCGGATGAGCGTACCGACCCTGCTCAGCAAGGGTTCCGCCCCGTCCGGTTTCACGGATCCGCCGGGCCACCGTCGCCTCGCTTCCTGTGCCCGAGGCGGAGGAATCAGCCGAGGTCAGCATTGTTGCGCGTGGCGATTCAGGGCTGCGCAACAACGCGAAGCCGCGCCAGACTCGAAGTGAGCCAAGGCCGGGCCGTCAGCCGTTGGGGCGGTCCGGGCCATCGGGTACGGGGGAGGGACGAGTAGTGATCGAGACGCTGTTCCGGGGCGATGAACTGCCCGCGACGGACCGGTTCGAGTGTTGGCGCGATCTGGCGTTCCAGAGCCATTCGCCCCATGAGATGCGCACGGAACACAGCGCCGACTTCCGGGGCACGTTACGAGTGCTGGACCTCGGCATCGTTCAGGTGTCCCTGTTCACGTGTCCGCCGCTGGACTCGGACCGGACCCCGGTACTGATCCGGCGGTCCGATCCCGAGATCTACCACCTCTCGGCGCCGCTGTGCGGGCGCATGAGGGTCGTCGAGGACGATCGGGAGATCCTGGTCGGGCAGGGCGATCTGGTGCTGGTGAACAGCTCGCGCCCCTATCGGGGCCGTCTGGACGCCGAGGACGGCACGGTCTCGGCCGCGGAGATGATCATCCCGCGGATGCTGCTGCCGCTGCCCCGGGGCCTCGGCGACCGGCAGGTCGCGATGAGGTTGCCGGGGCGAGCGGGGATCGGGGCGCTGCTCGCCCAGTTCCTCACTGGCCTGCTCAACGACCCCACGTCCTATGGGCCTTCGGATGCCGCGCGGTTGGGGGCCGTCGCGCTCGATCTGGCCAACGCCCTGATCGCGCGCCAGTTCGAAGCCGATGTGGCGCCCGAGACCTTCCAGCACTCCCTGGCCACGCGTGTCCGCGGCTATGTCCAGCAGCACCTGGCCGACCCCGAGCTGACGCCCGAGCGGATCGCCGCGTCCCAGCACATCTCCGTCCGCTCCCTGCACCGCGTCTTCCGCCGCGAGAACACCACGGTCTCCGCCTACATCCGCCACCAACGGCTGGAACAGGCCCGCCGAGACCTGGCCGATCCGGGGCTGAGCAGGCGGCCCATCCACGCCATCGCCGCCCGATGGGGATTTCGGCGGCCGGCCGACTTCACCCGCGCCTTCCGTACCGCCTACGGCATGCCGCCCAAGGACTTCCGGCACCTCGCCCTGCGCGGCGCCTGATTGGCGTTCAGCGCTAAGCGGGTGGCGCTCAGCGCTAAGGACACGTCCGCACCTCCTCGGCAGACTCGTCGAGCAGGGACGGGGAAAGGTAACACCATTACTTTGCAATCGCTTGTGCGCTCGCCGCGGCAGATGACCTCCTCCGCGGTCGTTCGTGACCGGCCCGGGCACCGGACCGAATGGGAGCTGGGGCCGGTGCGGATGACCGTGCTGCGTTTTCCGGCGCTTTCCGTATCGGCCCCGTCGCACGCCGACCGGCCCGCCCGGAGCGGCGGTCCGCGGATGTGGCGGCTGATCCTGGTGTCCGAGGGGCCGCTGACGCTGGGCCGGGGGTTCGACGCGACCCGGCTGGACCCCGGCCAACTGGTGCTGTGGGACCCATGGGAGCCGTTCGACGCGGCGGCCGCCGACCGGGCCCGCCCACCCCGGGCGATGGTTCTGCATCTGCCGGGGAGCGCGCTGTCGCTGCCGCACCTGGCGCTGCGCGGTGTGGCGGCGCGGCCGGTGTCCTCGGAGACGGGCCCGGCGGCGCTCCTCGCGCGGTTCCTGGAAGGGCTTGCGGGACCCGCCGCGCCGATCGAGTTTCCGCAGGCCGCCTGGCTGGGGCGCGCTGCGGTCGACCTCGCGGTGGCGTTCCTGAGCAGCGTGGCCGAGCGGTGCGACGAGGCGGGGCCACTGCCGCGGCAGGCCGCGCTCCTCGGGGAGATCAAGTCGTATATCGACCGCAATCTCGGCGATCCTGACTTGTCGCCTACGGCGATCGCCACTGCGCATCACATCTCGGTCCGCTATCTGCACCATCTGTTCCGGCAGGACGAGCGGACGGTCGGCGGATTCGTCCGCGAGCGGCGGCTGGAGCGCTGCCGGGCCGATCTGACGGACCCCTGCCTCGCGGGGCAGAGCATGGCCGCGATCCGGGTGCAGTGGGGTTTCCAGGACGCGGCGGTGTTCAACCGGGCCTTCAAGAAGGAGTACGGGATCACGCCCGGCGAGTACCGCAGGCGTGAGGGTGTGCCCGTGGGGGGCCGATAGCGGTCGCCTTCGGTGTTGTGGCTGAGCCGGCGGGGGACCGCCGGCTCAGTCGTGGCGTTTCTGCGGTGCTTCCGCTCAGGCGCGGAGCGCCGGCCAGGTGTCCTCTCCCACTTTGCCGTCGTCATGAAGGTGGTGATCCCGCTGAAAGGCTATGACCGCTGCCTTCGTGTCGGGGCCGAACTGCCCGTCGACGCCGTGGGGTCCGATGTCGTACCCCCGGGCCTTGAGGATGCACTGCACCTGGCGGACGGGATTTCCGCTGCTGCCCTGCATGGTGAGCGCGGTGCCGGAGTAGTAGTGGCAGGACTTCCACGGCTTCGGCGACGAGGTCTTGGGCGGAGGCTGTGACTGCTTGGGCGTATCAGCGGTGGGCGTGACGATCTTGGTTATGACCTTGGTCGGCTGCTTCTGGTTGGCAGGGGGCCGGCTCTCCTCGGATCCACCACCGCCGCCACCACCACCTCCATCTCCGCCCCCCGATGCATTCGCGGGGACGGACGTCGTCCCCGGCGACGGCTTCGCCGAGTGCTTCGCCGCGGGAGACTTCGACGCCGACGGGTGCTGAGCGGACTGCGAGACCGTCGCGGAGGCGCCCTTCTGCCCGTCGTCCGAGGACCCCATCCCCGGCACGACGAAGGCCACCACCCCGACGGCCACGGCGACGACCGCCGCGGCCGCGGCCAGGGCCAGGCCGCGGCGTCGCTTGGGCTCCGCCGGCCGCAGCGTGCGCTCCGGGGCGCCGCGGCGAAGGATCGTCAGCTGGTTCATGGGCGACACCGCGACGGCGTGCCCGGTCCACTCGGAACGTGAGCCGATCAGCTCCGCGAGCGGCGCGGGCCACTCCTGGGCCGGGGCGTGCCGCCGCGCCGCGTCGACGACCTCCTGCGGGTTCGGCCGCCCCTCCACGGTCTTGTCCAGACAGCGGCCGACCAGCTCCGCCAGGGCCGGATCGCACTCCACCACCTTGGCGAGCACGTCCTCGCTCGGCGGCGAGTAGACCACGCGGTGGATGACATCGGCGGTCGATCCCTCGCCGAACGGCGTTCTGCCGGTCGCGGCGTGCGCCAGGACCGAGCCGAGCGAGAAGACGTCCGAAGCGGTGCTCGCCGCGCGGCCGTCGGCCTGCTCGGGTGACATGAACGCGGGGGTGCCCACGTGCTGGCCGGTCATGGTGAGCACGCTGGCGTCGGTGGTGTGGGCCACCCCGAAGTCGATCACCCGCGCCCCGTCCGCGCCCAGCAGGACGTTGGACGGCTTGAGGTCGCGGTGCACGATGCCGGCGGAGGCGATCGTGGCGAGCGCCTCCCCGATCTCAGCCGCCAGCCGCCATACGACCGGGGCGGGCAGCGGGCCGAAGCGGCGCACCGCGTCGTCGAGGCTCGGCCCCGGGACGAACGCGGTGGCCATCCACAGCCGCTCCTCCTCGTCGAAGCCCGAATTGAGCAGCCCCGCGGTGTACTTCCCGTGGACCCGCCGTACGACCTCGACCTCGCGCTCGAACCGGCGCCGGAACTTCGGGTCCTCGGCGTGCTCCGGCCGGATGACCTTGACGGCCACCAGCGCGTCGGCCCCGTACGGGGCCGACGCCTCCCCCTCCGCGCCCGCTTCCCGCCCGAGGTAGAGCCGGCCCATTCCCCCGCCCCCCAGGCGCGCGAGCACCCGGTAGGGCCCGATCGCCACCGGGTCCGACCGCCGCAGCGGTTCGGCGCCGAGGCGTTCGAGGTCGGCGGGGCTCAGCTCTCCGGTCCAGGGGTGGACCGGGTCCCTCTCAGACATGGGAGTTTCCTTATGGAGTTCCTGCTGGGACGCGCTTGGGCTCGGTCAGCCGTTGCCGCCGGCCGTGGAGATGTTCCTCAGGACCGCGTCGAACTTCCGCTGGAACTCGTCCAGGGACTGCTTGATCTTGTTCAGGTCGGCCTGGGCGCCGCTCCAGGCGGAGCGGAACTCGGCGGCGTGCTTGCCGTCCCAGTGGCTCTGGTCGCTGAGGATGTTCCCGGCGGCGGAGAGCTGGCTGATGGACTGCTGGAAACCGCCGTCGATGATGCCGAGGAACTTGCGGCTGGCGGAGTGCGCCGCGTCGTCGACCTTGACTGTGCCTGCCATGGTGAGTTTCTCCTGTATTTCTTGGTGATGTGTATTTCTTGGTGATGGTGATGGGTGCGCCGGGGTCGGCTCGGGGCCTACTCCGGTGGCTTGTAGTCGGGATTGCCGAGTGCGTCGTTGACTTCGCCGAGTTCGAGATCCCGGTAGCCGTGTGTCAGGTCGGTGATGGACGGTGGCAGATGGCCTTGGAAGTCCTTCTGGCCCGCCGCGTAGTCGTCCCCATTGAGCATGATCTTTTTGACGAGTTCGGCGTTGGCGACAGGGTCGCTGCCGAACTTCACGGGAACGTCCGATCCCACGGGGTGGACGAGACCTTGAGAGATCAAAGAACTGACGGCGAGGGAAAGCCCGCCGACTGCAAGGCGATCATTGAGCAATGAAGTGTCCGCATGACTTCCGCCGGGAAACAGCTTGTCCAGCAGGCCCGTCAGCGGGTCCTCCGACGAATACAGGCTCTGCATGGCCCCCACTCCCGCGGTGAAGGCGATATTGCCGACGAGTAGTTCCGGCGCGAGAATCCCTGTCGGCATGAAGAGCACGTTGACGTACCCTCCCTGGATCATGCTCTTCACCAGCTCGTGCTCGTCACCGGTTTCGTTCGCCGCCTTCAGGAACAGGCCGAGGTCCTGGCCGTTCTGCCTGCCCAGCCCTTCGGCCCAGCGTCGAAGGGCGATGGGGTCATCTCCTGGCGGAGGAACGAGACTTTGCGTGATGCCCGCCGAATAGAACTCCATCAGGGGGCCGATCAGCTGCTGCATCTGGTGGTGAGTCAGTTTCGGTGTGCCGTCGCCGAACAGCCCGTCCGAGACTTTGTGCATCAGCGCCCGGGCCTGCGACTGACCGGACTGCTGCCACATGGCCACGGTGAGCGCCTTGGTCAGGCTGCCGCGGAGCCCGGGGATCTCCGACGCGGGGCCGTAGAAGAGCTGACGCAGCTGCCCGGACGTCAGATGGTCCGCGAAGTTCCGGGCCGCCACCGGGTTGGCGCCGATGCTGTTCAGGAACTGGAGCTTCTGGGCCGCGGTCATGTAGTGGTCTTGCAGGTTCACCGCGAAGCGGACGTTTTGAATGGGTCTCGCGAGCCGTGTGTTGACCGAGTCGTAGACCTTCTTGTCCAGCACGCCGCTCGAATAGGCGCTCACCAGCGCCGGAATGCCTCCTTGTGCCATCGCGGTCTCGATGTGCTGCTCATCCAGATTGTTGTAGAAACCCGCGCTGAAGTAGGGGTCATTGCCGTGCTTGGCGAGTTCCCTGATGATGCCGGTGACTTCGACGGGCTTGGCGCCCATCAGGCGCTTGGCGAGCGCTGCGCCCGCGTTGATCTGGACTTGGTGTGCGGCCTCCGTCTGCTGGCGCGCGGCCTCTGTCTGTAGTTTCGTAAAGGCCGCGTTGACGGTCTTCTCGTTGGCGTGGATCGGCTGGTTCCGCCCTCGTACGAGAACGCCTCCGGCCTGCAGGAACGCCTGGCCGACGGTCCTCACGTCCCGGTCCGTGTAATACGCGGCCGCCAGTTGCTTGGCGGTGTCCACGTCAATGGCTGTCACGCACCCCCCGCCGTTTTGGTATGCCGTGACCGCGGGGGTCAGTACATTGCGGACCCAGGTCTGCACCTGCTCGGCGCCGTTGGTGCACGTATCGGAATAATTGAAGAGGTTTTCCGGAATCGCGGACACAGTCGTCATGTCGCTGTCATACCTACCGCTTGTTCTTCTCGGCGGCGTGCGCCGCCTCGGTCGCCTGGGTCACTTGCGACTGGACTCTGATAGCCGCGTTCCTGACTTCGGTGAGCGCCGCCTGCTGGCGCAAGAAGTCGGTTTGGAAACGGTCGCGCTTCGTGCCCTGCCAGTTGTCGCTGTGCTGGCCGCCGAGAAGATTGTCTTTCTTGCTCAGGCGCAGCCAAATAAACGAGTCCAGCTTCTGGATGAGCTGGGAAAGCTGCTGACTGAGCCGCTCGGCGGCGGCGAAGTCGTACTTCGGTGGCATCAGTCAGTTCCCTCTGTGTGGCTCACTCGTGAATTCTCCGGTCCCGGCCTGCCCCGTGTCATTGACCTCGGGTGCACTGTCCATGTGCGTTCAGCGCAATGAGTCATATGCGGGCGAGCACGGGTCAGTTCGCCACCTGCACGCCCGCCGCCACGCCGTCCACCACGAGGTAGCCACGGCCCGGCAGCGGGGCCATGCGGTCGTGGCGGGGCAGTTCGGTGCCCAGCAGGTCGCCGTCGAGGTCGTGGTCGGGACACAGGAGGACACCGCAGCGGCTGTCGCGGGCGCGTTGGGTCCAGTGGCCGTAGGCGCGGCGCAGGGCGTCGGCGCGGCCGGCGGCGATCAGGTGGTGGCCGGTGGCGGGGAAGGACAGCCACTGTTCCAGGAAGCCGCGTTCGTCGTCCACCGTGTCGGCGTCATCGGCCAGGAGGAGGGCGGGCCGGTCCAGGGGGAGGGCGGCGAGGGTCTGTTCGAGGTCGTCGTACGTGGTGGCCAGGGCGGTCAGGCCGGGCAGGTCGCGCAGCGGGGAGCGGCGCGGGGCGAAGCCGACGACCGCGGGTGGGGCGTCGGCGGAGGACATCACGAGACGGGCGACGGTGCACAGGGCCGTGCTGCGGCCGGACCGCTGCGGCCCGGCGATCAGGGCGTGTTCGCGCTCGTACATCCGCAGCCCGGCGCAGCCGAGCGTGTCGGAGTCCAGGCCGACCGGGAGCCACCAGGGGTCGGTGGCGGTCTGAGGCGGTGTCGTGAGCGCGGTGGCGGGGACGTCGGTGGGCAGCAGCCCGACCGCCGGGGCGGTGCGCTCGGCGCCGGTCCACCGGGCGGCCGTGTCCGCGACGGCCGCCGCCAGGTCCTCGCCCGGCCAGCCGATCTGGATCACCTGCCGGTTGGCGGCCACGAGAGCCCGGCCCGGCACGTACGTGGGGACCGCGTTGCGCGGTACGTCGAAGTATCCGTACTCGCCGGGGTCGGCCAGCCGCAGCAGCAGCTTGGTCTGGGTCAGGGCGGACCAGGCCGAGGGCACGGCGCCGGAGCGGTCGGCGCTGACGGCGAACCGGATGCCGACCGCGGGGCCGTCCGCGTAGACACGGGCGAGCTCGTCGATCAGGTTCATCCCCGCCACGTCCTTGTCGAAGTCCGAGATCAGGGCGCCGAGGTTGTCCAGCAGCACCAGCCAGTCCGGGGAGCCGGCCGGGCCGCGGGACTTGCGCTCGTCCAGCTCCCGGCGCAACAGCTTGATCAGCCGGTTCTGCCGCTCGCGCTCGCCGGACCCGATATGGGCGCCGGTGTGTGGCAGCGCGGCCAGCGGGGCCAGGTCGCCCGCGCCCATGTCGAGGGCGAAGACGTGCAGCCGGTCGGGCGGTTCGGTGCCGGTGGCGGAGAGGGCGAGCGAGGCGAGCGCGGTGGAGGTGCCGGAGCCGCCGGAGCCGTAGATCAGCAGGTTTCCCGCGGCCGGGTCCCAGCCGACCGCGTACTGGCGCTGCCGGTCGGGGTCGTCGGCGAGCGCCCAGGCGGGCAGCCCGGCGGCCTCGGTGTGCAGGCCCTGTTCGGCGACCGGCGGAAGGTCCGCGCGGTGCAGGACACCGGGCAGCGGGTCGGGCCAGGGCCGCCGCGGCGGGGCGAATCCGGAGAGGTCGGCGGCCTGCCGCGCGGCCTTGACCAGCCGTCGCAGATCGGTCTCGCCCTCTGTGCCGTCGGTGGCCGCCACCAGGACCGGCATGCCCAGGATGAACGGCGCGATCGTCACCGGGGCGGTCACCGCGGCCTGCGTGGTGACCCCGGTGGACAGCGCGGTCTGCACCGGCAGCACCTCTCGCGCGCTGAGCCGGTAGAAGGCGCGTCCCCACTGGCGGGTGCCGATCCCGGCCGCGGCCGGGCTGTCGATGACGTCCTGCGAGTCCCCGGTGCTCTCAAGTCGCAGCGCGATACGGAGTTTGACGTTGTTCTTGATGGCGTCGTTGACCGAGCCGGCGGGCCGCTGGGTGGCCATGATCAGGTGGACGCCGAGGCTGCGGCCGCGCTGGGCGATGCTCACCAGCGAGTCGACGAAGTCCGGCAGGGCCTTGACCAGGGTGGCGAACTCGTCGATCACCACGGCGAGCCGGGGCATCGGCTCCATGTCCCCGTCCCCGGTGTCGCGCAGCCGCTGGTAGTCACGGATGTGGCCGAGCCCCACCTCGCGCAGCAGTCGCTCGCGGTGGTGGATCTCGGCCTCCAGACAGCGCAGGGCGCGCTCGCCGAGCTGCTCGTCGAGGTCGGTGACCAGGCCCACGGTGTGCGGGAGTTCGGCGCACTCGTCCAGGGCGCCGCCGCCCTTGTAGTCCACCAGCGCGAAGGTCAGATGCTCGGGGTCGGCGTCGGTGGCCATGCTCGCGATGAGGGTGCGCAGCAGCTCGCTCTTGCCGGAGCCGGTGGTCCCGGCGATCAGCGCATGCGGCCCGTCGTCGTCGAGGTCCACGGTGAACAGGTCGCGCTCGCTGACCCCGAGCACGGCCTGCACCCGCAGCGCCGGAGCGCGGGTCTTCCACCGGTGACCGACCTCGTCCCCGGAGACGGCGGCCAGGTCCAGCAGCGGCAGCAGGGAGATCCGGTCCGGCAGCCCCGCGCCCTCGATCCGCAGCTCCGGGTCCTCGAAGCGGGCCAGCGCCCTGGCGGTGGCGCGCGCCTCGGCCGCCGGCATGCCGCCCAGCAGCACATCGGACACCACCTCGTCGGAGGCCACGTCGCGCACCCGGCCACGGCCCTCCGCCGAGGCGGTGACCACCGAGGTGCACAGGGCGGGCAGCCGGGTGGTGAGGACCAGGGCGCCGCAGCTCAGCGCGCGGTCCGCGAGCAGCTCCCGCAGCGGACAGGGGCGGCCCTCCAGCAGCGTGGCGCCGTCCACGACCACCAGCAGCACCGGGCCGGCGCCGCCCTCCGCACGCCGGGGCGCTGCGGCGAGCAGATGGCGGGCCAGCGCGTCGGACTGCTCCGGCCCGACCGCCACCAGCCGCGCCGTGCCCGACTGCGGATCCGTGCCGTGCGGCAGCCACTTCGTCCAGTCCCAGTCGGCGAGCCGCTCCGGGTCGGCGAACACCGCCAGCGTCACATCCGCCGGACCGCTCCCCACCACCGCCTGGCACAGCAGGGACCGGACGATGGCGAGGGACGCCCGGCGGTCCCCCTCGAACCCCACAGCCTCACCGGCCGACACCCCGACCACCACCGGCACCTGCGGCAGCACACACCGCTCGCCCAGGATGTCCGCCACCTCGGGCGCCGGTCCCGAGGAGCCCGTCTCCAGCGGTGGAGACCAGGACAGATCGGCGCTGCCCACCACCGTCCTGAGGAAGTCCGGCGCGCCGGGGCGCCGTTCCCACAGGGCCACCCCCGGCGCGGTGGCCCGGTGGACCACCTCCGCCGGGTCGGGGTGGGCGGCCCGGCGGGTACGGATCTCGGCCGCGTGGCGAGCGGCCACGGTCTGCTCGAACTCCGCGACCCGGGCGGTGTGGTCCCGCATCCCGCGCCGGAAGGAGAACCGGCCCCGCAGCCGCTCCTCCAGGAAGTTCCCCAGGAACATCAGGGGGGTGAGCGCCGCGATGGCCGCGTAGCGGATATCGCCGGTGAGGGCGACGATCGTGCCGGCCAGGACCAGCGGACCCAGCATGCTGGAGATGGAGAACGGAGCCTTGTTGGCGCTCGGTGGCGGCTCGGGGGCGGCGATCCGCGGCGGTTCGCCCGGCCTGCCGCCGCGCGGCGGGCGGTTGAAGGGCAGGGTGCCGCCGGGGCCCACCTCCCGGACCGCGTTGACCCGCTGCACGGGGCCGATGCGGTCGGGCGGCAGGATGCGCAGCTGCACCTCGCCACCGAGCGAGACCAGGTCCTCCGGCTGGACCCGGACGGCCTTGGAGATCCGCTCGCCGCACACATCCGTGCCGTTGACCGTGTTCAGGTCGGCGATGTGCACCTGCCCATCGGCCGAGACCTCCAGCGCGGCGTGCAGTCGGGACACCCCCGCGGCCACGAACCGCACATCCGCCTCGGCGCCCCGGCCGATGACCACCCTGCCCACCCGCAGCGGAACGCTGCGCCCGGCCTCCAGCCCACCGACCACCCGCAGCACGGCGGCCGCCACGCGCGGCCCGCCGGCAGAGCCCCAGCCCGCGCGGGCCACCCGTGAGCCGTGGGCGAGACCGGACTCGCTCAGCCCGGTCTCCGGCGGTGCCGTCCTGCCGTCGATGCTCAGCCCGCTCGCCGGGATGTCCAGGGCCGCGGCGAGGTCGGCCAGCGTGGCGTTCGGCCGGCCGACGCGCAGTTCCATCTCCCGTTCGGTCTCACCGTCGGCATAGACGATCCGCACCGCGCAGTCCCTCCAGAGGGGTCAGGGGATGAAGGGGCGCGTCGAGTCTGGCGCAGGCCCGGCCGGAAGGCATTGACAGCGAGCGCACAGTCGTTGACCGTGCGCGCAATCCCGTCGCGGCGAGTCGGCGGCGCGTCGGGCTTCCTGGTTCAGGCTCCCTGTTCCCCCGGCTCCGGCGCGGGGTCCGGCTCCGGCATGGGGTCCGGCTCGGGTGCGGGTGCCGGTCCGTCGGGGTGCAACGGCAGTTCGGCGGTGACCTCGAAGCCGCCTTCCGGGCGGCGGCCCGCGGTGAGGGCGCCGCCCACCGAATGCGCGCGCTCGCGCATGCCGATGAGGCCGAAGCCGTGTCCGGGGGCCGGCGCGGCCGCCGTGTCCGTAGCCGCGGTTCCGTCGTCGGTGACGCCGATGGTCAGCCGGTCGCGGGAGTAGCTGAGCCGTACGTGCGCGGTGTGCGCGGCGGCGTGCTTGGTGACGTTGGTGAGGGCCTCCTGCACGATCCGGAACGCCGTCAGATCCACTCCCGGAGAGAGCCGCCGCGGCTCGCCGTGCGTGGTGACCGTGACCGGGAGCCCGGCGGAGGCGAACGCGTCGGTCAGCTCGGGGAGCCGGGCGAGTCCGGGGCTGGGCTCCAGGGGCGCGTCCGGGTCGTCCGTCTGGCGCAGCAGGCCGACGGTGGCCTTGAGTTCGCGCAGCGCGGAGGAGGTGGTGGAGGCCAGGCCGGTGAGGATCTTGTGGGCCTGGTCGGGGTTGTTCCGGGCGAGATGCGCGGCGGTGCTCGCCTGGGCGTTGGCCAGGGCCAGGTGGTGGGCGACCACGTCGTGCAGCTCGCGGGCGATGCGCATGCGCTCCTCGGCGACGCGGTGCCGCGCCTCCTCGTCGCGGGTGCGCTCGGCGTGTTCGGCGCGGGCCTGTGCGGCGTCCATGACGGCGTCCGTATAGGCGCGCCGTATCCGGACCGCGCGGCCGGCGGCGACGGGCAGCAGCAGCCACACGGCCGGGCCGATGGTCTTGAGCACCAGCGCGTGGTTGACGGGGTCGGCGACCATCGCGGTGGTCACCAGCGCGGCGATGGTGGCGAGGCAGTAGGAGTAGGTGATCTTCCGCTCGGTGAGCACCGCCAGCCAGTAGAGCGCCATCAGGACCGGGGCCAGCAGCAGGGGGGTGAGCAGATAGCCGACCGCGCTCGCGGCCGCGACACAGGCCGCCGTCACGGCGACGGAGGTGCGCGGGTGGCTGCGACATCCCACCAGGGCGGCGCTGGAGATACCCGCAAGCAGCAGGGCCGGGCCCAACGACGGCGGGGCGTTGCCGGGCATGCCGAGTCCGGCGCCGAGGACGACGAGGCCGAACAGCACCCCGGCCACGAACACGTCGACGGCGAGGTGATGGCGCTCCGTATAGCGCTCCAGACTGCTGGTCATCGGGTTCTCCGGTCGGGGCCTGGGTCCATGGTGGACGACGCCGGGCACGAACGGCCGACGGCCGCCCGGGTTCGTGACCACGGGCGGCCCTCGGGGCGCGGGGCGGCGTCTGTCGAATCAGGCGTCTGTCGGGTCAGACGTGTGCCGATTCCCGGTCCGGCGTGGTGTCGGGGGCCGGGAGCGCGGCGGCGGGGGAGCGGCGGCTGAGCGCCTCGCCCTCCACGTCGATGTTCGGCAGCACCCTGTCCAGCCAGCGCGGCAGCCACCAGGCGCGGTCGCCGAGCAGGGCGAGGACGGCGGGCACCAGCGCCATGCGGACGACGAACGCGTCGAACAGGACGGCGATGGCGAGGCCGAACCCGATCATCTTGATCATGGATTCGGCGGAGCCCACGAACCCGGAGAACACGGCCATCATGATCAGTGCGGCCGCCACCACCACCCGGGCGCTGTGCCGGAACCCGGTGACGATCGCCTGGCCGGGCCGGTCCCCGTGGACGTACGCCTCGCGCATGCGCGTGACCAGGAAGACCTCGTAGTCCATGGCGAGACCGAAGACGATGCCCACCAGGAAGATCGGCATCAGGCTCATGATCGGGCCGGTCTGCTCCACGCCGAGGAGGTCGGCGCCCCAGCCCCACTGGAAGACCGCGACCACCGCGCCGAAGGCGGCGAGCACCGACAGCAGGAACCCGGCCGCCGCCTTGATGGGCACCAGGAGGGAGCGGAACACCACGAGCAGAAGCACGAAGGCGAGGCCCACCACGACCGCGAGATAGGGGATCAGCGCGTCCTGCACCTTCTGGGCGACGTCGATGTTCACCGCGGTGGAGCCGGTGACCTCGAAGCTCGCATGGGTGGCGGACTCGAGTGCGGGCCGTTCGGCGCGGATGGTGCGCACCAGGTCCTTGGTCTTCTCGTCGGTGGGGGCGGTGGACGGCGTGGCGGAGAAGACCGCGGTGTCGCCCGCGGCGTTGAACCGGGCCGGGGAGACGGAGACGACACCCTTGGTGGCGCCGATCCTGTCGGTGATCCTGTGTACGGCGCCCTTCGCGTCGGCGGTGCCCTTGGCGTCGACGACGATGGTCAGCGGTCCGTTGAAGCCGGGGCCGAAGCCCTCGGCGAGCGCGTCGTAGGCGCGGCGCTCCGTGGTCGAGGTGGACTTGGCCTCGTCCCCGGGCATGCCCAGCTGGAGGCCCGTCACCGGGAGCGCGATCGCGCCGAGCCCGGCCACGGCGGCCAGCAGTACGGGCAGGGGGCGGCGCAGTACGAACCGGGCCCAGCGGCTGCCCCCGTTGTGCTCGCCGCCCTCCTTGGCCTTCGCGCGCTTGGCCTTCGCGTCCTTGTTCTTCCCGTCCTTGTTCTTCGCGTCCCGCCGGGCGGAGCGCGACAGCACGGCCCGCGGGAGGAAGGCGAGCAGCGCCGGCACCAGGGTCAGCGCGATGACGACGGCGATCGCGACCGCGCCCGCGGCGGCCAGGCCCATCTTGGTCAGCATCGGGATGCCGACCACCGACAGCCCGGCCAGCGCGATCACGACGGTGAGCCCGGCGAAGACCACCGCCGACCCGGCCGTGCCCGCGGCCAGCCCGGCCGCCTCCTCGGGCTCGTGTCCCCGGGCCCGCTCCTCGCGGTAGCGCGAGACCACGAACATGGCGTAGTCGATGCCGACCGCGATCCCCAGCATCGAGGCGAGCGTGCCGGTGGTGCCGGACAGGCCGAAGGTGCTGGCCAGCGCCATGATCGAGGCCATGGAGACGCCGACGCCGACGATCGCGGTCAGCAGCGGGAGCCCCGCGGCGGCCAGCGAGCCGAAGGTGATCAGCAGCACGGCCGCGGCGATGACGATGCCGATGCCCTCGGCGGCCCCGCCCGCCGCGGGCTGGGTCGCCAGCGCGTTGCCGCCGACCTCGACGGTCAGCCCCGCGTCCCGGGCCTGCTGGACGGCGTCCTCCAAGGTCTTCTTGGCGGCGTCGGTGAGGTCGTCGGCCGCAACCTTGTAGGTGACGGTCGCGTATGCCGTCCCCGCGTCCTTGCTGACGGCCCGCGCCTGGAAGGGGTCCACCGCGCCGGCGACCTGCGGACCGCCGGACACCTCGTGCACGACCTTCTCGACGGCCGCCCGGTTGTCGGCCGCGGTGACCTTCTCCCCGTGCGGGGCGACGAAGACGATCCGGGCGTTCGCCCCGTCGGCCTTGGCACCGGGGAAGCGCTGGTCCATCAGGTCGAACGCCTTCTGGGACTCGATGCCGGGCATCGAGTTCCCGGTGTCGGGGGCGGCCGGCGCCTTGACCGCGCCGAAGCCGACGGCCGCCAGCACGGCCACCCACAGCAGGGTCACCCACCAGCGTCGTCGGAAGGCCAGACGGCCCAGTCGATAGAGATAAGCAGCCACGGGACGGAGGTCTCCACATCTGAACTCGGGTACCTCTCCAGGCTCCCGGCGCGCGGCCCGCCCGTCGTCATGCGGCTGCCGACAATCGGGGGTACTGAGAACGCAGTACCGGCCGCCCGCCGGGTCGTTCCCGGGCATGACCCCCGTCGGCCCCGGCCTCAGCCGGTCAGCACCTCCGCGAGGGAGGCGACGGCGCCCACGGCCACCCCGTCCCCGGGGATGGCCACCCGCGGCCACGGCGAGCCGTCGGTTCCCAGATGTCCATGCGCCACAGCATTTAGAGGGAAGTTAGGTATGCCTCACCTAACTAAGTGGATGTTTCATGTTGTGCGGCTGCCGGGGAGTGGATGCACGCTGGGGAGTGGACACACGCGCGCAGGAGCGATTCCGGAGGTGAGCGTCATGCCACAGACCAGCGTGGGATGGCATGTCGAGTTGGAATTCGACGAGGACACCCGCCACACACGCGCCGCAGCCCTGGTCCGGCTCGCCGACGGGAGCGAGATCCGGGGCCACGGGGCCGCGAGCCGGGCCCCCGCCGACTCCAACCAGCCGCGGGTCGGCGAGGAGATCGCGGGCGCCAGGGCGCTCAACGAGCTGGCGACGAAGTTGCTGGAGAAGGCGCACGGCGAGATCGACGCGGTGTCCGGCCGTACGTCGCACCCACTGCATATGGACCGCTGAGGCGGATCCCCGATCCGCTGAGCGCGGCGCCGTCCGTCACTCGCCCTCGGGCATCGGCAGCAGCAGGGTGAAGGTGGTCGGCGACGCCCGTACGAGTGTGAGCCGGCCCCCGGCCGCCCGCGCCATGTCGCGCGCCAGGGGCAGGCCGATGCCGCTGCCGGAGCGTGAGGTGGTGGTGCCCCGCGCGAAGACGAGCCCGGGTTCGAGGGCCAGCGACCCCTCGTCGGCCACGTCCACGGCGACCGCGCCCGTCATCTCCCGCACCGTGACTCCGACCGTCCCGCTCCCGTGCCGGAGCGCGTTGTCCAGCAGCACATCCAGGATCTGCTCGGCGGTCCGGTCCGGTACGCGGATCGTCTCGCTGCCCGGTTCGAACGCGAAGTCCAGGCGGCGGCCCTCGGCGGCGAACGCGCCGTGCCAGCGGCGCTCCACGCTCTCGGCCAGCTTTCCGAGCGGCCCGGCCCGCTCGGAGACCCGCGGTCCGGGCGCCGCTCTGGCCAGGCGCAGGACCTCGTCGACCGTCTGCTGAAGGTGTCGGGACCGCTCCAGGGCCTCCTCGACGGCCGGCCTGAGGTGACCCGTGCCCGGGTCCGCGGCGGCCTCCTCGAGACCCAGCTGGAGGCCCGCCAGCGGCGTACGGAGCTGGTGGGAGGCGTTGGCGCTGAACTGCCGCTCGTGTTCGAGCAGCGTGGTCAGCCGCTCGACCATGGTGTTCTGGGTGCGCGCCACCTGGTCGATCTCGGCGATCGCGCTGCGTCCGGCGCGGGCGGTCAGATCGCCGCCGGCGACGGCCACGGCCGTGGCCGACAGCGCCTCCAGCGGAGCGGAGAGCGTGCGCGCCTGATGCCGCGCCACCAGTACGCCGGTGGCCAGCGCGGCCAGGGCGGTGCCGACGAGCGCCGCCCACGCGAGGCCCACCCGGGCCCAGACCCCCTGGGTGCCGTCCGCCGCGCGGACCACACCGGTGACCCGCTCCGCCGTCGACACGGGCACGGCGGCCACCAGGTCCTGGCCGTCGCGGCCGCGCGCCACGACCCCGGCCATGGCCCGCCGGGTCACCGCGTCCGCCGTCGCGGGCCCGTGTCCGTCGCGCAGTCGGCCGGCGAGGTCGTACAGGCCGATCCGGGCATCCCGTTCGCCGGGGGGCAGCTCCGAGCGTTTCTTCCCCGTGGACTTCGCACCGACGCGCACGGCGGCCGCCAGGGCCGCGCGCTCGAGCTCGCCGCGCTCGTCCGCGATGAAGGACCGCGGGATCCCCACGGCCAGCGGCGTGGCGAGCAGGACGAGGGCCACCATGACCGCGACCACCGCCACGCGCACCACGCGCTTCCTCATGCGCCCATCATGACCACCCGGCCACCCTGGAGGTGCCCGGCACGACCGGGACACCGCGTGTCGCCACGGCGCCCGCTGCCACCCGGCGGCGCGCGCCCGCCGAAGGCGCGAGGATCCGCCGGACAGGGCCTACGCTTCGGGGCATGCGTACGACACGGGCCGAGGACTCCGTATCCGTGCTGGTCGTCGAGGACGACGACATCATCGGACGACATCTGGAGACCGGGCTGCGCGGCAGCGGCTACCAGGTGGCCTGGAGCCGGACCGGCGGCTCGGGGCTGGCCGAGGCCCGGCGGCTGCCCCTCGACGTCGTCCTGCTCGACCTCGGCCTCCCCGACGTGGACGGCATCGAGGTCGCGCGGGAGCTGCGCGACGAGTTCCCCGACCTCCTCATCGTCATCCTGACCGCGCGCGGCGAGGAGATCGACGTGATCGCGGGCCTGGACGCGGGCGCCGACGACTACCTGGTCAAGCCCTTCGCGCTGACCGTGCTCCTCGCCCGGCTCCGTGCCCATCTGCGCCGTCTCCCGGCCGGACCGCCCGGCTCGGGCGAGCCGGTCCGGCTGGGGGACCTGACCGTGGACATCGCGGCCCGCCGCTGTCGGCTCGGCGACGGCGAAGTGGAACTGCGCCCCAAGGAGTTCGAGCTGCTCGCCGTGCTGGCCCAGCACCCGGGCGAGGCCGTCTCGCGCGAGACGCTGATGGCGCGGGTGTGGGACGAGAACTGGTACGGCCCCACCAAGACCCTGGACGTCACCATGTCCTCCCTGCGCCGCCGGCTGCACACCGCCGCGGCGGCCTCCCCCGTCCCGCTCGAGCTGCCGGAGCTCACGACCCTGCGCGGACACGGCTATCGGCTCGAACCGGGCGGTTCGAGCCGATAGCCGTGTCCCTCCGAGGTTTTGTCGTCGTCTGACTTTCGTCGCAGCGAGCCTTAACGGCCGGGTTCCTACGGTGGTGAACATGACGGCCGGCTCGGCTCCCCACGAGGAGGCACCATGACATCGTCGCTGCGGACGGCAACACTGATGGGACCTCAGGTCAGCGGTGACCTGCCCGGCCCCGGTTCGGACGCCCTCCTCGCCCATCAGGCGAGACGGGAGTCCCAGGCCCGCACCTACCCCCGCCATCTGCCCATCGCGCCGGCCGAGGGGTCGGGGAGCTTTGTCCGGGACGTCGACGGAAACGTCTTCATCGACTTCCTCGGCGGCGCCGGTGTGCTCTCGCTGGGCCACAACCACCCCGAGCTGGTCCAGAGCGTGGTCCGGCAGCTCGACACCCTCACCCACGGCCTCGACTTCCCCACCCCCGCCAAGGACGCCTTCACCGAGGCCCAGCTGTCCATGCTGCCCCCGCGGCTGCGGGAGCGGACCAAGGTGCACTTCTGCGGGCCGACCGGCGCCAACGCGGTCGAGGCCGCCCTCAAGCTGTGCAAGATCGCGACCGGCCGCGGCGACATCGTCTCCTTCCACGGCGGCTTCCACGGCAGCACCCACGCCGCCATGGCGGTCAGCGGGCTGGTGTCCCAGAAGGCGCCCGTCCGGGACGGCATGCCCGGTGTCCACTTCTTCCCGTACTGCTCCTCCGCGTGCCCCGCAGGCCCCGCGCCGGGCAGCTGCGCCCGGGACTGCGCCGGCTATCTGGAGCGGGCGCTCCGGGACGATCTGGGCGGCATCCCGCTTCCCGCCGCGGTGATCCTGGAGATGGTGCAGGGCGAGGGCGGGGTCGTGGTCGCCCGCACCGAGTTCGTCCGGCGGGTGCGCGAGGTGACCCGCTCGCTGGGCATTCCCATGATCGTCGACGAGGTGCAGACGGGCTGCGGGCGCACCGGGACCTGGTTCGCGTTCGAGCAGTACGGCATCGAGCCGGATGTCATCGTGGCGTCCAAGGCGCTGAGCGGCATGGGCCTGCCGGTCGCCCTCATCCTGTACGACGCGGCTCTGGACACCTGGGAGCCGGGGGCGCACATCGGGACGTTCCGCGGCAACCAACTGGCCTTCGCCGCGGGCGCCGAGGCGGTCCGCATCGTCCGGCGCGACGATGTGCTGGCCAATGTCCGGCGCAGGGGGGTGCAGGTCGCGGACCGGCTCGGGGAGCTGATGGGCAACCCGTGGGTCCGCGAGGTGCGGGGCCGCGGCCTGATGTGGGGGATCGAGCTGGCGAACCCCGGCGACGGCCGGCCCGCGACCGCGCTCGCGGGCGAGGTGCAGACGTATGCGCTGCGACACGGGCTCATCGTCGAACGCGGCGGGCGCCAGGACGCCGTGGTCCGGATTCTGCCCCCGCTCAATGTCACGGCCGATGTCGTCGACACGGCCTGTTCGATCCTCGTCGAAGCCGTCTCGGCGTGTGCCTCGCGCCGCTCCGCGCGCTCCGGTCCGGTGGTCCGGGCCGGACTGGGCGGCTTCTGAGGAGGCCGGGCCCGATGCTCATCGTCCAGAAGTACGGCGGCTCCTCGGTGCCGACCACCGAGCGGATCACGTGTGTCGCCGAACGTGTTGTCGCGGCCCATGACGCGGGCCATGACGTGGTCGTGGTGGTGTCCGCCATGGGCCGGACCACCGATCAGCTGCTCAGGCTCGCCCGCGAGGTGGACCCCCTGCCGGCCGCGCGCGAACTGGACGCGCTGCTGACCACGGGTGAGCGGGTGTCCAGCGCGCTGACCGCGATGGCGATCCACGCGCTGGGCGCCCCGGCGTACTCCTTCTCCGGACGGCAGGCCGGTGTGCTGACGACCTCGGACCACGGCCGGGCGCAGATCGTCGAGGTCCGGCCGGGGCGGGTGCGGCAGGCGCTCGACCGGGGGGCGATCGCGCTGGTCACGGGTTTCGAGGGGGTGTGCGGGGAAACCGATGAGGTGACCACCTTGGGCCGGGGCGGGTCCGACACGACGGCGGTCGCGCTCGCCGCGGCCCTCAAGGCCGATGTGTGCGAGATCTACACCGATGTGGCCGGTGTCTTCACGGCCGACCCCGGCATCGTGCCGGAGGCCAGGCCGCTCGGCCGGCTCACCCATGAGGCGATGTGCGAGATGGCGGCCGGTGGCGCGCGGGTGCTGGCGCTGCCCAGCGCGGAGTACGCCCGCCGGCACGGTGTGACCGTCCATGTCCGCTCGTCCTTCGACGACCGCCCCGGCACCGTCATCTCGGACGAGGCTTCGGACGAGGCCGGGGACCCGGGAGCGGAGGCCGCCGCCGTGACGGGCGTGGCCCATGACATGTCCGGCGTGAAGATCACCGTGTTCGGCGTCCCGGACGGCGACCGGTCCGCGGGGCGGGTCCACGGAGTCCTGGCCGACGCCGGTATCGAGGTGGTCGAGTCGCACGGCGTGCCGCGCCCGGACGGACGGAGCGCGGACGTCGCGCTGGCCCTGCCCAGGACGGACGCCGCCGCCGCGATGACCGCTCTGCGGATCCACCGCAGAGAGCTCGGATACGAGCGGGTGACCTACCGCGACCGCGTCGGCAAGGTCTCGATCGTCGGGTCCGGCCTGCTGACGCGCGCCGATGTGTGCGCGACGCTCCGCGACACGCTGGCCGGGGCGGGGGTGCCCTTCGAGAGCTTCTCCGCGACGGACACCCGGATCTCCGCGCTGTGCCCCGCCTCCCGGCTCGTGGACGCCGTACGCGCCGTGCACCGGGCCCTTGTCGGCGGAGCCCGCGGGCTCAGCCGCCCGGTCGCTCTCCTTGGGCGATCTCGACGCTCTGGTGGAGGCTGATCGCTCCGGCCCCCGCGCCGGCGAGCGAGAGGCAGGCGCAGAGCGCGAGGAGCACCCCTGCGGCCACCGCCGCGAGGTGCCTCCTGCCACGGACACCGGGGAGCGGCGGCCGCAGCAGCGCCGCGACCCGCTGCGGCACCGGCCCGGAGGTGGCGGCCGGGGCCACGGTGGGGCGGCGCCGGGCCGCGCGGGTGGCGAGGGCCGCACGGCCGATGGCCCGGGCCGTGAGCTGCCGGTCGCCGGTGGCGGCGGCCGCCGCCTCGTCGGCGGCGCGCTCCGCGGCGAGCCGCACGGCGGCGCCCGCCGGGCGCAGCCCGGGGTGGCAGTGCGCGGCGAGCCCGACGGCGGCCAGATGGTAGTGATGGCGGGCGCTGAGGTGCGCCCGCTCATGGGCGAACAGCGCCTCGCGCTCGGCCGGGCTGAGGCTGCGGAGCATGGAGGTGGTCACCACGATCCGGCCCGGACTGCCGGGCAGGGCGTAGGCGTCGGGGTCGGGGCTGTCGATCACACAGAGGTCGCCGGCCGTGGGCTGGGTGTCCGCCGCCTTCCTGGCCTCGTGGTACTCCCCGATCAGGCGCGCCGCGGAGCGCGGCAGCGCCCAGGCGCACACCGCCAGCGCCCCGGTGGCCGCCGCGGCGAGCGGAAGCAGGCCGGGCGCGGAGCCGAGCGGATGGATCAGCTCCCCGAGGGTGGCGAACGGGGGGAGGGCCAGCAGGCCGTACAGCGTGAGGGTGCCGAGCGCGGCCAGCGAGCACACGGCCAGCACCACCGTGGTCGCGGTCAGGCACCACAGGGCGGCGGCGGGGGCCAGCCGGGCGACGGCGCGCCGGGCCAGGGGCGGTACGGCGCAGGGCACGAGCAGCGGGACCAGCGGCGCGACCAGCAGCGGGGCGATCATTGATCACCCGCTTCGAGGAGCTCCCTGAGCAGGCGCTCGTCGTCGTCGCTGAGCTGGTCGACAAAGCGGGCCAGGGCGACCTCGCGGGCTTCGTCGCGGTCGAGCTCCTGGTGCATGCGGCGGGCGGTCAGCCCGTGGGCGTCCTGGAGGGGGAAGTAGACGAAGCCGCGCCCGGACCGCTTCCGGTCGATGACCCCCTTCTCGTACAGCCGGGTCAGGATCGTGGTCACCGTCGTACGGGCCAGTGACGTCTCCAGGCTCCGCTGCACCTGACCGGGGCTCTGCGGCCCGGCGGCGGCCCAGAGCGCGGCCATCACGGTCGCCTCCAGTTCACCCGCGGGTCTGCGCTCGGGCTGCTTGCCGGCCATCGGCATGCCACCTCTCCCCTCTTCGTCTACAGTGTCGTAGACGGTCTACTGGATTGTAGTCGTCGCGCGGCCCGAGGGCCTCGCTCCGTTTCCGTGCTGTTCTGTTCCGTTCCGTACGTCCGCCGAAGGGACCGCGCCCGTGACCCTCGACCTGTCCGCAGGCCCACCCCTCGCGGTGAACATCCTGGACGCCCAGTCCCTGCTGTCCGCATTCGGGGTGCTCGGCATCGCCGTGGTGCTGTTCGCCGAGACCGGGCTGCTGATCGGGTTCTTCCTCCCCGGGGACTCGCTGCTCTTCACCGCCGGGCTGCTGTGCACCGCCGGTACGTCGGGCGGGCTCAGGCTCTCGCTGCCCGGAGTCATGGTCGCATCCGCCGTCGGGGCGCTCCTCGGCGCCCAGTGCGGCTATCTGCTCGGCCGCCGGGCGGGCGCCACGCTGCTGGCCCGGGGCCGCTCGCCCCGGCTGCGGGCGGGCGCAGACCGGGCCGGGGAATTGCTGGATCGCTACGGATACGCGCGGGCGGTGGTGCTGGCCCGGTTCGTGCCGGTGGTGCGCACGGTCCTGAACCCGATGGCGGGCGCGCTCGGTGTGCCGCCGCGGACCTTCGCGGTGTGGCAGACGGCGGGCGGGCTGCTGTGGACGCAGGGGCTGGTGATCGCCGGATTCGCGCTGGGGTCGTCCATCCCGAACGTCGACCGCTATCTGCTTCCGCTCATCGCGCTGATCGTGGTGGTGTCCCTGCTGCCGCTGGCCGCAGAGCTGCTGCGCGCCCGGACCGCGCGGCGTAAGGAGGCCGGCCGATGACGCTCGCCTACGACGGCTCCGGTATCGACGGCTCCGCGTACACCGCGGTGGTGGATCTGGCGCATCGCACCCCCGGCTGGCTGGACACCACGATCTCGGTCTGGTCCACCTACGGGCTCGCGCTGTTCGCGGTGCTGATGCTGGCGGGCTGGTGGCGCGCCCGCCGCAGCGGCCCCGAGGCGGCCGTGCAGGCCCTGGCCGCCCCGGTGCTGGTGCTGCTGGCGTACGGGGTGAACGACGCGCTGAAGCAGGTGGTGCGCGAGGACCGCCCGTGCCAGACCCTGCACCGGGCCGTCCTCGAGGCCTGCCCGGCGCCGGGCGACTGGTCCTTCCCCAGCAACCACGCGGCGCTGGCCGCGGCCGCCGCGGCGGCGCTGTGGTTCGTCTCGGCGCGGCTCGGCGCGGTGGCCACCGTCGCCGCCCTGGCGATGGGGGCGTCCCGGGTGTGGGTGGGGGCGCACTATCCGCACGATGTCGCCGCCGGGCTGGTGATCGGGGCGGTGGTGGCCCTGGCCCTGGGCGCCGCCCTGCACCACAGGCCACAAGCCCTGGCGCGGCGCCTGGCGGCGACGCGGCTACGGCCGCTGCTGACCGTGTCGTAGCCCGTGCGGGTGTCGGTGGCGGCTGGTCACCTGGCGGTCACCGGGCGGCCCTCGGGGGCTCGATGCCGGGACCGGGGCGGAAGCTCGCCGGGCTACAGGGTCGGGGCCCGCGGCCCGTCGGGCGCCGTGTGGCGCCCCTCGACGACGGCCCGCGCGACCGCGGCCACCTCGTCCTGGCCGATCCGCCGGTATCCGTCCTCGGTGACGAGGGCGATGAGCGGGAACAGCCGCCGGGTGAGATCGGGGCCGCCGGTGGCGGAGTCCTCGTCGGCCGCGTCGTAGAGCGCCTGCACGACGGCCGTGACGATGTCGCGCTCCGGCATGCCCTCCCGGTAGAGCTTCTTCAGTGAGCCCCGGGCGTGGACCGAGCCCGATCCGGTGGTGGCGAAGCCGCGCTCCTCGGAGCGGTTGCCGGTGACGTCGTAGGAGAAGACGCGCCCGCGCCCCTTGTGCACGTCGTAGCCGGCGAACAGCGGGACCACCGCCATGCCCTGCATCGCCATCTCGAGATTGTCACGGACCATCTTGGTCAGCCGGTTGGCCTTGCCGTCCAGGGAGAGGGCCGTGCCTTCTATTTTCTCGTAGTGCTCGAGTTCCAGCTGGAGGAGCCTGACGAGTTCCACCGCCGGGCCCGCGGTGCCCGCGATGGCGATGGCGGAGTGTCCATCGGCCGGGAAGACCTTCTCGTATTCACGGTGCGCGATGAGGTTGCCCGACGTGACGCGCCGGTCGCCGGCCACCAGCACGCCGTCCGCATACGTCGCCGCGATCACGGTCGTGCCGTGGGGTGCCTCGAAGTCGCCCCGGGCGGGCGGGTACTGACGCTCCGCAGGCAGCAGCTGCGGAGCCTGGGCCTTGAGGAAATCCAGGAAGGAGGAGGTCTCGGGGGCCAGGAACGCGGGCGGCAGGCCGCCCTTCATCAGCGCGTCGAACGACATGCGCGTTCCCTTCCCCAGAGGCATCGGCGGCTTCCGCTTGCCGCACATTACCCAACCCCCGCCCCGGGCAATCCATGGAGAGACGCACGGCAGTTGTGCGGCGCCTGCCTGCGGCGGAGGCTCTGTCGGAGGCAGGGCTCACCCGACCCTACGGACGGAGGTGGCGGGCCGGCGGTGGCGCGGTGCTGCCGCGCCGCACGAGTTCCGTCGGGACGAGCGTGGTGCCGTGTTCCGGCACCTCCTCGCGCATCTGCCGGAGCACCCCCTCGACACAGCGCCGCCCGACCTCGGCGAAGTCCTGGTGGACGGTGGTCAGGGGCGGCAGGAAGGAACCGGCCTCGGGGATGTCGTCGAAGCCGATGACGCTCACATCCTCCGGGACCCTCCTGCCGCGCTCGTGCAGGGCTCGCAACAGGCCCAGCGCCATCTGGTCGTTGGCGGCGAACACCGCCGTACAGTCGGCCTCGTCGGCGAGGCGGAGTCCGGCCCGGTAGCCGGACTCCGCCGACCAGTCGCCCCGGACCAGGGGCGGCGGGGCACACTCCGCGTCGGTGAGGGTGGCGCGCCACGCGTCGGCGCGGCGCTGTGCGGCGAAGGACGCCTCCGGGCCGGCCAGGTGCCACACCGTGCGGTGGCCGAGGTCGAGCAGATAGCGCACGGCGGCGCGGGTGCCGCCCGCCTGGTCGGTGTCGACCACGCAGTAGCGGTCTCCGGCGTCCGAATCGACCACGACCACCTGGACGTTGGGCGGCAGCGAGACGGTGGCCGAGTCGAGCAGATGCACCTCCATGATGACGATGACGGCGTCGACGGCGAGCTCCCCCAGCCGGGAGAAGGCGCCGCGCACCTCGTCCTGGGTGGGGACCGCGACGGGCAGGAGTGTCACGGCGTAGCCCTCGTGGGCCGCGGAGGTGGCGATCGCCTCCAGGGTGCGCACATTGCCGGTGGTGGCAAGGGAGAACGTGATGACGCCGATGGTGCGGAACTCGCCGCGCTTGAGCGCCCGGGCGGCGCTGTTGGGCCGGTAGCCCAGCTCCTTCATCGCCGCCAGCACCTGTCGCCGGGTCTCTTCCGTCACGCCCGAGTAGCCGTTGGCGACCCGGGAGACGGTCTGCGAGGAGACACCGGCCAGGCGGGCCACGTCCGCCATGGAAGCGCGCTGGACCCGTCGGTCGGCGCGTGTGCGGGCCCCCACCCGGGCCTGTGGTGTACTCGCCGATTCGCTGTCTGTTGCGTCCACCCTTGCCCCCTTTTATCCGCAGTGTTGCGGAATCGTCGTACGACGACCCTTGACCGTCGACATTCGGGCAGTGTAGACATGCCGCCACCAGATGTTTACGTAAACATAACACCCGTCAAGGTCTTTTCCAGGGCGTGATGTTTACGTAAACATTGCGTGGGCGCCGGGCCTCCGGGCTCCGAAGAGGGATGAACGAGGATCGACATGACGACGCTGCAACCGCCGGCGGCCGTGGACCGCACGGCACGGGCTTCGCTGAAACGGGACCGACGGTCCTGGACGGGGTGGGGGTTCGTCGGCCCCTTCGTGGCGGTCTTCGCCCTGGTCTTCCTGGCTCCCATCGGGTATTCGATCTACCTCAGCCTCTTCCAGGACAAGCTGATCGGCGGCAACACCTTCGTAGGTCTTGACAACTACCAGCAGGCGCTCCAGGACGACCAGTTCTGGTCCGGAGTGACCCGGGTGGGGCTGTTCCTGGCGGTCCAGGTGCCGATCATGCTGGGCATCGCCCTGCTCGTCGCGCTCGCGCTGGACAGCGGGCGGCTGTACGGCAAGAACTTCTTCCGGATCTCGATCTTCCTGCCCTATGCGGTGCCCGCCGTGGTGGCCACGCTGATGTGGGCCTTCATGTACGGCACCCGCTTCGGGCTGGTGGGGGACATCAACGACGCCTTCGGTGTCTCGCTGCCCGATCCGCTCTCGCCCGACCTGGTCCTGGCGTCGATCGGCAACATCGTCACCTGGGAGTTCGTCGGCTACAACATGCTGATCTTCTACTCGGCGCTGCGGGTGATCCCGCACTCCCTGTACGAGGCGGCGGAGATCGACGGCGCCGGACAGCTCCGCGTCATCACCGCCATCAAGCTCCCCGCGATCCGCGGCGCCCTCGTCATCGCGACGATCTTCTCGATCATCGGCAGCTTCCAGCTGTTCAACGAGCCGAGCATCCTGAAGCCCCTGGCGCCCAACGCGATCACCACCGACTACACCCCCAACTACTACACGTACACGCTGTCCTTCAACGGCCAGCAGCACAACTACTCCGCGACGGTCGCCATCGTCATGGGGCTGATCACCATGGTCGTCGCCTATGTCGTCCAGCTTCGCGGCATGCGCAAGGGAGCCTGAACCATGAGCAGCCCCGCCACCACCGCTTCCAAGGCCAAGGCGTCCGCCCGGACCGGATCCGCCGGCCACGCGCCCCGGCTGCGCACCCCGCGCAAGGCCGCCGAAAGGCGCCGCCCCCGCCGCAGCGTGCTGCTGACCGTGCTGACCGGTCTGGTGCTGCTGTACTCCCTGGTGCCGCTGATATGGCTGGTCATCAGCTCCACCAAGACCCAGGAAGGGCTGGCCGACTCCTCCGGGCTGTGGTTTGCCGACCACTTCGCCCTGTGGGACAACATCCGTGAGACCTTCACCTACAACGACGGCGTCTTCGTCCGCTGGCTGCTGAACACCCTGCTGTATGTGGGGCTCGGCGCCGGTGGCGCCACCTTCCTGGCGGTCCTGGGCGGCTACGCCCTGGCGAAGTTCACCTTCCCCGGCAAGCGCGCCGTGTTCGCCGTCGTCATCGGGGCCGTCGCCGTGCCGACCACCGCCCTGGCGGTCCCCACCTTCCTGATGTTCAGCAAGATGGGGCTGACCAACACCCCCTGGGCGGTGATCGTCCCCTCGCTCATCTCGCCCTTCGGCCTGTATCTGATGTGGGTCTTCGCCACCGAGGCCATCCCCGACGAGCTGCTGGAGGCCGCCCGCATCGACGGGGCGAGCGAGCTGCGCACCTTCTTCCAGGTCAGCCTGCCGCTGCTGGCGCCGGGCATCGTGACCGTGCTGCTGTTCACGATGGTCGCGACCTGGAACAACTTCTTCCTGCCGCTGATCATGCTCAAGGATCCGAACTGGTACCCGCTGACCCTGGGGCTGAACAGCTGGAACGCCCAGGCCCAGACGGCCGGTGGTGAAGCCGTCTTCAACCTGGTGATCACCGGCTCGGTGATCACCATCCTCCCCCTGATCGCCGCCTTCCTGCTGTTGCAGAAGTACTGGCAGTCCGGACTCGCCGCCGGAAGCGTCAAGGAATAACCCTCACCCCACCACGAAGAAGTGGAAGCACCATGCCCAAGAACACGCGCCGCCTGCTGCGCGGCATCGGCCTCGTCTGTGCCCTCGCCCTGGGAGCGACCGCCTGCGGCGGCTCCGACGACGACGGCTCCAGTGGCGAGAAGGTCTCCGCCGGGGACATCCAGGCGGCTCTGAAGAAGGGCGGCTCGATCACGGTCTGGGCCTGGGAGCCCACGCTCAAGCAGGTCGTCAAGGACTTCGAGAAGGAACACCCCAAGGTCCACGTCAACCTCGTCAACGCGGGTACGAACAAGGACCAGTACACCGCCCTCCAGAACGCCATAGCGGCGAAGAAGGGCGTCCCGGACGTCGCGCAGATCGAGTACTACGCGCTGGGCCAGTTCTCGCTGACCAAGGCCGTGACCGACCTGTCCGGCTACGGCGCCGACAAGCTCTCCAAGACCTACTCGCCCGGCCCGTGGAACTCGGTGAAGTCCGGCGACAAGATCTACGCGCTGCCCATGGACTCCGGCCCGATGGCGCTGTTCTACAACAAGAAGGTCTTCGACAAGTACAAGGTCGCGGTGCCCACCACCTGGGACGAGTACGTCGACGCGGCGCGCAAGCTGCACAAGGCCGACCCGAAGGTCTACATCACCAGCGACACCGGCGACGCGGGCATGACCACCAGCCTGCTGTGGCAGGCCGGCTCGCGCCCGTACCAGGTCGACGGCACCAACGTGAAGATCAACTTCTCGGACAAGGGCGCCGCCACCTACACCAAGACCTGGCAGAAGCTCATCGACGAGAAGCTGCTGTCGCCCGTCAGCGGCTGGACCGACGACTGGTACAAGGGGCTGGGCGACGGCAGCATCGCCACCCTGACCACCGGCGCCTGGATGCCCGCCAACTTCGTCTCCGGTGTGAAGAACGCCTCCGGCGACTGGCGTGTGGCCCCGCTGCCGCAGTGGACCAAGGGCGACAAGACCACCGCGGAGAACGGCGGCAGCTCGCTGGCCCTGCCCTCGGCGGGCAAGAACAAGGAACTGGCCTACGCCTTCGCCGAGTACGCGAACGCCGGCAAGGGCGTGCAGACCCGGCTCAAGGGCGGTGCCTTCCCGGCGACCACGGCCGACCTCCAGTCCGAGGCGTTCCAGAACACCGAGTTCCCGTACTTCGGCGGGCAGAAGGCCAACAAGATCTTCGCCGACTCGGCCGCGAACGTCGGCAGCGGCTGGTCGTACCTCCCCTACCAGGTGTACGCCAACTCGATCTTCAACGACAGCGTCGGCAAGGCCTATGTCTCGAACACCCCGCTGGCCAAGGGGCTGAAGGCCTGGCAGGACGCCTCGGTCAAGTACGGCAAGGAGCAGGGCTTCACGGTCTCCGAGTAAGGCCCTACGGCAGCAGGGAACGCGATGCCGCGGTCCCTGCTGCCGTACGCCCTGAGCATCACCAGCTCCACCGGCACCACCCCGGCACCACCAGCACCAACGCCGCGCCGCCCCGTGCGGTACTCCGGAAGGACCACCATGATCTCCACCCTCCTCTCCCGGCTGCCGCACGGGGCGGACGGTGACCCCACCTCCCCCCGCCTCCTCTTCGGCGCCGACTACAACCCCGAGCAGTGGCCGCGCGAGGTGTGGGAGGAGGACGTCCGGCTGATGCGACAGGCCGGCGTCAACGTCGTCTCGGTGGCGATCTTCTCCTGGGCCCGCATCCAGCCGGCCCGGGACCAGTGGGACTTCGAGTGGCTCGACGAGGTCATGGACCTGCTGCACGCGGGCGGCATCGGCGTCGACCTGGCCACCGCCACCGCGTCCCCGCCGCCCTGGCTCACCACCGCGCACCCGGAGATCCTCCCGGTGACCGCCTCCGGCGAGACGCTGTGGCCGGGCGCGCGGCAGCACTGGCGCCCCACCTCCCCGGTCTTCCGTGAGCACGCGCTGCGCCTGGTGACCCGGATGGCCGAGCGCTACGCCGACCACCCCGCCCTGGTGGCCTGGCATGTCTCCAACGAGCTGGGCTGCCACAACATCTACGACTACTCCGACGACGCCGCCCGCGCCTTCCGCGACTGGCTGCGGGCGCGCTACGAGACCCTCGATGCGCTCAACCACGCCTGGGGCACGGCCTTCTGGTCCCAGCGCTACAGCGACTGGAACCAGATCCTGCCGCCCCGGCTCGCCGCGTCCCACCCCAACCCCACCCAGCAGCTGGACTTCAAGCGCTTCTCCTCCGACGCGCTGAAGGAGTATCTGCGCGCGGAGCGCGACATCCTGCGCGAGCTCACCCCCGGAACGCCCGTCACCACCAACTTCATGGTGATGGGCGAGACCAAGGGGATGAACTACGCCGACTGGGCCGACGAGATCGACTTCGTCTCCAACGACCACTACGTCCTCCCCGGCCCCCAGGACCGCGATGAGCTGTCCTTCTCCGCCAACCTCACCAGCGGCATCTCCGGCGGGCGCCCCTGGTTCCTGATGGAGCACTCCACCAGCGCGGTCAACTGGCAGCCGGTCAACCTGGCCAAGCGCCCCGGGGACCTCGCCCGCGACTCCCTGCTGCATGTCGCGCACGGCGCCGACGCGGTCTGCTACTTCCAGTGGCGGCAATCGGCGGCCGGGGCCGAGAAGTACCACTCGGCGATGGTGCCGCACGCCGGGGCCGACAGCGAGGTGTTCCGCGCGGTCACCGAGCTGGGCGCCACCCTCCAGGCGCTGGCGCCGGTCGCCGGGGCCGAGCGCGAGCGGGCGCGGGTCGGGATCGTATACGACTGGGACTCGTGGTGGGCCAGCGAGCAGGACTCCCACCCCAGCTCCCTGCTCAACTACCGGCAGGAGGCCCTCGACTGGTACTCCGCCCTCCTCGCGCTGGGCATCCGCGCCGATGTCATCACCACCCGGGCCGACCTCGGCGAGTACCGGCTGCTGATCGCGCCCGTGCTGCACGTGGTGCCCCAGGCCCTGGCCAAGGAGCTCACCCGGTACGCCGAGACGGGCGGCCACCTGGTCACCACGTACTTCTCCGGCGTCGTCGACGAGAACGACCACATCTGGCTGGGCGGCTACCCCGGGGCCCTGCGCGAGCTGCTGGGCATCCGCATCGAGGAGTTCGGCCCGCTGCTCGCCGGGGACACCGTCGAACTGGACGGCCCGGACGGGGCGGAAGGGCCGGCCACCGGCACCCTGTGGACCGACCGGATCACCGTCACCGACCCCGACGGCGTACGCATCCTCGCCCACTACCGCACCGGCAACCAGGCCGGCCGCCCCGCCGTCACCCGCCGCGCGGTGGGCGAGGGCTCGGCCGCGTATGTCTCCACCCGGCTGGGCGCCGACGGCCTCACCCGCCTCCTGCCGGGCCTGCTGGAGGGCGCCGGAGTCCACAGCGAGCTGCCCGCCGAGGTGCGCGGGCGCGTCGAGCTGACGGTGCGCCGCAACGCCGACGCCCGTTACCTCTTCCTCGTCAACCGCACCGACGAGCAGGTGAGCCTGGACGGCCTCACCGGGGAGCCGCTGACCGGCGGCGCCACGGCCGCCGACGGCTCGCTCACCCTGCGGCCGCGGGAAGTCGCCGTGCTGCGACAGCCCGCCTCCTGACACCCCCCCACACGGGCATGTCCGCTGGGCATGCCGTCCCACCGAAGCGACCACATACGAGTTGGGAGCACACGATGGAACGCCGTACCCGCACACCACGGCTCCTGGGGGCCATCGGCGTCACGGCCCTGGCCACCGGCGCCGCCCTGATCACCGCACCGTCACCGCAGGCACGGGCAGAGGCCCAGCCGACGGCCGCGGCCGCCTCCGTGACCGTCTCGCCCGACCCCTCCTACCAGCAGCAGAAGTTCGAGGGCTGGGGCACCAGCCTGGTGTGGTTCGCCAACGCCACCGGCGGCTACCCCGAGGAGATACGCCAGAAGCTGGCCTCGCTCCTCTTCGGTGACGACGGCCTCGCCCTCAACATCGCCCGCTACAACATCGGCGGCGGCAACGCCCCGGACGTCAAGGACTACCTCCGCGCCGGAGGGGCGGTCCCGGGCTGGTGGAAGGCGCCCGAGGGCACCACCCGCGAGGACACCGACTGGTGGAGCGCCGACGACCCCGCCGACTGGAACCCCGACGCCGACGCGAAGCAGCGCTGGTGGGTGGACCGGATCAAGGGCGACATCGACCACTGGGAGACGTTCAGCAACTCCCCGCCCTGGTTCATGACCACCAGCGGCTATGTCTCCGGCGGCTTCAACGCCACCATCGACCAGCTCAAGACCGAATCCGTCGACGACTTCGCCGCCTACCTGGCCGGCGCCACGAAGCGGCTGGAGAAGGCGCACGACATCAAGGTCGACACCGTCGACCCCTTCAACGAGCCCAACACCAACTACTGGAGCACCCGTCTGGGAGCCGACGGCCAGCCGGTCGGCGGCCGTCAGGAAGGGGCCCACATCGGCCCCGAACTCCAGCAGAAGGTGATCCGCGCCCTGGCACCCGCCCTGAAGAAGGCCAGGACCGGCGCGAAGATCTCCGCGATGGACGAGACCAACCCGAACATCTTCGCCCAGAACTGGAACACCTACCCGCAGGAGGTGCGTGACCTCGTCGGCCAGATGAACGTGCACACCTACGGCACCGGCGGCCGTACCACCGTGCGCGACCTGGCCAAGGCGGCCGACAAGCCGCTGTGGATGAGCGAGGTCGAGGGCGACTGGGGCGACGGCCAGGACTTCCAGGACATGAGGCCCGGCCTCGGACTGGCCCAGCACATCGTCGACGACCTGCGGGAACTCGAACCCCGCGCCTGGGTCTTCTGGCAGCCCGTCGAGGACTACGACAACATGAAGCCCGGCGGGGAGTCCGCCAAGGGCGGCAACTGGGGCAGCATCCAGCTCCCCTTCAGCTGCACCTCCCAGGACACCCTGAAGTCCTGCCCGATCCGCACCAACACCAAGTTCGACACCGCCCGGAACTTCACCCACTACATCAAGCCCGGGGACCGGCTGGTGAAGGTCGACGACACCTCCAGCGCTGCCGCCGTCTCCCAGCGCGGCAACCGCGCCACCGTCGTCCATGTCAACCGCACCACCGCCGAGCGCACGGTCACCATCGACCTGTCCAAGTTCGCCGACGTCTCCCGCGGCGCCGCCGTCACCCCGGTCGTGACCAGCGCCGAGGGCAAGCTGGAGCGGCACCGCCCGATCCGGGTCACCGACCGGCGCGCCACCTTCACCGTGCCTGCCGAATCGGTGACCTCCTTCCTCGTCAAGGGGGTCTCCGGTACCGCGAAGGACGCCGCGCTGCTGCGCGAGGGCCACACCTACCGGCTGACCGGCGCCCAGAGCGGCAAGGAACTCACCGTCGCGGAGGGCGGCACCGGGCTCGTCATCAAGACCGCGAGCGCCGACGCGGCCGACACCACCCAGCGCTGGCAGCTCCGCCAGATCAGCGGCGAGGGCAACCGGCAGCGGTACGTGTTCACCAACCCGACGGACGGCAAGCGCCTTGCCGTCCGTGACGGCGCCGCGGTCCTGGAGCCCGACCAGGGCACCCGCGACCAGGCCACCCAGTGGATCATGTCGACCACCGGAGACTCCACCTGGACCCTTGTCAACGCCGCCACCGGCAGGCTGCTGGAGGTCTCCGGCCAGTCCACGCAGGACGGGGCCGCGGTCTCCACCTGGCAGCCCAACTCCGGCGCCAACCAGCGCTGGAAGGTGACCGACGTGAGCTGACCGGCGCCATCGTCAGCGCAGGCCGACGCGGTCACGGCAGGTCGATGTCGTAGCCGCCGGCGGCCTCGATGAGCCACCACAGCGCCCTCCGGCCACCGTACGGATGGCCGTCCACGGCGACCCGTATCCAGCCGGAGGTCGCTGTTGTGGTGCCGCCATCCGCCCTGTGCCCCCTCGCTGGCCTCCGCGCCTGGCGAGGGGGCTTTCGTCATGCCTCGGAAGCACGACGGCCCCCACGGTGATATGGAGGCCGATCGCTGCAATCCCGGCTGGCCCGGGAGTACCGTCTGAGTGTCGAGTTCAGAACGGAGTTCAGTATGCCCGAAAGCAACGACACTCCCAGCACATTCGGCCAACGCGTGAAGAAGCGCCGCGAACGCAACGGACAGACACGCCCCGTCGTCGGCGGCCTCATCGGGCGCAGCGCGGAATGGGTCAAGGCCATCGAGGCTGGGCGCCTCGGCGTCCCACGCCTCCCGCTGCTGCTCCGCCTCGCCGATGTCCTTGGTGTGGAAGACCTCGCAGAGCTGACCGGCGACGAGCGCCTGACTACCTCCAGCTACGCCAGGGCCGTGCATAACGCCCTACCCGCCGTCAAGGCAGCGCTCACGAGCTATCACTTCAACGACCACGATGAGGAACCGGAGCCAGTCGACGTCCTCCTGTCGAGCGTGCGGCAGGCGTGGCAGCTGTGGCACGGCATCGGCGAGCACAGGACGCGCATCGCCGTCGTGCTGCCGGACCTCCTCGCCGATCTCCAGCATGCCGCACGCGTCTACGAAGGCACGGACCGGCGCCGCGTGCTCGCCGCCCTCGCCGAGACGTACCACCTCGTCCAGCTCTACCTGTCCTTTCAGCCCGTGCCCGAGCTGGTGATGCTCACCGGCGACCGGGCAATGTCCGCAGCGCAGGACGCGGACAGCCCGAAGGCCATCGCGTGCGCCGCCTGGTACATGAATCATGTTTTTAGGGATGCGGGCGAGAGGCATGATGCCCGCGTCGAGCTGGCGATGAAGGCATCCGATCTCCTCCGCCCTGACGACGACCGGGAAGATCTGGCGCGCTGGGGGCTTCTCCAACTGGCGGCCGCGTTGTCCTACGCGAAGGTCGGCCGCCGAGGCGACGCCGAACGATTCTGGGGCCGCGCCAACGGGGTGGCCAAGAAGCTTGGCAAGACCTACGCCCACCCGTACCTGATCTTCGGGCAGGGCATGGTCGACGCTTACGCGATCACTATGGAAGCGGACCTCGTCAGCGGGCGCGGGGCAGTCGAGGCGGCCGGGCGAGTGGACGTGTCGCCGATGGAGTCGGCTACGCGCCGCAGTTTCCACCTGATCGAGTCGGCGCGGGCGTACAGCCTGGAGCGTGAGCCGGTCGCGGTGGTGCATCTGCTGGGTAAGGCGTGCGAGGAATCGGCTGAGACCGCGCGCTTCAACCTCTTCACCCGATCGACCATCGAGGATCTGGCCGAGTCCGGCCCGGCTACGGTCCGGCGCGATGCCGAGCGCCTGCGTCGGGAGTTGGGGCTGCCTGTGGCCGCGTGAGGGGTACGAACCGTACCCCTCGGCAAGGGGGTACAGGGTGTACCTCTGTGCCCCGCGCCGCACCCTTACGGTCAGTCATCACCTGATCACTGATGACGCCGGGAGCTCCCTTGGAGACGACGAACGATAGCCGCCCCGTCCCGCCGTGGACGCCGCCCAGCGGCCGTAGCACGCAGCTGCAGCCCGCTGGCCGATCGTGGGACGTCGTGCGCGTCCCCCTCTCCATCGGCATCGGCAAATGCGCTCTCGACCTGCTGGGCGAGACGACGGGCGCGGTTATCGAGAACCCCTTCGACAAGGTCCTCTACTGGTTGATCGCTCCCGGCTCAGCCACCGAATGGGACATGAGCCAGCTGCCCAACATCCAAGTCTGGGGAACGACCGCCTACATCGAAGTGCCCTCCCTGGGCTTCGAGACGGGGCCGGGCGTGCGCTGGCGCGTACCGCTCCGGTACGACCGGTACCTCACCAACCCGGCGGCCCTCTTCGCGGCGCTGCGGACCGCGATCCGCGAAGCGCTCGGTCCTCGCGAGGAGGTTCAGCGGTGATCTCCCAGATCTGCGCCCGCTGTGACAAGTCCACCAGCCAGCCGGTCATCGTGGCGCACGTGCACTCCGCCAGTTGCGGCGGCCGCACTGCCTACGCGTGCCCCGGCTGCGCGCCCAGCTTCCCGAAGCAGCGGGACCCGCTCGCCGAGCTCGCCGCCCTCCGGCGCGCCCGAGAGCGGGGCCTGGAATGAGTGCCCCGGTCGAGCGCTTCGCGGCCTGCTACTGCTGCCGGAAGACCGGCCCGGAGCTGGGGCGGCAGTACCTGCCCGCTCCGTCAGGGCCGGGATGGATCCGGTACGCGTGCGAAGTGTGCGCTGCCCTGCCGTCGGACCCGGAGCTCGTCCCGGCTGGCGTTGCCCAGGTTTTGGCGCTGCGGGCGGCCCGTGTAGGGAGGGCATCGTGACCGTCCCGGTCGGCGCCCGGCGTATGTCCCCGTACTGCGCCCTGTGCACGTCCGAGCCCGACTCCACGCCCGAGGAGATTCACGATCTTTGTCGCGGCCCGCACGAGGTCCGGCTGAAGCCGGTACCGCCCGCGACTCGCGGCGTGCTCATCATGACCATCCGCTGTGACTGTGACTGCGACTGCCACAAGGCTCCGCAGACAGAGGCCACGTAGACCGGTGGGCCGCTGGTGGTCCGGTTCCCCCGTCCCGGACGCCCCTGTGCCAGCGGCCCACCCATCGGTGAGGAAGAGAAATGACGGACCAGCGAGTTCCTGATGACGAGCCGCTGAAGCCGCGGGCCATGATCGGGATGCTGATCAAGAGAGACCTGCCCGACCGGTCCGGCCCGTCGCGGTGGTGCGAGAAGCACCCGAAGGAGCGGACCCGGCTGGTGGCGCGCGCCGAGTGGGTGTGCTCCGACTGCGTCCGTGAGGCCAGCCGAGGCTGACTGATCGCCCCGTCCGTGCACTGCCTTGCGGTGCACGGTCGGGTGTACGCTCAATGCCCGCGATTTTGTGGTGAGTTTGAGACGGCGACACGCCGAAGCGACGGCGTGTCGCCGTCTCAAACTCACCACAGATCCATGCCTCAGCCGCACCCTCCACGGGCCGGACCCATGCGGCTGCACACCGCCCCGGGACACACCTCCCCGGGCAACGGGCCTCTCAGCGAAACGCGGGAACCCGCACCATGGCAACCATGGGGGTACGTCCCATGCCGAAGGCTATGGGGGCGAGACCCGACCCGCACCCACGCGGCCCCAGGCCCACGCCGGAACGGCACGACCGCACCCCGCACCCAGCAACACCAACACGGGATAGCTCTTAGAAAGGACAGGGACATGACCAACAGCCCCGCGTCAGCCGGAAACACCGACGTGGCCGGAAGGCGGCGCAGAACACCCAGGTCCGTGCTCGCGGCGTTACTCGGCGGCATCCTGCCGCTGCTCGCGTCGCTGTTCCTGCTGACACCGCCGCCCGCGGCGGCCGCCACGCTCACCGAGGTGACCGGATTCGGCAACAACCCGAGCAACCTCAGGATGCACCTGTACGTGCCGAACAACGTCGCGGCGCGACCCGCGGTCCTGGTCGCGGTGCACTACTGCACGGGCTCGGGCCCCGCGTTCTACTCCGGGACCGAGTTCGCCTCGCTGGCCGACCGCTACGGCTTCATCGTCATCTACCCGTCCGCCACCCGCAGCGGCAACTGCTTCGACGTCTCCTCGCCGCAGGCGCTGCGGCACGACGGCGGCAGCGACCCGGTGGGCATCGTGTCGATGGTCCGCTACGTTCAGCAGCGCAACAACGCCGACCCCAGCCGGGTCTATGTCACCGGAGCCTCCTCCGGCGCCATGATGACCAACGTCCTGCTCGGCGACTACCCGGACGTGTTCAAGGCGGGCGCCGCGTTCGCGGGCGTGCCCTTCGGCTGCTTCGCCACCACGGACGGATCCGGCTGGAACAGCGCCTGCGCCAACGGCACGATCATCAAGACACCGCAGCAGTGGGGCGATCTGGCCCGCGGCGCCTACCCCGGGTACACGGGCGCCCGGCCCAGGATGCAGCTGTGGCACGGCACCGAGGACGCCACGCTGCGCTATCCGAACTTCGGTGAGGCGATCAAGCAGTGGACCAACGTCCTCGGGGTGAGCCAGACACCCGCGAGCACGGACCGTCCGCAGACCAACTGGACCCGCACCCGCTACGGGGCCACCGGCGACCGGGCCCCCGTCGAGGCCATCAGCGTCCAGGGCACGGGCCACTCGCTTCCGCTCGCCGGCATGGCCGCCCGGGCCATCACCTTCTTCGGCCTGGACACTCCCTAGTCGCGCGGGGGCGCGGGGCGTACGAGGCCGGACTGGTAGGCGATGACGACCAGCTGGGCCCGGTCCCGCGCCCCCAGCTTGTTCATGGCGCGCTGGACATGGGTGCGTACGGTCAGCGGGCTGAGGAACAGCGCCCCGGCGATCTCGGCGTTGGACCTCCCCTCCGCGGCCAGGGCCATCACCTCCCGCTCGCGGGCGGTGAGCGAGGCGAGCAGCTCGGGCGGCGCCAGCGGGGCCTCGGGGTCGGGGGCGGCGAGAAAGCGGGTGATCAGGGTGCGCGTGGCCACGGGGGAGAGGAGGGAGTCGCCGGAGGCCACGGTGCGGATGCCGGTCAGCAGCTCCTCGGCGCCCACGTCCTTGCCGAGGAAGCCGCTCGCCCCCGAGCGGAGCGCCCGCGCCACGTACTCGTCGGTCTCGAAGGTGGTGAGGATCAGCACCCGGGTCGCCGACAGATCCGCGTCGGCGCAGATGGCCGCGGTCGCGGCCAGGCCGTCGGTGCCGGGCATGCGGATGTCCATCACCACCACGTCGGGGGCGTGCGCGCGGGTGAGCGCGACCGCCTCCCCGCCGTCGGCGGCCTCCGCCACCACGTCCATGTCCTCGCAGGAGTCGATCAGGATCCGGAAGGTGGCCCGCAGCAGGGTCTGGTCGTCGGCGAGCAGGACGCGGATCGTCATGGGCGGGTTCTTCTTCCGGTTCGGGGGCGCGGGGGGCGCGGCGGCACATTGGCCGGCCTGCCGTCATCACCATGGTGAGCCATGGCGCCGGCGCACGGCCCGGCGGCCGGGGCGGGGCCGCCCGCCACCCCCGTGCGGGCGGCCCCGCCCCGGCCCCGGGACACCCCGGCACCTGCTAGTCGGACCCGCCGCCGAAGGCCGCGTCGAAGGAGGCCGAGGGCGGGTCGAAGTCGTACGCCTTCAGCCGCTTCAGCGCCTCGGGCGCGCCCTGGAGGCGGTCCATCCCGGCGTCCTCCCACTCCACTGACACCGGCCCGTCGTATCCGATGGAGCGCAGCATCCGGAAGACGTCCTCCCACGGCACGTCGCCGTGACCGGCGGAGACGAAGTCCCAGCCGCGCCGCGGGTCGCCCCAGGGCAGATGTGAGCCGAGTCGGCCGTTGCGGCCGTCCAGCCGCTTCCGCGCCTCCTTGCAGTCCACGTGGTAGATCCGGTCCCGGAAGTCCCACAGGAAGCCGACCGGGTCGAGGTCCTGCCAGACGAAATGGCTGGGGTCGAAGTTGAGCCCGAAGGCCGGGCGGTGGCCGACCGCTTCGAGCGCGCGGTGCGTGGTCCAGTAGTCGTACGCGATCTCGCTCGGGTGCACCTCGTGGGCGAAGCGCACGCCCTCCGCGTCGAACACGTCCAGGATCGGGTTCCAGCGCTCGGCGAAGTCCTCGTAGCCGCGCTCGATCATGTGGGGCGGCACTGGCGGGAACATCGCCACCAGGTGCCAGATGGACGACCCGGTGAAGCCGATGACGGTACGGACCCCGAAGGCGGCCGCGGCCCGCGCGGTGTCCGCCATCTCGGCCGCGGCCCGCTGCCGTACCCCCTCCGGGTCGCCGTCGCCCCAGATCCGTCCCGGCAGGATGCCCTGGTGGCGCTCGTCGATGGGGGAGTCGCACACGGCCTGGCCCACCAGGTGGTTGGAGATGGCCCAGCACTGGAGCCCGTACTTCTCCAGCAGCTGCCGCCGGCCGTCCAGATAGCCGGGCTCGGCGAGCGCCCGGTCCACCTCGAAGTGGTCGCCCCAGCAGGCGAGTTCCAGTCCGTCGTAGCCGAAGTCGCGGGCCCGTCGGCAGACCTCCTCCAGGGGCAGATCGGCCCATTGACCGGTGAAGAGAGTGAAGGATCGGGGCATTCGTGGCCTCCTCAGGCGGGTACCGGGGGGTAGTCGGGGGACCAGGGCAGGCGGGGCGGGGTCAGCTGAATCCCGTGGGCAGGTAGTCGTCGACGTTGTCCTTGGTGACCACGGCGGAGTAGAGGGTCATGGAGGCCGGGATCTCCAGCTCGGCGAGGCCGCCGACGCCCTTGCCCTGGCCGAGCGCGCGGGCGAGGTCGATCGCGGAGGCGGCCATGGTCGGCGGGTAGAGGACGGTGGCCTTCAGCACGGTGTTGTCGGCCTTGATGGCGTCCATGGCGCGCTTGGCGCCCGCGCCCCCGACCATCAGGAAGTCGTCCCGGCCGGCCTGCTGGATGGCCCGCTCGGCCCCCACGCCCTGGTCGTCGTCGTGGTTCCAGAGCGCGTCGAACTTCTTGTGCGCCTGGAGCAGTTGGGCCATCTTCGCCTGGCCCGACTCGACGGTGAAGTCGGCGGCCTGGCGGCCGACCTTCTCGATGTTGGGGTAGTTCTTCAGGGCGTCGTCGAAGCCCTTGGTGCGCTGCCGGGTCAGCTCCAGGTTGTCGAGCCCGGCCAACTCGATGACCTTGGCGCTCTTCTTGTCCTTGAGCTTCTCGCCGATGTACGTGCCCGCGTTGAGGCCCATGCCGTAGTTGTCGCCGCCGATCCAGCAGCGGTAGGCCTGCGGGGTGGCGAAGATCCGGTCGAGGTTGACGACGGGGATGCCCGCCCTCATGGCCTTGAGGCCGACCTGGGTGAGGGCCTTGCCGTCGGCGGGCAGGATGACCAGGACGTCGACCTTCTTGTTGATGAGGGTCTCGATCTGGCCGATCTGCTGGGCGGTGTCGTTGGAGCCCTCGGTGGTCTCCAGGGTGACGTCCTCGTACTCCTTGGCGCGCCGCTTGGCCTGCTCGTTGATGGCGTTGAGCCAGCCGTGGTCGGCCTGGGGGCCCGCGAAGCCGATGGTGACCTTCTTGCCGGGCTCGGTGTCGGCCGTGTTCGCGGCCTGCCGGCTGTCGTCCGGCTTGTTGTTGTTCTCGTTGCTGGTACACCCGGCGGCGAAGAGCGCCCCCGCGGCGGCGGTTCCGAAGAGGAGGTTTCTGCGGCTGGTGCGGATCGGTGAGTCGGCCGGTGTGTGTGGGTTGTCCCTCATGGCTGGTACGACCCTTCTGGACCAGGACGGCGGCGACGGTGATCGCGCCGTTGCGGGCAGGGCTGATCGCGGAGCGGCTGAGGCGGCGAGGGGGGTTGGGATGCGGTGTGGGTGCGGGTGTGGGTGTGGGTGTGGGTGTCGGGTCAGGCCGGCGAGAGGAGGTGGTCGCTGATCAGGCGGGCCGCCCCGATGACCCCGGCCAGGGGGCCGAGCTCGCCCAGCACGATGGGGAGGTTGCCGGTGGCCAGCGGCAGCGACTGGCGGTAGACCTGGGTGCGGATCGCGGCGAGCAGGGTGTGGCCGAGGCCCGTCACCCCGCCGCCGATCACCACAAGGCCGGGGTTGAAGAAGCTGACCAGCCCGGCGATGACCTGGCCGGTGCGGGTGCCGCCCTCGCGGATCAGATCGAGCGCGGCGGCGTCGCCCGTGGCCGCGGCGGCGGCGACATCGCTGGCGGCGAGGGTCCCCGTCGCCTCCAGCCGGGCCGCGAGCTCGGGGGACCGGCCCTCGCGGGCGGCCGCCTCGGCGTCGCGGGCGAGCGCCGCGCCGCCGAAGTACGCCTCCAGGCAGCCGCGGTTGCCGCAGGCGCACGGCCGGCCGTCGGGCTCGGCCACGATATGGCCGATGTCGCCCGCGCTGCCGGTCGTACCGCGGTAGACCTCGCCCCCGACCACGATGCCGCAGCCGATACCCGTGCCGATCTTGACGCAGAGGAAGTCCTTCGCGGAGCGCGCGACGCCCGCCTGCTGTTCTCCCATCGCCATCAGGTTCACGTCGTTGTCCACCATCACGGGGCAGCCCAGCTCCTGGCTGAGCGCCTCGCGGACGGGGAAGCCGTCCCACCCGGGCATGATCGGCGGGGCGACGGGCACCCCCTCGGGGAAGCGCACCGGGCCCGGGACCCCGATCCCGGCCCCGTCGAACCCCTCGGCCACGCCGGTGGCCCGGAGCTTTCCGGCCATGGCCAGGACCTGCTCGAAGACCGCGACCGGCCCCTCGCGTACGTCCATGGGCTGGGTGAGGTGGCCGAGCACCTCCAGCTCGGCGTTGGTGACGGACACGTCCACCGAGGTGGCGCCGATGTCGACGCCGAGGAGCCGCAGCGTGGGCGAGAGGCGGATGTTGTGCGAGCGGCGCCCGCCGCGGGAGGCGGCGAGCCCGTCGGCGATCACGAGCCCGGTGTCGAGCAGCCGGTCGACCTCCACGGCCAGCCGGGAGCGCGAGAGGTCCATCCGGTCGCCCAGCTGCGCCCGGGAGGTGGGCCCACCGTCGCGCAGCAGGCGCAGCAGCCGCGCCTGATGGGCGTTCGCGGGTCGTGCCGTCATGCGCCTCACACTGCCCCTCCCGCCGTCATCGGCATGCCGCTGGCCCGGCTTTCACGGGGAACGTAGCAGCGGCTGTCCGGCGTGGGAAGAATTTACGCCGCAATCCACGCTGGCTTTAACCTGCTCGAGGACAAAGAGGGGCGCCGTCTCGCCATGTGGCGCAAATTTGACATTAGGCAGTCTTATGACAGATAAAGAGAGTCCTTTGGGTTTACTTCACGCAGCGTGACCATCGAGGCGTGACAGCCTTGGATCGACTACGCGAATGAGCCATACCGTGTCCCACGCCACCACCCCCGATCAGCCGGCCGCCGGCCCCGCCGCGGCCTGGGAGGACTGGCGCGCCCAGCGGCGGCGCTCGGTCACCTCTCCGACCGGGAACCTCGCCCTCGTCGAGACCCGCTGGCTCCCGGCCGACGAGCGCCCCGACCTCGACGCGGCCCGCGCGGGACAGCCGGAGCGGATCACCGTCACCGCGCTCTCCCGCACCGACCTGGTCACCGGCGAGCCCGAGCACGGCCTGCGCTTCTGGGACGCGGAGTCGCCGGCCATCCGCCACTTCGAACGCACCGACGCCTTCGCCTACGACCCGGCCTGGGTCCTGGAGGCCTCGTACCGGCCGGTGCCGGGCGCCCGGCGCGTCGCGTTCGAGCACATCCGGGACAACGGCGGCACCCGCGACCTGGTGGTGCCCGGCGACATCACGCTCACCGTGGACGGCCGTGAGTACACGCTCAGCGCCTTCGACGACGACGGCACCCTGCTGCTCGTCTTCGGCGACCCCACCAACGGCGACACCACCTACGGCGCCGGGCGCTTCCTCTTCGTGGAGCGCACCGCCGACCCGGGCCGGGTCCGGCTGGACTTCAACCGCGCCTTCGTGCCGCCCTGCGGATTCTCCGACCAGTACAACTGTCCGATGCCGCCGCGGCAGAACCGCTTCCACCTGGCCGTCGAAGCCGGTGAGCAGCGCCCCGTCTTCCGCGACGGCTTCCTCGCGCAGCACTGATCCCCTCCGCAGATCCGCGGCCACCCCTCCGCAGAAAAAAGAGCGCACTCCTTCCATGAACATCAAGAAGTCCTCCCTGTACGGCGGCGCCACGGCCGCGACCCTCGCCCTGACCCTCACCGCCTGCGGCGGGGGTGCGGGCGGAGGCAGCGCCTCGGGCGGGGCGTACGACAAGAACGCCACCGTCAACGTCGGCTCGCTCTACGAGCCGCAGAACCTCGACAACACCGCGGGCGGCGGCCAGGGCGTCACCGAGGCGCTGGCCGGCAATGTCTACGAGGGGCTGTTCAAGCTCGGCGACAACGGCAAGGTCGAGAAGCAGCTCGCCGAGGACTACAAGGTCAGCGGCGACGGGCTCACGTACACCTTCACCCTGCGCGACGGGGTGAAGTTCCACAGCGGCAAGAAGCTCACCAGCCAGGACGTCAAGTACAGCCTGGAGAAGGTGATCTCGAAGGACTCGCAGTCCGCGCGCAAGAGCAGCCTCGAGGTCATCAAGGACATCGCCACGCCCGACGCGAGGACCGTGAAGGTCACCCTGTCGAAGAAGTCGATCTCCTTCGTCTACAACCTCTCCTACGTCTGGATCATCAACTCCGAGGCGAAGAACCTCAAGACGAGCGAGGACGGCACCGGCCCGTACACGCTGGACAAGTGGACCCGCGGCTCGGCCCTCAGCCTCGACCGGTTCGCCGGCTACTGGGGCCGCGCGGCCGCCAACAAGGGCGTCCTCTTCCACTACTACAAGAACGCCACGGCGCTGAACAACGCGCTGCTGACCAACGCGGTGGACGTGGTCACCAGCGAGCAGTCGCCCGACGCCCTCGACCAGTTCAAGAACAACCAGAACTACAAGGTCAACGACGGCAACTCGACGACCAAGCTGCTGCTCGCCTTCAACGACAAGGCCAAGCCGTTCACCGACGTCCGGGTCCGCCAGGCGGTGTCCTCCGCCATCGACGACAAGAAGCTGCTGGAGTCCGTCTGGGGCGGCTACGGCAAGCTCATCGGCTCCATGGTGCCGCCCACCGACCCCTGGTACGAGGACCTCACCAAGGTCAACGCGTATGACACCGCCCGGGCCAAGAAGCTCCTGAAGGAGGCCGGCTACCAGGACGGCTTCACCTTCACCCTGGACACCCCGAACTACGACCCGCACCCGACCGCGGCCACCTTCATCAAGTCGCAGCTCGCCAAGGTCGGCATCACGGTCAAGATCAACACCATCACGCCGGACGAGTGGTACACGAAGGTCTACAAGAACCACGACTTCACGGCCACGCTCCAGGAACACGTCAACGACCGCGACCTGGTCTGGTACGGCAACCCCGACTTCTACTGGGGCTATGACAACAAGCAGGTCACCCGGTGGGTGGAGCAGGCGGAGGCGGCGTCCACCACGGCGGCCCAGACCGAGCTGCTGAAGAAGGTCAACCGCAAGACCGCCGAGGACGCGGCCAGCGACTGGCTGTACCTCTACCCGCAGATCGTGGTCGCGAACAGCAAGCTGTCCGGCTACCCCGTCAACGGCCTCAACTCGCAGTTCTTCGCCTACGACATCAAGAAGAAGGGCTGATGGCGCGGTATCTCCTGCGCCGCCTCGCCTTCCTGCTGGTGTCGCTGGCCCTCGCCAGCGTGGTGCTGTTCGTGCTGCTGCGCCTGCTGCCCGGGGACCCCGCCAACGCGCTCACCTCGGTGGGCGCGAGCCCCGAGCAGATCGCGGCGGCACGCCACGCCATCGGCTCCGACCGGCCGCTGCCCGAGCAGTTCACCCACTGGCTCGGGCAACTGGCCCGGGGCGACCTCGGCACGTCGTTCGTCAGCTCGCTGCCGGTCGCGCCCGAGGTGGGCTCGCGGCTGAACGTCACGATCCCGCTGACGCTCGCGGCCTTCGTCCTGGCGGTGCTCATCGCCGTCCCGGCCGGGTTCGTCGCCGCGTACAAGCGGCGGACCTGGTACGGCGCGCTGCTCAGCGGGGTGTCCCAGCTCGGCATCGCGATCCCGGTGTTCTGGCTCGGCATGATCCTCATCGCCGTCTTCGCGCTGAACGCCGGCTGGCTCCCCGCGGGCGGCTTCCCCCAGGACGGCTGGGCGGAGCCCGCCGAGGCGATCCGCTCGCTCGCGCTGCCGGTCGTCACCATCGCGCTGGTGATGGGCGCCTCGCTGACCCGGTACGTACGGTCGGCCACCCTCGACGTCCTGGACAGCGACTATCTGCGGACCGCACGGGCCCTGGGCGCGTCGTTCGGATGGGCCATGTGGCGGCACGGGCTGCGCAACGCCTCCGTGCCGGTGATCTCGATCCTCGGCATCGAGCTGGCCTCCACCCTGCTCGGCGCGGTCGTCGTGGAGTCGGTGTTCGCGCTGCCCGGCCTGGGCTCGATGCTCGCCACCGGCATCGCCCAGCACGACTACCCGGTCATCCAGGGCGTGCTGTTCGTCTCCACGCTCGCGGTGCTGCTGATCGGCTTCGCGGCCGACCTCGTGCAGCGGATCATCGACCCGCGGCTGCGGGACAGGCTCTCGGGAGGCGCCCGATGACACAGGCGACATCCCCCACGTCCCCCACGAAGCTCTCCGCCGAGCCCCGGGTCAAGCCCCGGGCCAAGCGGTCGTACACGCTGCTCGCCGGCTGCGCCCTGGCCGGTCTGATCGTCCTGCTCGCCCTCGTCTCCCTGGTCTGGCTCCCGTACGCCACCGACGACACCTCGGGCGGACGGCTCACCGGCCCCTCCGCGGACCATCTCCTGGGCACCGACAAGCTCGGCCGCGACCTGTTCACCCAGGTGATGACCGGCTCCCGGATCGCCGTCGAGGCGGGCCTCGGCTCCGTCCTGATCGCGGCCGCGATCGGGGTCACCCTGGGCGTGCTGACCGCGTTCGCGCAGGGCTGGCTCGACGACACGCTCTCCGCGTTCCTCGACATCCTGATCGCCTTCCCGACGCTGCTGCTCGCCATGCTGATCGTCGCCGCCCGCTCGGCCACCCTCGGATCGGCCGTGCTGGCGATCGGCCTCGCGCAGAGCGCGGTGGTGGCCCGCCTGGTGCGCATCCTGGTCAAGCGGGTGCTGGCGCAGGACTACATCACGGCCGCCCGCACCTCGGGCACCTCCTGGCCCCGCGTCGTGGCCGGACACGTCCTGCCCAACATCTGGCCCACCCTCGTGGTCAACCTGGCGCTCCAGTTCGGCCTCGCCGTCCTGGCCGAGGCCGGCCTGTCCTACCTCGGCCTGGGCGCGCCGCCGCCCAACGCCTCGTGGGGCCGCATGCTCCAGGAGGCGCAGGCCACCTTCACCACCGCCCCGGCGGGCGCGCTCGCCCCCGGCATCCTGCTCGTGCTGCTCGTCATCGGCGTCAACCTCATCGCCGACGGTCTGCGCGACACCCTCGACCCGGCGACCCGGCGGAGGCGCGCATGACCCCCCTCCTCGACGTGCGCGGCCTCACCGTCCGTACGGCGGACGGGCGCACGCTGGTGGACGACCTCTCGCTGTCCATCGCCCCCGGCGAACGGCTCGGCGTCATCGGCGAGTCGGGCTCCGGCAAGTCGCTGACCACCCTCGCCGTGCTCGGACTGCTGCCCGAGGGCATGACCGCCACCGGCAGCGTGGAACTGGGCGGCACCCAGATCGTGGGCGCGAGCGAGAAGCGGCTCACCGGCGTGCGCGGCCGCGACGCCGCCATCGTCTTCCAGGAGCCGCTCACCGCGCTCGACCCGCTGATGCGGGTGGGCCGGCAGATCGCCGGGCCCCTCCGCAGGACGCGTGGGCTGACCGGCCGCGCGCTGGACCGGGCCGTCACCGAGGCGCTGGAGCGGGTACGGCTCCCCGAGCCCGGCCGCATCGCCCGCGCCTTCCCGCACGAGATCTCCGGCGGCCAGCGCCAGCGCGTGGCGCTCGCCATGGCGCTGGCCTGCGAGCCGAAGCTGCTCATCGCGGACGAGCCGACCACCGCGCTGGACGTGTCCGTGCAGGCCGAGATGCTCGCCCTGATCGACACCCTGGTGCGGATGCGCGAGATGGCGGTCCTGTTCGTCAGCCATGACCTGGCGGTCGTCGCCAAGGTCACCGACCGGGCCCTGGTCATGAAGGACGGCCGCGCCGTGGAAGAGGGCACCGTCGACGAGATCGTCCGGGCGCCGCGCGAGGAGTACACCAAGTCCCTGGTGACCAGCGCACGCCGGCTGGAGTCCGCCCTGGACCCGAGGAGCGCGTCATGACCCCCGTACTGGAGCTGAGCGACGTCGCGCTGCGCTACCGGGGCGGCGCCGCCCCCGTCGTCCAGGACGTGTCCCTCGCCGTCCGGGCCGGACACAGCCTCGCCCTGGTCGGCGAGTCGGGCGCGGGCAAGACGACCCTGCTGCGCCTGCTGCTCGGGCTCGCCCGGCCCACCGCCGGCACCGTGGCCTTCGACGGCGAGGCGCTGAGACTGCGCGACGCCGGGCAGATGCGCCGGTTCCGGCGCAGCGTGCAGTGCGTCTTCCAGGACCCGTACTCCTCCCTCGACCCGCGCCGCCGGGTGGGCGCCACCGTGGCCGAGCCGCTGCGCTCCCTGGGCATCGACACCAGGCGTACGGCGGCGCCCAAGGTGGCCGAGGCCCTGGAGCGGGTCGGGCTGCCCGCCGACGCCGCGGAGCGCTATCCGCACGAGTTCTCGGGCGGGCAGCGGCAGCGCATCGCGATCGCCCGCGCGACGGTGTGCGACCCGCGGGTGCTGCTCGCCGACGAACCCGTCAGCGCGCTCGACGTCACCACCCGGGTCAAGGTCGTCGACCTGCTCGCCGAGTTGCAGCAGGAGCGCGGGCTGACCATCGTCATGGTCTCCCACGACCTGTCGGTGGTCGCCTCCCTGTGCGAGCAGACCGCGGTCCTGGAGCGCGGCCGCGTCGTGGAGCAGGGCGACACCGCCCAGGTGCTGGGCGCCCCCGCGCATCCGTACACCCGCCGCCTCGTCGACAGCGTGCCCCGCCTGCCCGCCTGAGCGGGATTCCGTACAGTTGACCCTATGGTGGACGCGGACGGGACGACGTCGGCCGAGACCGCCGAAGCGCTGCTGGAGGAGCTGATCAGGGCCTCCGAACAGGCTTCTCCCGCGGAGCTGCCCGAGGCCGTGAACCGCTATGTCCAGGCCATGGGCCTGGGCCGGGTCGTCGTCTATCTGATCGATCTCCAGCAGAGGCGGCTGCTGCCGCTGGATGAAGGCGAAGAGGAGCTGGAGGTCGACGGCTCCCTGGCCGGATGGGCGTACCGCACGGACTCCCTGCGGGTGGCGGAGGACGGCGCGGGCGGGCTGCTCGTATGGCTGCCGCTGGTCAACGCGGCGGAGCGGCTGGGCGTCCTGTGCTTCCGCAGCAAGGCCCTGGACGGGCACACGCTCTGGCGCTGCCGGGTGCTGGCCTCGTTCCTCGCCCTGATCATCACGTCCAAGCGCACCTACATCGACTCCTTCGCGCAGCGCACCCGCACCCGGCCCATGCAGCTGAACACGGAGATGCTGCGGGCGTTTCTGCCGCCGCGCTCGATCGGCACCGGCAGGGTGGTGTCGACCGCGGTCGTGGAGCCCGCGTACGAGCTGGGCGGCGACGCCTTCGACCACTCCTTCACCGAGGACATCCTGCACGCCACGATCCTCGACGCCATGGGCCACGATCTGGCGTCCGGCCTCACCACCTCCGTGGCCATGGCGGGCTGCCGCAATGCCCGGCGCACCGGTGCGGACCTGGCACAGCTGGTCGCGGCCGTGGATCAGGCGCTGTCACGGGCGCTGCCGGACCAGTTCTGCACCGGCATCTTCGCCCAGCTGCACATGCCCACCGGCGTGCTGCACTGGTGCAACTGCGGCCATCCACCGCCTCTGCTCATCCGCCGCCACCGGCTGCACCAGAAGGCGCTGGTGCGGCCCCCCGAACCGCCGCTGGGCCTGCCGGCCAGCCTGTCCGGCGACAGCCGTCAGGTGTACGAGACGGCTCTGGAACCCGGAGACCAGATCCTGCTCTACACCGACGGGATCGTCGAAGCGCGCGACGAAGCAGGCGAGCAGTTCGGCCTGGAGCGCTTCGCCGACTACATCATCCGGTCGACGGCCGCGGGGCAGAACGCCTCGGAGGTGCTGCGCCTGCTCATCCATGCCATCCTCGACCAGGGGAAGAACGAACTCAGCGACGACGCCACGATTCTGATGATCGAATGGCAGCCGCCCGTCGCGGCGTAGCCGCAGGCTCCGCTGCGCTCCGCCGCAGCTGCTGCCGCGCGGTGGCGAAGCCGGTCAGGGCGCAGGCCGGCAGCCCGCAATGCCAGGGCGGTCCCGTGGCTCACTCGTCGGCCTTGCCGTCGTACCCAGAGGCGACGGGCACCGCCGTGACCGTGAAACCGGTGTCCGACCCCTCGCCCTCTACGAACAGGCCCTCTACCGCCTCGTTGTCGTCGTTCGGGTACCAGGCGAATGGCACGTCGTCCTGCCCACCGCGTGCGTAGTCCTCGCAGTGGGCGCGGGCGGCCTCCCGGTTCGTGTACAGACCGAGGTTCATGCGCCCGTGTCCAGTGTCGGCCCGGTAAATCGTCAGTTCGGAAGGGGCCTCGGCGGCCGGCCTCGATGTCATACAGCAGAGACTCGCTGATGCCACAGCGCTCGGCAAGTTCCTTCTGGGACGGGCCGCTCGCGCGGAAAGGCTCTCTGCAAACTGCGGGGGGCCAGAAATGCACCCCAAAACAACAACCCGCAACGCGTCGCCCAGTGCCTTGTACCCGCGATCGTTTGCCGAGGAGCCGACCCGACCCGATGACGCGATGGGGCAACCTCTCGGCCTGCGGCGGCGACAGGGGCATGGACGACATCCCCCGAGCTGTGGAAGAGGTGGCCATGGAAGCCGAGCGGCACAAGACGCGGCAGGGCAGGGGCTGGGGCAGGCTCGGCCTGACGGCCGGAGTGGCCCTGGCCCTGGGCGCCACGGTGGGTCTCACCGACGGCGGCGCCTTCGCGCCGGACCGGGCCGGACCGGGGACGGCGGTGACGATGGACGCGGCGGCGTGGGCCGATGACGCCGCCGACGGCTTCGCCTCCGTCAACGCGTTGGGGCAGAACGGGACGTACGGCGGCCGGGGCGGGGCGACCGTGACCGTGCGGACGCTCGCCGATCTGGAGAAGTACGCGACGTCCGCCGACCCGTACATCATCGTGGTGGCCGGGGCGATCACCATGGACCCCAAGGGCAAGGAGATCAAGGTCGCCTCGGACAAGACGATCGTGGGCTCGGGGACCGCGGGCCAGATCGTCGGCGGCGGCTTCTTCCTCGGCCAGGGCGTGCACAACGTGATCATCCGCAATCTGACGATCCGCGACTCCTACGAAGGCACCTGGAACGACAAGGACCACGACTGGGACGGCATCCAGATGGACGGCGCCCACCATGTGTGGATCGACCACAACGATCTGCGGCACATGGCCGACGGCCTGATCGACAGCCGCAAGGACACCACCTACCTCACGGTGTCCTGGAACCGGCTACAGCAGCACAACAAGGCCTTCGGCATCGGCTGGACGGAGAACACGACCGCCGACATCACGATCCACCACAACTGGTTCCACGAGACCGAGCAGCGCAATCCGTCCACCGACAACGTCGCGCACGCGCACCTGTACAACAACTATCTCCAGGACGACCCGGGGACGAGCATCAACTCCTCCTACGGCAACTACGCCCGCGGCAACACCAAGATGGTGCTGGAGAACAGCTACTTCGAGGGCATGAAGAACCCGGTCATCAAGGACGCCACGGCCTCCCTGGTGCAGCGGGGCAGCGTCTTCGCGGGCACCACCGGCCGCAACGAGAGCGGCGGCACGGCCTTCGACCCGAAGACGTACTACAACTACACCCTGGACCCCGCCTCCCAGGTGCCGTCGATCGTGAAGTCCCGCTCCGGGCCCAGCTCCGCCATCGGGACCGTGGCGCGCTGAGCGGCTCCCCCGTGGGGGAAACCGGTTGCCGCGCCGGTCAGAGCGGTGCCCCGGCGGGTGGGGCCACCGAGTCGCGGATCACCACATGGGTGCCCAGGAGCAGGTGTTCGTCCGGGGCGTCCGGTGTTCTGCCCAGGCTCGTACGGACGGCGAGGCGGCCCAGTTGCTCGTAGGGCACATGGACCGTGGTCAGCGGCGGGTGCAGATCGCGCGCGAACGGGATGTCGTCGTACCCGGCGAGCGACACATCGCCGGGTACGCTCAGCCCCGCCTCGTGCAGAGCGGTGAGCGCCCCCGCCGCGACCATGTCCGTGGCGGCCATCACGGCGGTGAACGCGAGCCCCTGGTCCAGGGCCCGGCGCAGCAGGCGGTGGCCCGAGTCACGGGTGAAGTCGCCGGACAGGCGCAGCGCCGGGTCCGGCTCGATGCCGCGGGCGCGGTGCGCGGCCAGATAGCCGCGCTCGCGGCCCTGGGCCGCCGTGTTCTCCGGGCTGCCCCCGAGGAAGAGGACCCGCCGGTGGCCCTGGGCGAGGACATGGGCGCACAGCGCGAAGGCCCCGTTCTCGTTGTCGTACTCGATGACCGTCACCGGGGTGCCGGGGGCCAGCGGCGGCCGCCCGCACAGGACCAGCCGCGACCCGGCCGAGGCCAGTGAATCGGCGACGCGGGCCATGCGCCGGCGGTACTCGGGGCTGTCCACGGCGCCGCCCACCAGGATCACGGCGGCGGCGCGCTGGGCCCGCATCCTCTCGATGAACCCCAGCTCGTGGCCGGTGTCCCCGTCGGTGCTGCACACCAGGCACAGATGGCCGAGCCGGGCCGCCTCGCGCTCCACCCCGTGCGCCATGAGCGCGAACGACGGCCCGGTGATGTCGTCCAGGACGAACGCGAGCGCCGGGGTGCCGGCGCCCGCCACCGCTTTGGCGTGGGCATCGGCGACATAGTCCAGCTCGCGCACGGCCCGCTGCACCCGGGCACGCGTCCGCGTGCTCACCGGATACACGCCGCCGAGCACCCGCGACACCGTGGACGCGGACACCCCCGCGCGGGCCGCGACGTCCCGGATCGTGCTGCGGCGCCCCCCGAGGTCCCCGCCGCCCTTCCGCACCATGGCCCACCCCTCGCTCGCCTGCCCCCGAGTCGGGCAACCGCGTGACAACCGGTTGCCGGACCAGAGGCTAACAGCGGGGGAGGCGCGCGGGGAGAGCCATGAACGGGGTCACCGCCATGGGCCACGCCTACGGGCCACGGCTACGGGGCTACGGCTGGGGGTGCGGCCGGAAGCCCGGGAAGTGCGGGCGGTGTTCCGCCCTGCCCGGGGCGTGGTGGCCCAGCTCGACACGCAGCTGGACGCCGTGGAAGACCTCGAGCACGCCCAGCGCCAGCAGCCAGATGCCGGCCACCACGGCGAGCGCCGTGATGGAGCCGAAGGGCGCGACGATCAGGATGATGCCGCCCAGCATGCTGACGACGCCGAGGAAGATCTGCCAGCCGCGGGCCGGCATCCCCTCGTGGGAGATGGCCGCGGCGGTCATCATGACGCCCCGCAGCAGCCACGAGAACCCGATCCACAGGGCCAGCAGCAGGATCGACTGCGCCGGTCCGCGGAAGCAGAGCAGACCGAGCAGCACGGCGAGCGCGCCGCTGATGACGCTCAGCACCCGCAGATGCCCCGGCACATGTGCGCCGAAGGCCCCCGCCAGCTGGAAGACCCCGGTGACCACCAGATAGGCGCCGAACAGGGCACCGAGTACCGCCAGGGTCTCCCCTGGCCAGACCAGCACCATGACGCCCAGTGCGACCGCCACGAGGCCCGTGGTCACCAGGACCTGCCAGGCGGCGTTGGACAACGTGGTCAGGAGACCGGGGAGCGGGGCCTCGGCCTCGGGGGGCCGTTCGCCTCGCCGTTCGGCGCCGTAAGGCTCCGTACCCCGTTGTTCGGCACCTCGCTGTTCGGCGCCATAGGGTTGCTCGCGCCGCTGCTCGGCGCCGTGTGCGTCGTCGGAGGAGAAACTCATGGCCGTCCACCTCCTTGATGGAACAGAAGGCCGTATCCGACACCACCATCCTCTCCCCGTATGCGTCTCTTCGCCTGATGGCGCGGTGGCCCCGGTCGGGCTCACGTGTTATCGCCCTCGGTGGCCTGCCAGCCGCTCCACCGGTCCACCGCGATCTCCACGACCGGCCCCCGCGGGGGCCGGTCCGCGTACTGCGCCGCGTATTTGGCGGCGAGCAGCCCGACGTACCCGGCGGAGGCGGCCGACCCGTCGGCGGGTGGCAGAACACGGGCCGTGCCGTCGGCCCGCGCCCACCACAAGAGGTCCCAGTCCTCGTCGTAGGCGTCCACCAGGAGGCATACGGCGGGGTTGACCCGGATATTGTCCAGACGCCTGAGCCGCGCCGACCGCTTCGGTTTGTGGTCGACCGCCGTGGCCACCGTGTCCCCGGTCAGCGCGAACACCACCGGCACCAGATGGGGCCGCCCCCCGTCGCCGACGGTCGCCAGCCGGGCGACCCTGGCCAGCGCGAAGCGCCCCCGCGCCCGGGCGCTCGTCATCGTGGGCATCGCGCGGCCGCCGGCCGCTCACCGGAACCGGGCGGCGACCTGGGCCATCGTGTCGAGATCGCGGAGCGTTTCCGGCTCCGGCGCGGTCGTCAGAAAGAACAGGACCCGCTCCACCCCGACCCGCGCGTACCCGTCGATCACCTCGGGGGTGTCCGGCACCCCGTACACCGTCACCGGCACATCCCGGCCGGCCACCTCGCGCAGCCGCTCGATCTGCGGGCCCAGTTGCTCCGGCGGAACGCTGTTGGCCAGCCAGGCGTCCCCGAGCGCGGCGATCCGGGGGAAGGCGCTCTCACCGCCGCCCACATAGATCGGCGGGTACGGGCGCCGCACCGGCTTGGGCCACAGGTACACCGGGTCGAAGTTCACGAATTCGCCGTGGAATTCGGCCTTTTCCGTGGTCCAGAGCTCCCGCATCGCGCGCAGCCGCTCATTCACCAGACGGCCGCGCGTGGTCGGGTCCGTACCGTGGTTCTCCATCTCCTCGCGGTTCCAGCCGACGCCGACCCCGAAGACGGCCCGCCCGCCGGAGACCAGGTCCAGCGAGGCCACCTCCTTCGCCGTGACGATCGGGTCCCGCTGTGCCACCAAGGCGACGCCGGTCCCCAGCAGCAGCCGCTCGGTGACCGCGGCCGCGGTGCTCAGCACGATGAACGGGTCGAGCGTGCGGTAGTAGATCTCCGGCAGCTCGCCGCCGCCCGGGTAGGGGGAGCGCCGCTCCACGGGGATATGGGTGTGCTCGGCGATGAAGAGCGAGTCGAACGCCCGCTCGTCGAGGGCCCGCCCCAGCGCGGCCGGGCTGACTCCCTGGTCGGTGACGAAGGTCGAGATACCGAATTTCACGGCGGGTCCTCCCGTGATCGAGGATCGAGGAGGGCCAGTGATCGCCGTCACCGGCCCGGCTCGGACCCCGGTTGGGGCCGCGGGCCTCCGAGCCCTGGTGAAGTCGCTACTCCTTCGTCTCCTCCTCCGTCTCCTCCTCCTCTTCGCGCTCCCCCTCCGCCTGCGAGGGGGTCGTGACCGGTACGTCGGGATGCATGGCTTCGGCAGGCACTTCGTTCTCTCGCTCGCCTTCCGCTTGGGACGGGGTGGAGCGGTAGGGCTCGGTCATGGCACGCCTCCGCTCTTGTTCCGGGCCGTCAGCGCCCCGCACGAGCGGTCGTGCCCCGGCTGCCCTGGCTGCCCGGGGCAGCCTTCTGCGCGAGCGAGCTGGCGGCGAGCGCCAGTACCAGGGCGACAGCGCCGACGACGACGTTGCTGATGATGGTGCGCATGGTGGCCACGGCTCCCGAGACCACCCACGGCGCGATGATGGTCCACACGCCCAGCAGCGCGGCGGCCCATGCCATGCCGTGGGTGCGCTCATAGGCATGGCCGAAGCCGCCCATCAGCAGCGCGTAAGCGACTCCGACGATCAGGTTGGTCACGGCCAGGGTCATCATGCCGTTGAAACCCACGATCCAGGCGGATGCGGCAAGGTAGAGGCCGGTGATCAGGGATATCGCTTCGACGGCCTGGGCCGCGGGAGTGCTCGCCGCCCGCTCGGCCCAGGTGTGGCGTTCCCGCATCTCCAGGATGTCGGGATGCGACTCCATAGTCGCATGGGTCGGTTCCGTCATGATCGCCTCCTGCAATCATTTCGCTCCAGAGCCCCGAGTGCCCGATATGCGGTCCGGTATCGCGCGGACCGCCATAAACATCGACATAAATGGGCGCCGGATCAGCCGCACACCCCGAGGCCCTGTCCGGGCCTAGTGGGCGGCGTCGCCCGGCGACGGCTCCGCGTCCGGCTCGTGCTGGAACACCGAGTAGAGCCACCACAGGGACGGCACCAGGACCAGCGAGCCGATCGCCAGGCTGAGCAGGCAGGCGGCGAGCACCGCGTGGGTGGACGCGGCATCGCCGACGGTGACACCGGGGACGAGCATGGCCGGGTACTGGGCCATGCCCCACGCCCAGAGGATCGCCGCCACCGCCAGCGCCGCCAGCGGCCGGGCCAGGCCGGGGTTGCCCCGCAGCAGCGCCAGGGCGGCCACCCCGGCGCAGGCGCTGAGCAGCACCAGCGCCAGGGCGCGATGGGTGAGCCCATGGAACAGGTGCGGGGCGTCGGCGTGCAGGATCGCGATCCCGGCCAGCGCCACCGCTCCGGCGGCCAGCCCGCTGACCAGCGCCCGGGTCCGGAACCACGCCCCCAGCTCCGGGCGTCCCAGGCGGGCGGTCTCCGCGCACAGATAGACGGCGGCGAGGTGCGCGCAGGTCAGCACCGCCAGCACCCCGCCCAGCAGGGAGGTGGGGTTCAGCCAACTGGTGATCAGGTCCCCGGCCGCCAGCCCCGGTGGGATACGGCCCGAGGCGACACCGCCGGCGACGGTGCCCAGGAAGAAGGGGGTGAGCACGGACGACAGCGCGAAGCAGGCCCCGAACAGCCGTTTCTGCCACAGCTCGGTGCTGGCCTTGCGGAAGGCGAAGGCCGCGCCGCGCGCGATGATGCCGAGCGCGGTCAGGGTGAGCGGGATGTAGAGCGTGGACATCACGGCCGCGAAGACCGGCGAGAAGCCCGCCCACAGCAGCACCACCACGAAGATCAGCCAGACGTGGTTGGCCTCCCACACCGGCCCGATGGTGTGCTCGATGAGGGCCCGCCGCGGCGCGCCGGGCCCGCTGCGGCCCGCCAGCAGGTCCCACAGCCCGGCCCCGAAGTCGGCGCCGCCGAACAGGGCGTAGCAGGTGAGCCCGATCCACATCACCGCGAGCGTCAGATTCGCGAGCACCGGCCGGCCCCTCTCATGTCACCGCTCATGTCACCGGGTACCGGGGCACGTCGCTGTCCTGCGGGGCGATCGGCACCGGCCGGTCCCGGGCCAGCCGGCGCAGCACGTACACGGTGGCCACCGTCATGCCGAAATAGACCAGCAGCACCAGCCACAGCCCGTTCAGCAGCCCGGGCGCGGGGTTCACCGCCTCCCGGACCGTCATGATCCCCTGCACGACCCAGGGCTGACGGCCCAGCTCGGTGACCACCCATCCGCACTCCAGGGCCACCACGGCGGCCGGTCCGGTCAGGACCGCGAGGAGCAGGAAGGGCCGGGTGCCGGGCACGTTCAGGATGTCGTCGGTGCCGGAGCGCCGCCGCCACCACCGGGCGAGCACCAGCCATACGCCCATGAACAGCAGGAACATCCCCGCCCCCACCATCAGGTCGAAGGCGAGGTGGACCCCGGTCACGGCGGGCCACTGGGACCGGGGCACCTCCGACAGGCCGCGCACCACGGTGTCCGGGCTGTAACCGATCAGCAGCGACAGGCCGCTCGGGATCTCCAGGCCGTACTTGAGCCCGCTGTGGCCGTTGCTGATGCCGAGGATCGTCAGCGGCGCATGGTCGCCGGTGCGGTAGACGCCCTCGATGGCGGCGAGCTTGACCGGCTGGAACTCGGCCACGAAACGGGCCGCCCAGTCCCCGACGACCAGTTGGAAGGGGGTGACGACCGCCCCGACCGTGAACGGGATGAAGAACCCGGCCCGGTGGTACCGGTCCCGGCGGCCGCGCAGCAGCGCCACGGCGTACACACTCGCGGTCAGAAACGCGGCCACCATCAGCGCGGCCAGGATCATATGCGTGGTCTGCGGTGGCGCGGCCGGGTTGATCATCGCGGCCCAGGGGTCGACGGACACCACGCGCCCGTCGCGGGACAGCTCGAAGCCACGCGGCTGGTTCATCCAGGCGTTGGCACACACCACGAAGAACGCCGAGGCCACCCCGGCGACGACGATCGGCACCCCGGTGAGCAGGTGTTTGCCGGGCGACAGCCGGTCCCACGCGTAGAGATAGAGGCCCACGAAGATCGCCTCGATGAAGAACGCGATCCCCTCCAGCGCGAACGGCAACCCGATCACCTGCCCGTACGTCCCCATCAGCCCCGGCCACAGCAGCCCGAGCTCAAAGCTGAGGATCGTGCCCGACACCGCGCCGACCGCGAACAGCACCCCCATGGCCCGCGCCCATCGCCGGGCCAGGATCCGCAGGGCCGGATCCCCGGTGCGCCACCCCCGCCATTCGGCGATCAGGGTGAGCAGCGGCAGTCCCACCCCCAGACAGGCCACCACGATGTGCCAGGCCAGCGAGAACCCCATCTGCGCCCGGGCCCCGCTGAGATCGCCCTCGGTGGCGGCGTGAGCGAGCGGGACAGCGAACACCTGGAGCCTCCGGGGCGGGGCGGGGCAAGGTATGGAGCCAAACGCTGCCGTATCCCGGCGGCCCGGCGGCCAAACGCGGATACGGCCGAACGGCGGTCCGGAGCGAGGAGCTCGCCGACGGCCCGTCGAGGCCCCGAGGGTCGGTGGGCCCCTTGACGGGAAAGCGCTTACTCCCTAGCGTCTGTTCACGGATATGGCCAAGGTTCAATAAGTTGCACGGGGAGGCCGGGATGGGACGACGGATCGTGGTGTCGGGCGGCGGCACGGGCATCGGGCTCGCGACCGCCGAGTCCTTCGCCGCCGACGGGGACCGGGTGGTCATCCTCGGCCGCCGCGCCGAGGTGCTGCGCGCCGCGGCGGACAAGGTCAACGCCGCGCACGGGGCCGACCTGGTCACCTGGACCAGTGCCGACCTCAGCGACCCCGGGCAGACCCGGCGCGCCGTCGAGTTCATCGCCGCGGACGGCCCGGTCGACGTCGTGGTCACCAACGCGGGCGGCAATGTCGCGCCCGGCAACGACGGCACCCTCGAAGGCATAGCCGACCAGTTCCAGCGGAACTTCACGGCCAATGTGCTGACCGCGGTGCTGCTGACCGAAGGCCTGCTGCCGCACCTCACCCGGCCCGGCGGCCGGATCGTGCACCTGTCCTCCGTGGCGTCGCTGCGCGGCCCCGGCTCCTACGGCGGCACCAAGGCGCATCTGCACGTCTACACCTACGACCTGGCCAAGCGGCTCGGCGCGGAGGGCGTCACGGTCAACGCGGTGGCCCCCGGCTATGTCCAGGACACCGAGTTCTTCGGCGAGCGGGGCACTCCCGAGTTCATCGCGCAGCAGATCGGGCAGACGCTCACCGGGCAGCCCGGCCACCCCGCCGAGATCGCGGCCGCCATCCGCTATCTGGCCTCCCCGGAGGGGGCCTATGTCACCGGCCAGGTGCTCCACATCAACGGTGGCGCGCAGTTCGGCCGCTGAACCGATCATTCGTCCAGGGCCGGACGGCCCTGGTTCCGGGGTCGGACGGCCCTGCCCCCGCCGCCGGCCACCAGCCAGGATTTATCCCCACAAGGTGGGGGGAAAGAAGGACGGACGGCCGGTCCGGAGGGAGCCTCCCCGAAGGCTCTCAACCATCTCCGGGCCCGGCCGTCCGCCCTTGGGGTGCTCGGGGACTACCGCAGTTTCGGCGGCAGCCAGTCCAGCTGGACCTCCTGGTGGACGGGGCCGCCGCCCTCGTGGCCGTTGAACGAGTACACCTCGATGCGCTTGTCCTCGCCCGCGTAGGTGTTGTAAGCGGCGAACACGGTGGACGGCGGGCAGGTCTGGTCCTCCAGCGCGGTCGAGAAGAGCGCCGGCGCCCGCCCCCGGGCGGCGAAGTGGACCCCGTCGAAATAGGAGAGCGTGCGGAAGATCCGCTCGTCCTTGCCGCGGTGGGTCTTGAGGTAGTTGCCGATCTCGCGGTACGGATCGCGGTCGGTCAGCGTCGCCGCCCGCGGGAAGTGGCACAGGAAGGGCACGTCGGGGGCGATCGCGGCCAGGTCGGGCACCAGGCCGCCCACGGCCAGCGCGATGCCCCCGCCCTGGCTGGCGCCGACGACCGCGGTGCGGGCGGGGTCGGTCAGCGGGTGGGAGCGGGCCGCCTCCACCGCGCGCACGGCGTCGGTGAAGACCCGCCGGTAGTAGTAGTCCTCGGGGTTCTCGATGCCCCGGGTCATGAACCCCGGGTACGCGGGCGCCGAGCCGACCGGGTCCGGGGTGTCACCGTTGGTCCAGCCGCTGCCCTGGCCACGGGTGTCCATCACGAGATGGGCGAAGCCCGCGGCCGGCCACACCAGATGGGTGTGCGGCAGCCCGCGGCCGCCGCCGTAGCCGATGTACTCGACCACGACCGGCAGTGGCTCCCGGGCCCCGGCCGGGTGCAGAAACCAGCCCTTGACCGGGTGGCCGCCGAACCCCGCGAAGGTGACGTCGTACACCTCCATACCGGTGAGCGCCGTGCGGACCGGCGTGAACGTGGCGTTCAGCTCGTGTTCGCGAGCCTCGGCGAGGGTCTTCTCCCAGAACCGGTCGAAGTCCTCGGGTTCGGTGATCCGCGGCCGGTAGTCGCGCAGTTGATCGAGCGGAAGGTCGAACAGGGCCATGGGCAGGCAGCTCCCTCTTGACGCCAGGACGCACGGACGGGGCATGTCTCGGACCGACGATGTCGCCTGATCGCGCCGAGGCGGCTCATGCCGTGCGAAGAAAATCATCGTGCCGTATCCCCTGGCAAGGGCCCAACAGGCCGCACCGACGCCGTGGCCGCCGGGCCGGGCGTCAGCATGCCGGTTCGTACCCCCCCTAGTCCTGCCCCGTTCCGCCCCTCCGAGGGCGGCGGCCGCCTCTAAGCTGGCGTCAGGTACTCGCTCGTGAAGGGAAGCATGTGAACACACAGGCCGAAACGTTCGAGTTTCAGGTCGAGGCGCGCCAGCTCTTGCAGTTGATGATCCACTCCATCTACTCCAACAAGGACGTCTTCCTCCGGGAGCTCATCTCCAACGCGTCCGACGCGTTGGACAAACTGCGGCTGGAAGCGCTCCGAGGCGAGGAGTTGCGGGCGGACACCTCCGATCTGCACATCGAGATCGAGGTGGACGACGAGCACCGCACGCTGACCGTGCGCGACAACGGCATCGGCATGTCGCATGACGACGTGGTCCAGCTCATCGGGACCATAGCCAAGTCCGGCACCGCCGAGTTCCTGCGCGAACTGAAGGAGTCGAAGGAGGGGGCGAAGGACGCCGCGGCTCCGGACGATCTCATCGGGCAGTTCGGCGTCGGCTTCTACTCCGGCTTCATGGTGGCCGACCAGGTCACGCTGGTGACGCGGCACGCGACGGAGAGCCAGGGCACCCGCTGGGACTCCACCGGCGAGGGCACCTACACGATCGAGGCGGTCGACGAGGCGCCCCAGGGCACCTCCGTGACCCTGCGGCTGAAGCCGGAGGACACCGAGGACCACCTCTACGACTACACCTCCCCGCGGAAGATCAAGGAGATCGTCAAGCGATACTCCGACTTCATCACCTGGCCCATCCGCATGGCCGCCGAGTCCACGGCCGCGGACACGGCCGTGGACGCCGCCTCGGACACCGCCTCGGACACCGCCTCGGACAAGGAAGAAGAGGCCGAGCCCGCCGTCGAGCCCGAGACGCTCAACTCGATGAAGGCGCTGTGGGCGCGCTCCAGGGACGAGGTCTCCGACGACGAGTACCACGAGTTCTACAAGCACATCAGCCACGACTGGAACAACCCGCTCGAGACCATCCGCATGCAGGCGGAGGGGACCTTCGAGTACCAGGCGCTGCTGTTCATCCCGTCCCAGGCGCCGCTGGACCTGTTCATGCGGGAGCGCAAGCGCGGTGTGCAGCTCTACGTCAAGCGCGTGTTCATCATGGACGACTGCGAAGAGCTCATGCCGGAGTATCTGCGCTTCGTCAAGGGCGTCGTCGACGCGCAGGACCTGTCGCTGAACGTGTCCCGCGAGACCCTCCAGCAGGACCGCCAGATCCAGCTGATGCGCCGGCGCCTGGTCAAGAAGGTGCTGTCGACGGTCAAGGACATGATGTCCGCCAACGCCGAGGGCTACGCCACGTTCTGGCGGGAGTTCGGCCGCGCCGTCAAGGAAGGCCTCCTCGACGACTTCGACAACCGCGACGCGATCCTGGAGATCTCCTCCTTCGCCTCGACCCACGACGCGGAGCGGCCCACCACCCTGCGGCAGTACCTGGACCGCATGAAGGAGGGCCAGCAGCACATCTACTACGTGACGGGCGAGTCGCGCTCGATCATCGAGAGCTCGCCCCACATGGAGGCCTTCCGGGCCAAGGGCTACGAGGTGCTGCTGCTCACCGACCCGATCGACGAGATGTGGATCGGGTCCGTGCCGGAGTTCGACGGCAAGCAGTTCCAGTCGATCGCCAAGGGCGAGGTCGACCTCGACACCGAGGAGGAGAAGAAGGAGGGCGAGGCCGAGCGCGAGCAGCGGCAGAAGGACTTCGCCGAGCTGCTGTCCTGGATGACGAAGACCCTGAGCGAGCAGGTGAAGGAGGTGCGGCTGTCCTCCCGGCTGACCACCTCGCCCGCCTGCATCGTCGGTGACACCCACGATGTCACCCCGGCGCTGGAGAACATGTTCCGCGCCATGGGCCAGGACATGCCCCAGATCAAGCGCATCCTCGAACTCAACCCCACGCACCCGCTGGTGACCGGCCTGCGCGAGGCCCACGGCGCGAACGCGGAGGGGGACGGTCTTGCGGAGACGGCCGAGCTGATCCACGGCATGGCGCTGCTCGCCGAGGGCGGCGAGCTGAGCGACCCGGGGCGCTTCATCACGCTGATGGCGGACCGGCTGCAACAGACGCTGTAGCGCGGAAACCGGGTGAGGGGCGGGTCCGGCCGGACCCGCCCCTCACCCGCGTCACTCCTCCGTGAGCGCGAGCGTGTCCAGGATCGACTGCCCGTACTTGGCCAGCTTGTTCTCGCCGACACCGCTGACCGTGCCGAGCTCCGCCAGGGTGCCGGGCGACAGCGTCGCGATCTGGCGCAGCGTGGCGTCATGGAAGATCACATACGCCGGGACGCCCTGCTCCTTGGCGGTGGCCGCGCGCCATGCCCGCAGCCGCTCGAACACCGGCACCGCCTCCGGCGCCAGATCGGCCGGAGCGGCGGCGGCGCGGCCGGACTTGCCGGACGAGGACGCCTTCGCGGCCCGGGGCGCCCGCTCCGGCTCGCGCCGCAGCATCACCTGGCGCTGCCCGCCCAGCACCTCGCCGCTCGTCTCGGAGAGCACCAGCGTGCCGTAGTCGCCCTCCACGGCGATCAGCCCCTGGGCGAGCAACTGGCGCACCGCACCCCGCCATTCGGCCTCGCGCAGCTCCGTGCCGATCCCGAACACGGACAGGGAGTCGTGGTCGAACTGGATCACCTTGGCGGTCTTCTTGCCGAGCAGGATGTCGATCAACTGGCCGGCGCCGAACTTCTGGTTCCGCTCCCGCTTGAGCCGCACCACCGTGGACAGCAGCTTCTGCGCGGCGACGGTGCCGTCCCAGGACTCCGGGGGCGTCAGACAGGTGTCGCAGTTGCCGCACGCGGTGCTCGGCTGGCCGAAGTACGCGAGCAGCCCCACCCGACGGCACTCGACCGTCTCGCACAGCGCCAGCATCGCGTCGAGATGGGCGGCGAGGCGGCGCCGGTGGGCCGCGTCACCCTCAGAGCCGTCGATCATCTTGCGCTGCTGCACGACGTCCTGGAGGCCGTACGCCAGCCAGGCGGTGGAGGGCTGCCCGTCCCGCCCGGCCCGGCCGGTCTCCTGGTAGTAGCCCTCGACCGACTTGGGCAGATCCAGATGGGCGACGAACCGCACATCGGGCTTGTCGATGCCCATGCCGAACGCGATCGTGGCGACCACGACCAGCCCGTCCTCCCGCAGAAACCGCGCCTGGTTCTCGGCCCGGGTCCGGGCGTCGAGCCCCGCGTGGTACGGCAGCGCCGCGATCCCGTTCTGCACCAGGAACTCGGCGGTCTTCTCGACCGAGGCCCGGGACAGGCAGTAGATGATGCCCGCGTCCCCCGGGTGCTCGGTGCGCAGCAGCTCCAGCAGCTGGCGCTTGGGGTCGTTCTTGGGCGCGATGCGGTACTGGATGTTGGGCCGGTCGAAGCTGGCCACGAAGTGGCGGGCGTCCTGGAGCTTCAGCCGCGAGGCGATCTCGGCGTGGGTGGCCTCGGTGGCCGTCGCGGTCAGCGCGATACGGGGTACGTCGGGCCAGCGCTCGTGCAGCTCGGACAGGGCCAGATAGTCGGGCCGGAAGTCATGGCCCCACTGCGCCACACAGTGCGCCTCGTCGATGGCGAACAGCGAGATCGAGCCCCGGCCCAGCAGCGAGAGCGTCGACTCCACCCGCAGCCGCTCCGGCGCGAGGTACAGCAGGTCCAGCTCGCCCGCGAGAAACTCCGCCTCGACCAGCCGCCGCTCGTCCAGGTCCTGGGTGGAGTTGAGGAACCCCGCCCGCACGCCGAGCGCCCGCAGCGCGTCGACCTGGTCCTGCATCAGCGCGATGAGCGGCGAGACGACGACCCCGACGCCCTTCCTGACCAGCGCGGGGATCTGGTAGCACAGCGACTTGCCGCCGCCCGTCGGCATCAGGACCAGCGCGTCGCCCCCGGCGATCACATGGTCGATGATCTCCTGCTGATCGCCCCGGAACGAGTCGTAGCCGAAGACCCGGCCGAGGACGCGCAGCGCGTCGCTCGCGCCGCTCGGGACCGGCTCTCTTGTGTCCGGGCCGCCGGGGTCCGGGTCGCCGATGTCACCGTTCGTGAGGGGATCGTTCTCGGGGAGAGGCACCCGGCGAGTCTAGTAGGCCGAAAAGGTGGATCGTGCCGGGCGGCGGCCGCCCGCGGGGGCCGGTTGGGGATGGCTGTGGGTGGGCAATGTGGCCGTGAGGCATGTGGGATCGTCATGCCCGCGTCAACAACCGCGCGGCGTAGCCGCATATCGATACAGCCCTTACCCCACGAGGAGGCCGATCGTGAGATCAAGCAAGGCTCTGCGCGCATTACCCGCCGTCGCGGTGGCGGTGCTCGCCCTGGCGGGCGGCCAGGCGGTGGCGGCGCCCGCGTCCGGGTCAGGGTCGGCGCAGCAGCACGCCATCGCCGCGAGGGTGCTGACGTACGACGCGTCCCAGGCCGCGGAGTTCAAGGACGCCGTCACCAAGGGCGCCGCGATCTGGAACGACAGCGTGGCGAACGTGGACCTGAAGCCGGTCGCCTCGGGCCAGCGGGCGAACATCCGCATCATCGCGGACAACGGCTGGCCGCGCACCGCCACGTCCAGCCTGGGCAGCGGCACGATCTACTTCGGGCGGCAGGCCGTCGACGAGGGCTACAACACCGTGCGGATCTCGTCCCACGAGTTCGGCCACATCCTGGGGCTGCCCGACATGAAGCCGGGCCCCTGCTCGAGCCTGATGTCCGGCTCCACGGCCGGCATCCCGTGCACCAACCCCAACCCCAACGCGGCGGAGAAGGCCGAGGTCGAGGACAACTTCGCCGGCGCGCTCACGGGTGCGGCGGCCACCCGCGACCTCCTGTTCGTGGACTGACCCCCACGCGGGCCGGGAGCCCCCCTCCCGGCCCGCAGCCGCCTGGCCGTCGGCCGGCGGATCTTGACGCCTGCGGCGGCCACGCTGCGGAGCGGTAGCCCCAGACCGCGGGGGTCCAGGGGCGAAGCCCCTGGTTGCGGGAAGGGGCAGGGAGGGGAGAGATCCTTCGGACACCCCTACCCGTCGGCCGGCGGTGGGGGGCCCGTGGTGCCGCGGACCACGAGGGTCGGGGACACTGTCATCAGCACGGACCGCGTGCGGCCCTCGATGCGCTCCAGGAGCAGCCGCGCCGCCGTCGTGCCCATCAGGCCGCCCGCCTGGTCGACGCTGGTGAGGCGGACGGGCGCGAGCGCGGCGACGGCCGTGTTGTTGTAGCCCACGAGCGAGAAGTCCTCGGGGATGCGCAGCCCCAGCTCGCGCGCGGCGCGGAAGACCCCCATCGCGGCCACGTCCGCACCTCCGAAGACGGCGGTCGGCCGGTCCGCCGCGGACAGCAGCTCCATCCCGGCCCGGTAGCCGCCCTCCTCGGAGAACGCGGTCATGGCGACCCGCGCCAGGTCCTGGAGGCCGTGTCGCCGCATCGCCTCGTGGTAGCCGCGGCGCTGGACCCGCTCGGGCGTGCCCGACCAGCCGCTGCCCCGGTTGCCGTGGGTGGAGGTCAGGGCGATCCGGCGGTGGCCGAGCCGGACCAGGTGGTCGATCACCAGGCCCGCGCCCAGGGCGTCGGCGTCGACGACCGAGTCGTGCTCCTCGGCCAGGTCGTGGTGGCCGATCACCACCGTGGGCACGGTGGCCGCCGTGCGCAGTACCTCGGTGCGGGGGAAGCCGGGGCCGATGAGGATCAGCCCGTCCATCTGCCGGTCCACCAGCGCCCGGGCCAGTCTGGTCTGGTCCTCCTCGTCGAAGCCGGCCGCGCCGATCAGCACCTGGTAGTCGCCGCCTCGGAGCTCGGTGTTGACACCGTCGAGGATGTCGGCGAAGAAGGCGTTGCGGATGTTGTCCAGCAGGACGCCGATCGTGTACGTCCGGCCGCGCATGCCGCGGGCGGCGGCGTGCGGGCGGTAGTCGAGCTCGGCCATGGCGGAGCGCACGCGCTCGTGCATGGCGGGGCTCACGCCGTAGGCGTTGCGCAGCACCTTGGACACGGCTGACGTCGAGACCCCGGCGTGCTGTGCGACATCCGTGATCGTCACGCGGCGCCGGCCGCTCGTGCGGGCCATGGGTTCTCTCTCTCCGGTGTCCTGTGAAACGGTCTACGTCCGCCACTGTACGCCGTCGAAGGGAACCCACCCTCCATGATCGCTGGACCTTGGATTTCGCATCGTTATCTGCCCGTGACTTGACCCCCGCACCCCCCGAGCCCCACGGTTGAGTCGTTTCAATTCGGAGAACGTTCTACACACCGCTTCTACACGTCAATGAGGACGGGAGCGACCGGATGACCATGCATCAAGAGACCCAAGGATCCTCGGCCGAGGCCGAGGCCGAGGGCACCATCAGCCGTCAGCAGTGGAAATGGTCGGTCCTGGCCGGCATGGCCTCGTACCTGGACGCCGGGTCGATCGTGGCGCTGGGCGCGGGCCTGGCGCTCTTCCAGGACGAACTCAATCTCAGCGACTCGGGCCTCACCGGCGTCGGCGCGCTCGCGGCCATCGGCCCCAACGCCATCGGCGCGGCGGTCGGGGCCTTCATCGGCGGGCGGCTCGGCGACAAGCTCGGCCGCAAGCGGATCTACCAGTGGGACCTGCTGGTGTACGCGGCCGCGATCCTGTTGATCGCGCTCGCCGTCAACCCGGCGATGCTGTTCATCGGCACCTTCGTGGTGGGCGTGGCGGTGGGCGCCGACGTGCCGACCTCGCTGGCGCTGGTGGGGGAGTTCTCGCCGGCCAGGGCCCGGGGCAAGCTGCTCGGGTTCACCCAGGTCGCCTGGAACGTCGGGCCGTTGATCGTGCTCCTGCTGGCGTTCGCGCTCTCCCCGCTGGATCTGCTGGGCATCCGCATCGTCTTCCTCCATCTGTTCGTGGTCGCGCTGATCACCTGGGCGCTGCGCAGAGGGATGACCGAGTCGGCGGTGTGGAAGGCCGCGGCGAGCAAGGCGGGCAAGGCGGGCGAGGGTGCGGCCGCCGCGGCGGCCGGGGTGCGGCAGCTGTTCCGCGGGGCGCACCTGAAGGCGCTGCTGTGGACCGGGAGCTTCTACCTGTTCTGGAACCTGGCCGCGGGCACCGCCGGGCTGTTCACCCCGTACATGGTCAAGAACCTGGGCGCGGGCGGCCAGGGGACCAGCGTGGCGCTGTCCTGTGCCGGGTTCGGCGTCGGCATCGCCGCGACGGTCCTGGTGTTCATGCCGCTGACCGACCGCGACCACCGCACCCGCCGGATGCTGTGGGCCGTCGGAGCGGTGATGCAGATCATCGCCTACGCGCTCTTCCTGTGGTTCCCCTTCACCGTGCCGACGATCCTCCTGAACACCTTCCTGTTCGGCGTGGGGGCCTCGCTGGCCGGTGAGGCGTTCTACAAGACGTTCAGCCAGGAGCTCTTCCCGACCATGCTGCGCGGCACCGCCCAGGGCTTCACCTTCGGCACGGCGCGCACCTGCCTCGGCATCTGGAGCTACTTCGTGCCCCACCTCGCCGACTCGGGGATCACCACCATCGCGGCCCTGCTGACCACGTTCCTGGTCATCAGCGGCGGCATCGGGTACTTCTTCATGCCGGACACGGCCGGGAAGTCCCTGGACGCGATCGAGGCCGAGCGCCGGGCGGCGGTGTGACGGACGCAGCACGTGAACTGCTCTCCCGGTTCACCGACCCCGCACCCGAATACGGGCCGCTGCCGATCTGGTGGTGGAGCGGTGCGAAGGTGACCCGGGAGCGGCTGCGGCGGCAGATGGCGGAGCTGACCTCCCAGGGCATCCGGCAGGCCGTGGTGATGTGCCTCGCGCCGACCGGACCGACCTTCGGCTCGCTGGCGGACGACCCGCCGTATCTGAGCGCGGAGTGGCTGCGGCTGCTCGACGGGGCCTGCGCGGACGCCGACGAGCTGGGGTTCAGCCTCTGGATGTACGACCAGATCGGGTTCTCGGGCGCCAACTTCCAGGGGCAGCTGACCGCGCGGAACCCGGAGTTCGCCGGGCTCGCCCTCCACCGTACGAGCGTAACGGCGGAGGGTGGCGAGACCGTGGTGCGGCCGCCGACCGGCCACACCGCGCTCGCGGCGTACGCCGTCCCCATGCGGGACGGCGGCGCCGCGGCCGGGCGGGTCGCGGTGCCGATCACCGGCGGCGCGGCCCGCTGGAGCGGCGGCCCGGCCCAGGTCACCCTGGTGCACAGCGGGGTCAGCGGCTTCGACTACTTCGGCGAGGCCGCCTGCGCGGCGCTGCTCGACCGGGTGCACGGCACGCTCGAACGGCACGTCGGAAAGTGGTTCGGCCGCTCCATCGGCGGCTTCTTCCAGGACGAGCTGCCCGCCCTGCCCACCTGGGGCCGCGACTTCGCGGCGAGCTTCGCCGAGGTGTACGGCTACGACCTGGTTCCCGAGCTGTGGGCGCTGTGGGAGGGCGAGGACCCGCATGCCGCGCGGGTGCGCCGCGACTACCACGAACACCGCGCCCGGCTGGGCCGCCGGGCCTTCTTCGACCCCCAGGAGGCGTTCTTCGCCCGGCACGGCCTGGTCTGCGGCTTCGACCAGCCCTCGCCGGCCCGCGAGGGCGACCCGGTGGGCGGGGTGCGGGTGTACGGCGACTACCAGGGCACCCACGCCGGATACGGGGCGCCGGGTAGCGACCACTGGGGCGACGCCAAGGTGCACAGCTCGATGGCGCACGCGCTCGGTCACGGGCGCACCTGGATCGAGGCGTTCCACTCCTCCGGCTGGGGCGGCACGCTGGAGGAGACCTACGACTGGCTCGCGCCCTTCCTGCGCCGGGGCGCCACCCTCTACGACCCGCACGCGGTCTACTACAGCACCGTCGGCGGCTGGTGGGAGTGGGCGCCGCCGTCCACCTGCTGGCGCCAGCCGTACTGGCCCTCGTACCACGTGTTCGCCACCGCCGTGGCGCGGCTGTGCGCCGTGCTGACCGAGGGCGCCCATGTGTGCGACACGGTCCTGCTGTCGCCGACCACGGCCGCGCAGGCGTATCTCACGCTGGACGGGCCGCTGGCGCCGGCGGCCGAGGCGGGCCGCCTCTACCACGAGCTCAACGGCGTCAACTGCTGGTTCGCCGAGCGCCGCGGGGTGCTGGAGCGCGCGGGACTCGACCACGACACCTTCGACGAGAACACGCTGGCGGGCGGCGAGGTGACCGCCGACGGGGCGGGCGCCGCCCTGGTCATCGGCCAGGAACGCTATCGCACCGTGGTGCTGCCCGGACCGCTCGCCCTGCACGCCGCGGCGGCCCGCACCCTGGTCCGCTTCGCGGCGGCGGGCGGGCGGGTGGTGTGCGTGGCCCGGGCGCCCGAACTGTTCCCCGGCGGCTCCGACGACGACGGCGCGGAGGCCGCGCGGCTGTTCGCCGACGCCGTCGCGCGGGGCCTGGTCACCGTCGTCGAGAGCGCCGAGCAGGTGCCCGGCGCGGTGGCCCGGGGCCCCGTGCGGGTCACCGCCGACGCCCCGTACCTGCTCCGCCGCCACCGCGACGCGCTGGTCCTCACCCTCATCGCGCACGACGACCGCAGCGGCACCAGGGCGCCGATCGTCGCCTTCCCCATGGGCGACTGGCCCACCGACGGCTTCTCCTGGGAGCGGTACTGGGAGCAACTGCGCACCGAGGGCTACGACTTCGTGCCCGCCGACGGCCGCACCGCCCGGGTGCGTCTGGAGGGCCAGGACCGGCCGCGCGCCCAGCGCTGGGACCCGGGCACCGGGGACCGCACCGAGCTGGCCGTGACCCGGGCGCCGGACGGGGCCTGGCTCCTGGAAGTGCCGTTCGAGGACGGGGCGGTGGCGCTGGTGGTGCTCGCCGAGGAGCTGCCGGAGCCGACCCGCGCATCGCTCGGCCCGGCCACCGGGACCGTCCCGCTGCCCGGCCCCTGGCGCGGGCTGGCCACCTCCACCCTGGACAACGGCGACGGGGATCTCGCGGCGGCGCACCGCACGGGGGTGCTGCCCATCGAGGTGTGGCGGCTGGAACACCTGGCACCCCTGGCACCCCTGGCACCCCTGGAACCTGAGGCCGCCGAGCGGGGCTGGTCGCCCGTCACGGCCGGATTCGGCCCGTTCGCGCTGGTCAGAGGCCCGGACTCGGAGACGTGGCGGCCCGCGGTGTGGTCGCTGTCGCGCGGCATCCCCGACGACCCGCTGCACGACGAGCGTCTTGGCCCCAAGGGATATGTCCCCGAGGAGTTCCTGGACTGGCGCGCCGTCCCGGCGGGCGGCCGGGTCGCGGTCCGTACGCACCTGACTCTCCCCGACCGCGCCGGGCTGCACCTCGCGGTCGGCGCGGGCGCGGCGCGCCGGGTGCTGCTCGACGGCGCGGAGCTGCCCGCGGCGGGGGAGGGGTACCGCACCTTCAGCCCGCTGCCGCCGTCCGCCCGCGGCCGCACCGTCGCCCTGGAGATCGAGCTGACCGCCGTCGAGGACGGGCCGGTGCGCGCGTCCTTCGCGGTGGTCGGCGACCCGGACGCCTTCCGCCGCCCCGAGTGGCTGGAGGCCGGGGACGGCTCGGTCCCCGGCCGCACCCACGAACTGACGCTGCGCGCCCGACTGGACCGCGTCCCGGACGACACGGTCGTCCAGGTCGCCGCCGACGGCGCGTGCGCCGTGCTGGTCAACGGCGTCGAGGTGGGCCGCCAGGGCGACTTCAACCCGTATCCGGGCCACCGCGACATCCGCGTCCACCCGTACGACCTCGGCGAGCTGCTGCGCGTCGGCGAGAACACCCTCACGCTGCGGGTCACCGACGCGGGCACCGCCCCGACCGGCGCGGCCCTCGACTCGGCCCCGGCGGCGCGCGGCGGCCTCGGCTGGATCAGCGGCAGCAGCGGCAGCAGCGGCAGCAGCGGCAGCAGTGGCGGCAGCGACGGCTGGGAGGCGAGCCGCGACGGCGCGCCCGTGCCGCTGCGGCCGCGCACCTCCACCGGGGGCCGCGACCCCCGGTGGATCTGCGCCTGGGCCCGCCCCCACCCGCTGCCCGGCGCCCACTGGCTGGAGCCGGCCGCCGCCCCCGGCGACGGCGGTGGCGGTGGCGTCGAGCTGCTCGTCCCTGACCTGGCGCCCGGCCCCGAGCGCGTGGAGTGGCTGCGCTTCCCGGCCCCGCTCGGCACGACGGCGCTGCGCGTCCCCACCCCGCTCAAGGTCACGGTCCTGGTCGAGGGCCGGGAGTACGCGACGGACGGCGACGGGTGGGTAAGGCTGCCCGCCCCGCTGGCCGCCGCCACCCCGGTGCTGCTCAAGGTGGTCGCGGTGGACGGCCGCCGGGGCGGCGCGCTGCTCGACGCGGCGATCGAGGCCGAGGTCGCCGAGGCCGAGGTGGAGCTCGCCGCCTGGGAGGAGCTCGGCCTGCGCGCCCTGGGCGGACGGGTCCGCTACCGCACCACCGCCCGGCTGCCGCAGGCCCCGGCCGGGCGGACCCTCCTCGACCTCGGGGAGGTCCGCGGCACCGCCGAGATCCACGTCAACGGCACCCTCGTCGGCCGCCGGGTGTGGGGGCCGTGGGCGGTCGAGGTCACCGACGCCCTGAGGGCGGGCGACAACGACATCGAGATCGTGGTGAGCGGCACGCTCGCCGGGTATCTCGACGACGCCTCGCCGACCCGCGCGGTCGCGGCGGGCCAGGTACGCACGGGCCTGTTCGGCCCGGTCCGACTCATCCGGTCCGACTCGTAAGGCCGGTCCGACTCGTAAGGAAGGTAAGCAGCGTTGCAGGTCACCACACCGGTCTTTGAACACCACCGGGAGCCGCTGGGCATCGGCGAGGCCGAGCCCCGGCTGAGCTGGCACACCGTCACCGACGCCGCGAGCTGGCAGCAGACCGCGTACGAGGTGCGGGTGTGCGCCGAGGACGGCACCGAACTCGCCGCCCCGACGCGGGTGGAGTCCGCGGAGTCCGTGCTCGTCCCCTGGCCCGGCCCGGCGCTGCGCTCGCGGCAGCGGGTGGCCGTGAGCGTCCGCGTCTGGGGCACCGGCGGCGAAGGACCCTCCGAATGGTCCGAGCCCGCCCACGCCGAGGCCGGGCTCCTGCTGCCCGAGGACTGGACGGCCCGCCCCATCACGTCCGGCCGGCCCCAGGCGGACGGCCCGCACCCGGCCGACCTGCTGCGCCGCGAGTTCACCGTCCGCGGCCCGGTGACGGCCGCGCGGCTGTACATCACCGCCTGCGGCGTGTACGAGGCCGAGCTCAACGGCGTACGGGTCGGCGACCACGTACTGGCCCCGGGCTGGACCTCGTACGCCCACCGGCTGCGCTACCACACCTTTGACGTGACCGACCTGCTCCGCGAGGGCGCGAACGCCGTCGGCGCGCTGCTGGGGGAGGGCTGGTACGCGGGCCGCATCGGCTTCAACGGCGGGCGGCGCGCAATCGGGGGCGAACAGACCGCACTGCTGGCCCAGTTGGAGATCCGGTACGCCGACGGAACGCGCGAGACTGTGGCCACCGACCCCGGCTGGCGGGCGGCCACCGGCCCCCTGCTGCGCTCGGAGATCTACGACGGCGAGGTGTACGACGCCCGCCTGGAGCGCGACGGCTGGTCCCGCCCCGGCCATGACACCACCGGCTGGAGCCCGGTCGAGCAGGCCGACCCGCCGGCCGGGGAGCTGGTGGCGCCGACCGGCCCGCCGGTCAGGCGCGTCCAGACCCTGGCGCCGACCGAGGTGATCACCACCCCGTCGGGCCGTACCGTCCTGGACTTCGGCCAGAACCTGGTGGGGCGGCTGCGCATCACGGTCAGCGGCCCGGCCGGGCACACCGTCACCCTGCGCCACGCCGAGGTGCTGGAAGGCGGCGAGCTGGGGGTGCGGCCGCTGCGCGAGGCCGAGGCCACCGACGTCTACACCCTGCGCGGCGGGGGCACCGAGACCTACGAACCGCGGTTCACCTTCCACGGCTTCCGCTACGCCGAGATCACCGGCTGGCCGGAGCCGCTGGACCCGGCGGATGTGCAGGCTGTGGTGGTGCACACCGACATGGCGCGCACCGGCTGGTTCTCCTGCTCCGAGCCGCTGGTGGAGCGGCTGCACGAGAACGTCGTATGGAGCATGCGCGGCAACTTCCTGGAGGTCCCCACCGACTGCCCGCAGCGCGATGAACGCCTGGGCTGGACCGGCGACATCCAGGTGTTCGCGCCGACCGCCACCTTCCTCTACGACTGCTCCGGCATGCTCGCCGGCTGGCTGCGCGACCTGTCAGCCGAACAGCTGGCCCACCCCGAGCAGGTGCCGCCGCTGGTGGTGCCCGACGTCATACCGCCGGAGTTCGAGCCCTTCCCCCGGGCGCAGGCCGTATGGGCGGATGTCGCGGTGCTGCTGCCGTGGGTGCTCCACCAGCGCTTCGGCGACCTGGGGCTGCTGCGTGACCAGTACCCCAGCATGCGCGCCTGGGTGGAGACCGCCGCCCGGTACGCGCGCGAAGGCGGCGGGCTGTGGCGCGACCACCACCACCTGGGCGACTGGCTCGACCCGACGGCCCCGCCGGACCGCCCGGAAGTCGCCCGTACGGACGGCGATCTGGTGGCGGGCGCCTATCTGGTGCGCTCGGCCGAGGTGCTGGCCGAGACCGCCCGGCTGCTGGGCGAGACGGACGACGCGCTCCGCTACGAGGCGTTGGCGAAGGAGGCGCGGTCGGCCTTCCAGGAGGAGTTCCTGACCCCGGCCGGACGGCTGTCCTCCGACGCCCAGACCGCCTACGCGCTGGCGCTGTGCTTCGCGCTGCTGCCGACCGAGCGGCAGCGGGCGGGGGCCGGGGCGCGGCTGGCCGCGATCGTGCGGGACGCGGACTTCCGGATCGCCACGGGCTTCGCGGGCACCCCGCTGATCTGCGACGCGCTGTGCGCGGCCGGTGAGCCCGAGCTGGCCTACCGGATGCTGCTGGAGCGGGGCTGCCCGTCCTGGCTGTACCCGGTCACCATGGGCGCGACCACCATCTGGGAGCGCTGGGACTCCATGCTCCCGGACGGCACCATCAACCCGGGGGAGATGACCTCCTTCAACCACTACGCCCTCGGCGCCGTGGCCGACTGGCTGCACCGCACCGTCGCCGGGCTGGCCCCGGCCGCCCCCGGCTGGCGGCGGCTGCGGATCGCGCCCGTCCCCGGCGGCGGGCTCGACCACGCGAAGGCCGCCCATCTGACGCCGTACGGGCGGGCCGAGGCGGGCTGGCGTTACGAGCGTGGCGAGAGCGACAGCGGTCATCGGCTGGTCGTCGAGGTGCTGGTGCCGCCGAACACCCGGGCCGAGGTCCAGCTGCCGGGCGACGACGAGCCGTTCGAGGTGGGCTCGGGGCGGCACGTCTTCAGACGGTGACCACGTCCACCTCGGACAGGGCCCGGAAGGGCGCGAGCTGGTCATCGGTGGCGCCGCTGTCGGTGACCAGCGTCCAGGGCGCGGTGAGCGGGGCCCAGGCGGTGAAGGGCGACTGACCGAGCTTGCTGCTGTCGGCCAGTACGTACACCTGCCCACCGCGCTGGGCCATCAGCTCCTTGAGCGCGGTCTGCTGAAGGCTGGCCTCGCAGATGCCGAGCTCCGCGTCGAGGCCGTCGGCGCCCAGGAACACCTTGTCCGCGGTGAGGCGGGAGAGGGTCAGCTCGGCGAGCGGGCCGACGAAGCCCTGGCTGACATGGCGCAGCGTCCCGGCGAGCGTGATCAGCTCGACGCCGTCAGCCTCGGCCAGCTCCCGCAGGGCCGTCAGCCCGCTGGTGATGACGGTGAGCTCGGTCCGGCCGCGCAGATGGTGGGCGAGCCGCCCGGTGGTGGTGCCGGCGTCCAGGATGACGGTGTCCCCCTGCGCGATCCGGGCGGCCGCCCAGCGCCCGATGCGATCCTTCTCGGCCACGGCCAGGCCGCTGCGCTGCCCGAGGGTCGGCTCGGCCGTGTGCCCCGCGCTCATCGCGCCGCCGTACGTGCGGGCGATGGTCCCCTGCTCGGTGAGCAGGGCGAGGTCCCGGCGGATCGTGGACGGGGTGACCTCCAGGGAGTGGGCCAGCTCCTCGACGACCACGGTCCCGTCGGTCTGGATCATGCGGGCGATCAGTGCCCGGCGGTCCTGGGCCCGCAGCCTTCCGCGGTCCTCCGCTCCGGTCGGTGCGGCCGACGTGCGTGATGTGCGCGAACTTGCCGGACTCATGCCTGTCTTCCTCTCCGTGACTGGCCGCGATTGGCGGGTCACCTTATCAGTCTGCGCATTCTGCGCCATTCCTCTCGGTCGTGGTGCTAAGTCTTGCGTGTTGCGTGCAATTATGCGAGCGTTTCGCTCATAACACGCACGAGGTGGGGAGATCTGATGAGAGAAGCTGGCAATATGACCAATCCCCCCGCCCACTTCGCGGCCCGCCTGCGCGCACGCCGGCGGATCCTCGGCTACTGGGTCGTCCTCGACAATCCGGTCGGCACCGAACGCCTGGCCGGGCTCGGCTACGACTACGTCTGTGTGGACGCCCAGCACGGGCTCCTCGACTACAAGGGCACCCTCGGCGCGATGACCGCCATCGACGCGCGCGGCACCAGCGCCGGCATGGTCCGGGTCCCGGCCAACGACGGCTTCTGGATCGGCCAGGCCCTCGACGCCGGCGCCCGCGGTGTGATCGTCCCCCTGGTCAACACCGCCGAGGAGGCGGCCGCCGCCGTCAGCGCCTGCCGCTACCCGCCGCACGGCGTCCGCAGCTACGGGCCGATGCGCTCGGGGCTGCGGGTGGGCCCGGCCCCGGCCGAGGCCAATGAGCAGGTCGCCTGCATCGTGATGATCGAGACCGCCCAGGCGCTCGGCAACACCGAGGAGATCTGCGCGACCGAGGGGCTCGACGGCGTCTACATCGGCCCCTCCGACCTGACCATCGCCCTCGGCGGGAGCACCTCCACCGACACCTCGGTCGCCGAGGCGTTCGAGGCGGCGCTCACGAAGGTGGCCGAGGCGGCGAAGGCCGCGGGCATCGCGGCCGGGATCCACTGCCCGAACGGCGCCACGGCCGCCAAGCGGCTCGCCCAGGGCTTCACCTTCGCCACGGTCAGCAGCGACCTGGTCCACCTGGAGCAGGCCGCGGCCGCCCATCTGCGCGACGCCCTCGGCTGACCGCCACCCGCACCCCGCCCCCGCGCGGGGGCGGGGCCGCTCCGTCAGCGGGCGGGCCGTGGGGCGGACACCTCACCGGCGAGGTCGGTCAGCAGCCACTTCTCCATGTGCTGTCCGTCGACGCCCTGGCTCAGCAGGAACATGAGCTTGGTGTACACGGCTTCGAACGTCATGTCCTCCGCGCCGATGGCGCCCGCCCGCCGCAGAAACTCCCCGGCGGCGTACCTCCCCAGATCGACCCGCGCCCGCAGGGACTGGCTCACCACGACCACCGGCGTGCCCCCCGACACCAGCTCGCCGACCGCCTCGGGCAGCCCCTCCTCCTCACCGGGCCCCTCCCCGGCCCCATAGGTACGGAAGATCACCGCGCTGGGGCGAGGGGTCGTCATGGCGCGAAAGCGCTCCGCGCTCATGCCGGGCACGGCGGTGATGACGGCGATGTCGTGCCCCCGGTACGGCAGCGGGTTCTTCCAGCCCTGCGGACGCGCCAGGGGATCGGGCTCCTCCCGCACACTCCCCGAACGCCATTCCAGAGGTTCGGCATGGGGGCTGGCGAAGCCGCGCATGTCCAGCGCCGACACCTTGGTGGCCCGGGCGCCCGCGAGCAGCACGCCGTCGAAGAACAGCGCGACCGACGCGAACGCCCCCGATATCACCGCCTCGACGGCGCCCAGCACATTGCCGGGCGCGTCCGACCCCGCCATCCCGAAAGGCACCTGAGCGCCGGTGAACACCACCGGCCTGCCGAAGTCGGTGAGGGCGTACGAAACGCCCGCCGCCGAGTGGGCGAGTGTGTTGGTGCCGTGAAGGATCACGAACCCGTCGTACTCGTCCCGGTGGCGGCGCAGGTGGTCCACCATCTGCTGCCAGTCGGCCGGGGTGACGTTCGACGAGTCGATGGTGCGGTGGAACTCGCTGAACCCGGACGACACGTCCAGACCGCTGTCGCGCAGCAGCGCGGCGATCTCTCCCCGCACATCGGCCCCGGGCTCCAGGCCCCGGGGCGAGCCGACCATCCCAAGGGTGCCCCCGGTGTAGAGGAACTGAATCCGAGCTCGGTCGGGCATGCCACATGTCTCCTTGTCGGGGGGAAGAAGTCGGACTCTACGTCACCGCGCTCGCGGGTCCTACGCGTGGCGGGGTCCGGCCGATCGCCAGGCCTCGACGAGGGAGTGGACCGAGGGGAAGCGGCGCTCCGGGGCGGCGGAGGTCGCCGTCCCGACGACCTCCAGTTGCGCGGCCGTCCCGCGCCACTGCCTCTCCTGGTCGCCGGCGTCCAGGAGCAGACGGAGCGCCCGGCCCAGCGCGAAGACCGTGGTCCGGATGTCGATCACCGCTCCGCGCACGAACTCCTCCGGCGCCATGTAGCGCGTGGACCCGGGCAGCCGGTCCGCCTCCAGGACGAAGGGGCCCGCCCGGTACTCGTCCATGTCGCACAGCATCATGCGGTGCTCGTCGAAGTCGTACAACATGCATCCGTCATAGAGGTCGACCGCGACGAATCCCGCTTCCTCCACGGCGAGATGGGCGGACAGGAGAGAATCCAGCGCCGTGTGAATCCGGGCCAGAGGCTGGGCCCTGAACCGTGCCATCGGGCTGCCGGGAGCCGCCCGGCCCCCACGGCGTGAGAGCGTCGGGTGGTAGAGCACCTCGCCGCTCATCCAGGGGTGAACCAGTACGAGGCCGTCGCCCGTGGTGAAGGAGTGCACCAGGGGCACGATGGCCATTTCTGCGCCAGGTCGCATGAGACTCGCGCTACGCGCCCTCCACGCGCAGGGGGATGCTCGCCAGGCCGGGCCGCCGCGGCAGCACCACCGTGCGCAGGGCCACCGCGGGGGCCAGCAGCCGGGACGGCGGCGCGGTCAGATGCGTGACGTCGCGGAAGGCGGCGCCGACCACCGGGTCATGCGTCGCCCGGGCCGCCAGCCGCCCGAAGTACCAGGTCTGAAGCCGCTCGGCCGCCCCCGGCGAGGTGTCGTCGGCCCCCGCGGCGTAGGGGCGGTCCGCGCCCACGGCGGTCAGCCACGCGGTCTCGCCCGCCCGGGCGACGGCACGCTGGGCCATGGCCGCGAAGCCGGGGCGGCGCAGACCGCCGTCGGCCACGCACTCGCGCAGGGCCAGTCCGCTCAGCATGGCCACCGACATGCCCTGCCCGTAGATCGGGTTGAAGGTGCAGGCGGCGTCCGACACCGCGAGGAAACCCTCCGGGACCCCGCCCTGAGCGTGGTAGTCGCGGCGGCGGTTGGCCGTGTCGCGGTAGGCGTACGGCGGGGACACCGCCTCGCAGGTCCTGAGGTGGTCCAGCAGATACGGCTCGTCGAGCGAGGACACGAAGTCGGGCACCTCGGAAGCGTCGGTGGGCGGGTGATGGCCGCGCACCCCGGCCAGGGTCAGCAGCCAGTTGCCGCCCTCGACGGGCGACCACGCCGCGCCGCGCGGGAGAGCGGGCCTGGGTTCGAGGACCACGGCCGTGCGCAATGGCTCGGCGGGCCGGAACATCTGGGTGGAGTAGCCGATTCCGGCGTCGATCACCTCCTCGCGCGGCGCCCGGCGGCCGAGCTCCGCCAGCCACCGCGGGGCGCGCGAGCCGCGCCCGGAGGCATCGACGACCAGGTCGGCGGGCAGCTCCCGCTCGGCGTGCCCGGTGTCGCGCGAGCGCACCCGTAACCCGGTCACCCGGTCCGCGCCGCCGAGGAGCCCGACCGCCTCCCACGTCTCCAGCACCTCCACCCGGGTCCCGGACCCCGCGGCCTCGGCGAGGAGCTGGGCCCGCACGGTGGCGTCCAACAGCGGGCGGGTGCAGCTGATCACGGCGTGTCTGCCCTCGTGAAGGCGGCGGTGCCAGCCGTTCGGGGTCCTGGTGAGCACATCGCGCGGCGCCTCCATGCGGTGCGCGCCGGCCGCCTCCAGCTCCGCGATGGCCCCGGGGAGCAGCCGCTCCAGGGCGCGCTGGCCGCCGGAGAGGAAGACGTGCAGATGGCGGCCCTGGGGCACCCCTTTGCGGAAGACGGGCTGCTCCGGGTAGCGGTCGCGCTCGATCACGGTGACCGAGTCCACGTGCCCGAGCAGCGCCGCCACCGCGAGCGTCCCGGCCAGGCCGCCGCCCACCACCACCGCGTCGCCGCTCATGCCGCACCCCTCCCTTGCATCCGGAGATCGGAGATCAGTACGGCCCAAGCCTGGGGTGCCGGGCTCGGGCCGTCAACGGCGCGTGGTGGCAGGCCTGTTGCTGTCTCAGGGTTCGACGACGATCTTCCGCCCCTGCCCCGACCGGAACTGTTCGAGCGCCTGCGGGTACCGCTCCAGCGGCAGCCGGTCGCTGATGAACACCTTCGGGTCGAGCACCCCGGTCGCGAACAGCTGGGCGGCGCGCTCGTAGCTGTGCAGCACGGCCATGGAGCCGGTGATGGTGATCTCCTGGTTGTAGATCTTGTACGGCTCGATGACGGCCTTGGTCGCGTAGTCGGAGACCCCGAACTGGAGGAAGGTGCCGGCCTTGGCGACGCGGCCGAGCCCGTCCTGGATCGCGGCCTGGTTGCCGGTCGCGTCGATCACCACGTCCCAGCCGCGCGGCTGGTCCAGCTCGTCGGCCGAGGCGGCGGAGCGGCTGCACCCGAGCAGATTCGCGGTGGCGAGCCGCTCGGAGTTGATGTCCAGCACGTCCACGCTCGCGGCCCCGGTCCGCTTGGCCAGCTCCAGCATCATCAGGCCCATGGTGCCCGAGCCGTAGATCAGCACCTCGTTGCCCATGCGGCTGTTCAGCACGTCGTAGCCGCGCACCGCGCAGGACAGCGGCTCGATGAGCGCCGCGTCCGCGACGTCCACATGCTCGGGCAGGCGTACGCAGTTGGCCACCGGCGCCACGGCGAACTCCGCGGCGCCGCCGGGCACGCTGACGCCGATGGCGTTCCAGCGGTCGCACAGGTTTCCCCGGCCGATACGGCAGTAGCGGCACTCGTGACAGTAGAGGGAGGGATCGACGGCGACCCGGTCGCCGACGGCCACCTCGGTGACCTCGCTGCCGATGCCGACGACCTCACCGGCGAACTCATGGCCGGGGACGATCGGCAGGGTGGGGGCGAACTCCCCCTGGAGGATGTGCAGATCGGTGCCGCACAGTCCGCAGGCCGCCACATCCACCACGACCTCGCGCGGCCCGGGGGTCGGGTCGGGGACGGTGGCGACGGTGACCTTGCCGGGGGCTTCGATGACGGCGGCCCTCATTTGACTGCTCCTAGCGACAGGCCCTGGACCAGCTTGTCCTGGGCGGCGAAGCCGGCGGCGAGCACCGGCAGGGAAATCACGATCGAGGCCGCGCACACCTGCGCCAGGAACAGGCCCTGACTGGTGACGAAGCTTGTCAGAAACGCCGGCGCGGTCTGTGCCACCACGCCGGTGAGCACATTGGCGAACAGCAGTTCGTTCCAGCTGAAGATGAAGCAGATCAGCGAGGTGGCGGCGATACCGGGCCCGGCGATCGGGGCGACGACCCTGAGCAGTACGGTCGGCAGCTTCGCCCCGTCCATCTGGGCCGCCTCGATGATGGACACCGGGATGTCGGAGAGGAAGGACTGCATCATCCACACCGCGATCGGCAGGTTCATCGAGGTGTAGAGGATGACCAGCAGCCAGATGTTGTCCAGGAAACCGGTGTTCTTGGCGAACAGATACACCGGCAGCAGCCCGGCCACCACCGGAAGCATCTTGGTGGACAGGAAGAAGAACATCACATCCGTCCACTTGCGCACCGGTCGGATGGACAGCGCGTACGCCGCGGGCAGTGCCAGCACCAGTACGAAGAGGGTGGAGAACAGGCTGGCGCCCAGCGAGTTGAGCAGCGGCGGCCAGGGATCGGCCCCGCCGTTCACCCCGAAGAACTCGCGGTAGCCGTCGAGGGTGAGCGGGGCGGCCAGGGAGGGCGGGTTGGTGGCGGCGTCGGCCTCGGAGTGGAACGAGGTCAGCAGCATCCAGGCGACGGGCAGGACGAAGACGATGCCGGTCAGCCAGGCCAGCAGGCCCAGCGCGGCGCCGCGGCGGCGGGCCTTGCGAGCGGCCGGGGGGACGGCGGTCACGGGGGCCGCCGGGGCCGTGGCGGTCAAGGAGGTCATGCGCGGGACGCCTCCTCACGGAACAGGGACGACACCACGCGCAGCGCGAAGGTGGCGATGATGATCGTGCCGATCACCACCAGCACACCCGCGGCGGATGCCTGCCCGTACTCGTGGGCGTTGTAGAAGGTCTCGTAGATGGTGTACGGGAGGTTGGCCGTGTCCAGCCCGCCTCGGGTGATGGTGAACACCGCGTCGAAGTTCTGCACGATGTAGATGGAGCCCAGCAGGGTGCCCAACTCCAGATAGCGCCGCAGATGCGGCAGGGTCAGATAGCGGAAGATCTGCCAGTTGCTCGCGCCGTCCAGCCGGGCCGCCTCGATCATCTCCAGGGGGCGGCCCTGCAGTCCGGCCAGCAGGATCAGCATCATGAACGGTGTCCACTGCCACACCAGCGAGGCCTCGACCGCGAACATCGGCATATCGGAGACCCATTCCGGCTGCGGCGGGTTGTCCACGCCGAACAGATCGCCCACCCAGCTGAGTACGCCGTTGAACAGCCCGTACTCCGGGTTGTAGAGCGCGTGCTTCCACAGCAGCGCGGACGCCACGGGCACCAGCAGGAACGGCGCGATGAGCATGGTGCGCACCAGGCCCCGGCCGCGGAACTTACGGTCCATCAGCAGCGCCAGCATCAGCCCGAGCACGACGCTCACGATGACCACGGTCGCGGTCAGCAGCACGGTGGTGACGATCGACTCGCGCAGCGCCTCGTCGCTCACCGCCGAGGTGTAGTTGGACAGGCCGGTGAACGCGCGCTCGTCGGGCTTGAGCGAGTTCCAGTCGAAGAGGGAGATCACCAAGGTCGCCACGAACGGCAGCTGGGTGACCGCGATCAGAAAGATCAGGGCGGGCATCAGCGGCGCCCGGGTGGCCCAGGCACGGGCCGCCTTGGGCTTCCGCGGGGCGCGCCGGGGCGGGGCGGCCACGGTCGGGGGCGGTTCGCTGCGCACGGGTGTCGCCGTGAGTGGATTAGTCATTTTGGTACTCCTCGCCCACCTTCTCGGCCAGCTTCTGAGACTTCTGCAATGCCGACTCGACGGACTGTTTTCCGGCGATGGCGGCGCTGATCTCCTGGGCGACCTTGGTCCCGAGGTCGGAGAACTCGGGGATGTCGACGAACTGGATGCCGATGGTCGGCCGCGGCTGCACCCCCGGGTCGCGCGGGTCGGCGCTGGTGATGGACTGGCGGGTGACCTCGGAGAAGGTGCCGGCGGCCTGCTGGTACTCGGCGTTGGCGTAGGTGGAGGTCCGCTTCCCCGCGGGCACGTTGGACCAGCCGAGCGTCCGGCCGACGAGCTCCTCGTACTTCTTGCTGGAGGCCCAGGAGACGAACTTCCACGCGTTGTCGCTGTTGCGGGTGGCCTTCTGCACGCCCCACGCCCAGGTGTAGAGCCAGCCGGAGCTCTTGGTCTTCACCACGGGCGCCTGGACGTAGCCGATCTTGCCCCGGACCGGGGACTTGTCGCTCTCCAGCGAGCCGGCGGCGGAGGTGGCGTCGTACCACATCGCGGTCTTGCCCTGGGTGAGGTTGTTGAGGCACTCGGCGAAGCCCGACTGGGCCGCTCCGGCCTCGCCGTGCTCGCGTACCAGGTCGACATAGAAGTTGGTGGCCGCGGTGAACTCGGGCGAGTCCAGCTGGGCCTTCCAGTCCTTGGTGAACCAGGTGCCGCCGAAGGTGTTGACGACCGTGGTGAGCGGGGCCATCAGCTCACCCCAGCCGGGCAGCCCGCGCAGACAGATGCCCTTCATCCCCTTGCGGGCGCCGTCGACCTTGGCCGCGAGGTCGGCGACCTGCTCCCAGGTGGGGCGCTCGGGCATCTTGAGCTTCTTCTCGGCGAAGATGTCCTTGCGGTACATCAGGAAGGACGACTCGCCGTAGAACGGCTGGGCGTACAGCTTGCCGTCGTCGGCGGTCAGGGACTGCCGCATCGAGGGCAGGATGTCCTTCTGGTCGAAGGCCCGGTCGTCGGAGACATGGTCGTCCAGCGGCAGCAGCCAGCCGTTCTTGGCGTAGAACGGCACCTCGAAGTTGCTGATGGTGGCGACGTCGTACTGCCCGGCCTGGTTGGAGAAGTCCTGGCTGATCTTGTCGCGGACATCGTTCTCGGGCATCACCGTGAAGTTGACCCGGATGCCCGTCTCCGCGGTGAAGTGCTTGGCGGTGAGCTTCTGGAGGTCCATCATCTGAGGGTTGTTCACCATCAGCACATTGATGGTCTTGCCACCGGAACCGCCGCCCCCCATACCGGCGCACCCCGCGAGGAGTGCCCCCGCGGCCATGGCCACGACCGGTATCCGGGCAGCACGAAGTGTCAGGATGGGCATAACAGGTCCAATCGAAGGAACAGTTGAAGAGTGAGGGGAGCCGGGAGAGCGGGCGGACGGGGCGTCAGACCCGGATGATCTGCGGCCCCAGCAGCGAGTAGCGATTGGCCTCGGTCAGCGGGAGCCCGGTGTCCGTCACGATCGTCTCGAAGTCCGACACATCGGCGAACCGGCAGAAGCTGACGGCCCCGAACTTGTTGTGCACCCCGGAGAACACCTTCCGCCGCGACACCTGGACCACCCGCGCCTTGACCTCGCTGACCGCGGGATCGGGCGTGGTGAGCCCGTACTTGCGGGAGATGCCGTTGGCGCCGATGAACGCCAGGTCGATGACGAAGCCCGAGAGCATATGGGTGGCCCAGTGGTCGACGGTGGCCATGGTGCCGCCGCGGACCCGGCCGCCCAGCAGCAGCACGGTGGTGTTCTCGCGGGTGGCCAGGCCGCTCGCGGCCGCCAGCGAGGCGGTGATCACGGTGAGCGGACGGTCCCGGGGCAGGGCCTCCGCGATCAGCTGCGGGGTGAAGCCCTCGTCGATGAAGACGGTCTCGGCGTCGCCGAGCAGATCGGCCGCGGCCGCGGCGATCCGTGACTTCTCCGGGACGTGCATGGTGGTGCGGAAGGCCAGGGTGGTCTCGAACCCGGCGCTCTCCACGGGGTACGCGCCACCATGGGTGCGCCGCACCAGCCCGTGGTCCTCGAGCACCCGCAGATCGCGTCGCACCGTCTCCTTGGAGACGCCGAGGTCCGCGGCGAGCTTGCCGACATCGACCGACCCCGCACGCCGGGCCGCGTCGAGGATTTCCCGACGGCGTTCGTCCGCGTCCACACCGCACCTCCTGCCTGCCACTGTTGACTTGCGTGGCAGTTTTACAAACAGGCAACAGGGTGGCCAGGGCTGTCGCGACGCGGATCGTGCCCGGATGTGCCCGTTGTACGACCGTTGTCTTACCTGGTCGGCGGCGGTGCGGGGAGGAGCGGTGGCGCGGTGGGGTGACCGATTACGCGCCCGCCGGGCCCGTTCGCCGCCCGTTTCTGCGAAATGGGCACGATCGGCGCCCGGCCGGGCGCGTTCAGAGACTAGGGAAAGCCCGTTCGGGCATGTGCTAGGCCTTGCCTCCCCGGTCTCTGTGACGGTGACATCAGCGGCTGACGCCGCGGGGGCCGCGGCGTCAGGGGGCGCCCCCAGCTACCGCTGGGAGGTACCCCCGCCAGCGGTAGCTGGGGGCGCGTGCGATCGCAAGGCGGAGGGTCGCCCTCGCGGGGGCACCTCCCGGCCGAAGGCTGGGGGCGGGCCTACTCGGGCGGGCCCGACAACGCGGCGCGGGGGCACCGCCCAGCGGTAGCTGGGGGCGCGTGCCAGGCGTCGCGGGCCCGCAGAGACCGGGGAGGCAAGGCCTTAGGGAGTCCGGAGTGCTCCGGAGGCGTCGAGGATGCGGTCCGCCACGTTGACGGAGTCGACGAGCGGGTGCAGGGCGAGGGCGCGGAGGGCCGCGGCGCGGGCGGCGGGGCCGCGCGTGGTCGCCGAGGCGATCGTGGCACGTTCCACGGCCTTGAGCGAGAGCATCAGCCCGAGCTGGTCCGGCGCCACGGCGCCGGCGGCCAGCGGCCGCGCCCCGCCCGCGTCGACCAGGCAGGGGACCTCCACCACGGCGTCCGCGTCCAGGCCGGGGACCGCGGTGCGGTTGCGCACGTTGAGGATCAGCGTGGCGCGCTCGTTGCGGGCGATGGCCCGCATGATGGCCAGGGCGATCCGGTCGTAGCCGCCGCCGTCCAGGTCGCACGAGTCGCGCTCCCAGCCGCCGCTGGCCTCCCGGCTCTCCGCCATGTACGTGGCCTCGCGCTCCATCCGGGTGCGCTCCCACAGCTCCAGCGCCCCGGCCCCAGCGGCCCCCTTGGCCGTTCCCGCCGCCGCGGCCTCGGCGTAGAAGCCAGCCTGCTGGTCGCGGAGGAACTCGCCGCGGGTGGCCGGGGCCTGGCGGATGGAGGTCACCGCCTCCCGGTTGAAGTAGTAGTAGTGCAGATACTCGTTGGGCAGGGCGCCCAGGGCTTGCAGCCACCCCGCGCCGAAGAGCTTGCCCTCCTCGAAGGACTCCAGGGCCGCGCTGTCCGCGAGCAGTTCGGGCAGCCGGTCCCGCCCGTCCACGTTCACCCCGCGCAGCCAGCCGAGGTGGTTGAGGCCCACATAGTCGTAGCCGGCCCGGTCGGGGTCGGCGCCCAGCGCCCGCGCGGCGCGGCGGCACAGCCCGACCGGGGAGTCGCAGATGCCGATCACCCGGTCGCCGAGCACCCGCTGCATGGCCTCGGTGACCATGCCGGCCGGGTTGGTGAAGTTGATGACCCAGGCGTCGGGGGCCACGGCGGCGATCCGCTCGGCGATCTCCAGCGCCACCGGCAGGGTGCGCAGCCCGTAGAGCACCCCGCCGGCGCCGACGGTCTCCTGCCCGAGGACGCCCTCGGCCAGCGGGACGCGCTCGTCGCGCGCCCGGCCCGCCAGGCCGCCGACGCGGATGGCGGAGAAGACGAAGTCGGCCCCGCGCAGCGCGTCGTCGAGGTCGGTGGTGGCCCGTACGGCGGGGGCGGCGGGGCGGCCGGCGGCCTGCTCGGCCAGGACCTTGCCGATCGCGTCGAGCCGGCCGCGGTCGGTGTCGTACAGGACCAGCTCGGTGCAGCGCCCGGCCTCGTCCCCGCTGTCCTCCAACAGGGCCCGGTACACCAGCGGCATCCGGAACCCGCCGCCGCCCAGCACAGTCAGCCTCATACGGTCACTACCTCCACACCGGCCTCGCGGAACACGTCGAGGGTCGCCGGGTCTGATGTCTTGTTGGTGATCAGGGTGTCGATCTGCTGCGGCCCGCAGATCCGGGCGAGCCCGGTGTCGCCGGGGAACTTCCCGGCGGTGGCCAGCAGGACCACCTCGCGGGACGAGGCGAGCATGGCCCGCTTGACGGGCACCTCCACATGCGTGCTGTCCAGCACGCTTCCGTCCGGCAGTACACCGCTGGCGCCGAGGAAGAGGCGGCCGACGTGCAGCTGGCGGATGTTGGACTCGGTGAGGAAGCCCACCACGGACCGGTAGTTGCTGCGCACCTGCCCGCCGAGCAGGATCAGGGTCACCTCCGGGTCGTCGCGCAGCTCGTCGTAGACCGCGAGGTTGCTGGTGACGATGGTGACCGGGCGGCCGCGCAGCAGCTTGGCGAGCTGGAGTGTGGTGGTGCCGATGTCCAGCAGCACCACGTCCCCGTCGGCGATCAGCCGGGCGGCCCGGCGGGCGACGGCCGTCTTGTCGGCCAGGTCGTCGACCGCCACCTCGCTGAAGGGCCGCTCCTCGTCCGGCTGGGGGGTGGCCACCGCGCCCCCGTAGACCCGGGTGAGCCGGCCGGCCCGGCCCAGCTCGGTGAGGTCGCGGCGGGCGGTGGCCTCGCTGACCCCGAGCCGCTTGGCGATCTCCCCGATGGGCAGCACGCCCTCCTCACCGAGGATGCTCAGCAGCTTCTCGTGCCGGGTCTCTCGCAACATGTCGGCAAACGTACTCCACGTGAGCGGGTTTGCGCGAGTGTGACCGACCTCTTGCATTCGCCGCTCGGGCAATGCAAGGTGTCGCTCACGTAGCTGCCATATGAAATGCACGCCGAGCAGCACGACACAGAGCACTGAACAGGAAGGGCGCGCCGGTGAGCACTGCCGGAACCGCAGACTCCATAGACCCGCTGGCCGCCCTGCGCGCCCCCGGAGACCCCGAGCACGACGTCTATCTCACAGGCACCGTGTTCCTCGACATCATCTTCACCGGCCTCGACCACGCCCCGGTGCGCGGCACCGAGTCCTGGGCGCGCGGCATGGGCTCCAGCCCCGGCGGCATCGCCAACATGGCCACCGCCCTCGCCCGCCTCGGCCTGCACACCACCCTCGCCGCGGCCTTCGGCACCGATGTGTACGGCGACTACTGCTGGGAGGCCCTGGCCACCGGCGAGGGCGTCGACCTCACCCCCTCCCGGCGCCTGCCGGGCTGGCACTCGCCGGTCACCGTCTCCATGGCGTACGACGGCGAGCGCACCATGGTCACCCATGAGCACCCGCCCCCGCCGCCCGCCACCCCCAGCGCACCGCCGCCCTCCCGCGCCTGTGTCACGGCCTTCGAGCCGGGGCGGCAGGAGGAGTGGGTGCGCCAGGCGCACGCCCAGGGCAGCCGGATCTTCGCCGACGTGGGCTGGGACGACTCCGGCCGCTGGGACCTGGCCGCGCTGCCCGACCTCGCGTACGCCCACGCCTTTCTGCCCAACGCGGCCGAGGCACAGCGCTACACCCGCACCGACACCCCCGAGCAGGCCGTGCGCGCGCTGGCCGACCTGGTGCCCATCGCGGTGGTCACCAAGGGCGCCCAGGGGGCCGTGGCCATCGACTCGCTCACCGGGGAGAGCGCCGAGGTGCCGGGGCTGCACGTGGCCGCGCTCGACCCGACCGGAGCCGGCGATGTCTTCGTCGCGGGCTTCATGACCGGCACCCTCGCGGGCTGGCCGCTCGCCGACCGGCTCGCCTTCGCCAACCTCACCGCCGCCCTCTCGGTCCAGCACTTCGGGGGCTCGCTGGCCGCCCCCGGCTGGGCGGAGGTGGCCGCGTGGTGGGCGCTGACGGCCCAGACCGCCGGCGACGGCGCGGCCTGCGGCGAACTGGCGCACCGCTACGGGTTCCTGAACGAGCTCATTCCCGCCGGGGTGCGCGAGTGGCCCCGCCTGCGGGCCCAGCCCACCATCGGCTTCCGGGGCGAGTGACGATGCCCGCGGGTCCCCCGATACGTCCGACACGCCTCAAGGAGATGTCCATGGGATTCCCCCGTACCGGCGCGCGCCGCGTACGCCGGAGGGCCGTGACGGCCCTGCTCACCGCCGGGGTGGCGCTGCTGGCCTCGGCCTGTGTGCCGGGCACCGACGGCTCCCAGGCCTACGGCCCGGGCGGCGGCCCCGCCGTCGCCGTGCCGGACCCGGCCAAGGCCGGGAAGGTCACGCTGACGGTCTGGGACCAGGAGATCCGGGGCGGCACCAACGGGGAACTGGAGCAGCTCAACAAGGAGTTCGAGCGCAAGTACCCCAATGTGAAGATCAAGCGGGTGGCGCGCAGCTTCAACGACCTGAAGACCACGCTGAAGCTCGCCGTCTCGGGCAACAACCCGCCCGATGTGATCCAGGCCAACCAGGGCTACCCGGACATGGTGTCCTTCGTCCGGGCCGGGCTGCTCGCCCCGCTCGACAACTACGCCGGGATCTACGCCTGGAACACCCGCTACCCGAACACCCTGCTCAACCTCAACCGGGTCTCCGCCGACGGCACCGACTTCGGCACCGGCCGGCTCTACGGCATATCCCAGACCGGCGAGTACATAGGCATCTACTACAACAAGGACGTGCTGGCGAAGGCCGGTGTCAAGCCGCCGAAGACCTGGAGCGAGTTCACCGCGAGCCTGGCGCGCCTCAAGGACCGCGGCAAGCTGCCCATCCAGTTCGGCAACCTGGACAAGTACCCGGCCATCCACACCTTCGGCGTGCTCCAGGGTCAGCTCGCCGCCACCGAGGTCCGTGACACCGTCCTCGGCCGCGGCACGGGCTTCGACACCGCCGCCACCAAGGACGCGGCGGCCACCCTCGCCGACTGGACCAAGCGCGGCTACCTCCCCAAGGGCGCCAACGGGCTCGGCTACGACGACGCCGCCAAGAAGTTCTCCGCCGGCGACGGCGGCTATCTGGTGACCGGCACCTGGCTGCTGGCCGACCTGAAGAAGGGCATGGGCGACAAGCTCGGCATGATGGTCCCGCCCCCGGCCTCGGCCGGCGGCGCCCCAGTGACCACCGGCGGCCAGGGGCTCGCCTGGTCGATCACCTCCCGCTCCAAGCACCCCGAAGTCGCCGCCGCCTACCTCGACTTCATCACCAACAAGCACGCGGCCGATGTGATGACCGAGCACGGCGTGCTGCCCGCGGTGCCCGGAACGGCCGCCGAGCGGGTGGACCCGGACACCGTGGACGGCCAGATGATCGCCGGGTGGAAGCGGCTCAGCGCGGCCGACGGTCTTGTCCCGTACCTCGACTACTCGACCCCCACCTTCTTCGACACCATCACCGCCGCGCTCCAGGGCGTGATCAGCGGCAAGACCTCGCCCGGGGACTTCGCCGCCACCCTTCAGACGGACTACGGCGCCTTCATGAAGAAACAGCGCGAGCGCCACGCGGCCACCCCCGCCCCGGCGGAGCCGAAATGAAAAAACCTCTTCACTCGCTCAGCGCCGCCGCGTACCGGCGGCGGGCCCCGGGCGAGCCTCGCGCCATCGGCTACCTCTACATCCTGCCCGCCCTCGTCCTGTACGCCGCGTTTCTGCTCTACCCCTTCGGGCAGTCGGTGTGGCTGTCGTTCGTCCACTGGGACGGACTGACCGTCGCCACCCCCGCCGGATTCGACAACTACCGCGACCTGTTCACCGACCCCGAACTGCGTGCCCCCTTCGCACACGCGCTGCTGCTGCTCGTCTTCTACGCGGCCCTGCCGGTGGCCATCGGGCTGCTGCTGGCCGCCGCGATGTCCCGGGCCCGGGTCCGCGGCATGACCTTCTTCCGCACCGTCCTCTTCCTGCCCCAGGTCCTCGCGCTGATCGTGGTCGGCGTCGCCTGGCGCTCGATCCTCGCCCCGGACGGGCTGCTCAACGACACGCTCCGCGCGGTCGGCCTCGGCTCGCTCGCCCGCCCCTGGCTCGGCGACTACGACTGGGCCCTGCCCGCCGTGGGCGTGGTGGGCACCTGGGTCGGCACCGGGCTGTGCATGGTGCTCTTCCTGGCGGGCGCCCAGCGCATCCCGCGCGAGCTGTACGAGGCGGCCCGGATGGACGGCGCCGGGCCGGTGCGGGAGTTCTTCTCCGTCACCCTGCCCGGTCTGCGGCCGCAGATCGCGGTCGCGCTGACCCTGACCATCGTGGCCGGGCTGCGCAACTTCGACCTCATCTACATCACGACCAGCGGCGGCCCCGGAAACTCCACCTCCGTGCCCGCCTACGAGGTCTACCACCGCGCGTTCGAGACCAACCAGGTCGGCTCGGCGGCCGCCGTCGGAGTGGCCCTCACGGTCCTGATCTTCGTCCTGACCGTCACGGTCTCCCGGCTCGTGGAAGGGCGGCGGTCATGACCACGCGCCTCGAACGCAGTGTCACCTACGGCATCCTCGCCCTCTTCTCCGTCATCGCGCTCACCCCGGTCATCGGCATCCTCTCCACCGCCTTCAGCTCACAGGACTCCCTGGACACCGGCTTCTCACTGCCCCAGGGCGGGCTCCACTGGAGCAACTTCGCCGACGCCTGGAACCGCGGCCACTTCGGCACCTACCTCGGCAACTCGGTCCTGGTCACGGCGGTCGTGGTGGCCGCCACCACCGTGCTGGCGGTGCTCGCCGCGTACGCCTTCGGGGTGATGCGCTTCCCCGGCTCCACGGTGCTGTTCTACCTCTTCGTGATCGGCCTGACGCTGCCCCAGGAAGCACTGGTCGTGCCGCTCTACTTCGACCTGCGGTACGCCGAGCTCACCGACACCTACTGGGCCCTGATCCTGCCGCAGACCGCGCAGTCCCTCGCCTTCGGCGTGTTCTGGATGCGGACGTACTTCCGGGGCAGCGCCCGGTCGGTGATCGAGGCGGCCCGGATCGACGGCGCGAACACCTGGACCACGCTGTGGCGGGTCCTGGTCCCCATGGGCCGCCCGGCCATCTCCACCATGGTCGTCATCACCTTCATGTGGACCTGGAACGAGTTCCTGATGGCGCTGGTCATGGTCAGCGACGACGCCCATCGCACGGTCCCGCTCGGCCTGGCCTTCTTCCAGGGGCAGCACAGCTCCGACGCGGCGCTGCTCGCGGCGGCCTCGGTGCTGATCGCGCTGCCGGTGGTGGTCGTCTATGTGGCCCTCCAGCGCCGGTTCATCGAGGGCATGCTCGGCGGCGCGGTCAAGGAGTGAGCGGCGCCGGTCGCGGGGCGGCCGGTCACAGGGCAGGCGTGCGGCTGACCTCGCGGCCGCGCCGCTCCACGGCCCGGGCGAAGACCACGGCGTCGTGGACGGCCGCCCCGCCCGGGTCGTTGTTGAAGTACGCGTAGACATCGCCGCGCTCCGGCCAGGCATCGGCCACCCGGCGCGCCCAGGCGGTCAGCGACTGGTGGCTGTAGCGCGGCGCGGGCCTGGCCAGGCCGTGGTGGAAACGCAGATAGCCCCACCCGGCCGTACGCCACAGCGGGGTCACCGGCTGGGCGGCGGCGTCCGCCCAGCACAACGCGGCGCCGCGGCGCTCCAGCACCTTCCGTACCCCGTCGGACCACCATGAGTCATGGCGGGGCTCGACGGCCACCCGCGTCCCGGAGGGGAAGCAGCCGAGCGCCGCGTCCAGCAGCCCGCTGTCCGCGCGCAGGGTGGGCGGCAGCTGGAGCAGGACGGGGCCCAGCCGGTCCCCGAGGCCCTCGGCGTGCGCCATCAGCCGGGCGACCGGCTCCTCGGGGTCCCGGAGCCGCTTGATGTGGGTCAGATAGCGGCTGGCCTTCAGAGCCATCACAAACCCGTCGGGGGTACGGTCCCGCCAGGCGGCGAACTGCTCGCGGGTGGGCAGCCGGTAGAAGGCGTTGTTGGACTCGACGGTGGCGAACCCCCGCGCGTACTCCTCCAGCCACAGCCGCTGAGGGCAGCCGGACGGATACAGGACGTCGCGCCAGTCCTTGTACTGCCACCCCGAGGTGCCGACGAGGACGGTCATGCTTCGCCCGGGTGCCACGGCGGCCACTGGCCCGGCCGGTCGACCCAGTGGACCTGCCGCGGGTCGTCCAGGTCGATGTCCGGGAACAGCCGCCGCACCCGCGGCTCGAACTCCTCCCGCTCCAGCGGCTCCCAGCCCGGGCCGCGCAGCCACACCCGCCGGTATCTGGTGTCCGCGTCGTACGCGTCCACGAAGACGAGATGGCCGGACTCGCTCGGATCCGTGGCGTTCTCCATGTTTCCAGGGTGGGCCGCGCCGGCCCGCTTCCGCGCGTCGGCGCGGCCGACCGGGTCCCCGCCGGTTTGCGGACGGGGGAATCTTCGGATGGAGTCGTAAGGACGGGGCGGGTTTCCCGGCCCCGGGTCTCCCTGCGCTGGGGGTGAGTCATGATCTTCGTCGACCGCGCGGACGCCGGGCGGCGCCTGGCCGCCAGGCTGCGCCCGCTGAGCGCCGAGGACCCCGTGGTGCTCGGCCTGCCGCGCGGCGGGGTGCCGGTGGCCTTCGAGGTCGCGCGGGAGCTGAAGGCGCCCCTGGACGTGATCATCGTCCGCAAGCTCGGCGTCCCCTTCCACCGCGAGCTGGGCTTCGGCGCCATCGGCGAGGGCGGAGTGCGCGTGGTGCACGACGCGATCGTGCGGATGAGCCGGGCGGGCAAGGAGGAGCTCGCGGAGGTGGAGCGGGACGAGGAGGAGGAGCTGGCGCGCCAGGCGCGGCGGTTCCGGCGCGGCCGGGCGCGGGTCGCGGTCGGCGGCCGGACGGTGATCGTCGTGGACGACGGGATCGCCACCGGCGCCACCGCCCGGGCCGCCTGCCGGGTCGCCCGCGCCCAGGGCGCGGCCCGGGTGGTGCTGGCCGTCCCGGTCGCGCCGCCCGACGCGGCCGAGGCGCTGCGTCAGGACGCGGATGACGTGGTGTGTCTGTCGACCCCACCGGAGTTCTCGGCGGTCGGCGAGTGGTACCAGGACTTCTCGCAGACCAGTGACGCCGAGGTCGTCGACCTGCTCTCCCGGTCGACCGATCTGCCGGGTGGGGCGCATCCTGGTAAATGAAGCAGGAGGTGATGACCGCGATGGAGACGATCGTGGGATGCGACATCGAAATGGAGTTCCGTGAGCTCGGACCTCTCACCGAGGCGGTCGTCCGGCTGAGGATGCACGACGGGACCGAGATCCTGGCTCAGGGTCGCGCGAACCGGAATCCCGACGACCCGGCACAGCCGCGGGTCGGCGAGGAGATCGCGGCGGCGCGGGCGCTGAACAACCTCGCTCACCGGCTGATCTCGAAGGCGGGCGGTGACATCGAGGAGGTCACGCACGCGAAGGCACATCTGGTGATGTAGGGCCGGTCTGCCGCGGCGCCGGGCCGCGGCAGAGCACCCTTCACGACACCTTTCACATCGGATTTCTCAGATCTGGACGCCCTTGGAGCGGAGGTAGGCGAGCGGGTTGACGTCGGAGCCGTAGTCGGGCCCGGTACGTATCTCGAAGTGCACATGCGGCCCGGTCACGTTGCCGGTCGCCCCGGAACGGCCGAGCTGCTGGCCCCCGGACACGGACTGGCCGACGTGGACGGACAGCGCCGACATGTGCGCGTACTGGCTGTACATGCCGTCGGGGTGGCGCAGCACCACCTGGTAGCCGTACGCCCCGCCCCAGCCCGCGGCGACCACCTCGGCCGAGCCCACGGCCCGCACCTGGGTGCCGGTGGCGACGGGGAAGTCGACCCCGGTGTGGTGGCCGCTGGACCAGTTGCTGCCGGAGACGCCGTAGGCGGTTCCGATGCCGTGGCTGGCGACCGGGGTGGTGAAGGACGAGGAGGAGCGCGCCGACGAGCCGGACTTCGCGGCGCGCTCGCGCGCCTTCTGCGCCTGCTCGATCCGCTGCTTGGCCGCCTGCTCGGCCCGCTGCTGCTTGGCCCGGTCCGCCTGCTCGGCGCGCTGCTTGGCTTGATTTGGCTGTTCGGCCCGGGGCCGGCTCTCGGGCGTCTTCGCGGCCGGGGACCCGCTGCCGTCGAGGGTGAGCTTCTGACCGGGGTAGATCAGGTCGGGGTCGCCGCCGATGACGCGGCGGTTGGCCTCGTAGAGCCGCTGCCAGCCGCCGTCCACATCCCGGGCGTCGGCTATCCGGGACAGCGTGTCGCCGCCGACCACGGTGTACGAGGCGGCGGAGCGCCCGGTGGCGGCCGCGCTCTGGTCGACGGCCTTGGTGGTGGCCTTCGGAGCGGCCCGCGGGGCGTCCTTCGGCGTGACCTTCGGTGTGGCCTTCGGGGCCGTCCTGGGAGCGGCCTGGGAGGAGCCGGAGGAGCCCGAGGTGCCGGGGGAGACGTCAGCGGGCTGGCCGCCGCGGGTCAGGCCCGCCTTGACCGAGCAGACCGGCCAGGCGCCGGGCCCCTGGGCGTCGAGCACCTTCTCGGCGATGGCTATCTGCTGGTCCTTGGAGGCCAGGTCGGCCCGGGACGCGTAGGTCGTCCCGCCGAACGCCTCCCAGGTGGACTGGGAGAACTGGAGGCCGCCGTAGTAGCCGTTCCCGGTGTTGATGCTCCAGTTGTCGGTGGACTCGCACTCCGCCACCTTGTCCCAGGTGTCGACGGAGGCGGCGTTCGCCTGGCCGACGCCTATGAGGGGCAGCGCGACCCCGGCGCCGCCCGCGGTGAACGCGAGCGAGGCGCGGGAGACGCGTCGGGGCCGGGGCCGTCGGTGACGTCCGCGTGCAGCCATTGAGCTCATCCTCTCCTGACGCCTGCGAGGTGAGCTGTCGGGTTCGGGCGGGAGCTGCCCGGCCGCGCCTTCCCCGGTGCCCCCCGGCACCGCGGCGCGACTTCACCCCTAGCCGTACCGCCCGATGTCGTGCGGCACGGCGCCTACCTGGTTCCCCCGCTCCTGCCGTGACAGGTCGTCGTGTCACCCCTCCACCACGGCAGGACTCGGCGCTCCGGCGGAGGAGGACCCGCCGCAACGAATGCGCCGGGTGCGGCACAGTAAACACACCGTTTTGGTCACGACAAGGTCTCGACGGACCTGTGTCCTGAAATCGATCACGCCGCTGATGAAATGTGACCCGGGTCACGGCTTTCCGGATGGGGTGATTGCGGCCCGGAATCCGTAATGCCGAATTGCCGTAATTATGTGATTAATGCTGGGGCCGCGCGGCGGAGTCGCATATCGACCGGAATAAGGGCGCCCATCGAGGGAAGGGGAGTGGGAAGGGGAACGGACGGGGGCTGTCGGGGCACTCGGTGCGGCGGCCGACGAGCCGCCGGAGGCCCGACCCACAGGAGGTTGGCCATGACACAGCCACACGGCGGGGCGCCCGCGAGGCGCCGGCCGCCGGTCTTATCCATATCCGCGCTGGTCGTCGGCGCCCTGGCCGCGGTCACCGCCTGCGGCTCCGATACGACGTCGGGGGCGCCCGCGCCGCCCGGCTCGGCCGGCAAGTCCCACTCGGCCACGGGCACCGCCCGGCCCGGCACCGCTGCGCCCAGCACGGCCCCGCCCGAGGCCGATCCGGCCTCGAAGGCGCCGAGCGCGGCCGAGCCGTCCGTCACCACCGAGGCCGGCTCCGCCGCCCCGCCCGCTGTCCGCCGCATCTGCTCCAAGGATCAGCTGAAACTGTCCACCGGCCGGGCGGATATCGGCGCGGGCAATGTCTATGTCCCCCTGGCCTTCACCAATACCGGCGCGGCCAGTTGCACGCTGACCGGGTATCCCGGCGTTTCGCTCCTCGACGCCCCCGGCGCCGCTATCGGCGACCCCGCCACCCGCCGCGGACCGGGGCGCCCCACGGTCGTCCTGAAACCCGGCGACAGCGCCTACGCGAGTCTGCACACGGTGAACAAAGGCCTGTCCGACAAGCCCTGTTGGCGGACCGCGGCCGAAATTCGGGCCTACCCCCCGGACTCCCACCGCTCCATCAAGGTATCCGCGCGCTCCTTCCGGGTCTGCGGGGGCGTATTCGAGGTCACCGCCGTCGAGCCGGGTTCCCAGCCCTGAACCGGGGCACCACGACGGGGCGCGGACCGCCGCCCCCGCCCCGCGCCCCGCCCGGACGCGCCGGAAATGAATTGGCCGGGAAGCGCGGCCACATGACGCCCTTGGGTGTCCGAAAATCTTGATGGCCGCGACACCCACTGGCCCCTTTCGCCCTTCCGCAATCATTATCGGGTGGGCCACCATGTGAAGAGGCCTCGCCTGAGCCGGCACGGAGCGTCTAGAGGGGAACGATGTCATGGAGCGAGCGGCGACCGGGGTCGAGACGGAGCTGGTGGACCTCTCGGGAACGACGCTCGAAGAACTGGGGGACAGTCAGGAGTTCACCCTCGCGACCCGGCGGTTGCTCGAACTCGTACAGTCCCCGCCGACGCTCGCGACCGCCGCTGATGCCAACCAGGGTTGTTGACGTAGTTCCGGCGGTGGCACACCAGTATTCACTCCATCGAGAAAGGCGGCCATGCCGGCGGACTATTCAGCTGGCCCTCCCTCCCCGCTTCCGGCTCTGCGCCGCACACAGCCGCTCACCGCGTCCCCGATGAGCCGTCACCACCGGCTGTCCACGGCGTGCCTCGACGAGCTGACGCGCGGTGGCGGAGGCGCGGCGGCGATCGCCGAGTTACGGGCGGGCCAACGCAGCCGCCTCATGCTGCTGCTACGCGCGTTGACCGACCTCGCCTCCTCCCATCCCCAGGTGCCAGGGCCGCTGTCCGCGCCGCGTGATGCATGGGAGCTGCTGATACGGGCCGAGCGGCGCAGCCCGTCGAGCGCGGAGCAGTTGCTGCTGCACCCCCAGATCGGCGCATGGCTCAGCCGCTGCCTGCGCAGGCTGCGCGGCGTCGAGGGTGAGACGGCCGATGAGGTCCCGCTATGGCTGGAGACCGGCTATCTGCACACCGTGGCCGCCTCGGCGGCCCTGCTCGCGGGGATCGAGTTCCGGATTGCGGTCGGCGTCAGGGACGGCGGGGTGATGCTTCCCGCGCTGGGCTTCGTCGAACTCGCGGGCTGCGATTCCCCCGTCGCCGAGATCTCCGCCGATGGCGCGGGCGATCGGAGGTTGCGAGCCGATTCGCACACGGTGCTGCTGCCTTCCGACCTCACCCTGGACGCCAAGGGCTGGCACCCCCTGAGACGGCTGCACGGCCGACACCCCGTCCACCCCTGCTCGCCCTACCTGGACGACCTCGACCCCTACCGGGACTTTCTGCGCCCCACTGCTCCCGCGCGGCTGAGCGAACCGGAGGCACGGCGGTGGCAGCAACACTTCGACAGCGCCTGGGCGCTCGTCGCGGGGCAGAGCAATGTGGATCCAGCCGGTGTCGCCGACTGTCTGATCTCCGTCGTGCCCGTGCGCTATCCCGCTCGGGCGGAACCGTTCAGCGCCTCGTCACCCGAGGCCTACGGCTGCGTGCTGCTGAACCCTCCGACCGATCCGGCCACCCTCGCGGCGTCACTGATCCATGAAGCCCAGCACGTCAAACTCAGCGCGCTGCTGGACCTGGTGCCCCTGATGCACGGCGGCATGGAGGAGATCCACTACGCGCCCTGGCGCGCGGATCCCCGCCCATTGCGCGGTCTACTGCATGGTGTGTACGCCTTTCTGGGCGTCACGGCATTCTGGCAGTCCCGCAGGTATGCACCGGACGAGAGCACACAGACCGCGGAATTCGAATTCGCGCTGCGGCGCTCGCAGACCTCGCACGGGCTGCGGACGCTGCGCGCCCATGCGGAGCTCACCGCCCTGGGCGACCGATTCTTGCGGGGGCTCGAAGAGAGACTGGCCGTGTGGCTCACGGAGCCTGTCCCGGAGGTTCCGCTGCGCGCCGCCGAGGACCTCAGCCTCGATCACCAACTGCTCTACCGTCTGCATCATCTGGCGGTGGACCCCAGCCGGACCGGGCAGTGGGCGCGGGCCTGGCGGCTGGGCCAGCCAGCACCGGATACCTTGCCCACGACCGTGCTGCGCGCGTCCCGGACGGCGGTGGTGGCGCGCCCGGCCCTGATCCGGCTGCGCCTGCGCGACCCGGCCGGTTTCGACCAAGTGCGGGAGAAACCGGAGGAGCGTCCCTTCGACGGCATGGACGCCCCGCTGAAGGCCGATCTCGACTGGGCCGCCGGTGACACCGCGGCCGCGCTGGACGGCTACCGTGACCGCCTCGCCGCGTGCCCCGACAACCTCCCGGCGTGGTCGGGGCTCGCCCTGACCCTGCCCGCGAGCCCGGCGAGGGAGGCGCTGCGGGGTTGTCCGGAAGTCGTGCTCGCGGTGCACCGGGCGCTGCGCGATCCGTCCCTCGGCGGCCCCGACCCGGTGACTCTCGCCCACTGGATCGGGACCCGCCGCTGAACGCCGGGGCGGCGCCGCGTCAGAACGTGTACGCCTCCAGGTCGCAGTCCGCGCGGATGCCACGGGCCGCCGCGATGGTGGCCGGGTGCTGGGTGCCCAGCACCCGGCGGAACCGCTCCAGGGCGTCGTTGTGCAGCTCCTCCGCCGACCGGCTCTCGCCCAGGGCGCGCAGGTCCGCTGAGAGATTGACCGCGCAGGCCAGCGTGGTGGGATGGTCCTCGCCCAGCCGCTCCCGGCAGACGGCCAGGCTCTCGGTGTCCAGGCCGTGCGCCTCCTCGTAGTCCGCCAGCGTGTACAGATCGCTGGCCAGGTTGATGGCGCAGACGAGGGCCGAGGGGTGGTCGGACCCCAGCGTCTCCACGAACACCGGCAGCGTCTCCTTGTTGAGCGCCAGCGCCTCCTCGGTCTCGCCGAGCAGCCGCAGCGTGACGGCCAGGTTGGTCGCCGCGCTCGAGGTGTAGGGGTGCCGGGGGCCGAGAATGATCCGCAGGTCTTCCAGGGACTTCATCCCCAGCTCCCGGGCGCCGGCCAGGTCGGCGTTCTGGCGCAGGTCCATCGAGAGGTTCATCTCAGCCGTGGTGATGTCGAGGTTGGGCTCGATATAGCGCAGCCGGTAGCTGTCCAGGGCCTGCCGGGTCAGCTCGATAGCCCCCTCGTGATCGCCCGCCTTGCGACGGGCCACGGCCAGGGTGCGCATCGCGTTGACGAACACGGGCGCGTTCGGCGGCACGCTGCGCAAGGCGCGCGCGAAAGTCTCCTCCTGCATGGCGCGGGCCGCGTGGTACTGGCCGTTGCCGCGGATGTCGCTGGAGAGGTTGGTGGCGAGCAGGATCGCGCTGAGGGAGTCCTCGCCGAGCACGATGGCCGCGGCGTCGCGCGCGGACTCGTGGATCTCCTGAGCGAGTGAGAAGTCGCCCATGGCGCGAAGCGCCAGCCCGTAGTCGTTCGCGGCACCCAGGGTGTACGGGTCCTCGTCACCGAAGACGCGCAGCGCCCTGGTCCACCGGTCCTTCTCCAGCTCTACGGACCGGGCGTAATCCCCCTGGAGTCGGGCGCTGTTGGCGACCGCCCCCATGGTCGCGATGGTGTCCTCGTGGTTCTCGCCCGCCTGCGCATGGGCCCGCAGCAACTCCAGGATCCGGTCGTTGAGCTCCCGAGCCTCCTTGTAGTGGCCGAGCGCAGTCAGGGCGTGGCCGAGGGTCCGGGAGGCCGACAGCGTCTCCAGGCTGTCCTCGCCCAGGGACTGGCGCCAGGACTCCACCACCTGGCTGCCGAACTCGCGGGCGCCCTGGTGGTCGCCCCAGGCGAACAGGAAGCTGATCAGATTGCGCACCATCTGGCGGACCCACTTGTCGTCGCAGTCCAGCGCGCGGGAGGCGCGGACGTGCGACAGCAGATCCGCGTAGCGCGGCCAGTTGACGGGGGCGACGTCGTTGGGGTCGCCGTAGGCGAGCAGCACATGGGCGCTGTGCCGCATGTCCGCCTGCTGCTGCGGGGACATCTGGCCCATCAGCACCGCCTGCACCAGCCGGTGCATCTCGATGGTGTTATTCCGGTGATTGATTTTGATCAGCGCGTAGCGATTGATCTCGCGGATCGCATGACCGAGCTTGATCGGGTCCTGTAGCACTTCGGAGAGCTCGGGGGAGAGGGAGACCCCGCGAACCCCGGAGAACAGGCGTCGCGAGATCGGCTCCGGAGCGAAGAAGGAGCACACCTGGAGCAGTTGCAGCGCCCCGGGGTGGTGCTCGGAGAGCCGCCGCAGCGACATGTTCCAGGCCGCCGCGACCGGCTCGGGGTAGTCGACCGGGACGCCCTGGGCCAGCAACTCGGCGCGCCGGGTGCTGACATCGGCCCGCTCGTCCTCGAAGACGTGCAGATACTCGTCGACCGGCATGCCGGTCTCGGTGAGCCACGCGGCCGCCTGCTCGATCGCCAGCGGCAGATCGCCCAGCGCCTCGGCCACCCGGTCCGCCTGCTCGTCCGGCAGCTCAGGGCCCCGGCGCCGCAGCAGCTCGATGCTCTCCTCCCGGTCGAAGACATCCACCTCGACCGTGCGGGCGGCCCGGGACCACTGGGCGTTGCGGGACGTCACGAGGATCCGGCCGGGGCCGCCGCTGGGGAAGAAGGGCCGTACCGTATCCAGCTCTTCCGCGTTGTCGAAGACCAGGAGCCAGTCGCGGCAGGGGCGGCCGGTGCGCAGCGCCTCCAGAACGCTGGGCACCGCGATGTTGGACTCCTGGCCGACGTGCAGCCCCAGCCGGTCGGCCAGCTGGACCAGTGCCTGCCGGATCTGCTCGGGGCGCTCCGCGGGGATCCACCACACCGCGTCGTAGTCGGAGGCGTGCTGGTGCACGTACTCCAGGGCGATCTGCGACTTGCCCACGCCGCCGAGCCCGTGCAGGGCCTCGGGGAGCACGGCGGCCGTGCCCTCGCTGCTCAGACGCTCGTGCAAGGTGTCGAGCAACGCTTGGCGCCCGGTGAAGTTGTTGTTCCGGGGCGGGACGTTCCCCCAGATGGCCGGGGGATCCCCGGCACGGCGCTCCTCCACGGCGGGCAGGGACCGGGCAGCGGTCACGGGCACAAAACTTCCTCTCGGATGCTCACCCGCGGCGCCCGGCGTGCCGTGCGCCGACGGGGGTGACGATTCGTCCTTCGGGGAGGACGGGTTGGAACGGGAATTTCGGGACATCATCGAATCAGTCACGGCAGCCGCCTCGGGAAACGAACTTCCCCTATTCGGTGGATCTTCAACTGGTTCGCCGCGGCGTTCGCCCGACCGGCCGAGCGCCTGATGCGCCAGCACGCGCGCGTGAAAGGTGCGCGCGCCCTCCAGATAGGGCCCGGAGAGCGCCTTGTAGACCTGCTCCTGGACGCGCATGTAGGGCAGCAGCCGCTCGGTGTCCGGGAGCTCGGGCAGGGTCTGCGAGGGGTGGTTGAGTGCGTCCCGCAGGACGTGCAGGGGCTTCCAGCGGCGGCCGAGCCGGTCCAGGACGCTGCGCAGGATGTACAGCGACTCGTCCCGCATCCCGGCCGACAGCAGGAGTTCCCGCACTCCCTGGTGGAACTCGTAGCCGATCCCGGTCTCGTCCATCGGGTCCGCCGCGCCGACCTTGCGCAGCAGCCCGCCCAGCAGGATCTCGGCGAGGTCGCCGGGGCTGCCCTGCGGCTCGTGCATGCCCTGGACGAACTCCATCACCGGGATGTTCAGCGGCGCGGCCGCCAGCCGGGAGGCCAGTTTGAAGGCGCTCGGCGACGCGGTGGCGCGGAAGCGGAACACCCGCTCCCGGGCGGTGGGTTCCGGCTCGCGCTCCCAGCGCTCGGCCGGTACTCCGGGCAGCAGTGCGAGGGTGTCGCGGCCGCGGGCCGAGGGCCGGGTCACCAGCTGCGCCCAGCGGTGCAGCCACCGCGCCTCGAGCTCCAGTACCGGGACCGGCGGTTCGCCTCCGGGCCAGGGGGCGCCGTCGGGGCGCTGCCAGGTGCCGTTGGGCGCGCCCGGCTCGGGCACGCGCACCCGCACCCGTTCGGGGGTGAGCCCCGTGTGGTGCCAGTGGCCCTGGTTCAGCACATGCAGGACGGCGACGGTGGCCTGCCGGGCCCAGCGGGCCAGAGCGCGCTTGCCGGTCTCGTCCGCCCATGCCGCGCCGATGCCGTCGGTGAGGACCAGCACGGCCCGTTTGCCGCGGGGCGGAATCCCGTCCACCGGTGAGCGCCCGCCGCCCCGCTCGCGGACCGGCCCACTCCGGTCGCCCGCGGGATCCGCGGGGAGGGGGTGGTCGAAGTTGATCCGCTGCACGCTGACCGTACGGAACGCCCCGGTGCGCACCAGGACGGTGACCAGATGGTCGACGGTTCTGCGCCACACCACCATGGAGCTGCTGCGGTCCACCACCAGGACCATGTCCATCCAGCGCTCCCGCACGGGGACGCAACTGGGCAGCCACAGCCCCTCGCGCGCCGCGCGCTCGGCCGTGGCCTCCTCGTCGACCTCGTTCGCGACCGGCGAGGGCGAGGTGCGCCGCAGCGGCCGCAGCGCCCGGGACAGGGCACGCTCGGCGGTTGGCGGGGAGACGGCGGCCAGGCGGGGTGCGGGCGTGACGACATCGGCGGCGACCGCCTGCCCTAGGGGCTCGCCGGACGGCGCCGGCACGCCGACGAGCTCCACCGGACGGGGCGCGGACAGCACCAGCTCGCCCTCGGGCTCCGGAGCCTCGTCCTCGGCGTCCGGGGGTGAGCCCCGCGGCGGGTCCGGGGCGCGGGGCGGCTCCTGCGCGGGAGGTGCGGCCGAAGGCGGGGCGGGGGCGGGGCGGCCGGCCTCGCGGTCGGTCTCCGCCCTGCACACCGTGAGCCATAACGCGTCGGCGATCTGCTGCCAGTCGAGATCCGGCCGACCGCGCTGGGAGGACCTGCCGCCCGGGTCCTGTGTCATTGCGGGCCCGCGACATCCAATCGGTGCCAAACCGCGTGCAGCAGCTCCTCCCACTCGGGACCCGGAACATGGGCCTGAGACGTCACCAGATACACGGCGTTGAGCAGCTGGTCGGCGGCCAGCCCGCCTTCGAGACGGCTGCGTTCGAGGAACATCTGGACGAGTTCCAGGGCGCGCGGGTCGTCGGCCCGCCCCAGGTGCGCGGCCACGATCGCGGCGAGCCGGTCGGCGTCCGGGTCGGGCAGCCGCAGCTGTAGACAGCGGCGCAGAAACGCGGGCGGGAACTCCCGCTCGTCGTTGCTGGTGATGATGACGACCGGGAAGGCGCGGCAGCGCACCCGCCCGGAGGCGATGACGGCGCTGCGGTCCGGGTCGTCGGTGAGCACGCGGACGGCGGGGCGGCGGCTGCGGATGCGCACCAGCTCCGGAATGGCGTATTCGCCGGCCTCGAAGATGTCGAGGAGGTCGTTGGGCAGATCGATATCGCTCTTGTCGAACTCGTCGATGAGCAGGACGCGGGGCAGCCGGTGCGGCAGCATCGCCGTGCCCAGCGGGCCGAGTTGGAGAAAGTCCCCGATGTCCTCCGGCCCAGGGGCATGGTGCTCGGCGTATTCGGCGTCCGCGGCCTGCCCGGCCGCCGCGGCGTGCACCCGGCCGACCGCGTCGTAGTCGTACAGCCCCGACCGCAGCGTGGTGCGGGTGGTGATCGGCCAGCGCAGCACGCGGCCAAGACCCAGCTCTCTGCTGATCCGGTACGCCAGCGTGGACTTGCCCGTCCCCGGGCGGCCCGTCACCAGGAGGGGGCGGCGCAGGATCAGCGCCGCGTTGACGACATCGGCCTCCTCCGGGTCCGACCGCATGCCCAGGGGAGCGGCGCCCAGCCGCCGCGCGGCGTCCTGCTCGTCCTCCGGCGGGGCGGGCGGCTCGGTCGGCGCCTCGCCGTCCTCCGGTGATAACGCCTCGCCGCCGTCGGCGGGGCCCGCGGAGACGCCGTTGAAGGTGCGCCAGGGAGGCGGCGGCGGAAGGATCTCTTCCAGGCTGACGTCGTGCAGCGGGCGGCCGGTGCCCTGATAGATCCACCAGGGGCGGGGGATACTGGACGACGGCGGGCCGAGATGGGAGGCGGGGCCCGGTTCGCCGTTGGCGTGTCCGTTGTGCCGCCTCGTAGGCCCTGCGTCGGTCATCGACCGCCCACCCCTTCGTCCGGCCCCGCCAAGCGCCCGGCCACGCCCACAGGACGGTTCGCGTCGTCCCAAACGATCATGACGTGTTGCCCAAGGTGGTCCTCGCGCTCCGCGGGCGCGATGCCTTGGGCCTCCATCCGCAACTCTTTCACGGCTTCGCGCAACCGTGCCAGGTCCCCGCCCAACTGATGAACGAAATCCGGATTCCTGGGGTGCCGCCGATCCCATACGACGACCGGGACGCCCGCCCGCCACGCCGCCGCGGCCTGGAGGTTTCCCTCCCGGCTCGCGCCCGGCGGCGCGTTCAGCACCAGGGCGGCCACATGCTCGTCGGCGTTGAGCCGGGCCACCAGGGCACTCGGGTCACCGGCGCGCGGACTGTCCGGATCCGGCCCGTCGACGACCAACTGCCGGGACCGCTCCGGCTGCGAGCGGAAGGTATTCCACCGCTTCTTCCAAGAGGGGTACCAGTGCCGGGTCCGGCTGCGCTCCAGGCTCCGTACGACCACCGAGTAGGTCGAGCACAGGGGAGTGGCGAAGTCGCTGTCCAGCTCGTCGCGCCACATGTGCACCGGCAGATGGAGGTCCTCGGCGCTCAGCACGAACTCCAGGTGGATGCAGTGCGCGTCCTCCCACTCCACCACGGCCTCGTGCACCAGGTCCTGCACGGCACGCTCGACCGTGGCGGCCGTGACCTTGCTGACCGGGCCGCGGACCGGATTCCAGTCCGCCGGGTCGTAGTGGTGCCATGAGGAGAGCTCATAGCGGCCGGGCTCGTCCTGCGGCAGCAACTGGATCACCAGATACGCGTCGATCGCCTCGGCGGGCGCGGCATGCCCCACCTGCTGCCGCAGCGACCTCAGCTGCGAGGTCAGCGACAGCTCGCGCGCCTGCTCGTCCGCCCAGCTCCGCAGGCGGTCGGCCAGACCCAGCGGCCAGGCCGAGGCGGCCAGATACTCGACCAGGGCCAGGCCCGGCGGCAGTCCGTCCGGCCTGGCGTTCATCCGGTTCAGGATCTCGAAGGCCTGCCACGGGTCGGTGACCGGAGGCACCTCCGGCAGCGGCCCCGCCGCGCCGCGGCACAGCCCCGCCAGATCGGCCACCTGCAGACCCGCCAGCAGCGGGCGCAGCCGCTCGGTGGCGGCCGCGGACAGTACCGGGCGGGCCGTCATCTGGTGTATGACCGAGTCGAGTTGGCGGATGGCGGTAGCGTCCGACGGTGCCAGGATGGCGAGCGACTCGCGCAGCGCGCGCATGAACCGCTCGTTGTCCAGGCACTCCTTGGCGAGCTCCGCCAGAAAGTAGTCGGTCACCCGATGGCTGCGGACCGGCGGCGCCGTGTCCAGCTCCCTGGCGACCAGCTCCAGACACAGCGCACGCGAGTCCGGGTCGCTCAGCACCCGGAACTCCCGCAAAGCCGTGACGAGATGGTTGACCGATGCCAGGCCACCTTCCCCCGTGGCCACCATGCCATGACCTCCCGCGCCCCCATCACCAGTCCCCGCCGCCGGTGATCTTTGCTGGAGACCTTGCCACAGGCGGACGCCGCCCGGCCCGGGCTCCGGACCACTTGTATGCCCGGAACGCCATACATAACACCCCGTTAGACGCGAGAGTCGCGCCCGTCACACGGCTGTGGCCGGCATATGGCGGGCTGTCAGAGGCAGGGCGCGGCGAGTCGAAGGGGCGCGCCGCTGGGCCAACCTCGGGCTGCCGGCTCCGCCCGTGGCCCGCCGTCGACAGCACACTCCAGGCACGTCGCGGCGCCCCTGGAAACGGCACAGGAGCATTACCGTGGTGCCAGTGCGCTCCGCTGCTTCTCGCCATTCCTCATGCTCGCGCTGCGGGGCGAGGACCGGGTCGTCTTCGCAGGTCGGGGCATCTGGTGGCTAGCCCGCGGGGCTGGGGGCGCGGTCGGTCGGCCCTGCGTCCGGGCTGTGGCCAGACGTCAGCACCATTGGCGCCAGCAGCCCGGCGTGTACACGTGGCGATGACATCCAGCGGCGGTCGGGGAGGTACGAGGCGAGCGCGACCGGGCGGCCGCTGCTTCACCGCCTCGTGATGGCGAACCCGAGCCCGGACACCAGCACCGCGGCAGCTGTGCAGCCGACTCCCAGCGGGCCGGTGAGGGCCGGATGCTGGTAGGTGACATAGACCAGTGCCGTGACGACAACCAGGATCATTGCCAGGGTAAGCAAGAGCAGGTACACCCGTATGTCGTGATTCCGATCATTGCGGTGCTGGTTCGGGTCGTTGGCCATCTGCCTCTCCTTCGAATTCAGGCGTGCGGGAGGCCCCATGCGGAACGGGGCGAAGCGTCGCTATCAACCCGTCGGATCGGGACTTCATGGAATCAGTCACGGCAGCCGCCTCGGGGATCGGACTTCCCCTATTCGGTGGATCTTCAACTGGTTCGCCGGGGCGTCCCGATCGACCGCCCGACCGGGCGAGCGCCTGGTGCGCCAGCACGTGCGCGTGGAAGGTGCGCGCGCCCTCCAGGTAGGGCCCGGAGAGCGCCTTGCAGACCTGCTCCTGGACGCGCATGTAGGGCAGCAGCCGCTCGGTGTCCGGGAGCTCGGGCAGGGTCTGCGACGCCCTGTGGCTCGTGCATGCCCTGGACGAACTCCATCACCGGGATGTTCAGCGGCGCGGCCGCCAGTCGGGAGGCCAGTTTGAAGGCGCTCGGCGACGCGGTGGCGCGGAAGCGGAACACCCGCTCCCGGGCGGTGGGTTCCGGTTCCCGCTCCCAGCGTTCGGCCGGTACTCCCGGCAGCAGTGCGAGGGTGTCGCGGCCGCGGGCCGAGGGCCGGGTCACGAGCTGTGCCCAGCGGTGCAGCCACCGCGCCTCGAGCTCCAGTACCGGGACCGGCGGTTCGCCTCCGGCCCAGGGGGCGCTGTCGGGGCGCTGCCAGGTGCCGTTGGGCGCGCCCGGCTCGGGCACGCGCACCCGAACCCGTTCGGGCGTGAGCCCCGTGTGATACCAGAGACCTTGAGTCAGCACGTGCAGCACAGCGACCGTGGCCTGCCGCGGCGCGGGCAGGACCAGTTCGCCCTCGGACTCCGGCTCCTCGTCCTCGGCGTCCGCGGGCGAACTCCATGGCGGGTCGGGGGCGCGGCGGAGGGCGGGGCGGCCGGTCTCGCGGTCGGCCTCCGCCCTGACGACCGTGAGCCATAACGCGTTGGCGATCTGCTGCCAGTCGAGGTCCGGCCGGCTGTGCTCGGAGGACCTGCTGCCTGGGTCCTGTGTCATGTCGGGCCTGCTGTACCCAGCCGGTGCCAGACGGCGTGCAGTAGCTCCTCCCACTCGGGACCCGGACGATGGGCCTGAGACGTCACCAGATTCACCGCGCTGAGCAGCTGGTCGGCCGCCAGCCAGCCTGAGAGGCGGCTGCGCTCGAGGAACATCTGGATGAGTTCCAAGGCGCGCGGGGCGTCCGCCCGCCCCAGATGAGCTGAATGGGCGGCGGTCGTGTGGTCGCTCGGGTGCCGGATGGATGGCGGACTGCGGTGCCGTAAGCGCCTGCTGTACAAGTGCGAGCACGAGCACGGTTCGATCACGGCGGACCGGGTAGAGCTGCTGGCGTTCGCGGAGTTCCGCGCGAAGCACGGAGACGAGCTGCACGCCCAGGGATTACGACGAGGCTCTCGAATGGCAGTACAAGATCTTGCAGGTCCGGTATGCGTCGGCCCGGTGGCTCGGGACTTGAAAGAGATCCTGCCCGGTGAGCCTGCTTCCCGCCGTGAGTCGTTGATGATGCCGGAAGGGTGGTTGCTGTTGTGTGAGCGGTCGGAGGCTGCGTTTACGTCTGGCCGTGCTTGACAGCTGCTCCCTGATGCTGTCGATCAGGTCAGAAAGAGCCGCAGGGTAACCCGAAAAGGGCGCCGTATGACCGGTTTTTTGCGAGTTCGGTTGGCAGTGTGCCACGTGTGTGGGTGGAGCAGGCGAAGTCCGGGGTGCGACCGGCGCCCCGTGAAGGCCGATAGCAGAGGGGAAGGCGTGGTTCGGCTCGGCTTCGGCGACGCCCGTCGGTCACCGCCCGGCGAGCGCGTCACCTACTCTGGCCCGAGCGGTGCCGGAGAGCGTCTGATGCAGGGCTTCGACCCGTGAACGGACCAGGCCGCCTCGGTACTCCTGCGGCAACTCCTCCCAGACGGCGACGGTCACGTCGGCCGCGCCAAGGGGATCCCCGTCCGCAGACAGACAGGTCGCCTCGTCCATTGTGAGCAGGGCCCGAGCCATCACCGACGATGAGCGTGTAAGTGCGAGCGCTGCGGCCTGTTCTGCGTACGCCTCGCGCGTTCGGCCCATAAGGGTGAACGCCTGCGAGAGGTGTACGTGATGCTTCTGGGCCGGGTAGCCGAACCACGTGTCGGCAGCCTGTGAACCGTCCAATTGCTCGACGATGGAACGAGCGTCGGCTACCGCACGGAGAGCCGCCTGCCGGTCGCCGCTCGCTGCCAGAGCCCGCGCGGTGACCGCGGCGGCCAGTGCCGCGGACGCGGAGGGCTTCCGCCCGGCCTCGGCACGTGCTCGGACGGCAAGTTCGGCCGCTGCTCTTGGGGCGCCGTAGTTGAGCGGGACCATTGCATATCGGGCCAGCGTCCAAGCCAGCATGTGACGGTCTCCCGACCCGCGGGCTGCGTGCTCGGCGGTGGTGAACCAGCCGTGTGAGTCACGCTGGTCACCGCGGTCATGCTGGATGATTGCCACCAGCCCGGTGATACCGGCTGCCGTACGGGCCAGATCCGTCCGCACCGCTGCCGGGTGCGGACGGAGCAGGACATCCCGCAGCAGATCGAGGTCTCCTCGCATCTCCGCAAGGGCGACTGCCGGCGCTCGACCGCGATACCCTCCGCGATGCCGCTCGAATGCTTCGTCAAGGTAGGCCAGGTCGCCGGCGTTGGAGCCGGACAACGCGGCGTTGATCTCTTGCCGTGCCTCCGCGATGCCGGGCAGAGCCACGACACCGGTCGCAGCCACCGCTGCCGCGCCGAGGAAGCGTCGTCGATCCACGTCCATATCCTCCTCCCCACCACTTTCGACCGTATTATTAAAGTACTGGGTTGCCGCGCCGAACGGATCGGACGCACCGCCGTTTTCCGGGGAACACTCCCATGGGCGTGTCGGCAAGCCCAGCTTTCGCCCGGGATGCCGAAGCCGTCGGCAACCCGTTCGATGACCTCTTGTCCCCGGATATCTCTGACGCCCCTGATGATGTCGCTGACGCGCGAACTGGTCATCTTTCCGATGGCTGCTGCCATCGCTGCATGGCTGGAGCCGGTGCGCCGGTTGACGAGGCGGAAGTTTTCCTGGAAGTCGCGGGCGGCGCAGGCGCGTTGCAGGGCCTCGCTGTGTAAGAGCCCGTCGGGGATCGTGAGCGGGTAGTTGCTGCGGCGGGCTTCGCGTTCGTCCATGGGGCACCTTGCGGGACGGCGGTGATCTGTTCCAAGCGTAGTCCGCAGTTGTGATCGGGGTTCCCCAATTCGGTGGTTGCTTCCCGAAATGACCTGTGGGGTCTCCCGTTCGCTGTTCCCTCCGGCGTTCCGCCCGCTTGAAGCTCGTCGGACGGCGCTGACCAGGGGGAGCATTCGGTGAAGACGGCTACCACGGGCACGGCATCGCTCACCCCGCCGAGTGGAGTGTCCGCTACGCGGAAGCCGCATCCTGGCGATCAGCTCGGGCCGAGCAGCGCCAGCCGCGCGGTCAGCTCCGCCGTGGCCGGGGCGTCCGGCGCGATGGCCGCGAGAACGTCCATCAGCTGGGCCCATGCGCCGTACGTCTCGCAGGTGCGCAGCAGGGCCAGCGCCTCCGTCCGGCTCGCCGACTGCCTGGCCACTGCCGTGCCCACACCCGGCAGCTCGTCCAGCAGCTGCTGCCAGCCGGCCGGGGAGGTCAGCCCCGGCACGGTGAGCAACAGGTCGGTGAGTTCACCGAGTTCCCGGATCGTCAGCTTGCGGCGTGCTGCGGGGCGGCCCGGGGCAGTCGCGGTGACAGGGGCGGGCGCCGCGGTCGCGGGGAGCCGACGGAGGAGTTCGAAGGCGAACGCCGCCGCGTGCCGGGAGGCCACGGGCTGCCAGCGCTCGTCGTGTGCCTCGTTCTTGTCGGCGAGCAGATCCGAGATGCCGCGGATCACCAGAGCGTCGACATCCCGGTTGACATAGGCGCCGGCCAGAAACCCGAAGCCCTCCATGTCCACCGCCACCGCGTCCCCCGCGCTCGCCGCGAGCCTGCGGCCGACGTCCGACCGCTGGTGCGTCACCACCCGCCCGCCCGCGGCGATGGGCTTGACATGGGCCCGGGGGAGCGGCGCCGGCTCGCCCCCGGCCGGGTGGATCCTCCGCTGCCACTCGTCCAGGGCCGCCACATGCCTGGCCAGCTGGACCAGGTCGTATGCCGACTGATGGGTCTTCTGGCGGGGCAGAAAACCGCCCTCGGTGTCCTTGCCGGTCTCGTAGTCGTACACCGCGTCCGCGGCCACCACATCCCCCAGGCCCACATCCTTGCGGCCGCCGGCCACCCCCACGAACAGCAGGGCCCGCGGCGCGAACAGCGCCGACGCCCGCTCCACCAGGGCCGCGGCGCCCGGATTCCCCGGGCCCGTCATATGGATCGCGACGGATGTGCCGGTGTGGCCGTCGCGGAAGACGCCCACCTCGAACAGGGATCCCCGCTCGGCCGCCACGGTGCGCAGCTCCTCCAGATGCGCCCGCACGGCCCGGTACTCCACCTCGAGCGCCGTGAGGATGACCACCTCCGCGCGCCCTCCGCCCCCGTCAGCCCACACCTTGTCCCCCTACGTCCGCGCGTGCCCGGTCCGAGCGACCCATGGTGTCAGGGCCGGAGGAGGTCCGCGTACACCACGATCTGCACCGTCAACACCGAGATCAGCAGGGTTTCGGCCACCGAGATCGCGACGAGCGGCCCCTCGATCCGGCCGGAGGTCCAGTAGACGATCAGGGCGGCGACCGGCGCCACCGAGAAGAGCAGCAGGTCGGCCGCGAGCTGGAGCCGTTTGCGGGAGATCCGGCGGCGGTCGTCCCGGTGGGCCGTCTCCCAGCCGAAGACCCGGGGCCGGTCGGGGACGAGCGCGGACAGCCGCGGGTCCAGGTCCTGGCGTATGTAGCGGCCGATGGCCGAGATCTTCTCGTCATTGACCAGATAGGTCCAGCCCAGCAGCACCGAGGCGGGCGGCAGCAGCAGAAGCAGTTCCGGCCGGCCGCCGCCTTGCAGCGAGAAGGTGATGATGGCCGCCATGGAGGCGAGGGTGGCGTAGAGCAGATTGTCCCGGAACCCGATGCGTGCCCGCTGCTCCTCCTTCACCTGCTCGTACTCCACGATGAGCAGCCAGCCGACGACGGCTTCCTCGTCCCGTGACACACATCCCCCTCGACGAGCGCCGCGCCACCGGCCGCCGGACCCTGGAGTGGATCCGCGGACGGCCGGCGGCAGCGCATAGATTTGCCGTGCACCCATCCGTGTACCCATCCGTGCACCGACCCGTGCACCGACGGAACGACGAAGGCGAGTTCTCCCGATGAGTCTGTACGACATCCCCCTGCACACCCTCTCCGGCGAGCCCACCACCCTCGGCGCGCAGCGGGACACGGCGCTGCTGCTGGTCAACGTGGCCTCCAAGTGCGGGCTGACCCCGCAGTACGAGGGCCTCGAGCGGCTTCAGCAGCGCTACGCCGAGCGCGGCTTCACCGTGCTGGGCTTCCCCTGCAACCAGTTCGCGGGCCAGGAGCCCGGGACCGGCGAGGAGATCCAGACCTTCTGCTCCTCCACCTACGGGGTGTCCTTCCCGCTCATGGAGAAGATCGAGGTCAACGGCGACGGCCGGCATCCGCTGTACGCCGAGCTGACGAAGGCCGCGGACGCGGCGGGCGAGGCGGGCGACATCCAGTGGAACTTCGAGAAGTTCCTGGTCTCGCCGGGCGGCGAGGTCGTCGGCCGGTTCCGGCCGCGGACCGAGCCGGAGGCGGCGGAGGTCGTCGCGGCGATCGAGGCGCAGCTGCCCCGCTGAGGCCACGCCACCGGGCGCACGACCGCGCACCGGCCCGCGGGGAAACCGCCCTCGCGGGCCGGCCGCCTACGCGATTCCTCAGAACCTCCTCAAACCCGTGGCCCGGGCGCTCCCGGTGGCCCGCGCCGCCAGTAGGCTCACCGCTGCACCTGCACACGTACGGGGGTACACGCGGTGGGACTCGGGGATTTCATACCTGATCCGGTGCAGCGCTTCGTCGAGGATCAAGTGGAGAACGTCGGCGAGGCCGTCGACGGAGTGGGCGACTTCACCGCCGACCGGCTGGACGGCATGGGCTGGGCCGACGGGGCCGCCTGGGTCCGGCGTACGACCGACTCGGCCGCGAACGCGCTGGGCGCGGACGTCGGGGAGATGCGGCTGGACCAGACCGAGGACCCGGGGCAGCTCATCCACGGCAGCCCCGACAGGTTGCGGGCCACCGCAGACCACCTGACCGCCTTCGAGAACGCCTTCAACGACGTCGGCAAGGGGCTCCAAGGGGTCGGCCCCGACGCCCTCGACACCCTGAAGGGACGGTCCGCCGCGGCCTTCACCCGACGGGTGTCCGCCGAGCCGAAGAAGTGGTATGTCGCGGCCGACGCCTGCGGAGAGGCGGCCGCGGCGCTGCGCGAGTTCGCCGAGACCGTGGAGTGGGCCCAGAAGCAGGCCGACGACGCCGTCCGCACCTACCGCAGGGGCCGGAAGGCGTCCGAGGCGGTCCGCACCGGCCGGCCCGCCGGGGCGTCCGCCGGCCACGACCCGGGCGGCGCCGACATCGAGGCGGCCCAGGACGTCCTCGGCGAGGCGCGGCGGCAGCGGGACGCGGCACACCTCACCGCTCAGCGGGCGGTGGCGGTGGCGCGCGACAAGGCCCCGCGCAAACCCTCGTACCTCCGGCGGGCGGCGGACGGGGTGGAGGGGCTGCGGCTGGACGGGAGCCACTTCGTCGGCGGCGTGGTCAAGGGCACGGCGGGGCTGGTGGACTTCGTCCGTTCCGTGAACGCCCTGGACCCCTACAACCTCACCCACCCCGCCGAATACGCCACCCGTCTCAATGACACCGCCGCCGGTCTGCTCCGGATGGCGAACGACCCGGCCACGGCGCTGCGGGCCATGTGGGACTCCTTCGAGAAGGACCCCGCGGAGGGCCTGGGGAGGCTGGTGCCCGAACTGGTCGGCACCAAGGGCCTCGGGGGTGTGCGGTCGTTCGCCACCGCGGGCAAGGACCTCCTGAAGGCCGCCGAACGGGCGCCGGGCAGGGGCTGGAGGCCCAGCAGCTGGAAGGGGAAGTCCGGCGGCCACGCGCAGCTCGAGAAGGACGGCGCCGCGTCGCACAGCGCGCCCGACTCCGCCAGGACCACCGGCCACACCGACCCGGTGGACCTGGCCACCGGGAAGATGTATCTGCCGCAGACCGATGTGTCCCTGCCCGGCCTGCTGCCGCTGGTGTTCTGGCGCAGGGCCGAGTCCGGCTACCGCGCCGGGCGCTGGTTCGGCCCCTCGTGGTCCAGCACGGCCGATCAGCGACTGGAGATCCTCGACCGGGGCGTCGTCCTCGTCGGCGCCGACGGACTGCTGCTGTCCTACCCGCACCCCGCCCCCGGTGTGCCGACCCTGCCAGAACTGGGCCCGCGGTGGCCGCTGGAGCGCACCCCCGGCGGCGACTACACCGTCATCGACCCGGACACCGGCCACGTCCGGCGGTACACCGGTCCCGCCGACGGGCCGCCCGGCGCGGACGGCGAGGCGCCGCTGACCGAGATCTCCGACCGCAACGGCCACCGCCTCACCTTCACCCACGACACCGACGGCACCCCCACGGGCATCGTCCACGACGGCGGCTACCACCTGACGTTCGCCACCGAGGGCGGCCGGATCACCGCCCTGCGCCTGGGCGAGACCGAACTCGTCCGCTACGGCTACACCGACGGCGACCTGACCGAGGTCACCGGCTCCAGCGGCCTCCCGCTGCGCTTCGAGTACGACACCCACCACCGGGTCATCGCCTGGGTGGACACCAACGACCGGCGCTACGAGTACGTCTACGACGACCGCGACCGCGTGGTCTCCCAGGGCGGCACCGAGGGCCATGTCGCGCTCTGTATCGACTACGACGGCGCCGACCCGGACACCGGCCACCGCGTCACCGCGGTCCGCACGCCCGACGGCGACACCACCCGCTACCTGGTCGACGACCGCTGCCGGATCGTCGCCGTCACCGACCCGCTCGGCAACACCGTCCGCACCAGGGCCGACCGCCACGGCCGCCCGCTGGCCCACACCGACGCGCTCGGGCACACCACCCGCTACGCGTACGACGGGGCCGGCCGCCTGGCCCGGCTGACCACACCGGACGGTCACACCCGCAGCTTCGCCCGCAACCGCCTGGGGCTGCCGGTGGAGTTCACCGACGCCGACGGGACGGTGTGGCGCCACACCTACGACGAGCGCGGAAACCGCACCGCCACCACGGACCCCGCCGGCCACACCACCCGGTACGGCTACGACGAGCGTGGCGCCCTGACCTCGGTCATCGACCCCCTCGGCGGGACCACCCGGATCCGCTGCGACTCGGCGGGCCTGCCGCTGGAGATCACCGATCCGCTGGGCGCCGTCACCACCTACCACCGCGACGCCTTCGGCCGCCCGACCGCCGTCACCGACCCGCTCGGCGCCACCACCCGCATGGAGTGGACGGTCGAGGGCAGGCTCGCCGCGCACACCGACCCGAATGGCGCCCGGCAGAGCTGGCGTTACGACGGCGAGGGCAACTGCGTCGCGCACACCGACGCCCTGGGCCGGGTCACCTCGTACGAGTACACCCACTTCGACCGGGTGGCCGCCCGCACGGGGCCCGACGGCGCCCGCGTCGAGTACACCTACGACACCCGGCTGCGGCTCACCCGGGTGACCGATCCGCAGGGCCTCACCTGGACCTATGCGTACGACCCGGCGGACCGCCCGCTGAGCGAGACCGACTTCGACGGCCGTACGTCCACCTACCGGTACGACGCCGCCGGCCGGCTCGTCTCCCGCACCAACCCCCTGGGCCAGACGGTCGTCCTCACCAGGGACGCCATGGGCCGGATCGTGCGCAAGGAGGCGGACGGCCGGGTCACCACCTTCGCCTGGGACCCGGCCGGCCGGCTGGCGTCCACCGACGGCCCCGACGCCCAACTCGCCTTCCACCGCGACCTGATGGGCCGGGTCAAGTCGGAGCTGTCCGGCGGGCGGGTCCTGGCGCACACCTACGACGCGCTCGGCCGGCCCGTCCGGCGCGTCACCCCCTCCGGCGCGCTGTCCTCCTTCGCGTACGACGCCGCCGGCCACCGCACCACGCTCAAGGCCGGCGGCCACACCATCGCCTCCGCGTACGACGAGGCCGGCCGCGAGACCTCCCGCCGCATCGGCGCCGGCGCCACGCTCGCGCAGGTCTGGGACCCGGCCGGCCGGCTGGCCGAGCAGACCCTCGCCGGCCACCCCCCGGCCGCCGAAGGCGCCACCGTGCAGCGCCGGGTGTACACCTATCGCGCCGACGGCCATCTGACCGGAGTCGACGACCACCTGCGTGGCGCACACGGCTTCGAGCTCGACCCGGCGGGCCGGGTCACGGCCGTCCACGCCCCCGGCGGGCGGGGCGAGAGCTACGCGTACGACGAGGCGGGCAACCAGACCTTCGCCTCCTGGCCCGCGCCGTTCGCCTCACACTCCGACGCCACCGGCCCCCGCGCCTACACCGGCACCCGTGTCACCCGCGCGGGACGCGTCCGCTACACGTACGACGCGGCGGGCCGGATCACCCTGAAGCGGCGGAGCAGGCTGTCACGCAAGCCGGACACCTGGCGGTACGCATGGGACGCGGAGGACCGGCTGACCTCCGTCACCACCCCCGACGGCACCGTCTGGCGCTATCTGTACGACCCGCTGGGCCGGCGCACCGCCAAGCTGCGGCTCGCCGCCGACCGCGAGACCGTCATCGAGCGTGTGGACTTCGTCTGGGACGGCTCCACGCTCGTCGAGCAGACCACCACCGGGCAGGTCCGGCCCGAGCCGACCACCCTCACCTGGGACCACGACGGGCTCCGCCCGGTCGCGCAGACCGAGCGCGTCACCGACGACATGGGCCGTCGGGAGATCGACCGGAGATTCTTCGGCATCGTCACCGACCTGGTGGGCACCCCCAGCGAACTCCTCGACGAGAACGGCGACATCGTCGCGCGCCACCACGCCACCCTGTGGGGCGCGGCCGGCCCCGCGGCGGCCGAGGAGGCGCACACGCCACTGCGCTTCCCCGGCCAGTACCACGACCCCGAAACCGGACTCCACTACAACCGGTTCCGCTACTACGACCCCGAGACCGCCCGCTACACCAGCCCCGACCCGCTCGGCCTGGCCGCCGCGCCCAACCCCGTCGCGTATGTGGCGAACCCGCACGCCTGGGTCGACCCGCTGGGCCTCTGCCCATGTACACCCGGCACCTCGCATGCGGGGCGGCCGGACGGCGACACCGTTCTCAGCGGCCACGGCGCCATCTGGTCGGAAGACACCCGTCCGGGCCGAGAGGTCATGGTCACAGTCCCGAAGGGGACGAGACTCCACCTGTACGTCGAGCACGGCGGGATGCTCAAGAATCCGAAGGCCAACCGCATCGAGCTCGGCACCGAGCCGCTGGGCTCGGCCAAGGTCGTCGAACCGGGCCAACAGGTCTGGGACTATTCGCTCTTCCCGCCCGACGGTCTGACGATCACGGGCAAGCCGGTGACGGTGACGAGGGAGACCCCGCTCTCGCAGCTGCTCCAGCCGAACATGGGCAACGTGCACTGGGCGGCGTGCCGGGAGGTCATACCGTGAGCGGGGGCTCTCGGCCCCCGCTCGGTCAGCTCAGCCCGTTCAGCCCGCTCAGCGCTCCGCGGCGAACGCGACCAGCCAGGCAAGCGGGGCGTTCCAGTTGATCGCCACCTCGTTGGTCGAGTACGAGCCGATGTCGTCGATGTAGCACTTGGCCGCCGCGCACCCCGGCAGCTTCTCCTGCGCCACCGGGTCCTGAAGGGCGGAGTCCGGGCCGCCCGCGAGCGACCCGGCGGGCGGGTTGGGCAGCGAGGCGTCGTACTGGTGGGCCCAGAAGCGGTGGTGCTGGTTGCGGGACGCCTGCTCGCCGTAGCCGGACACATAGGACTGGCCCAGCGCGTTGCGGCCGAGCAGATAGTCCAGCGCCTCCAGCGCCCCGTCGCGGTAGCGCGCCTGCCCGGTCAGCTCGTACGCGACGGCGATGACGCTCGCGTTGTTGGCCACCTGGCCGTTGGAGCCCCACACATAGCCGTCCACCGGCAGTGGCACCGCGTAGCCCTGGCGGGCCATGGCGGCCAGATAGCCGTCGGCGGCCGTGACCACCGAGGCGCGCACCCGGGCCCGGTCGTCGGCGGCCAGGCCGTTGGGGACGGTGGCCAGGGTGATCCGGCCCAGGGCGGCGGTCTCGGGCCAGGCGAAGCCGAGCGGGGTGAACGCGTCGGCCGAGGTGTGGAAGGGCGAGGAGGTGACCGCGTCCCGGTACGCGCTCTCGCCGGTGGTCGCGTAGAGCTCGGCCGCCGCCCAGTAGAACTCGTCGTCGACCCGGGCGTCCCCGTACGCCCCGCCACCGGTGCCGTCCGAATCCGGCGCGAGCACGTTCGGGTTGGCCTTCGCCGCGGTCCAGGCGCGGCGGGCGGAGGCCAGGCAGCGGGCGGCGAAGGTCTTGTCGTACGCCGCGAACACCCGGGCGCACTGGGCCGTGGCCGCCGCCAGGTTGAGCGTGGCCGCCGTCGACGGGGCGTGCAGCTCGCGCGGCTGGGAGTCCTGCTCGGGGCGGGTGGGCAGACCGGTCCACTGCGCGTCGTGGATCTTGTGAAAGGCCATGCCCGCCCGCGGCTTGCCCTCCGGGATCTGCATCCGCATCAGGAACTCCAGCTCCCAGCGGGCCTCGTCGAGCACATCGGGGACGCGGTTGCCGCGCTCGGGCACCCGCAGCGTGGCGTCCCCGAGCGCGGCCTGGTGTCCCGCGCGCTTGGCGCGCTCGAAGGAGTTCACCGTCTGCCACACCGCTATGCCGCCGTTGACCACGTACTTGCCCTGGTCACCGGCGTCGTACCAACCCCCGCGGACATCCCGGGTGTAGTCGCACACCCCGGCCTGGCACGGCACGCCGGTGTCCCCCTTGTTCGGCGCGACGCCCAGGTGTCCCGCGGGCCTGGCGTACGCCGCCCCCGCCAGCGACGCCTCGATCGGGATGCCACTGCGCTGCTGGTAGAAGAAGGACATCGCGTCCGCGCGCAGCCCGTCGTACAGGTCGGCGCGGAGGTCGAACGGGTGGCTCGCCCGGCCGTCGACGGTGAGCGTGTAGCCGTTGCCCGTGCCCCGGTACGAGGAGAAGTCCACGAGGTGCGTGGAGTCGCCCGAGGCGGCGTCCGCCCCGCGCACGGCGGTGGTGCCCGAGGCGGCCACCGCGCCCTTGGCGTCCCGCAGCTGCCAGGGCAGCGCGGTGGTGGCGGTGGTGACGACGGTGGCGCGCTTGGGGCCGCCCGGCAGATAGCCCACCTGGTTGACCTGGACGGCCGACGACGCCGCCGCGGTGGCTGGGGCGGCCGGAGCGGCTGGGGCGGCCGGGGCGGCGATCAGGAGCAGCGCGCCGGCCAGCAGAGTGGCGGCGGCGCGGGCACCGCGCGGACGGGGAAGGCGAGCGGGCATGACGGACCTTTCTGTCGAGGTCGAGGTCGCGCGGTGTCCGGCCGGCGCGGGCTGCGGACGGCGGCTGACGGGTCGTGTCGGCGGTTCAGCGGTAGATCGTGGCCTCCTTGGCGGTGGCGGCGATGCCGTTGGCCCCCTTGAAGATCCGCTGGCCCCAGCTGGTGAGGGCCGCCGGGTCGAAGTTGGTGGCCATGTCGAGATATTCGACCCCGCCGCTGTTGCCGCTCCAGGACCAGCCCAGATAGCCGAGCCCGAGCGACTGCGCGGTGGCCATGATGGCGTCCTCGTCGGGGTTGCCGTCGGAGTGGTTGTGCCCGAACTCGCCGACTACGATGGGCAGTTTGGCATTGACGAAGCGGGTGAGATAGTCCTTGACCTCGGCCGCGGTGTCGAACACGCCGTACATGTGGATGGAGAAGACCGTGTTGCGGTCCGGGTCGGCGGCCAGCACCGAGGCGGCGTTGTCGCGCATGGTGAAGGTCCAGTCCTGGCCCCAGTTGGGCGCGTCCGCCATCAGCGCGTTGTGGATCCCGGCGTTGCGCAGCTTCACGATGGCGGCCTTGGTGTCCGCGGTCCAGGCGGCGGCGTTGTTGTTGCCGTACGGCTCGTTGCCGAGGTTGACGACGGCGTAGTTCTCCTGGCCGGCCAGGGCCGAGCGGACACCGATCCAGTAGTCGGCTGCGCGGGCGAGGGTGACCGCCCCGCCCTGTTCGCCGTAGCCGGTGGTGTCATGGGCCTCCAGCACACAGATGAGCCGGTTCTGCTTGCACTGCGCGACGACGTTGGCCACGTCGGCCGTGTCGTTCTTCGTCCAGCGGTCCCCGGTGCTCAGCACCACGCGCACCGTGTTGGCCTTCAGGGCCTTGATGTCGGACAGGGCCTTGGCGGTCCTGGTCGGAAACCAGGTGTGGGCGTGGTTGACCCCGCGCATCACGAAGTCGGAGCCGTTGCCCTCGACCAGCCGGCCGTTGCTCACATGCAGGCCGGTCGCCGCGTGGGCGGTCGGGGCGAGGGCGAGGGCGGACATCAGGACGGCGGCGACGGCGCCGAGCGCCGTGCCGATGTGGCCGATACGGGTGGTCGCGCGCATCATCGGCTCCCGGGAGCGCTCGGGGCCCGGTTCGTCCAACCGGGTGTCAGCAGCTTGGTGAGCGCGGGGTACCAGCGGGCGGCTATCTTGTTGTCGCCCGAGGCGTTGGGATGCACCCCGTCGTAGGTGTCGGTGGCTGTGGAGAAACCACTCCACTGGTCGACCGCGACCACCGGGGAGCGCGAGGTGCTCTTGGCCGCCGCCCACCCGGGGATCTGGGCGTTGAGCGCCGTCACCCGGGCGGCGCACTCCGGACATGAGCCGGGGTTCATGGGGAGGATCTGCGCCACGAGCACCTTCATGTCGGGGTTGCTCTGGCGCATCTGGTCCACAAGGGTGCTGTAGGCGGCCAGGATCCGGTCCGGGGCGATATTGCTCCAGACGTCGTTGGTGCCGAAGTGCATGACAACGATGTCCGGGCGGGTGGCGGCGAGCCAGCCGGGGAGCTGGTTCTGCTGCGCCACGGCCGTCGCCAGGAAGCCGCCGTGGCCCTCGTTGTCGCCGTCGTACGGCACCCCGCAGCCCTGCGGGCCGAGCGTGCCGACGAAGTCGACGGAGGTGTAGCCGGTGCTCTGGAGCTTGTTCCACAGCACCGCCCGCCAGCATCCGGGCGAGCCGGTGATCGAGTCGCCCAGCGGCATGATGCGTACCGGCGCGGCGGCGGTGTCCGCGGCGGCGGCGGTGGTGTCCGGCGTGGCGGTCGCGGTGTCCGGTGCGGGGCTTACCGGCCGCATCGCGGTCAGGGCGAGGGTCAGTGCCGGGATCGCCAGGAGTGTCCTCAGAAGCCTCGTTCTCCGCACGGCCGTTCCTCCTCGGCTCGGTGGGGTGGGAGCGCTCCCAATCGTGTGTAACCACGTTGCTGGAGTATGTCAATCGGGGTCGGCGGCTTCGTGGTGCATACGAGACGGCGACACGCCGTGGCTTCGGCGTGTCACCGTCTCAAACTCACCACAAGTTCAGGCAGGGGGCGAGTTGTGCCGGGCGAGGGTGCGGCGCGCGGTCTCCGCCATCGCCTCGTCCACCATCCGCCCCTCGAACAGCACCGCGCCCTCGCCCCGCGCCTGGGCCGCCGCGACCGCCGCCACCAGCCGCTCGCACCGCGCCAGCTCCTCGGCGTCCGGCGAGAACACCTCGTTGACCACCGCCACATGGGACGGGTGGATCACCGCCATCCCCTCGTACCCCAGCGCCCGGTTCTGCTCCGCGAAGCGCCGCAGGCCCGCCAGGTCGGCGACATCCGCCCACAGCCCGGCCACCGGGTGCGGGCTGCCCGCGGCGCGCGCGTCGAGCAGCACCCGGGCGCGCAGCGCGTGTGTCTCCTCGCCGCCCGGGCTCCAGCGGTAGCCGACCGCGCGCTCCACGTCCCCGCCCGGGGCGGTCAGCGCGCCCAGGTGCGCCACCCGGCCGGCGGCCCGCCCGATGTCGTACGCCTCGCGCAGCCCGCGGGCCGTCTCCAGCAGAGGCACCAGCGCGATCCGCCCCTCGGGCAGGCCCGCCTCACGCTCGCACCACGTCAGCAGCCGGTCGGCCACCCGTACGTCGTCGGCGCGGTCCACCTTCGGGAGCACCACGCCGTACAGCCCCGCCCGCGCCACGGCGCGCAGATCGTCCGCGCCCGCCCAGCCCGCCGCGCGGTCCAGCGGGTTGATCCGTACGAGCAGCCGCATCGGCCCCGCTGCCTGTTCGACGGCCTCGGCCACCGCCTCTCGCGCGGCTTCCTTGGCGCCCTGGGGCACCGCGTCCTCCAGGTCGAGGATGGCCGCGTCGGCGCCCGCCGCCTCGGCCTTGGCCAGCCAGCCGGTCCTGCTGCCCGGGACGAACAGCAGCGAGCGCAGCGGCGCGCGGCGGTCGTCCGAGCCGTCGCGGTCAGATGACACCCTGGCCCTCCAGCTTCGTCAGCCGCTCCTCGTCGATGCCCAGCCACCGCCCGTAGACCAGGCCGTTGTCCGCGCCCAGCGCGGGGCCGGTGCGCCACACCGCGCCGGGGTTGCGGCGGAAGTGCGGCAGCGCGGCCTGCATCCGGACGGGGCCGAGGTCCGGGTCGTCGACGGTGACGATGTCCTCGCGCTCGGCGTAGACCGGGTCGGCGACGATGTCCGCCGCGCTGAACACCCGGGAGGCCACCACCTCGGCGCGGTCGAACGCCGCCAGGCACTCCTCGGCCGGGCGCGCGGCCACCCAGGCCCGCAGCGCGTGATCCAGCCGCTCCCGCCCGGCGTGCTGCGCCTCCACGGTCGCGTACTCCGCCTCGTTCAGGCCCAGCAGCCGCACCACATTGAGCACCGAGCGGGTGGTGGCCGAGGTGACGGTCAGCCAGTCGCCGTCGCCGCTGCGGTAGGTGTTGATGACGGCGGCGGGCGCGACGGCCAGCTGGTTGCCGGCCCGCTCCGGGGCCGCGCCGAGCTGGTCGTACGCGATGACCTGCCACTCCACCAGCCGGAACAGCGGCTCGAAGAGGGCCAGGTCGATCCATTCGCCGTCGAAGTCCGGGTCGGTGTCGCGGCGGTGCAGCGCGGCCAGGATCGCGAAGGCGCCCATCAGGCCGGTGACCGCGTCGCCGTGCGAGAAGCCGGTGTGCACGGGCGGCCCGTCCGGGAAGCCGGTCAGATGCACCACCCCGCTGCGGGCCTCGCCCATCTTGCCGAACCCCGGGGCGTCGGCCCGGGAGGAGGTCGCGCCGAAGCCGGAGATCTGGAGCAGGATCGCCTTGGGGTTGACCGCGTGCACGGCCTCCCAGTCGAGCCCCCAGGCGCGCAGCCGCCCCGCGCGCAGGGTCACGATGACCACATCGGCCCAGGCGATGAGGTCATGGGCGATCCGCCGCCCCTCCTCGTGGTGCAGATCGAGGGTGACGGAGCGCTTGTTGCGGCCCGCGACCTTGAACCACAGCGGCACGCCGTCGCGCCGGGGCCCCATGGCCCGGGCCGCGTCGCCCGAGCCCGGGGGCTCCACATGCACCACGTCGGCCCCTTGGTCGGCGAGCATCGCCCCGGCGAGGGGGCCCGCGACGACATGGGCGAACTCCACCACCTTCAGGCCGGTCAGCTGTCCCCGCTGTCCCTGCTGTCCCTGAGGCGCTCGGCTGTCGCTGTTCAGACGGTCCATGAGAGTCAGGCTGCGGGCTCGGCCATATGCGGGTCCAGCAATGAACAGGCATCAATTCATGCCGATCTCGCAATAGTTGCCCATGATCAGGCTTCGCCCCGCTCCCAGAAGACCCCGTCGGGCAGCTCATGGCCCGCGTCGCGGAACTCCTCCAGCTGCTCCAGAAAGCGGCGCGCCCCCGGCGGCAGCGCCCGCCGCGCCGGAAGCACCACATGCAGCCGCCGCTCCACCACCGGGTCCACCAGCGGGCGGCGCACCAGCTTCCCGGGGGCCACCAGCGGATGCACCAGGGCGGGCATGGCGGACACCCCGAGCCCCGCCGCCACCAGCCCGCCCACCGTGGCCACGTTCGACGCCTCCGCCGCCGGGTCCGCCGACAGCCCCGCCTGGGCGAAGGCGGCGTCCGTCATCCGGCGCACGCTGGAGTCCGCGCCCACCGCCAGGAACGGCTCGCGGCTCAGGTCCTCCCAGCTCACCTCGGACCGCTCGGCGAGCGGGTGGCCCTCGGGAAGCACCGCGTCGAAACGGTCGCGGACCAGCGGGCGCAGCCGTATCCCGGCCGTGCGCCGGGCCACGGTGGACACCGCGAAGTCGGCGTCCCCGTCCACCACCCGCTCCAGCACCGGCCGTTCCAGACCGTCCAGCAGCCGTACGGTCACCTCGGGGCGGCGGGCGCGGAATGCGGAGATCACCGGGGGCAGCAGCACGGCCGCCACCGAGGGGAGGGTCGACAGCGCCACCGTGCCGCGCTCACCGGAGACATAGCGCCCCAGCTGCGCCAGGCCCGCCCGGTGCGCGGACAGGATCTGGTCCGCTATCCGCAGCGCCTCCGACCCGGCCGGGGTCAGCCGCACATTGCGGGTGTCGCGCTCCAGTAGCCGCATATTGAGGGTGCGTTCGAGGTCCGCGACGGCGCGGCTCAGCGAGGACTGGGACACATGCAGTTCGGCCGCGGCGGCGGTAAAGCTCTCGGCCCGGGCCACCGCGGCGTACGCAGCGAGCTGGCGCAAAGTGACGTCCATCATGAAGCGGGAGGATAGGCGCGGGCGCCGCGCCGGGGAACTGTTGCGCTAAACGCATGGACAGATCTGTGTTCGATGCTGGACGCGGATCTTTCGCCGCTCGGAAACTCATCGGCAACATCCGAGGAAAGAAAGCGAGCGGCCATGCTGGCAGCACTGGGCTTCTGCACGATCGGCGGCTTCCTGCTGCTCACCATGACCAAACGGGTCTCGGTGCTGGTCGCCCTGGTCCTCACCCCGGTGGTCACCGCGGTCATCGGTGGATACGGGGACGACCTGGGCCCGATGGCGCTGGACGGGCTGTCCAAGGTTGCCCCCACCGGCATCATGATCGCCTTCGCGGTGCTCTACTTCAGCCTGATGATCGACGCGGGCCTCTTCGAGCCGCTGATCCGCGGCATTCTGCGCATCGCCCGCAGAGACCCCCTCCGCGTCACCGTGGGCACCGCGGTCCTGACGATCTGTGTGGCGCTCGACGGGGACGGCGCGTCCACCTTCCTCATCACCATCTCCGCGCTGCTGCCCGTCTACCGGCGGCTGGGCATGAGCCGGCTGGTGCTCGCCGGGGTGGTCGCCCTGGGCGCGGGCGTGATGAACATGGTGCCGTGGGGCGGCCCCACGGCGCGGGCGGCCGCCGCGCTGAAGCTGGACACCTCCGATGTGATCACCCCGCTGCTGCCCGCCCTCGCCGCGGGCATCGCGTGGGTGCTGCTGGCCGCGTACTTCATCGGCCGCCGCGAGCGCGCCCGGCTCGGCACGATCGCCGAGCCGAGCGAGGAGGTGGCGGTGGGCGACGGCCCCGGCACGCCCCTGGTGGCCGCGCGGGCCGGCACCGCGCTGACGGTCTTCAATCTGCTGCTCACCGTCACCCTGCTGGTCTGCCTGGTGCTCGAAGTCATGCCGCTGCCGGTGCTGTTCGTCCTCGCCTTCGTGATCGCGCTGCTGGTCAACCACCCCGGCTGGGAGGAGCAGCAGGCCCTGCTGGAGAAGCACGGCAACAGCGTGGTGCTGGTCACCACCATGATCTTCGCCGCGGGGGTGTTCACCGGCATCCTCACCGGCACCGGAATGATCGAGAAGATGGCCCACGCCATGGTCGAGGTGATCCCCGACTCCCTCGGCGGCCATCTGCCCGTGCTGGTCGCGGTGACCAGCATGCCGCTGAGCCTCGTCTTCACCCCCGATGCCTACTACTTCGGCATCCTGCCGGTGCTGGCCGGCACCGCCGACTCCTTCGGCACCGACCCGGCCGAGGTCGCCCGCGCCGCCGTCCTCGGCCAGATGACCACCGGCTTCCCGCTCAGCCCGCTCACCGCCGCCACCTTCATCCTGGTCGGCATGAGCGGCGTACAGCTCGGGGAGCACCAGCGGTTCATCTTCCGCTGGGCGTTCGGCACCACGCTCGTGATGACCGCCGCCGCCCTGCTGACCGGCGCCCTGCCGCTGTGACACCACCCCAGGCTGTGACACCACCCCAGGCTGTGACACCACCCCAGGCTGTGACACCACCCCAGGAAACAACGCGCAGGAGACGACTCCCAGGAGACGACGTGCCCAAGTCCGTACGACGGCCGGCCCCGCGCCGCTCGGCCGCGCTCCCGCCCCTGCTGGCCGCGGCGCTCACCGCCGCCCTCGTCCCGGCGGCCACGGCCACGGCCGCCCCCGCCCCCGGCACCCCCATCCCCGCCTACATCACCGCGCTGAGCTCCGTACGGTACGACGGCGCGAGCGACGACCTGCTCACCGCCGGGCTCGGCTTCTCCGGGCTGCGCGCCCCCGCCCCGGCCGACCCCGACCGGCCCACCGCCGCCGAGCTGCGCCGCCAGGCCATCTGGGCCTCCGCCGGGCTGTCCGCCGGGACCGGCGGCGGCCTGGGGCGGCTGTACGGGCCCAATGTGGACCGCGGCCGGCCGGTCCCCGGCGACGGCAAGATCGCGGGCGTCGAGTACCGCGCGGTCGCGGGCAGCGGCTCGCACAGCGTCGGCTTCGTCGTCCAGGTCCCCGACGACTTCGACCGGGCCCGCCCCTGCGTCGTCGCCGCGCCCGCCTCCGGCCTGGGCGGCGTCTACAACATGGCCGGCACCGCCGGGGCCTGGGGGCTGCACCGCCGCTGCGCCGTCGCCTACACCGACAAGGGTATGGGCCCGGCCTTCGACGATCTGCACTCCGGCACCGTCATGGCCCACGACGGCACGACCGGCCCCCGCGCCGCGACGGGGGACCGCGCCGCGTTCGACGCCGGGCTGAGCGACGCCGAGCGGGCCCGGTTCGACGCCGAGCGCCCCTACCGCGTCGCGTACAAGATGGCGCACGCCAAGACCAACCCGCAGGCCACCTGGGGACGCGATGTGCTGCGCTCGGTGGAGCTGGCCCTCGCCCTGCTCGGCCGCGACCGGCGCGAGGGCGCGCCCCGCGGCGGCTACACGCCCGCCACCACCACCGTCATCGCCACCGGCGTCTCCAACGGCGGCGGAGCGGCCGTCGCCGCCGGAGAGGACGACCGACGGGGGCTGATCGACGCGGTCGTCGCCTCCGAGCCGCAGATGAACCTCGCGCCGCTCGACGGGATCCGGGTCAGCCAGGGCGGGCGCGCGGTGCCCGCCGCCGGAATGCCGCTGATCCGCTACAACTCCCTCGCCTCGCTGCTCCAGCCGTGCGCCGCGCTCGCCGAGCCCACCGCGCCCGGCTACGCCTCGCTGGACACCGCGGCCGCCCGCCGCCGCTGCGCGGCCCTCGTCGGCGACGACCCCCGGCTGATCTCCCGGCGCGACGCGGAGCGGGCGGGTCCTGACGGGCTGCCCCGGCTCGCCCAGGAGGCCCTGGTACGCGCCGGATACCAGCCGCAGTCCGGCTATCTCCAACTCGCGCACTACGACCCGCAGACGCCCGCCTCGTACGCCATGAGCTACGCCCGGGCCTCGGTCGCCGACTCCCTGTGCGGCTACGGCTGGGCCCGCACCGACGCCTCGGGCACCCCGGTGCCGTACCGCACCGCCGAACTGGCCGCCGCCTTCGGCACCAGCTCCGGCCGGGCCCCGGCGCCCGGGGTGCTGATCGACGAGAACGCGCCGGGCGGGCCCGTCGCCGACGCCAAGTCGCAGGGCCCCGACGGCCGCCACGACTACAACCTGCGCGGCGAGACTTGCGTCTACCGGCTGGCCTTCTCCCGCGCGGGGGCCGAGCGCCAGTGGGCGGAGCGGCTGGCCGACGGGCTGGACGCCACCCGGCGCACCGGCGATCTGCACGGCAAGCCCACGCTGATCGTGCACGGCCGCGACGACGCCCGGGTCCCGGTCAACCACAGCTCCAGGCCCTATCTGGGGCTCAACTCCCGTGCCGGGCAGGGGCGGGGCACCGTCTCGTATGTCGAGGTCACCAACGCCCACCACTTCGACTCCACGGCACCCGGCTTCGACAACCGCTATGTCCCGTTGGGTTACTACTACCAACAGGCCCTTGACCTGATGTGGCAGCGGCTGGACGGGCGCGGGAAGCTGCCGCCCAGCCAGGTCGTGCGCACCGTTCCCCGGGGCGGCGAGCCGGGCCACGCCCCGGACCTGACGCCCGCCGACGTCCCGGACATCGCGGACCGCCCGGCCGCCGGGGACCGGGTCAGGATCACCGGCGACACGGTACGGATCCCGGGCTGAGCGGCGTGATCGTCACCGCCGGGCGGCCGTCGGGGGGCGCCGGGGCTCGATGACCGTGACCCCGGCGCCGCCCGCCGCCCCCATCGCCATCAGGGCCTCGGGCACCTCGTCCAGGCCGATGGTGTCGGTGACCAGCAGGTCCGGCCGCAGTGTCCCGGCCTCCACCATCTCCATCATCGGCCCGTACGCGTGGGCGGCCATGCCATGGCTGCCCAGCAGCCGCAGTTCGAGCGCGATGACCCGGTCCATCGGCAGCATCGGGCTCCCGGCGGCCGGCGGCAGCAGGCCGACCTGGACATGGCGCCCGTGCCGCCGCAGGCTGTTCACGGACGCCGCGCAGGTCCGCGGGGAGCCCAGCGCGTCCAGCGACACATGGGCGCCCCCGCCGGTCGCGTCCGCGACCGCGTCCGCCACGGACCCCAGCGTCGAGGCCGCGTCCACGCACACCTCCGCGCCGAACCGCCGGGCCAGGGCCAGGGCCCGCGGCGAGATGTCCACCGCGACCACCCGCGCCCCCGCCGCGGACGCGATCATGACGGCGGACAGCCCCACCCCGCCGCACCCGTGCACCGCGACCCACTCGCCCGGGGCCACCCGGCCCTGCGCCACCACGGCGCGGAAGGCCGTCGCGAAGCGACAGCCGAGACCGGCCGCCGTGGTGAAGGCCAGTTCGCCGCGGATGCCCACCAGGTTCACATCCGCGTTCTCGATCGCCACGTACTCCGCGAAGGAGCCCCAGTGGGTGAAGCCCGGCTGCGTCTGCCGCTCGCACACCTGCTGCGCACCGTCCGCGCAGGCGGCGCAGCGCCCGCAGGCGCAGACGAACGGCACGGTGATGCGCTGCCCGGGGCGCCAGTTCAGCACCTCGGACCCCACCTCCTCGACCACGCCCGCCAGCTCATGGCCGGGTACGTGCGGCAGTCGGATGCCGGGGTCGTGCCCCATCCAGCCGTGCCAGTCGCTGCGGCACAGCCCGGTCGCCTCGACCCGGATGACCGCGCCGCGCCGCGAGGGAGCCGGGTCCTCGACCTCTCGGACCTCGGGCCGTTGCCCGAAGGCATCGAACACCACAGCACGCATGGACCCGCTCCCTCGCTCAGACGCACATGGTGGGGGGCGGTAGAACCTACACCACGTCCGGCCCCCGCCGACCGGCCCCTCCCACCGAGGGCGGTTCGGCGCCCGGCCCGGTGCCCCAGGAGCCCGGCTCGGTGCCCAGCCGATGGGCGAGCGAGCCGCCGTGGGCGACCGTGGACCACGGCAGCCAGGTCCGCGGCAGCTCCCGTCCGTCGAGCGACACGCCGCACACATAGCGCCGCTCGTCGCTCGCGCCGGGCGCGGTGACGGTCAGCGTGCCGCCCTGCCGGGTGCCGTAGCGGCCGATGCGCACGATCGCCGACTCGAACTGCGGGCTGGAGACGGCCAGGAAGTCGCCGCCGCTCATGGTCGGGTAGAGGCCGAGCGAGGAGAAGACGTACCAGGCCGACATGGTGCCCAGGTCGTCATTGCCCGTCATGCCGTCCGGCCCGGTGGTGAACAGGGTCATCGCCGCCCGCACCACGGTCGCGGTCTTCGCGGGAGCGCCCGCCCACAGATACATGTACGGGGCGTGCAGATCCGGCTCGTTGTTCGGATTGTAGGTCGGCTTGCCGTAGTAGTCGTACGGGGCCGAGATCCAGTCCCGGCGCGCGGTGCCCGCCGGGTCGGTGAGCAGCTTGTCGTAGGCGAAGAAGGAGTCCAGGCGCCGCTCGGTGGCGCGCCGCCCGCCCATCAGCCCGACCAGCCCGGCCGGGTCCTGCGGCACCAGCCACTGGTACTGATAGGCGCCGCCCTCATGGAACTGGCGGCCGGCCTCCACCGGGTCGTACGGCGTGACCCAGGCGCCGTCCGCCGTGCGCGGCCGGAACTGCGCGATCGAGGCGTCCCACAGCTTCCGGTACCACTGGCCGCGCTCGGCGAACATCCGGGCGTCGGCGCGGTGTCCGAGCCCGCGCGCCATCAGCGCGAGCGCCGCGTCGGCCGCGGAGTACTCCAGGGTCGCCGAGGCGGGGTGGACGCAGTCGTTGTCGCCGCCCTTGTGGGCGCAGTCCTCGCCGAGCTTCAGCCCCGACGGGACATAGCCGAGCCTGCGGTAGTAATCCACGCCCGAGCGCCCGTTGTAGGGGGAGTCGGCGGGCGGGGTGGTGGTCGCGTTGCGCTTCAGCAGCGCGTACGCCTCCTCCTCGTGCCCGGCCAGCAGCCCCTTGGACCACGCCTCGACCAGGAAGGGGGTCACCGGGTCCCCGGTCATGATGTTGGTCTCGCTCTCGGCGAGCGCCCACCTCGGCAGCCAGCCGCCGTCCCGGCCGATCCCGACGACCGACAGCGCCACATCGCGTGCGACCCGCGGCTGGAGCAGCTCCAGCAACTGGTTCTGCGGCCGGTAGGTGTCCCACAGCGAGAAGTTCTGGTACGGCGTGTAGCCGGTGGCGGTGTGCGTCCGGCCGTCGAAGCCGGTGTAGCGGCCGTCCACGTCGCCGGCCAGGTTCGGGTGCAGCTGGGCGTGGTAGAGCGCGGTGTAGAAGGCGCTCTGCCGGTCCCGGGTGCCACCGCCGATCCGCACCGAGTCCAGCTGCCGCTCCCAGGTGTCGCGCAGCTTCGCCCGCGTGGCGTCGAAGTCGTAACTGTCGCCGGTCTCCGCCGCCAGGTTCTTCCGGGCGCCGTCCAGGCCGGTGTACGACAGGCCGACCTTGACCACGACGTCCCGGTCGGCGGTCGCGTCGAAGGTGGCCCAGGCGCCGTTGCCGCCCTCCCCGGCCGCCTCCCGGGAACCGGTGGTGGCGGTGGTGCCGCGCCAGGTGCCGTACGAGGCGAAGGGCCGGTCGAAGGTGGCGGTGAAGTAGACGGTGTGCTCGTCCTTGCCCGCGCAGAAGTTCCCCGCGCGCACCCGTCCCTCGACGGTGCGGTCGCCGACCACGCGCACCTCGGAGTCGAACACCTTCTGGTTGGCCTTGCCGGTGTTGAACAGGATGTTGGCCGCGCCGGTGGCGGGGAAGGTGTAGCGCTGCCAGCCGGTGCGCTCGGTGGCGGTCAGCTCGGCGTCGACGCCGTAGCTGGTGAGCCCCACCCGGTAGTAGCCCGGCGTGGCCTCCTCGTCGTCGTGGGAGTAGCCGGAGCGGTAGTGCTCGGGGTTCACGTCGGTGACCGGGCCGGTGGTGGGCATCAGTGGCAGCTCTCCCGCCACGCCGCAGCCGACGCCGGACAGATGGGTCTGGCTGAAGCCGTAGATGGTGTTCTGCGCGTAGTCGTAGCCGCCCTGACCGCCGGTGTCCGGGCTGACCTGGACCATGCCGAAGGGCGCGCTCGCGCCGGGGAAGGTGTTGCCGAAGTTCTGCGTGCCCACGAACGGGTTCACGAGTGAGGCGGGCTCGGCCGCCGGGGCCGCGGCCGCGCCCGGCGGGCCGAGCAGCCCGCCGAGGAGCAGCACGGCCGCCGCCACCGAGGTGACCGCTCTCGCCGCGCGGGTACGCATCCGACCGACCAGTGGTCTCAAGGGGGACCTCCGTTGACAACGTTGTCCGGCCAGGGTCGCCAGGACCCTAGCACGGGCGCCGCGCCCAGGGGAGTACGGCGAAGTCCCTTGCCAGGAAAGCGCGTTGCCGCGAAGGAGGTGACCGGCGGACCTTGACGCCTGCGGGCAGGGGAAGGATCGGCCGGACACCACCCGGGTCCGCGGTTCAGCGGTTGTGCCGTTGGCCCTCCGACAGCTGACGTGCCGTCCGGTCGGCCCCCGCCCCGCGCTGCGCCACCGCCGCCAGGCTCGGGAAGAGCCCGCCGAGTGCGCTGCCCAGGCGCAGTTCGAGCGGGGCGATGTTCACCTCGGCGCGGTCCCGCTCGACGGCGCGCAGGGTGGCCACCGCCACCTGGCGGGCCGAGACCGTACGGACGCCGGGCGGCGTGGTGGCGCCGGAGTCCGCGAACATCCCGGTGTCGCGCACGAATCCCGGCTGCACCACGGAGACCCCCACCCCGGTGCCGTGCAGATCCTGGCGCAGCCCGAGCGCGAAGCCGCGCAGCCCGAACTTGGTGGCGTTGTAGAGCGCCGCCCCGGGGGAGGCGGTACGGCCCGACAGCGAGCCGATCATCACGATATGACCGGAACCCGCCGCCACCATCCGCGGGGCCAGCGCCCTGGCCAGCTGGAGCGGGGCGTGCAGATTGACCTCCAGGGCCCGGTCGAGCTGCTCGGGGGCGTATCCGAGCACCTTGCCGCTGGACTGGAGGGCCGCGTTGGCGATGAGGATGTCGGTCTCCGCGGCCTCGTCGATGAGCCGCTCCAGCTGGTCCCGTTCGGCCAGGTCGGCGACGACGGCACGGGCGCCCAGCCGGTCGGCCAGTGGCCGCAGCACGTCCTCGCGGCGGCCGGTGAGCAGCAGCTTTGCGCCCCTGGCAGCGAAGGCTCGGGCCAGTGACTGCCCGAGGCCTCCGGTCGCTCCGGTGAGCAGGACGGTCGCGCCGGCGATCCGCATGCGTTTCTCCTCCGCGTAGTGGCTGGTCCAGGTGGTGGCCGTACGGCCGGTCCGTACCGGACGAACGGTACTGCCCAGCCGCGTGCGGCTCGTGTCACGATCGCCCGGGGTCCATGCCGCTCACCCGCGCGATGGCCTCCACCTCCAGCCGGTCGCGCTCCCGCTCGGCCCCGAAGTCCACGACCAGCCGCAGGCCGTGCGGCCCGAGCAGGCTGGTCAGCTCGGCGAGCTCCTGTCCGAAGGCGGGGGTGAACCGGTCCTGGTCCCGAGGGGAGAACGGCACCTCTATGCCGTCGGTGCGGTGCAGGATGGCGTCGTTGATGCCCCGGAGGATGCGCAGGAGGAGGTCGTACGAGTCGGGGTCCAGACGGTTCCGGAGCTCGGCCAGCCGGTAGGCGAACTGCTTGGCGCGCTCCAGGAAGTGCTCTTCGTCCATGGCTCCATCGTGGCGAAAAGCGGCGCCGGGCGCGCTGGTGACAGATGATTTTCCGGCCGACTCTAGGTATCGCCGGTGATCGTGTTGTTCAGGCAGTAGACTCGGCGGGCGTTGTCCGCGGCCACCAGGGCCGCCACCCGCTCCGCGTCCGCGGCGCCCCAGGCGCCGTCGCGGACCCAGCGGGCGAGCAGTCCGTCCAGGGCTTCCTGAAAGAGCCGCGCCCCGACCACATACAGCTCGGGCAGCCCGTAGGCGTCGGTGGAGAAGAGCACCTTGCCGAAGGGCGCCACCTCGAGCACCTCGGCCAGCACGGCCCCGGCCCGCGCCCCGGTGTGCGTCAGGGCCAGCCCCACATCGGCGTAGACATGCGGGAAGACCGCGGCCAGATAGGCGGCGCCCCGGTGGTACGGATAGCCGTGCAGCAGGATCAGCGCACATCCGGTGGGGCGCACGGCGCGGATGAAGTCGGTGAGCAGCAGCGGGTCGCAGCGGTCCAGCCGCAGATCGGGGTCGCCGAACCCGGTGTGCAGCTGTAGCGGCAGCGCGGTGTGCGCCGCCGACCACAGCAGATGCCGCAGCAGCACCGGGTCCGCGACCCGCGCGGCGGCCGGGTCGCCCGAGGCGCGGGCGGCCAGCCAGCGGTCCGCCGCCGCGCGCAGCGGGGCGGGGGCGGGCGGCGTGGGGTCGAGGTCCAGCCCGTAGCGGTAGCCGGCCACCGACTTGAACCCGGCGGCGGTGCGCGCGGCCGCGCGCACCGCGTCGCCGAGCGCGGCGAGGAAGGAGTCGGCGGTCCGTGAGGTGTCCGCGACCCGCTCGGCCAGGTGTTCCAGCCGTACGATCTCGCGGGCCGCGCCCCCGGCGGCCTCGGCCAGCTCCTGAGGGCTCGTCAGATCGCCGGGCAGCCCGGTGTCCACCAGGAACTCGGTGACACCGGCGGCGCGCAGCAGCCGCCGGGTGGCCTCCGCCGCGCCGAGCTCCCGCCGCCGGGCGAGATAGCGCTCGGGCGGGCAGTGGGGCGCGAGGCCCAGCAGCGGCGGGCACCAGCGGCGCACCGCGAACCCCAGCTGGGTGTCGAAGTAGCTGGTGCCGGGCGCGGCGGGCGCGTCCGACTCGGTGAGATACGCCTCGAACGCCGCGCTGTCCAGTTCGCCGCGCACCACACCGTGGCAGTGGTGGTCCACCAGCGGCGGCCGGGGCCGCGCCGCGCGGTCGGCGGCCATGGCTCAGTACCTCCGGCGGGTGGCCGCGGTGATGTCCTGCGCGCTCGCCCCCTGGAACAGCTCGCTCTCGGCGCGGCGCACGGCGGCGACGGACTCGAAGAGCGGGTCGCCCAGCGCCTCCCGGAGCGTGTCCGAGGCGTCGAAGTGTTCCAGGGCGGCGGACAGCGAGGTCGGCAGCCGCCGCTCGTGGCCCTGGCGCGCCGGGTCGCCGGCCACCGGCGGGGGCAGGCTCAGCCCGGCGTCGAGCCCGGCGAGCCCGGCGGCGATGACCGCGCCCGTCACCAGATACGGATTGGCTGCCTGGTCGAAACACTTGACCTCGGCGTTGGCCCCGCCGGGGTCCCCCGGTGCGCCGGTGACGAAGCGCAGCGCGGCTTCGCGGTTCTCCGGCCCCCAGCACTGGTACGCCCCGGCCCAGCGGGAGGGCTCCAGCCGCAGATAGCTCGCCGGTGACGGGGCGCCGACGGCCAGCAGGGCGGGCAGCGCGCGCAACACCCCGGCCAGGAAGGCCTCGCTCGTCGCCGTCATGCCGCACGGCCCGTCCCCGCCCCGGCACAGATCGCGGTCGCCCTGCCACAGGCTGAGATGCAGATGGCCGCCGTTGCCCACGGCGCCGGGGGTGACCGCGGGGGCGAAGGACGGCTCCAGGCCGTGCTGTGCGCTGACCCCACGGATGGTCTGGCGCACCAGCACGGCCAGGTCGGCCGCGCCGACCGGGTCGGCGGGCGCCACGGACACCTCGAACTGCCCCGCCGCGTACTCGGGGTGCAGCTGGCGGACCTCAAGCCCCTGGGCCTGGAGCGCGTCGAGCAGGTCGGCGAGGTAGTCGGAGAGGTCCACCAGACGGGTCATCCCGTAGGCGGGGCCCGCGGTGGGGTAGCGCAACGCCGACTCCGGCGCGTCAGCGGTGGTGACGACCCACTCGGTCTCGAAGCCCATCAGCACATCGAAGCCGCGCTCCCGGGCGCGCTCGGTCATGCGGTGGGCGAACCGGCGCTGGCACACGGGGTGTTCCCGCCCGCTCACGTCGTACCGGTCGACCGGGGCCCAGGCCCAGCGGGGCTGGGCGGCCAGCGGGGTGAGCCGGTCGAGGTCGGGGAACAGCCGCAGATCGCCGTCGGGTCCGCCGACGTGCCGGCTGGTGGTCATGGAGTCGTCGACGAGGTAGACGTCGAACACGGGGGACATGCCGACGCCCCACTCGGCGGCGTGTTCGAGCCGCGCGGTGGGCACGGCCTTGACGCGGGTGAGGCCCGCGTTGTCCACCCAGGTCAGGGCCGCGCCGACGATCCCCTGGGCGGCCAGCCGCCCGGCCTCCTCGCGCGCCCGCGCCCGGGCCTGTGCGCGGTGTTCGGTGTCCACGGGCGGCTCCTGTCGCAGGGTGCGCTCATCCGGTGTGCGTGCGGGTCTCCGATGCCTAACGCGGGTGGGTCCACGAGCGTTACTGGGGTGGCTGAGGTCCGATCTCTCGATGAGAATCGTGCCCTCAGATCTGTCTCATTTCCTGGCAATTGACCCATTGCTGCATCCAAATATCAGATCTATTCTTGGCGTGCTCAGAACAATCACCTGGCGCGAACACGGATACCGGACACCGAACACCGGACACTCGGGAGAAGACCAGTGATCAGACGCAGGACCGTACTCGCGAGCACCCTGGGCATCACCGGCGGCCTCCTCCTCGGGGCGACCGCGGAGGCGGCCCCGGCCGACTGGTCCCGGGCCGTGGTGGACTCCACCATCGCCCGCAACCCGGACCCGAAGTCGCTGGGCGGCTGGGGCTACACGCGCGGGCTGTTCCTCTACGGCACCTACGGGGTGTACCAGCGGGTCAAGGAGCCGTCCTACCTCGCGTACATCAAGCGGTGGGTGGACTATTACGTGGACGCGGACGGCCACATCAACCACAGCTTCGACAACCTGGACGCCATGCAGTCCGGCAACCTGCTGCTGATCCTCCACAAGGAGACCGGCGATCCGCGGTACCGCACCGCCGCCGACCAGATCCGCACCCGCATCACGACCTATCCGCGCACCACCGACGGCGGCATGTGGCACGCCACCGGCAAGACCAACGAGCTGTGGGCGGACGGCGTCTTCATGGCCCAGCCGTTCCTGCTGCGCTACGGGCTCGCGTACGGGGACGAGACCTACGCCTACGACGAGGTCACCCGCAACCTGGCCGTGTACTTCAGCCACCTCAAGGCGTCGAACGGGCTGCTCTACCACGCGTACGACGCCGACGGCGATGCCCCCTGGTCGCCCGACCCCGCCACCGGCACCTCCGCCTACCACTGGGCCCGGGCCATCGGCTGGACCGCGATGACCCATATCGAGGTGCTGGAGCTGCTGCCCGCGAACCACCCCCGGCGGGCCCAGCTCATCGCCAACGTCAGACACCTGGCGAAGGGGTTCGTCCGCTATCAGGACCCGGGCACCGGCCGCTGGTTCCAGGTCGTGGACAAGGGGAGCGAGGCGGGCAACTGGACCGAGACCTCCGCCTCCAGCATGTACACCCTGATGCTGCACGCGGCCCTGCGGCGCGGATACATCGCCGGCGGCGCGTATGTGTCCGCCGCGCGCCGCGGCTACCAGGGCGTCCTGGAGAAGGTGAGCGTCAACGCGGACGGGCTGACCGACATCGCCGACATCAGCGAGGGCACCAACGTCGGCGATCTGGCCTACTACTTCGGCCGCAAGCGCAACACCAACGACCTCCACGGCCTGGGCGCCTTCCTCCTCATGAACGAGCGCCTCGCACACTGACCACCCGCACGGTCGCGCTCCGCGGCGGACCGCGGAGCGCGACCGGGACGGCGCCCCAGCACCGGTGGCGGAGGCTACTTCAGCTCCACCTGGAACACCTTGTCCGCGCCGTCCGGCTCGCCGCCGTTGTTGTCGGCGTTGGTAGTGGACAGCCACAGGGTGTTCTTGCCCGGGACCGTCTCGACCGTGCGCTGCCGTCCGTACTCACTGACGTAGTACGCCTGCGGGGTGCCCGCGGACGTGCCGTCGACCGGTATCCGCCACAGCCGCTCGCCCCTCAGCGCCGCCATGTAGAGCGCGCCGTCGGCGTAGGTGACACCGCTGGGCGAGGCCTCACCGGTCGACCACTGGCGCTTGGGGTTGGTCATCCCGGAGGTGGAGCAGGTGCCCTCGCAGGTGGGCCAGCCGTAGTTCTTGCCCGGCTCGATCAGATTGAGCTCGTCGTACGTGCTGTTGCCGAGCTCGGCCTCCCACAGCCGCCCTTGCGCGTCCCAGGTGAGGCCCTGCGGGTTGCGGTGGCCGTAGGAGTAGACGAGGGTGCCGAACGGGTTGCCGGGGGCCGGCTTGCCGTCCGTGGTCATCCGAAGGATCTTGCCGTTGAGCGAGTTCTTGTCCTGGGCGAGGTCGGACGTCTGCGCGTCCCCGGCCGTGGCGTACAGATAGCCGTCCGGGCCGAACTTGAGCCGTCCGCCGTTGTGGTACTTGTTCTTCTTGATGCCGCTGACCAGCGTGGTGTATCCGCTCAGCGAGGAGCCGTCGAAGGTCATCCGGGCGATCCGGTTGCCCTCGGAGGCGGTGTGCATGAGGTAGACGTAGTGGTCGGTGTTCCAGTTGGGGGACACCGCGATCCCCAGTAACCCGCCCTCGCCGCTGGTGGTCACGACGTTGGGCACCGAGCCGACCTGGGTCCTGGTGCCCGACTGGGTGAGCTTGAACACCTTGAACGAGTCGCGCTCGGTGATCAGCGCCGACCCGTCGGGCAGCCAGCTGAGCCCCCAGGGGATCGACCAGCCGGACGAGACGGTCTTGATGCTCGACGGCACCGAGTCGGCTCTGTCGGACGAGGCGTTGCCCGTCCCGGCCGTTCCGACCAGCAGCCCGGCGGCGAGTGCGGCGGCGGTGGCCGCCACCACGAGTTTCCGATGGCTCTTCATCGAGCGTCTCCTCCTACTGGAGCTTGTACGCCTTGAAGTTGCGGGTGAGCAGGTAAGTCGTCTGGAGGCCACCGCTGTTGAGGCTGCGATAGATGCCCCACTTGGGCCGCAGATAGTTCTTACCGCGCCACATGTCAAGACCGGTGCGCTTGTGCTTCGCGACCGTCTTCCCGTCGGTGACGACCGACCAGTCGACGTATGCCCCGGAGTCCGACGCCTTCACCTCGACCGACACATCGCTCCACGCGCCCTGGATCGGCGACATGCCGGCGGCTCCGGCCTCCGTCAGGTTCTCGGCGTCGTCCGAGGTGCGCATCTCGACCTTCGGGCCGTCGTCGTGCTGGTGGAGTGACATGGTGAACAGCGGCGCGGCCACGTCGCCCACCTTGATCTGCATGATGTGGGTGAAGCCGGTGGTCGCGTCCAGCGTGTCCGGCACATACATCTGGTACTGGATCCGCCAGGTCTCGTCCTTGAGGATCTTCACTGCGGCGCCGTTCTGCCGCATGCCCCGGACCTCGTTGCGCTGGCGGTCGGTGCTGGTGTCCACGTCCTTGGGGTAGTGCATGTCGGTGCGGAACCCGCCGCCGTTCGGGTAGATGTGAGTGACCCCGGGGTGGGAGTCGGCGCGGTCGTCCTCGGAGCCCTCGAAGGAGTCGGCGACACTGGCCCCCGAGGCGGGGCTCCACTTGAGGCTCCAGGCGGCGGGTGCGTTCGGCGATCGTTCCGCGCCGTGGGCGGCGACCGCGGGGAGGAGCAGCGCGCCTGCTGCCGCCAGGGCCACCGCGGCGCGGCGGCCTCCGAGCGGATTGCGCTCCATCAGTGATTCTCCTGTCTGACCTTTGGTCATATCCATGAACTTGCCGGACATGGAAAGGCCGCGGTGGGGGAGTGGCGCATGAGGTGAATCGCTGTTGAGGGGGACTGTAAAGAAAGGTTCCTATTCCGTCAACAGCTCTGCCATGGTTGGAGCGGGGGGTGTTGGCGTATCGCGGAAGGTAGGAGGTGTGTCCTGTTGAGTCAAGCATTGGTGCAGACTTAAGGGGCGTGAGAGATGTTCGAGACCCCGAATTGCCGCAACTGCCTGCGGGTTTGTGTTACTTGGTGTGTGATGCATCGTCAGGTGGAGCGGTAGAGATCGGAGGACTTTTTGCGTACGCCCCATTGACCAGGCCCTGACACCTCGCAACTCTGCAACAGAACACCATGCTCACCCCACACCCCTCATCGCCCGGCACCGACAGTTCGGGGAAGGAACCCCATGGGCCGCAGACCGCGCGGACGTCTTCGCGCCTGGCTGACCGCCTTACTGCTCGCCGTCGGCACCCTCGTCATGGCCGGTCCCGCGCCCGCGCGGGCCGAGGTCACGCACGCGCGCCAGCAGTGGCTGCGCGACTCCCAGGCAGGGCTCTTCCTGCACTGGGGCATGCGCACCTCGCCGGGCTACACCAGCTGCTCCGCCTGGGAGAAGGCGGTGACCGACGGCGGCTGGAGCGCCGGATACTGGGTCGGCGAGGCCAAGAAGCTGCACGCCAAGTACCTGGTGCTGGCCTCGTTCCACAGCCGCCTGGGGTACGCGCGCGCCTGGCCGTCCGACATCCCCGGCAGCTGCTCCACCAAGCGGGACTTCCTGGGCGAGCTGATCAGCGCCGCCGACGCCCAGGGGCTGAAGGTCCTGCTCTATATGACCGACGACCCGCAGTGGCACGACGAGGGCGGCCATGAATGGCTGGATTCGGCCGGCTACTCCGCCTACAAGGGCCGCGATGTCGACCTGACCACCCGCGACGGGTTCGGCGAGTACAGCTATGACAACTTCGTCGAGGTCATGCGGAAGTACCCCAAGCTGTCCGGCTTCTGGATCGACAACGACAACGACTACTGGATCGACCACGGCCTCTACGAGAAGGTCCGCGCGGACCGCCCGGGCTGGCTGCTGAGCAACAACAACGAAGACACGCCGATCATGGACACGGTCAGCAACGAGCAGAAGACCGGCATGACCCCGGCCTACGACTACCCGCAGGCGATCTGGAGCCCCCAGCCCAGGCTGACCGAGGCCTGCTTCAAGCTCCCGAGCAGCGGCGCCTGGTGGTACAGCGGCACCGACTCCTCGGTGGACCAGGGGCTCACCCTCGGCCGGCTGATCGCCAACTCCGGGTCCTCCGTCAAATCGCTGATGGCCGAGACCGCGCAGGTGAACGGCAGGTTCCCGAGCAAACAGGAAGCCTTCAACAACTTCGCCAAGACCTATCTGGACGCCATCTGGGGCTCGCTGAACGGCACCGAGGGCGGCGGCTACAGCTACGGCGGCCTCGCCCCCGGGGCCTGGAACGACGGGGCCCGCGGGGTGACCACGGTCTCCAAGGCGGACCCGGACCAGCACTTCGTACACGTCCTGACCAAGCCCTCCGGCTCCACGCTGACGCTGCGGGACAACGGCTACCGGGCCCAGCGGATCACCGACTTCCGCACCGGCGAGCGCTTGAGTTTCAGCCAGGGCGGCGGCAAGATCACCATCACCGGCATCGCCGACTGGGACCCCTACGACACGGTCCTCAAGGTCGAGACCGACGGCAGGCAGGGGCTGATCGCCGCCGACTCCATGACCGCGAGCGCGAGCGCCGCGGCGAGCGGACACCCGGCCTCCGCCGTCCTCGACGCCAACCCCCAGACCTACTGGGACAACAACACCGAGCTCCCGGTCTCGCTCACCCTCGATCTGCGCTCCGCCAGGAGCATTCGGTATCTGGCCGTCAACCAGCGTGAATGGTCGGTGAGTTACGCCCGCTCGGACACCGAGCAGTCCGCCCGCATCCGCGACTACCAGGTCCAGGTGTCCAGCGACGGCACCGACTGGGGGAGCGCCGTCAAGACCGGCACCCTCCCCAGCGCCCGCGGTGTGCAGTTCATCGACCTCCCCGCCACCACCAAGCGGTACGTCCGGCTCACCGTGAACAGCACCTGGGCCGCCGCCACCGACACCAAGCGCTACCAGAAGCTGCTCATCGACGAGGTGCGGGTCGGCTCCGGCTATGCGGGAAAGAGCTCCTGAGGCCCGTGAACACCTCGTCCATCACCCTCCGTGCGGATCCACGGGAATCCGTCCCGTGGATCACCCCCCAACACACAGGAAGGCAGGTACGGACATGAACGAAACCGTGCAGCGGACCGAACCCCAGTCGAGGCGGACGGCGGAGCAGACACGCCCCCGCCCCGAGGAAACGGCCTGGCAGACCCCCGACTACGCGGTCGTGGACACCGCGTTGGAGGTCACCGCCTACTCGCTGACCAACCGCTGACGGCGCCGCCATGCTGCTGCGCGTGCTCGGCACCGCGGCGGGCGGCGGACTGCCCCAGTGGAACTGCGCGTGCCCCGGTTGCTCCGGGGCACGCGCCCACCCCGGCCGGCGCCGCCGCCACGCCTCCCTCGCCGTACGGGCCGCCGAGGGCCGCTGGTACCTCGTCAACGCCACCCCTGACCTCGGCGACCAGATCGAGGACTGCCCCGACCTGCACCCCGGGCCGCGGCCCCGCCACACCCCGCTGGCCGGAGTGGTCCTCACCGACGCGGAACTCGACCACACCCTCGGCATCGCCCGGCTCCGCGAGGCGGCCGACGGCGTGGATGTGCTCGCCACCGCCCCCGTACGCCGGGCGCTGCTCGACGGCCTCCACCTCGGCGACGTCCTGGGCCCGTACACCACCCTGCGGTGGCGCCGGCTCGACACCGCTCCGGTGCCCCTCGCCGAGGGCTCGGCCCTGACCGTCGGCGCCGTGCCGGTCTCCGCCAAACGCCCGCGCTACGCGGCCGGTATGGCGGCCGACGCGGCGGGGGACGACGCGTGGGTGGTGGCGCTGCGCCTGGCCGACCGGGACACCGGCCGGTCCCTCCTCTACGCCCCCGCCCTCGCCGTCTGGTCCGACACCTTCCAGCGGGCGGCCGCCGAGGCCGACTGCGTGATCGTCGACGGCACGTTCTGGGACGACGAGGAGCCCCGGCGCGCCGGGTTCTCCACCCGCACCGCCACCGGCATGGGACATCTGCCCATCGACGGCCCCGGCGGCACCGCCAAGCGGCTCGCCGAACTCCCGGCCCGCTGCCTCTACACCCATCTGAACAACACGAACCCCCTCGCCGACCCGGCGGCACCCCAGCACCAGGAGCTGGCCGCCATGGGCCTCGAGGTGGCAGCCGACGGGATGGTGATCGAGCCATGAGCGACACACCTGCGTTCGAGGAGCGGCTGCGGACCGTGGCGCGCGAGCGCTACCACGACCGCCACCCCTTCAACATCCGTATGCACCAAGGGGAGTTGACCCCCGACGAGCTCCGCCGGTGGATCGCCAACCGCTTCCACTACCAGCGCCACATCCCCGTCAAGGACGCCCTGATCACCGCCAAGCTGGACACCCCGGCGCTGCGCCGGATGTGGCTGCGGCGCATCCAGGACCACGACGGCACGGTCGAGGGCGAGGGCGGGATCGAGCGGTGGCTCAGGCTCGGCGAGGCCGCGGGCCTGGACCGCTCCCGGCTGCTGGCGGGCCATGACGTGCTGCCGGGGGTGCGGCTCGCCGTCGACGGCTACGTCAACTTCTGCCGGCTGCGCCCCCCGCTGGAGGCGGTCGCCGCCTCGCTCACCGAGCTGTCGGCCCCGGACATCATGCGCACCCGCGTCGGCGCCTTCGAGCGCCACTACCGGTGGATCGACGGCGACGGGCTCGCCTACTTCCGCACCCGCGAGACCCAGGGGCGCCGGGACAGCCGGGAGGCCCTGGAGCTGGTGCTGTCGTGGGCGCGCACCGAGGAGGACCGGGAGCGGGCCGTGGCGGCGCTGTCCTTCAAATGCGATGTGCTGTGGTCGCTGCTGGACGCGGTGGACCACGCCGACCCCAAGGAGGGGCCGTGACCGCCGACACCTCCGTGACCGCCGACACGGCCAGGGAAGCCGGTACCACGACGGCCGCCACGCCCCCGTGGCGGCCCGCGCTCGCGCCGGTGGCCCACCTCCGCCACGACCGGGTGCGCGGGGTGGACCTGCTGGTGGTGCCCGAGCGGGTGGTCGTGCTGCACGGCACCGCGGGCGAGATCCTGCGGCTGTGCGACGGCGCTCGCGACCTCGACGCGATCGTCGCGGAACTGGCCGGGCGCTTCCCCGGCGCCCCCGTGGCCACCGAGGTCCCCGCCTTCCTCGACCGCCTCCGGCGGGAGGGCTGGCTGCGATGACCGACGCGCCGCCCCCCTGGGCCCTGCTGGCCGAGCTCACCCACGGCTGCCCGCTGCACTGCCCGTACTGCTCCAACCCGCTGGAGCTGGTCCGCCGCTCCCGGGAGCTGACCGGCGCGGAGTGGGCGGAGGTGATGCGCCAGGCCGGGGAGCTGGGCGTGGTGCACACCCATCTGTCGGGCGGCGAGCCGCTGCTGCGCGCCGACCTGGAGACGATCACCGCCGCCGCCGAGTCCGCCGGGATCTACACCCAGCTGGTCACCAGCGGCGTCGGGCTGACCGCGGCCCGGCTGGCGGCGCTGGTGGACGCCGGGCTGCGCGGCGTCCAGCTGTCCGTCCAGCACGCCGACCCGGGCGCCTCGGACCGCATCGCCGGGCGCCGGTCCTTCGCCGACAAGGAGCGGGCCGCCGCTCTGGTCCGCGAGACGGGGCTGCCGCTGGGCCTCAACATCGTGCTGCACCGCGACAACCTCGACGCGCTCGACGACCTGGTGGAGCTCGGGGTGTCCTGGGGCGCCCAGCGGATCGAGCTGGCCAACACCCAGTTCTACGGTTGGGCGCTGCGCAACCGCTCCGCGCTGCTGCCCACCCGGGAACAGCTGGAGCGGGCCCGTGAGGCCGTCGAGCGGTGGCGGGAGCGCCTGGGCGGCGGGACGGACCTGGTGTGGGTGGTCCCCGACTACTTCGACGGGGTCGCCAAGCCCTGCATGGGCGGCTGGGGAGCGGTCTCGCTCACCGTGGCGCCCGACGGCACCGCGTTGCCCTGCCCGGCGGCGGCCGCGCTCCCCGGTCTTGACCCGCCGAACGTACGCGACCACCCGCTGGACTGGATCTGGAACCACTCCGGCGCGTTCGCCCGCTACCGCGGCGAGAGCTGGATGAAGGAGCCGTGCCGGGGCTGCGCCCACCGCGCCGAGGACTTCGGCGGCTGCCGCTGCCAGGCGTACGCGCTGACCGGCGACGCGGCCGCCACGGACCCGGCCTGCGCGCTCTCCCCGGACCACGGCCTGATCCGCGCGCTCACCGGGGCCGCCCCGGCGGGTGCCGCCCGCTACGTCTACCGCAAGCCCGAGCGGGGGTGAGCCCGCTCCGGGTTTGGCGACGCCGCCCCCGCTTCCGTAAAGTTTCGCCGTTACCCACCCCACCACCACCTAGGGCTCCGCCCTGGAACGGGCGAAGCAGAAAGTGGCAGCGGCGAATGACGGTGACTGAAGACGGCCTGGCCGAGCAGGCGGGCATCGACCCGGAGCGCCTGGCGACCTGCCTGAGCGTGCTCGAGGAACTCGACGAGCTGCCGGTGGACCACCCCGACGCCATCGCGGTGCGCCGCGCCACCTCCGGCATCTACCGGACGGTGAAACAGCGCAGGCGCCAGGAGCGCCGGGCCGCGAAGACGGCCCACGACAAGGCGGTCACCGAGGCCACGGCCACCGGCGCCGCCGACCGCATCGACGACGAGACGCTGGGCCTGGCCCTGACCAGCTCGGTGACCACCCCGATCGCGGGCATCCTCCAGCGGCCCCGGTCCTGCTACACCTGCAAGACCCGCTATGTCGAGGTCGACGCCTTCTACCACCAGCTCTGCCAGGACTGCGCCACGAAGAACCGGGACCGGCGCGACGCGCGCACCGATCTCAGCGGGCGCCGGGCGCTGCTCACCGGCGGCCGGGCGAAGATCGGCATGTATATCGCGCTGCGGCTGCTGCGCGACGGCGCGCACACCACCATCACCACGCGCTTCCCGAGCGACGCGATCCGGCGCTTCAAGGCCATGCCGGACAGCGGGGAGTGGCTGCACCGGCTGAAGGTCGTCGGCATCGATCTGCGGGACCCGGCCCAGGTGATCGCGCTGGCCGACTCGGTGAGCGCGGCGGGTCCGCTGGACATCCTGATCAACAACGCGGCGCAGACCGTGCGCCGCACGCCCGCCGCGTACGCGGAGCTCATAGCGGGCGAATCGGCCGCGCTGCCCGCCGGGGAGCTGCCCGAGTCCGTCGTCCTGGGCGCGTTCGGCAGCGGCGCCCAGGCGGCCCTGCCGGGGCCGGCGGCCTCGCGCGAGGGCGCGCTGAGCGCTCAGGACCTCACCGCCCTCGCCCTGACCAGCGGCTCCGCCTCGCCCGCGCGGATCGAGGCGGGCACCGCGATCGACGCGGGCGGGCTGGTCCCCGACCTGGACTCCTCCAACACCTGGATCCAGCGGGTGGACGAGGTCGACCCGGTCGAGCTGCTCGAAGTGCAGCTGTGCAATGAGACGGCGCCGTTCATCCTGGTCAGCCGGTTGCGCCCGACGATGGCGGCCTCGCCCGCGCGGCGGAAGTACGTGGTGAACGTGTCCGCCATGGAGGGCAAGTTCAGCCGCGGCTACAAGGGCGCGGGCCATCCGCACACCAACATGGCCAAGGCCGCCCTCAACATGCTGACCCGCACCAGCGCCCGCGAGATGTTCGAGTCCGACGCCATCCTGATGACCAGCGTCGACACCGGATGGATCACCGACGAGCGCCCGCACCCCGACAAGATGCGGCTGGCGGCCGAGGGCTTCCACGCCCCGCTCGACCTCGTCGACGGCGCGGCCCGCGTCTATGACCCGATCGTGCGGGGCGAGGGCGGCGAGGACGTCTTCGGCTGCTTCCTGAAGGACTACGCCCCCACGGACTGGTAGGCGGTCAGTCGGCGCCCTCGACGATGCGGAAGTCCCGGTCCGCGCCGTCGCCCAGCACGGTCAGCGCCTTCTGGTAGTCCTCGCTGTCATGCGTGGCGACGGCCAGCTCGAAGCTGTCGAACTCGATGACGACCGTTCGCTCCGCCACCCCGGCCTCGTGGGCGACGACCTGTCCTCCGAGGGTGAGAAACCGCCCCTTGGCCTTCTCGACGACCGGGACGGCCAGCTTCACGTACGCGGCCGACTTCGCGGGATCGGAGATCGAGCGGTAGGCGACGACCCAGTAGCCCTTGGACATGAGCGGACTCCTTCGGCTCGGCGGGAGGGGTCGGCCGAGAGGCAACACAGGAGCAGCGGAACGGGAGTGGTCACGCGGGCTGGAGGGCGCCCCGGACCTTCACAATTTACCGCTGCCCCGGCCGCTCGGCGCGTCCGGAGACCGGGGAGACGTACACGCTCAGGCCGCCCGTGCCGGGCAGGGTGTGCCGCGTCCAGCCGCGGTCGCGCAGCGACGGCAGGCCGTGCCCGGGGGCGTGGCCGAACACCGCGGTCGGCTCGTGGGCGGCCCGGCGCAGCAGCGCGGACGCCGTGGTCGAGGTGTTGTTGCCGCGCACCTCGGCGGAGGCGCAGCCCGCCGCGTAGCCGATCGGCAGCGCGCGCGGTCCGGCCACCAGACACGGCGGCCGCAGCCCCAGCGCCCGCAGCCCGGCCGCCGCCCGCTGGTATCGCTCGGCGGTGGCGGCGGCCTGGTGCGTGGTGTCCGCGAGGACGGCGTACTGGCTCCCCAGCTGGAGCGCCAGCACGACCCCGAGGGCGGCCGCGACCGGCACCGGCGAGCGCCCGGCCCGCACCGCGCGCGCCGCGAGGGCGGCCAGGGGCAGGGCGAGCAGCGCGTAGGCGGGCAGCAGGAAGCGGGGCGCCGAGTAGTCGATGAGCAGCAGATACGGCACGGCCATCGAGGCGGCGCACACCACCGGCAGCACGGTCGCGGGCAGCGCCCGGCCGTGCCCGGCGCGATGGTCACGTACGGCCACGGCGAGCGCGGCGGCCGCCAGCAGCGGCAGGGCGAGCCACCACAGCGTCAGCTCCGGGTGGCGCAGCGGCACCTGGCACGGGCGGCACAGCAGCGGGCCGTTGAGGCTGCGCAGCGCGGTGCCCACGTTGAGCTGCGGCACCATCCCGCCCTCCGTGGCGCTGGAGGCCCGCAGCCGCGCCCCGACGCCGCCGAACCGCGCGTACGCCTCGGCGACCCAGGGCGCCGCGCCCAGCGCGAGCCCGCCCAGCAGCGCGGGCAGCGCGGGCCGCCACCGGCGTACGCACACCGCGGCCGCCAGCAGCGGCAGCCCGAGCCAGCCGCCGTCCGGCATCCGCAGCAGCGTGACCCCGGCCACGGCGGCGGCCAGCCACCAGCGGGCGCGCGGCTCGGCCGGGGCCCGCAGAAACCAGCCGACGGCGGCCACCGCGCCCAGCGCCACCCACAGGTTCGGCATCACCTGCGACCCGCTGATCTGGGTGATCCACAGCCCGGAGAACAACAGCGCGGCCAGTGCGGCGGTGCCCCGCCCCACCAGCGGCCCCCACACGCGGAAGACGGCGTACAGCGCGGCCGCCGACAGCAGGGCCAGCACCACCCGCAGCGCCACGACCGAGGAGGTCGCGGCGACCACGGGCGCGACGAGATAGCTGATGCCACGGGACCGCGGGGCGCTGAAGAAGGCCGCGGGACGGTGCGGATCCACCTGGGAGGCGTAGACGCTCTCGTCCCACAGCAGCCCACCGCCCATATGCGGCACGACCATGGCCAGCTGCACCACGGCGTACACCGCCGCGACGACCGCGAGCCACGGCACCTCCCGGCGCGCCCGCGCCGGGCTCTGCGCGGCGACGGGCCGCCCCACCACCGTCGCGGTCACGGCTCGCCCCGCCCGTCGGCTTCCCGCCGGGGTGCGGCGGCGTAAGCGGCCGCCGCCGACGCGCCGCGTCGCGCACGGGCCACCATCGGGACGCGGCCGCCGTCCGCCGCCGGGCGAGCGGCGCTCCGCCCGCGCCCGGGCATGGGCGGGGTGGTCCGGCCGCCGGAACCGCCGCTCACGGGCGCCTGGCGGGGACCGCTCATGGGCGCTTCGCGCCCGTCGCGGGGGCCGCGGGGAGCGGGCGGTCGGGGCGGGTCGCGCGGCGGACGGCGGTGAGCCAGCGGCGCGCCACGCCGCCCGCGCGCCGGCGCGCCCGGGCCCGGCCGCGCTGCCAGCCGCGGGAGAGGCGGCTCGCCGCCAGGTCCTCGAAGAGGCGCTCGTAGCGCAGGGCGATCGGCGCGGGGTCGTAGGCCCACGCGCTCTCCAGCGCCGCCGCGCCCATCGCCCGCCGGGCCGGGGCGTCGTCGATGAGGTCCAGCAGCGCGCCGGCCAGGGCGTCCTTGTCGCCGGTCGGGACGAGCCGGCCGGTCACCCCGTCCTGGATGATCTCCGCCGGGCCGAGCGGGCAGTCCGTGCTGACCACGGGGACCCCGCAGCGCATCGCCTCGACGATCGTCATGCCGAAGGACTCGGCGTCCGAGGCGACCGCCACCAGCGACGCCTTGGCGAACTCCGCCTCGATCGGCGAGTGCGGCCCCATCAGCCGAGCGCTCTCCGCCAGGCCGAGCCGCTCGATGAGGGCCTGGAGCCGCTCCTCCTCGGCGCCCCCGCCGTAGATCCGCAGCCGCCACTCGGGGTGCTTGTCCGCGACCGCCGAGAACGCCTCGATCAGCAGGTCGAAGCGCTTGCCGCGGACCAGCCGCCCGGCCGCGGCGATGACCGGGGCGGTGCCGTCCGTGGGGCTGACCGGGGGCGCCGGCACGCTGTTGGGCACGGCGAGGGTCCGTACGCCCGGCAGGGGCATCTTCGCCCGGTAGACCGCCGCGTCCGCCTCCGTCGTGGTGACGACGGCGTCGAGGGTCCGGTAGTGGCGGGCGAGCTCGGCCCGCAGCGCCTTGCTGTGCGCGTCGTGCCGCAGATGCTCCTGGCCGATGCGCAGCGCGTGGCGCGGGGCGAACCGGGCTATGTAGACATTGGCGCCGGGGCGGGTGCCGATGATCACATCGGCGTCGCTGGCGCGCAGATACTCCGCGACCCGCTCGTCGTGCAGCCGGGTGTACTGGCGATGCCGCTTCTCGGCGGCGGGAAAGTCCCGGGCGGGCTCGCCGAACCGCGGGTCTTGCGCGTCGAGGCCGCTCGGACGCGTGTCAACCAGCGGGACGAGCCGCACCCGGGGGTCCACGGTGAAACGGGGCGTCTCACGGTGCCGCTGCATCGAGGCGATCTCCACATCGTGCCGCTCCGCCAGGGCCGCCGCCAGGTTCAGCGTGGTCCTGATCGTCCCGCCGATCGCGTAGACGTTGTGGAGCAGGAAGGCGATCTTCATATGGTGTCTCTCCGACGGTGACGGCACCGGGGACCGAAACCCCCGGATCGTTGTGAACACCATGGCCGGGCACGGTAAGCCGGCCGCCAGAACGAGGTGAGAGCAGGGTAAGAAGCCAGGCCACCGGGGTGCCCGGTGGCGCCCGCACCCCGCCGGGCTTGGCAGACTCGGGGTGTGACGACGTACAACACCGTGCTGCTCGCCGAGGACGACCGGGCCATCCGGCAGGCGCTCGAGCGCGCCCTGGCGCTGGAGGGCTACCAGGTCACCGCCGTCCCCGACGGCATCGAGGCGCTGGCCGCCGTCCACCGCGAGCGCCCGGACGTGATCGTGCTGGATGTGATGATGCCGGGCCTGGACGGGCTCCAGGTGTGCCGGGTGCTGCGCGCGGAAGGCGACCGCACCCCGATCCTCATGCTGACCGCCCGGGTGGAGACCGCCGACCGGATCGAGGGGCTCGACGCGGGCGCCGACGACTATGTGGCCAAGCCCTTCGACGTGGACGAGGTCTTCGCCCGGCTGCGCGCCCTGCTGCGCCGCGCCGCCCCGGTCGCCCCGGCGGCGGCCGAGGAGGAGAGCGGGCCGGAGGACGGCACGGCGGAGGTGGCGGATCTGCGCCTGGACCCCTCGGCCCGGCGGGTCTGGCGGGGCGGGGAGGAGCTGGAGCTCACCCGCACCGAGTTCGACCTGCTGGAGCTGCTGGTGCGCAACAGCGGCATCGTGCTGGACCACGCCACGATCTACGACCGCATATGGGGCTATGACTTCGGCCCCGGATCGAAGAACCTCGCCGTCTACATCGGCTATCTGCGGCGCAAGGTGGACCACCCCGGGCTGGTCCCGCTCATCCACACCGTACGGGGCGTCGGCTACACCCTCCGGGAGGCGTGACCGTGCCGCTCCCGCGCCCGCGCCGCCCCAGATCCAGCCTGCGCATCACCTTCGCGATCTCCTTCGCCGCGGTGGCCGCCGCCGTCACCCTCCTGGTCGGCTTCCTCAGCTACGACGCGGCGGCCGGGCTGGTGCGGGTCGACCAGCAGAGCGTCTTCGGCGAGGTCATCCACGATCTGCGGAGCCAGGTCCGGCGGCAGCCGCTCGGCTACGAGGACTTCGTCCAGACCGACCCCGACCACGACGGCCCGCGCGACGACCTCCGCCGCCCCACCCGTACCGACGTCCAGATCATCCGCCCCACGGGCACCGTCGCCGACCGGGGGAGCCCCGCCCTGCCGGTGGGCGCCGCCGAGCGCCGGATGGCGGCGTCCCGCACGGCGGGCCTGGTGGAGCGGCGGGACGTCGAGATCGGCGATGAGCGGTTCCGGATGGCCACCGTCTCGCTCGGCGCCGGCCGGGGCGCGGTGCAGGTGGCGCAGCAGTTCAGCGACAGCGAGGACCTGCTGCGGGAGCTTCAGAAGCGCACGGCGCTGTTCGTGGGCGCGGCCATCGTGGCGGCCGGGGTGGCCGGATGGTGGCTGGCGGGGCGCATCACCCGGCGCCTGGTGCGGCTGACCGGGGTCGCCGAGAGCGTGACGGCCACCGGGCGGATGGATGTGGCGGTGCCGGTCGCCGGGGAGGACGAGGTGGGCCGGCTGGGGCGGGCCTTCGACGGCATGCTCGGCCAGCTCGCGCGCTCCAAGGACGACCAGCGGCGGCTGGTCCAGGACGCCGGGCACGAGCTGCGCACCCCGCTCACCTCGCTGCGGACCAACATCTCGCTGCTGCGCCGCTTCGAGGAGCTGCCGCCGTCGACCCGCGAGGAGCTGCTGGCCGATCTCACCGGGGAGACCCGGGAGCTGACCGACCTGGTCAACGAGCTGGTCAGCCTGGCGGCCGGGCAGCGCGACGACGAGCCGCGGGCGGCCACCTCGCTCGGCGAGGTGGCACACCGGGCCGCCGGTCTGGCCCGCCGCCGCACCGGCCGGGAGATCGTGGTGACCGCGGACGACAGTGTGGTGGACGGGCGCTCGGCGTCCCTCCAGCGCGCCATCACCAACCTGGTGGAGAACGCGGCCAAGTTCGACCAGGAGGGCACCGCGCCCATCGAGGTGGTGATCGACGGCGGCCGGGTGGCGGTGCTGGACCGGGGGCCCGGCGTGGCCGAGGAGGACCGCCACCGGGTCTTCGACCGCTTCTACCGCGCCCCCGGCGCCCGCAGCCTGCCCGGCTCCGGGCTCGGCCTGGCCATCGTCCGGGAGGTGGCCGCCGCCCATGGCGGCACGGTCTTCGCCGAGCGGCGGGCGGGCGGCGGCGCGGTCATGGGCTTCACGGTCGGCGAGCCGCCCCCGGCCGCCGCCGGGAGGCCCCCCACGACGAGGCGGGACGGCCCGGGATGAGCCGGGATTCGTCGAGCGGGGGGAGCCTCAGGGCTTGCGGGCCACGCCGGCCCAGAAGGAGACCTCCTCGTCGGTGACCGTGACCGGGCCGTCGGGCCACCACCGGTGCGGAGGCACGATCCCCGGCTCGATGAGTTCCAGACCGTGGAAGAACTTCTCGATCTCGCCCTTGGTGCGCAGCTGGGCCTCGATGCCGCCCTTGCGGTAGATCGCGACCGCCGCGTCCACGCTCGCCTTGTCGAAGTCCGGCGAGCTGTGGCTGATCTCGAGAAAGCTGCCCGAGGGCAGGGCGTCCATCAGCCGCTCCACGATCTCGTACGTTCCGTACTGGTCCGGGATGAAGTGCAGCGTCGCGTTGATCGACAGCGCCACGGGCTCGCTCAGATCGAGCGTCTCCAGCAGCTCCGGCGAGCCCAGGATGGTCTCGGGCTCGCGGACGTCGGCCTCGATGTAGGCGGTGCGCCCCTCGGGCGTGCCGTGCAGCAGGGCCTGGGCGTACGCCAGCACGATGGGGTCGTTGTCGGCGTAGACGACCCGGGCGTCCGGGGCGATGCTCTGGGCGACCTGGTGGAGGTTGGGCGCGGTCGGGATGGCGGTCCCGATGTCCAGGAACTGCCGGATCCCCGCCTCGCTCACCAGCCAGCGGGTCGCCCGGTGCATGAAGGCGCGGTTGCTCCGGGCACACGGGATGATGCCCGGATAGACCTCCATGACCTTGCGGGCGGCCTCCTCGTCGACCTGGTAGTGGTCCTTGCCACCGAGGTAGTAGTCGTACATCCGCGCCGAGTGCGGCTTCGTGGTGTCGATGTGCATCCGGTTCATGACTTGCGCGCCACTCCCACCCAGAACGAGACATCGGCGCTGTCGAGCGCGCGCTCACCGTCCGGCCGCCACAGATGCGGCTCGGCCACACCCGGCTCGATGAGCTCCAGGCCCTCGAAAAACACCTCGACCTCGTTTCTGCTGCGCACCTGGGCGGGGATGCCGCCCTGGCGGTAGACGTCGATGACCCTCTCCCAGGTCTCCGGGGCGAAGTCCGGGGTGCAGTGGGTCAGGATCAGATAGCTGCCCGAGGGCAGGGGGTCCACCAGCTGCCGGACGACGTCGTACGGCTTGTCGTCGTCCGGGATGAAGTGGAACAGGGCGTTCATGGACAGCGCCACCGGCTTGCTCAGGTCGAGCGTCTCGTGCAGCTCGGCGGCGCCCAGGATGCGCTCGGGTTCGCGCACGTCCGCCTGGATGTAGGTGGTACGGCCCTCGGGGGTGCCGTTCAGCAGGGCCTGCGCGTAGGCGAGGACGATGGGGTCGTTGTCGGCGTAGACGACCCGGGCGTCCGGGGCCACGGACTGAGCGACCTGGTGGAGGTTGGGCGCGGTGGGGATGCCGGTGCCGATGTCCAGGAACTGCCGGATCCCGGCCTCGCCCGCCAGCCAGCGGGTCGCCCGGTGCATGAACGAACGGTTCTCCCGCGCGCATGTCTTGACGCCCGGGAAGACCGCCATGACATGGGCCGCGGCCTCCTCGTCGACCTGGTAGTGGTCCTTGCCGCCGAGGTAGTAGTCGTACATCCGCGCCGAGTGCGGCTTCGTAGTGTCGATGTTGAGGGGGTTCATGGGGTTCGTCGGGTTCATGGCTTGCGGGCCACTCCCGCCCACATGGATATGTCGGCGCTGCGGATGTCCTCCGGGCGGTCGCCGGCCTCGGGCTTCCAGAAGTGCGGCTCCGAGACGCCGGGGTCGACGAGCTCCATGCCCTCGAAGAAGCGCGCGACCTCGGTCTTGGAGCGCGTGATGAAGGGAATCCCGCTCTCCTTGTAGACCTCGATGACCTTCCGCCAGGTGTCCGCCGAGAAGTCGTGCGTGGAGTGCGACATCATCAGGTAGCTGCCCGAGGGGAGCGCGTCCACCAGCTCGCGCACGATCTCGTACGGCTTCGCCTCCTCCGGGATGAAGTGGAAGAGCGCGTTCACGGACATGGCCACCGGCTTGTCCAGGTCCAGCGTCTCCAGCAGCTCCGGAGCCGTGATGATCTTCTGGGGCTCGCGGACGTCGGCCTCGACATAGGCGGTACGCCCTTCCGGCGTGCCGTTCAGCAGGGCCTGGGCGTACACCAGCACGATCGGGTCGTTGTCGGTGTACACGACCCGGGCGTCCGGGGCCACGGACTGGGCGACCTGGTGGAGGTTGGGCGCGGTGGGGATGCCGGTGCCGATGTCGAGGAACTGCCGGATCCCCGCCTCGCCCGCCAGCCAGCGGGTCGCCCGGTGGATGAACCCCCGGTTGACCCGGGCGTTGAGCTTGACCGTCGGATGGACGGCCAGCACCTTGGCGGCCGCCTCCGCGTCCACCTCGTAGTGGTCCTTGCCATTGAGGTAGTAGTCGTACATCCGGGCCGAATGCGGCTTGGTCGTGTCGATCCGGCCCCGGCCGAGGTCTTGCTCGCTCATGCGGCGGCCCTCCGTTCTGCTGCGGTACCCGCCGAGGTGGTCAGGTTCGGTTCTGTACGGGTGAGAAGGAAGTCCGCGGCGCCCGCCTTGGCGCCCTGGATGAACTTCTCGATCTCAAGAGGCGTGTAGATCAGCGCGGGGCCGTCGGGGTCGGTCGACTGGCGCAGGGCCACGCGGCCGTCGCTCAGCTTCATGACCTCGACGCAGGCGCCGCCGTTGGGGCCGCTCCAGGGCTTGCGCCAGCCTTCCGCACCGAGATGCTTGGCCGGCATGCCGTTGTAAATGTGATCCACCTGATCCACGGTCAGAGCTCCTTGCGAATCTCACGGAGAAAGGCCTCCGTGCGTCGCGCCGGTGTGGCCTGGGTGCCCATTCGGTCGAGGGCCTCCAAGTAGGCGGCCACGTCCGCGCGTTCGTCGAGATAAGCTGCGCCGGTCAGTCCCTCGGTGTAGACGATGTCCGGCAGTTCCGGGATATGGAACCGGAAGAGCTGGAACGGTCCGCCCATGGCCGGGTGGGGGCCGGCGGCGAACGGCACCACCTGCAAGGTGACGTTCGGCATCTGGATGGCCTCGATGAGGCGGTCGACCTGCGCGCGCATGACGTCCGGGCCGCCGATGGGCAGGCGGAACACCGGCTCGTCCATGACGACCCACAGATGGGGTCCGTCGGGTCGGTTCAGCAGTTCCTGACGCTCCATCCGCAGGGCGACCCGTCGGTCGAGCTCCTTGGGGTCGGCCTGCGGGAATCCGATGCTCAGCAGCGCTCGTGCGTAGTCTTCGGTCTGTAGCAGCCCGGGGATGAAGTGGGGTTCGTACGCGCGGATGCGGCTCGCCGCCCCCTCCAGGCTCACATAGAGGCTGAACCAGTCCGGCAGGACATCGCGGAAGCGATGCCACCAGCCGGGTCTGTTGGCGTCCTCGGCCAGGGAGAGGAAGGCCTCGATCTCCTCCTGCTCGGCCCCGTAGGTCTGAAGCAGCTTCTCGACGTACGGAAGCTTCAGGCCGACCTCGGCCTTCTCCATCCTGCGCACCGTCGTCTGGTTGACGTGCAGCGCCTTCGCGGCCTGGTCATAGCTGACGCCGGCCTTCTCGCGAAGGTCGCGCAGGCGCATGCCGAGAACCATCTGCCCGACAGTCGGGGCAGACCGCGCTTCACCCACGCCTTACCTCCTCGGACGGTCTCGTGGGCTCAGTGTGCCATGCTCGGGATGAACCCGAACAGAGTGCTTTGGCTATTCTGCATTTTGCAGAACGCCGCTTGCCAACTGGCGCCTACAGCACGATAGTGATGGGGTGCCGGGTCTCAATGTGGCTGGCGCGTAGCCGACTTGCGGCATTCGAACCCCCCACCGGTAGACGGAAGGCGAACGGCCGTGGCACTGCCTCAACGCACGACGATGGCCCGCCCCACCATGCTCCTCGGCGGCCATGACGCCGGGTTCCGCCAGGAGAGGTTCCAACTGCCCGCGCAGGGCGCCTCCGTGGCCGCGGCCCGCCGCCGGGTCCGCACCCGGGTGCCGGGATGGGGTTTCTGCGAGGACGTCTGCGACGCCGCCGAGCTGGTGATGTCCGAGCTGTTCACCAACGCCCTCGTGCACACCGGCAGCGAGCAGATCCTGTGCGTGCTGCGGGCGGAGGCCCGGCGCACGCTGTACGTCGAGGTGGCCGACCAGGGCGGCGGATCCGCCGGCCCCGCCCCGCGCCAGGCGGGCGCGGAGGACGAGGGCGGCCGGGGCCTCGCCCTGGTGCGGGCCATGGCCGCGGCGTGGGGGGACCGGCCCGGACTGAACGGCGGCCGGGTGGTGTGGGCCCAGCTGAGCGGGATCATCTGACCGCACGGCCTAGCATGGCGGGGTGTCCGCCGTACCACGCCGCCGTCTCCTGACACTCACGGCCGGTGCCCTCGCGACAGGACCCCTCCAGGGATGCTCCGGCGACGGCCCGCCCGACCGGATCCGGCTGGCCACGGGCCCGCGCGGCGGACCGTACGCGACCTTCGGCAGCCGGCTGGCCGACGAGGTGCACCGGGCCCATGACCGGCTCACGGTGCGCGTGCTCACCACCGCGGCGAGCGTGGAGAATCTGCGGCTGCTGGCCGACGGAAGCGCCGATCTCGGCATGGCCCTCGCCGACAGCGCGGCCGACGCCACCGCGGGCCGCGGCAGCTTCTCCCGCCCGGCGCCGGTCGCGGCGCTCGCCCGGCTCTACCTCAACTATCTCCATCTCGTGGTGCCCGCCGACTCGCCGATCAGGGAGCCCGGACACCTGGCCGGGCGCACGGTGTCCCTCAGCGCCGCCGAGTCCGGCACCTCGGTGACCGCCGGGCGGGTGCTCGCCGTGGCGGGCGTACGCCGCGTCCGCTCCGTACAGCTGGGCCTCGACGAGTCCATCACCGCGCTGAAGGCGCGGGAGGTGGCCGCGTTCTTCTGGTCGGGCGGCGCGCCGACCCGGGCGATCGCGCAACTCGCCCGGCGGTATCGCGTGCGCCTCGTCCCCCTCGGCGGCCTCGCGCCCGCGCTGCGCCGCGAGCACGGCCCCGTCTACGAGAGCGTGTCCATCCCCGCCGGGGTCTACGGCCTGCGCGCCCCGACCCCGACCGTCGGCACCCCCAGCTACCTGGTCTGCCGCACCGCCCTCGCGGCCGACACGGCCCGCGCCGTCACCGGCGTCCTGTTCGAGGCCCGCGCCCGCCTTCCCGTCCCGGACGCCCCCGGCAGCCGGCTCGACGAGCGGTACGCGATCGGCACGGGCACGGTGCCCCTGCACCGGGGCGCGGCGGCGTACTACCGCGCGGTCTACGGCTGAGCGGCCTTGTCCCGCGCGGGGCGCGTCTCTTCACGGCCCGGCGCGGCGGGGAGGCGAACGGTCAGGAGCGGCAGGAAGCAGCCGACGAGAGGCCCCATGCACAGCGCGACGAGTACGGTCCCGGCCCCGAGGGTTCCGCCGAGCATCCAGCCGATGCCGACGACGGCGATGTCGAGGCCGGTGCGTACCACCGCGATGGGCAGGCGGGTGAGCCGGACAAGCCCGGTCATGACGCCGTCGCGTGGACCAGGTCCGAACTGTGCGCCGAGGTAGAGCGCGTCGAAGAAGGCCAGCGCGAGGAGGCCGACGACGAGGTAACCGATCTCGGCGAGTGCCCCCTGAGGGGTGGGGAGCACGGCCGCGGTGGCGTCCGCGGCAAAGCCGACGATCGCGACATTGAGGAGTGTGCCAAGACCTGGTGGTTCGCGCAGAGGTATCCAGGCGAGAAGCACCAGGAGCGCGGTCAGGTTGGTGGCCCAGCCGAACGAGATGCCGAGCGTCCTGGCCGTGCCGTCCGTGAGCACGCTCCAGCTGGCCGTGCCGAGACCGGACCGGACGAGCACCATGACGGCGGCGCCGTACCCCACCAGGCCGACCAGGAGCTGGGGGATGCGACGAGCCGTCCGGCCCGCCCGGACCTGGGCGAAGGCGTTCATGCGCACCATCACAGGGCGGTCGTGACGGGCCGGGACGGGCGGGTGCGCGGTGGAAGCAGGAGGAGCCATGGCGTAAGCCTCCGCGCCATCTGGACTCCGATTCCATAGCCAGATTGGATACGCTGGCCCGGTGAAAATCAGTTCGCACGCGGTGGCGCGCATGGTGGGGACCTGGCAGGAGGGGCCGGGGCCGGCGCACCAGCGCCTCTCCGACAGGCTGCGGCTGCTGATCCTGGACGGACGTCTCTCCCTCGGCGCGGCGCTGCCGAGCGAACGTGACCTGGCCACCGCGCTCGGCATCAGCAGAACCACCGCCGGTGCCGCGTACCGCACTCTCGTCGAGCACGGGTACCTGGCCACGAGGGCGCGTGCCAGGGCGACCGTGCGGCTCCCCCATGACACGCCGTCCGAGCGTCCGGCCGGTACGGACCCATCGATCATCGACCTGTCGTTCGCCGCGCCACCGGCACCCGTCGAGATCCTCCACGCCGCCTTCGCGGCCGCGCTCGAACAGCTGCCGCGCCACTTCGAGCGGCACGGATACGACCGATGCGGTACGGCGGAGCTGCGCGAAGCGGTCGCCGACTGGTACCGGCGCAGAGGGCTGTCCACCGCGCCCGATCACATCATGATCACCAACGGGGCGCAGCACGCGCTCGGCCTGCTGGCGCGAACGCTCCTGTCACCACGCGACACGGTCTTGATCGATCACCCCACCTACCCGCATGCGATCAGGGCCTTCACCGGGGCACGCGCCCGGCTGCTGCCCGTCGCCGTCGGGACGTCCGGCTGGGACATCGCGCAACTCCACGAGGCCGGGCGCACCGCCCAACTGGCCTATCTCATACCGGACTTCCACAACCCGACCGGGATGTGCATGTCCGCGAGCGAGCGCCGCCGGCTCAGGCCCGCGTGTCCCACGGTCATCGACGAGACCATGACCGAGCTTGCTCTGGACGGCGCGACACCGGAACCCTTTGCCGTACACGTGCCGACCGCCATCAGCGTCGGCTCGGTTTCCAAGAGCGTCTGGGGCGGCCTGCGCATCGGCTGGATCCGTGCCGCGCCCGCGCTCCTGGACCGCCTCGAACAGGCCCGGCCCGCCACCGACCTCGGCACCCCCGTCGTCGAACAGCTGGCGACGGCCGTCCTCCTGAACGAGCGCCGGACCGCGGGGCCCGACACCCTCCGGCACCTGCGATCGCAGCGTGACGCGCTGAGTCAGGCACTCACCGAGCACCTGCCCGACGTTCACGCACCGCGGCCGGCCGGAGGCGTGTCGCTCTGGGCGTCGTTCCCCGAGCCCGTCAGCTCACGGCTGGCGGCGATCGCGCTGGACTACGGAGTGACCATCGCGGCCGGACCACGATTCGGGGTCGGCGGGGCATTCGAGCGTTATGTCCGACTGCCGTACACGCTCCCGTCGAGTCAGCTCACCGAGGCGATCCGCAGGCTCGCCCGGGCACGACGGGCGCTCGCCCGAGGCGCCACCGGAACCCACACGCCCGCCCCCGTCGCGTGATCGCCTACGCCTCGGGAAGGCGCAGTTCGACCACCAGGCCGTGGGGCGCGGCGGGCCGCAGGGACAGCTCGCAGCCGGCGGCGCGGGCCAGCTCCGAGGCGATGGCCAGGCCGAGGCCGCTGCCGGGGACGTTGCCATGGCCGGGGGAGCGCCAGAAGCGGCCCAGGGCCGCCTCGAACTGCTCGGCCTCGAGCCCCGGGCCGTCGTCGGCGATCCGCAGCACGCCCGCCTCCAGCCGGACCGTGACCGCCCCGCCGGGCGGTACGAACTTGGCCGCGTTGTCCAGGGCGATGTCGGCGATCCGGGCGGCCGCGGCGGGCAGCGGCGCGGTGGACGGGCCGATGTCCTCGAACTCCACCGCCAGGGTCAGCTTCCGGGCCGCGTACACGTCGTGCCAGATGGCCAGCCGCGCCCGCAGCGCCGTGCGGGCGATCGGCTCGGGGGCCGCCGTGCCGGCCTCGACCCGGGCGAGCTCCAGCAGGTCCTCCATGAGCCGGCCCAGCCGGTCGACTTCGGCCAGCGCCTCGGCGAACTCCTCGGTGCCGTCCGGAGTCAGGTGCGGCTCCAGGTTCTCCAGCCGCAGCGACAGCACGGTCAGCGGGGTGCGCAGCTCGTGGGAGGCGTCCGCGACGAAGGCCCGCTGCCGCTCCAGGGCGGCCGAGACGGCGTCGGCCATCGCGTTGAAGCGGCGCTCCAGCAGCCGCAGCTCGGCCGGGCCGCGCCCGCCGGCGCGCACCCTCGCGTCCATCCTGCCCTCGGCGATGGCGCGGGTGGTCAGGTCCAGTTCGGTCACCGGGCGCAGGATCCACCGCGCCAGCCTGCGGGCGGCGATCAGGGCGCAGAGCACGGCGACCACCGAGCCGGCCGCCACGGCTGCCCAGACGAGCGCCACATCGCGCCTGGCCGCCGCCGTGGGCACCTTCATCACCACCACGCCGAACACCTGCGTGTCCCGCCCCACAGGCTCCGCGACCACGGCCGACGCGGGGCCGAAGGGGGTGACCAGGGGCAGGCTCGCGGTGGTGCGGCCGGACAGCGCGCGTTCGGCGGGGTCCGCGGACCAGGCCCCGCCGCCCGCGACCCGCTTGCCGTCCCGGTCGCGGATCTCCACCTCGGTGCCGTACAGCTCGTGGTAGCGGGACACCTCCTGGACGAGCCCGGAGGTGTCGCCCTCGCGCATCGCCTGGTCGGCCAGTTCGGCGAAGCGGGTGGCGTCCGCGCGCCGCTCCAGCAGCAACTGGCCGGTGCGGTGCGAGGAGTACGCCAGCGAGAAGGGCACGGCGAGCGCGGCCACCAGGCAGGCGATGAGCACCGTGTAGACGGCCAGGATCCTCAGCTGCATCCGCCGGTTCCCAGGCGGTACCCGGTGCGGCGCAGCGTCTCCACCAGCCATGGGCAGCCGGTCTTGGAGCGGATCCCGGCGATGTGCACATCCAGCGAGCGGGACGCCGACAGCAGCAGGTCGCCCCAGACAGCGTCCAGGATCTCCTCCCGGCTGCGGACGACCCCGGGCTCGCGGGCGAGCAGGGCCAGTACGTCGAACTCCCGGCGGGTGAGGGCGACCGGCCTGCCGTCCACCTCCAGCTGCCGGGCGGCCAGGTCGATGCGGACCCCGCCCACGGCCACCACCGGGCCGGGTGCGCTGAGGGGGCGGGTGCCCCGCCGTACGACGGCCTCCATCCGGGCGACCAGCTCGGCCGTACGGAACGGCTTGACGAGGTAGTCGTCGGCGCCGCCGCGCAGCCCGCGCAGCACATCCCGCTCCTCGGACCGGGCGGTGAGCACGATGACCGGGACGGCGGAGGCGCGGCGCAGCCGGCGCAGCGCCTCCAGGCCGTCCATGTCGGGCAGCCCCAGGTCGAGCAGGACGAAGTCGGCGCCGTCCTTGAGCCGCAGGGCGTCGTCCGCGCGCGCGGCACGGACGACCTGATGCCCCAGCCGGTCGAGGGCGGCGGTCAGCGCGGCCGCCAGCCGGTCGTCGTCTTCGACCAGGAGTATCTGCATGGGCGTAAGGGTAAACAGCCTCTGCCCTGGTCAGACAGGGGTGCGTGCCGCTTGCTCCGACGCGGCCGGCTCATCGGCGCGGGCCTTGGTGAGGGAGGCGTTCCGGGTCTCCCGCATGGTCAGATAGACGACCAGCGACACGGCCGCGCACCCCGAGACGTACCAGTAGAACCCGGACTCCGCGCCCGCGTTCTTGAACCACAGCGCCACATATTCCGCGGTGCCGCCGAACAGGGCGTTCGCCAGCGCGTAGGGCAGGGCGACGCCGAGCGCCCGGACGTGCGTGGGGAACAGCTCGGCCTTCACCACCGCGTTGATGGAGGTGTAGCCGGTGACGACGACCAGCGCGGCGAGCGAGAGGAGCAGCGCCCCGCCGAAGGTGTCGGTGTGCGACAGCGCGGTCATGATGGGCACGGTGGCCAGCATCGAGCCGAACCCGAAGGTGATCAGCAGCGGACGGCGGCCGATCCGGTCGGACAGCGCCCCGGCCAGCGGCTGGAGCAGCATGAAGATGAACAGGGCACAGAAGCTGACCAGCGAGGCGTCGGACTTGCTCAGCCCCGCCGTGTTGGACAGGTACTTGGTGAGATAGGTCGTGTAGGTGTAGTAGGCCACCGTGCCGCCCATGGTCAGGGCGATGACGAGCGCGGCCTCCTTGCGGTGGCGCAGCAGCTCGGCGATGGTCCCGCGCTCGCTCGGCCGGTGGGAGCCGGCCTCCTCGTACACCTCGGTCTCCAGCAGATTCCGCCGCAGCCAGAAGACCACGGCCGCGGCCACGGCCCCGACGATGAACGGGATGCGCCAGCCGTAGGAGTGCAGCGAGTCATCGGACATGGTGCGCTGGAGCACGATCAGCAGTCCCAGGCCGATCAGCTGGCCGGCGGTCATGGACACGTACTGGAAGCTGGAGACGAAGCCGCGGCGGCCGGGCTGGGAGGCCTCGGTGAGATACGTGGCGCTGGCCGCGTACTCGCCGCCCACCGACAGGCCCTGGAGCAGCCGGGCCACCAGCAGCACCCCGGCGCCGAAGTAGCCGACCTGGTCGTAGGTGGGTGCGATGGCGATGAGCAGCGCGCTGGCCGACATCAGGGTCACGGTGAGGGTGAGCGCGGCCTTGCGGCCGCGCCGGTCGGCGTAGCGGCCCAGCAGCCAGCCGCCGACAGGGCGCATGAAGAAGCCGACGGCGAAGATGCCGGCCGTGTTGAGCAGCTGCGCCGTGTCGTTGCCCTTGGGGAAGAAGGCCGAGGCGAAGTAGGTGGCGAAGCTGGCGTAGACGAACCAGTCGAACCACTCGACCAGGTTTCCGATCGAGCCGCCGAGCACGGCGCGCCACGGCGTGCGAGCCGGTGGTGCGGGGGATTTGACGGACACAGGGGCCTCCTCGTGCATGCGGGTGGATGGCGGCCCGCCCGAGGGACGCCGCCGCGGGTCGCAGCTTCGACGCGGAACGGTGCCGGCGTACAGCCCCCGGGGGCAGAGCTAACCTCCGCTTAACAAGAGCCCTTGACGAGGTGTGGGGCCCTTGGGACTGTGGTGATTCCGATTGACTTCTGTTTGCTTGTGTTCGAAGTTTCGGACTTCGGGAGGCAGCCATGAGCGGCATGTCGGCACAGAGCGAGTCAGCACAGAGCGAGTCAGCACAGAGCGAGTCAGCACAGAACGGCTCGGCGCGGAGCGCGTCGTACGGGCGTAGACGATTCCTCACCACGGCCGCGGCCCTCGGCGGGGCGGTGGCCCTGACCGGGTGGCCCCGCCCGGCCGCCGCGGCCCCGGCCGCGACCTGGGAGGACGTCATCAACGGCTCCTTCGCGAGCTACAGCGCCTTCGAGGCGGAGTGGAACTATCTCTACCCCTGGGGCTCCGACCACAACGGCAGCGCCCGGATGTACGGCAGCTCGAGCGACCACAACCACATCTATCTCGGCTCCGGCGTGCTGACCCTGCAAGCGAGCCGGATCACCTGGGACGAGGGCACCAGCTCCTCCACCCCGCATCTGCCGATCCGCTACCACTCGGGCGCGGTGCACGCCAAGAACCAGATCGTGGTGACCGACCAGTTCCCCGACTACGAGGTGAAGGGCGAATTCCAGGCCCCGAACGGCGCGGGGACCTGGCCCGCCTTCTGGCTCACCGGCGTCAACAGCTGGCCGCCGGAGAGCGACATCCTGGAATTCAAGGGGAACTCCAACAACTGGTTCAATACCTTCCGCACCTCCTCGGATGTGTCGAGCACGATTGTCGGGGTGTCGTCACCGGGGAATTGGCACACCTATCGCGCCTGGATCACCAAGGTGAACAACACCGACGTCGACATTCACTACTATCTCGACGGGACCTGGAAAGCGGTCCACCGCGGCGCGGGTTTCGTCGGAAAACCCCTGTGGCTCATCATCAACCTCCAGATGGAGGGCTCCTCGGGCTCCTCGGGCCCCGGCGGGGACACGTATTACCGGGCCCGGAACGTGTATGTGGGCCGCAACCGCACGTCCTGAAAGGCCCGGGCACAAGGCGGCGGCTTCCGGGGAGGGGATCCCGGAAGCCGCCGTCTCACCTGCCCGTGAGTTGCTGACGGTCGTGCTCGGAGAGCTCGCCCAGAGCCGCCAGCCGCTGCCTTCCCCAGGCGCCCAGGGGCTTCAGCGCCGTATTGAGATCCTCGCCCAGCTCGGTGAGTGAGTACTCCACCTTCGGCGGTACCTGGTCGTAGATCTCCCGGTGGACGATCCCGTCCGCCTCCAACTCCCTCAGCTGCTGGGTCAGCACCTTTTCGCTCACCCCCGGGACCAGCCGCTTCAATTCACCGAACCGGCACCGCTGGGAATTGAGCGCCCAAATGATCAGAACTTTCCACTTGCCGCCAATGACGTCCACGGCCGCGTCCAGGCCGCAGACATATGGCCGCTTCTTCATGAACCCATCCCCACTGACCTCAAGGTAACCACGCACTTTTTTGTCGGTACTTGCCCACACTACAGCGGGCGGCAAGGCTGGGACAGGCGCGCCGAGACCGATACCAGCAGCGGTAATGAGCAACTGGAGCACCTGACATGAGTGACACCCCCGTGACCGTCCTCGGCCTGGGCGCCATGGGCACGGCACTGGCCCGCGCCCTCCTGAAGGCGGGATTCCGGACCACCGTGTGGAACCGTACGGCCGCGAAGGCCGAGGCCCTCGCCGGCGAAGGCGCCCGGCACGCGGCGACGGTCGCCGAGGCCGTCGAGGCGAGCCGGCTGGTGGTGGTGTGCCTGCTCGACCACGACTCGGTGCACGACACCCTGGCCCCGGTCGCCGGGGCGCTGTCCGGCAAGGCTGTCACCAACCTCACCAGCGGTAAGCCCCGGCAGGCCCGCGAGCTGGCCGCGTGGGCGGCGGACCAGGGAGTGGACTATCTCGACGGCGGCATCATGGCCGTGCCCCCGATGATCGCGACCCCCGCCGCGTTCATCCTCTACAGCGGACCCCGGGACGTGTTCGAGACCCACCGGGCGGCGCTGGACGCCATGGCCCGGAGCGAATACCTCGGCGAGGACGTCGGGCTTGCGTCGCTGTACGACATCGCCCTGCTCAGCGCGATGTACGGCATGTTCGCCGGGATCCTGCACGCCCACGCGCTGATCCGCAGCGAGGACATCAAGGCGGCCGACTTCGCTCCCATGCTCGGCAGCTGGCTGAACGGCATGTCGGGCGCCGCGACCGGCGTCGCCGCGCGGATCGACCAGGGCGACTACGCCCAGGGCGTGGTCTCCAACCTCGCCATGCAGGAGGCCGGCTTCCACCATCTCCTGGAGACGGCCGAGGAGCAGGGCGTCAGCCCCGAACTCCTCGCCCCGCTGGCGCCGCTGATGACCCGCCGGGTCGCCGACGGCCACGGCCACGAGGACCTCTCGGGCCTGGTGGAACTGCTCCGCACCCGGGCGTGACGCGCCCCGGCACCGCCTAACGCTGGTCCTGGAGGACGGCCTCGCCGCGGGGGGCGCGGCGCTGGTCGGGCGGGCGGCGGGAGGACAAGCGGCGGCCGGGCGGCAGCCGGTCGTCGGCGCCGCGCGCCGGGCGGGGGATCCGGGGGAGCCGGCGCGGGCCCGCGGCGCCCGCCCCGGGGCCGCGGCTCCCGTCGTCCGGCCCCCGCGTCCCGCGCCCCTCGCCCGTCCCGTCCGCCTCGTCCGTTCCATCCGTTCCGTTCCTCGAGTCCGTCGCGTCCGCCCCCTCCGTCGCGTCCGCCTCGCGCGGCCGCGGAATGCCCGCTGCCTCCGCCGCCTGGGCCGACGTCTCCACGCCGTGCACGGTCAGCATGACCAGGCCGGTGCCGGCGACCAGCGCCGCCACCAGGGCGAGCAGGGTGCCGGGGGCGCCGTGGCGGAAGTGCTCGCCCAGCGCGGCGACGCCGATGGCCGTGGCGACAACGGGGTTGACCACGGTCGCCGTCGCCAGCGGGGCGGCCAGCCCGGCGCCCCGGTAGGACGCCTGGGACAGCAGCACCCCGGAGCCGGCCAGCAGCGCGATCATCGCCGCGCTGGGCAGCCCCGAGGCCCAGGCGTCCCACTCCAGTTCCACGGTGACGTTCTTGGTGAACACCGACGAGACACCGAAGGCGGTCCCCGCGGCCATGGCCAGCAGCACGCTGCGCACACCGGGCCGCCGCGCCCAGCGCGCGGCCACGGCCAGCACGGCGATCGCGGCCGCCGTGGCCACGGCCACCGTGATCCGGCCGTCTCTCGTGAGCGCTCTCGCCCCCGACGAACCGCTCAGCGAGAGCAGCCCGGCGAGCCCCGCGGTGGCCAGCACCGCGCCCCGCCATCCGGCCGAGCCCACCGGGCGGCGCACGAACACCGCGGCCATCGGCAGGGCGAAGACGATGGTCAGCGCGCCGAGCGGCTGCACCACGCTGAGCGGCCCGTACGCCAGCGCCAGCACATGGAGGACCGCACCGGCCCCGTTGAGCGTCACCGCGGTCCACCAGCGGCCACGGCGCAGCGCTGCGTACGGGCGGGGCGGCGTCGTCGCCGCGACATGCTCCTGGAGGATGGCGCCGGCGGCGTAGCACACCGCAGAGGCCAGGGCCAGCAGCACGGAGAGAGCCAGGGAGGTCACGTCAGGGCCCCCGGGGCCGGTCGGTCGTCGTCCATGCCTTCACGATGACGTGTTTCGCCCGCCACGTCGTCGTCCCTGAGCCCCCATTGCGCGTACTACCGGCGCAGTACGGCCCGCCGGAAGTGCGCCGTAGCGGCTGCTGTACGGGCGCGCTGCGCCAGCTCGTTCCCCGGCTCGGCCGGGCGGTAGACGGTCAGAGCGCCGGGCCGTTTCTCGATCACCAGCGCCTCGGCGGGGGACGGGGCGACCTCGCCGTCGTAGGCGCGGACGTCCACCTCGTGCAGGCCCGTCAGGCTCAGCCGCCGCAGCCGTCGCGTCGCCACCACCCGGGACCGGCCCAGCGTGCCGGTCAGGGCGGCGGCCAGCAGCCGGGTGCGGGCCAGCGGCTGGTCCCCGTCGACGGCCCGGACGTCGAGCAGCCCGTCGTCGAGCCGTTCGCGGTACGCCGGGGCGAACCCCTCCGGCGCGTAGCGGCAGTTGCCGACGAACAGCACCCACAGCCGCCGCCTGTGGCCGTTCACCTCGATCTCCATGGGCGTCGCGGTGCGCAGCACGCGGGCGAGGGCGACCGCGGCGGCCGGCCATGTGCCGAGCCGGCCCTCCAGGCTCTCGCGGATCTTCACCAGCTCGGGGTACATCCCCAGGCTGAAGGTGTTGATGAAGTGGCCGCCCGGTCCGTCGCCCGGGAGCGGGCTCACCCGGGCCAGGTCCACGGCGACGGCGTCGCCCTGGGTCACGGCGTGCACCGTGTCCTCGACGGCGGGCACCCCCACGTCCAGGGCGAAGTGGTCGAAGGTGCCGCCGGGGAACACGGCCAGCGGCAGCCCGCGCTCGGCGGCCAGCGCGGCCGCCGCGTTGACGCTGCCGTCCCCGCCGCAGATCCCCAGCGCCCCGCCCCGCTCGGCGGCGCGCCGGGCGGCCCGGTCCAGCAGCTCCCCGAGGTCCGTCTCGGGGTCGCGCTCCAGGACTTCGGCGGCGGGCAGCAGCGCGCGCAGCCGCTCGGCGGGCGTCGGCGCGGCCCCCGGTACGCCCCCTGGTACGCCCACGCCCGACTGGCGGTTGACGACCACCACAAGACCGTCGCCCCCGGGCAGCGCCGGGGCCGAGACGCGCGGCCGGGCCTGGGCGGGGGTCTGCGGCCGTGGCGGCCACCAGCGGCAGGTCAGCGCGGCGGCGCCGACGCCCAGGGCGAGCCCCGCGAGGACGTCGCTGGGGTAGTGCACGCCGACGTACACCCGGGAGAAGGCCACCGCGGCGGCGAGCGGGGCGACGAGGATGCCGTATCCGGTGGACTCCAGGGCGACCCCGGTGGCGAAGGCGGCCGCGGAGGCGGAGTGCCCGGAGGGGAAGGAGCTGGTCCACGGCTGCCGGGCCAGCCGGCGGATCAGCGGCACGCCGTCGAGGACCGGACGCCGCCGGTTCACGGTCCACTTCACCACGGTGTTGGACGCGAGCGAGGCGGCGGCCAGCGCCCCGACCCCGCGCAGCGCGGCCCGCCGCGCGGTCCGCCCGCCGACCGTGGCCAGCACTCCGGCCGTGCCGAACCACAGCCGGCCGTGGTTGGCGGCGTGGGTGAGCCCCGGCAGCACGGGATGGGCGCCGCGCAGCCGGCCGTCCGCGACCCGTGCGAACAGCCGTCGGTCAAGATCGCTGATGAATCTCATGCCACATGGGTATCCCGGATCGGCCGTCGGCGCCCAATTCCGGTGCTCGCCGACGGCCGGTCCGGGCTTCCTCTCCCCTCGTACGCCGCGTCAGGAGGCGGGCAGCCCCCAGCGCGGCGCCGCCTCGTTCGGCGGGACCGGCCGCACGCTCATGTCGGGCCGGTCGCCGCGCGCCGTGATGACCGCCTCCTGGCCGCGGGCGAGCCGGATCCGGATGGTGCCCTCGCCCGCCGGCTCGTACCGCAGGGGCCGCCCGTGCCCGTCGCGCACCTCGATGTCCCCGCCGAGGGAGTGGCGTACGACGCAGGGCGCGCCCGCCTCGCTGCGCAGCCGCACCCAGCGGGTGACCCCGTCCTCGCGCGCCGCGCTCAGCAGGAACGCGCCCTGCGTACGGAAGTCGTGCACGACCAGCTCGCGCCAGGCGGCGGGCAGCGCGGGGAAGACCCGGATCACCCCGCCCCAGCTCTGGCACACCATGTCGTGCAGCGACTGCACGGCGGACAGCGGGGTCTCGATGACCGGCCCTGACTCCTTGTACATGGTGTTGGCCTGGATGAAGCGGCGCATCAGCTCGCCCAGGTACTTCAGCGCGTCCTCGCCCCGCCCCATCTGGGCGGAGATGGAGGCGGCCCCGGTGAAGGTGTAGCCCTGAAGCGCGCCTTCGAAGCCCACCCAGTGGTTCAGCGAGGTCTCGATCAGCTCGCGGTTCGCCGGGTCCTCCCAGGTCACCTCGTACAGCGGGTAGACGGCGAGCAGATGAGAGTAGTGGCGGTGGGACTTGGCGAAGGGGACCCCGGCGCCGATCATGTAGCCGTTCTCGTCGACCGGGTACGGGGTGAGCTTGGCGAGCACCTCCCGCCAGCGTGGCGCGAGATCATCGCGCACGCCCAGGGTCTTCACCGACTCCAGCAGGGTGGCGCAGCCCCAGCGCAGCAGCATCAGGTCGTAGTTGCAGTCCGGGGCGTTCACGCCGTACTCGGGCGAGAAGGTGGCGGGCAGATGGAGCTTGCCGTCGCTGCCGGGGGTGAGGAAGTGGAGGTAGTAGTTGACGGCCTTGCGCAGCAGGGGGAAGAGGACGTCGCGCAGGACCGCGGTGTCCATGGTGTGGCGGTAGCTGAGCCAGACGTTGTGCAGCGCCCAGGTGAGGTTGCCGACCTCGGGGGTGGGCGGGTCCTGGCCGGGGATGCCGACGGCGAAGCCGCCGTTCGCGACGGAGCCGCCGTTGACCAGCTGGGGGTCGGTGGTGCGCGGGATGCCCGCCGAGTCCTTGCGGTACGGGGCGTCGAGCTGGTTGGAGAGGTTGTCGCGGAACTCGCTCAGCGCCCGGGTCACCGCGTCGAGTTCCAGGTGGTTGGAGCCGTGGATCAGCCAGTACTCCAGCTGCACATTGAGGTTCCACCAGGTGTTGGGCCAGGGGGTGGACTCCAGCCACGGCCCGCAGGTGGCCATCACGGGCGCGTCGGCGCGCGCGGCCGCGGCGACCTTGTAGAGCTGGATCCAGTAGAAGCGCTGAAGCCGGGCGTCGGGGAGGGACAGGAAGCTCTTGCGGTAGTAGGCGTGCCACCAGCGGCGGTGGGTGGCCGCGAGCGTGTCGTAGGGGTGTGCGGAGGCCGACCGTACGGACTTCAGCGCGGCGCCCAGGGCGGTGGTCCGCGGGAAGGAGTGCGCCACTGTCAGATACAGGGTCCGCCGCCCCGCGGCCGTCCGCTCCCGCCAGGCCGTCACGTGCTGTCCGCCCGCCAGCAGGGACTGGACGGCGGTGTGCACGCCGTCGCGCTCCGCCACCACGGCCGGGGGGTTTCCGGTGTAGCCGTCCGGGACCGGCTTGAACGCGACCCGCGGGCTGATCGCCTCGGCCGGGTGGAAGACCCAGCGGAAGGCGGCCTCGCCGGCGCTCGGGGTGACCTCGACGGCCATCACCGAGCGGGAGTTGTGGACCAGGGCGCGCAGTGTGAGGGTGCCCTTGTCGGTGGTGACGGTGCCGGTCAGCTCGGCGTCGCGGAGCCGCAGCCGCCAGTCGACGGCGGTGATGGTGCCGACCGGCTCCAGGGTGAACCAGCCGATCGGCAGCCGGGCCAGGCCGAACAGCGAGCCGAACTCGGGGCGGTGGTCCTGGACCTCGCTGTGCTGGACGTTGAACCGGACGGCGCCCGCGCCGCCCGGCTCCGCGTAGATGCCGGAGCCGAGGAGGGCGTTGCCCAGGAAGGGGCCCTCGTACCAGGTCGTCGGCAGCTTCTGCCACACCATGTCGGCGTCGTCGAGGACCGCGGCCCAGGCGTCGCTCGCGGCCGTTGCCGCGGGCTCCGCATGCTCCGCGGCGTGTGCGGCGGGCGCCGTGACGAGCCCGGCGGCCCCGGCGGATGCGGCGAGGGCGCCGCCGAGGACCGTTCTTCTGGACGGTATGGGTGACATCGCAGCCGTGGACACGTACATGCCTCCAGTTCGTCACTCTGAACCCCTCGGCATGATGCAGTCCCCGGAAGGGAACCGGAACCCCTCGCGCACGATAAACATCGGATGGCATGCGGGTGATGACGGTGCGATACCCGCGCGAAAGGCCGTCAGGTGGGTGAGACCTCGGACCTCCGGCGCAGTGTGGCGGCGAGATAGGCGGCCGCGGTGCCAAGCCCCGTGGGCCCGTACGAGGTGCGCGACGGCAGGCCTACCGGGCGGCGCAGCTCGGACTCCGTGTAGCGGAGGGTCTGCCGGTGCCAGCGCAGGATCCCGGCCATCCAGTGCTTCAGCTCGCGGGCATAGCGGTCGAGCGTGGCGCGGGTCGTCGCGTCCAGCGCCAGATCCCCGTACATCGCGGGCAGTTCGGTGGCGACGATGCGCTGGAACTCGCGCATCCGGGAGTTGGCCAGATCGCCGACGATGTGCAGGGCCTCCGGAACCCCGCAGCCGAAGAAGTTCTGGACGACCAGCACACCGTTGTGGATCTCGCCCTCGAACTCGATCTCCTTCCGGAACGAGTGGAGGTCGTTGACCAGCGCCGCGTAGTCCCCGGCCGCGTGCTCCAGGGCCTGGAGCGGACGGGCCCGGCGCACCTCGGGAGGTATCGCCGGCCAGCGGGACAGCCGGGACAGGCTCATGGCCAGGTCCGCCCCGAAGGTCCTGCGGCGCATCTCGATGTAGTCGACCGGGTCGGGGACCCGGTGCTCCGTCTCGTTGGCCAGCTCCCACAGCCAGCTGCCGGTCATGTCCTCGACGGCGGTGCGGAAGGCGCGGCGCGCGCACACCTCCATCGGCCCCGCCGTACGCGCCCAGAGGTCGGCCAGGCCCCGCTCCAGCGCGGTCACCGGGGCGGGGGCGGCGGTGGACTCCACCGGCATGAAGGCCGACAGCCGCGCGTTGCACGCCCTGGCCCCGGCCAGGTCGTGGCCGCGCCCGAACACCACGGGGTAGTAGTCGTCCGCGTAGGTGCCCCAGGTCAGCCAGCCCGTGGTCAGATCCAGCTCCTCGAGGGTGGCGGCCGGGTGGATCCCGGCCGCGGCCAGGGCGAAGTCGCAGGCCCTCAGCTTGCGCTCGTCCCAGACCCCGGCGCCGGGCAGACCGGGCGGCACATCCAGGATGCCCATCCGCCACCCCCACTCCACGATGTTCTCCCGGGAGCGGTCCAGATGGGGGCTGAGCAGGGCGGGGTAGGGCATATGGAGCCCCGGCAGCCGCACCGGCCCGACCGCCCGGCGCGGCGGGTGCGCATGGCTCCTGAGCCGGGCCGGCAGGGTGACGGCCAGCGAGGTGACGATCCGGGCCGCCGCGCTGCCCAGGCCCGTGGGGCCGCCCGGGAGCGCCGCCCCGCCGCCGTTCATATAGCGGCTGGAGCGCAGGTGCCACTCGTGCCCGCCCGACTGCCAGTCCTGCAACCCCTTGGCGTAGGTGAGGACGTCCGCGCAGGACCGCGGGTCCAGGCCGGACTCCACGAACAGCTGCGGCAGTTCGGTGAAGACGGTGTGCTCGAACTGCTGAAGCCGCGAGGTGATCAGGTCGTTGACGGCCTCGGCGGCCGCCTGGGTGTCACAGCTGAGGAACCGCTCGAAGACCAGCACGCCGTTGGAGAGCTCCCCCTCGTCCTCGACCTCGCGCTGATAGGAGAAGAGATCGTTGCGCAGGTGCACGGCGTCGGCGAAGGCGTCCCTGAGCACCAGCAGCGGCCGGCTCGCCGCCACGGCCTCGGGCACCTCGGCGCCCGCCGCGTACTCCACGATCCCGGCCGACCAGGGGGCGCCGCCGACCTTGCGGCGCATCTCGATGTACTCCAGGGGGTTGGCGACCCGCCCCTCGCTGATGTTGGACAGCTCCCACATGCTCTCTTCGAGCAGATGCCGGGTGGCCTCGGCGAACCGCCGGCGCCAGCCCCGGGACATGACGGGTGTCGTACGGGCCCACAGATCGGCCAGCCCTCGCTCCACCGCGTTCTCCGGCGCCGCGGCGGGCTCGCCGTCGGGGCACACCGGCATGAACGCCCGCAGCCGGTCGAGATAGGCCTTGGCGCCCGCCATGTCCCGGCTGCGCTTGAAGCTCTCCAGGAAGTGGTCGTCGAAGAAGAACACCCAGACGTACCAGTCGGTCACCGTGGACAGCACCTCGGCCGACGCGTCCGGGTGGGTGTAGGCGCAGAGCAGGGCGTAGTCATGGGAGTCGAAGTCGGCCTCGTCCCAGACCCCCGACCCTTCGATCATCTCCATCGCACGGGCCCACCGCTTGGAGTGCTCCCGGGCCGCCGCCAGATGGGGATTCAGCCGGGCCGGATACGGCTCGTAGAAGTCCGGCAGCTCGAAGGGCTGTGGCATCCGCGCCTCTCACCTCTCATCGTGTACGACGTCTGCGGCGGGACCCTGCCCCCGCCCCTGTCGAGATGCGGCTCCGCCGCGCGGGGGCGGTTTTGCCCCCTGGACCCCGGGCCGGGGTCTGGGGCGGAGCCCCCCGCGCGGCGGAGCCGCACATCGGCACTGCGGGAAGGGGCGGGGTGGGGAACAGCTCCGCTGGACGGGGCCTAGTCCCGGCCGTGGGAGATCTCGACGTTCTCCAGGACGCCGAGCGCGTCCGGCACCAGGACGGCCGCGGAGTAGTACGCCGTGACGAGGTAGGAGATCAGCGCCTTCTCGTCGATGCCCATGAACCGCACGGACAGCCCGGGCTCGTACTCGTCGGGCAGCCCCAACTGGTGCAGCCCGATGACGCCCTGGTCGTCCTCGCCGGTACGCATGACGATGATGGAGCTGGTGCGCTCCTTGGTGATGGGGATCTTGTTGCAGGGCAGGATGGGCACGCCGCGCCAGGCGGGCACCTTGTTTCCGTTCAGGTCGACGTGGTCGGGGTAGAGGCCCCGGGAGTTCAGCTCGCGGCCGATGGCGGCGATGGTCCGCGGATGGGCGAAGAAGAACTTGGAGCCGCGGCGGCGGGTGAGCAGCTCGTCGAGGTCGTCCGGGGTCGGCGGGCCGGAGTGGGTCTGGATCCGCTGGGAGTAGTCGGCGTTGTGCAGCAACCCGAACTCGCGGTTGTTGATCATCTCGTGTTCCTGCCGCTCGCGCAGGGCCTCGATGGTCAGCCGCAACTGCTGTTCGGTCTGGTTCATCGGCTTGTTGTAGAGGTCCGCCACCCGGGTGTGCACCCGCAGCACGGTCTGCGCGACGCTGAGCTCGTACTCACGCGGATGGAGTTCGTAGTCGACGAAGGTGCCGGGCAGCTCGACCTCGCCCGCATGGCCGGAGGCCACCGTGATCTCGGCCTCGCCGCGCGCGTTCTGCCGCTGCTGGGGGAGCGCGGCGAACTCCGCGACATGCGCCTGAAGGGCGGGCGAGCCCTCCAGGATCGAGGTGAACTCCCGCCGCGGCAGACCGAGCAGGGTGCCCCCGGTGACGGCCTTGGCCGTGTACTCCCAGGTCGAGTCGGCGCTGAGCAGACACTGCTCGCCGAACCGGTCGCCGTCGCCCAGCACCCCGAGGCGGGTGGGTTCGCCGTACGGACCGCTGCCGGTCTTCTGGACCTTGCCGTGCGCGATCAGATAGATGTGGTCGGCGGCGGTGCCCTCCTCCGCGAGCACCTCGCCGGCCTCGAAGTCGCGCTGCACGAAGCGGTTGGCGAGGGCTGTCAGCACACCCACGTCCTCGAAGCCGCGCAACACCGCGAGCTCGCCGAGCTCACGCGGGATGACCTGGACCCGCGCACCTGTCTTCACAAACTCGATGCGGCCGTCCCCGACCGTGTAGGTGAGGCGCCGGTTGACCCGGTACACCCCGCCCTCGGTCTGCACCCAGGGCAGCACCTTGAGCAGCCAGCGGGAGGTGATCCCCTGCATCTGCGGAACGGACTTGGTGGTGGTGGCGAGGTTGCGTGCGGCGGCGGTGCCGAGGCTGAGCTGCTCCTGCCGATCCGGCTGCGCTTCGCTGGCCGCGTCTACCGACATCAGCCGTTCTCCTTTGCGTGCGGGGGGTCTGGCGGCGAACACTCAGCACGCTAGGGGGCGTTGAACGGCGGAGGCGGGGACGGCGAAGCCGACTCATCAGATCGGATGATCGTGGGAACGCCGGGGTTTAAGGATCGACGAGGTCAGTCGTCGAGATCGCCGTCCAGCAGTTCGAGGTCCGGCGGCACCAGGGTCGTCGACTCGACGAGCCCGCGCAGCAGGTTGTGCAGCAGATTGTGATCGCTCGGCCCCGCGCCGTCGTCCTCGCGCAGTACCGGGTACGGGAAGTCCCCGCCGCGCTCGATCCGGCGGCGTACCGCCCCCACCTTGCGCTCGATCCGGCGCTCGCCCCAGACGCCCTCGCCGCACAGATAGGTCAGCTCCATGGCCGCCTGCCGGTACGACAGGGGGCGCGGGCACTCCTCGTAGAGCAGGTAGTGGCGGCCGAGCACGACCAGCAGCAGCCGCTCGTCGTCGTCCAGCGGCCACCGCTTGGGCGCCAGGGTGTCGTCCTCCCGCCGCGCCCCGAGGCCCCGCTCGCCGTGGTCCGTCACAAACAGCTCGACCAGGTGCTCGCGGTAGCCCGAGCCCCTGACGAACAGCGGTGTGTAGCCGGTGTCCAGGGGGATCGGGTCCATGCTGGAGTGCATCATCCGGCCGCGCGGCAGCCGGACCAGCTGCTGCCCGGTGTTCCGCAGCCACCACCGGCCCTCGCGGTACGTCAGCTCGCCGTGCCGGCGGCTCACCCGCAGATCGCCCTCGGTGACGGGCAGATCCACCTCGGGCCGGCCGGCGCGCCCGAACCGGACGACGCGGCCGGGCGTCGGCGGAACGCTGATGCCGCCGATGATCGAGCGCGCGTGGAGCGTGCCGGGCCGGGCGGGTTCGGCGCCGCGCGCCAGGGTCTCGGGGCGGTGGCTGTCCATCGCTGGCCTCCTCGGGTCGTGCCGTCCGGGACCCACTGTGCCCCACCGGCGGCGGGACCCCTCCCGCTCGGACGTGGGTCAGACGGCCGGAAGAGCGGCGGCGGCCGACCGGGCGAGATCGGTCGCCGTCTCGCAGGGCCGGCCCTGGGCCCGTGCCCCGCTGACCACCAGGCGCAGCCGCTCGGTCGGCCCGTCGTCCTGGCCCTGGTGGGGGTGGTAGAACACATCGACGGTGCAGGTGGAGTCGCCCTCGTACTCCGGCATCACGACGGCGTCGCGTCCGGCGAGCTCGGTGAACCGGGCGTTGTCCGGGGGCGAGAGGAAGCCCTGGTCGAACACCAGCCGCACCGCCATGCGGTTGGTGGTGCTGTGCCAGCCGCAGGTCCAGCGGCCGAAACCGACGTCCAGGTCGCGGGCGTCGATGCCCGGGACGACCTCCAGCGCCCGGGCGTCGAGCAGCCCGCAGGCGTCCTGACGGGCCAGCGAGTCGGCCGGGAGCTTCGGCGAGCGGCGCGGGACCTCGCCCCGGTTGAGCACGGTGACCGCGTGCTCGACGGCGGCGTCGGCGATCTCGCACAGCGGCGCCTTGGCGTCGTCGGTCAGCTTCGCCTCGACCCTGATGACGATGTCGCGCACACCCGACAGCACCAGCGTGCGACCGCACTCCTCGCTCTCGGCGGGCTCCGTGATGACGCCGACCCTCCCCGACATCCTGGCCGTCGCGGCGCTCGGCGGATCCTCGGTGTCGAGGTCCACCGTCACATCGACGATCTCGCTCTCGTCCGAGCTCAGCACGATGTCGCAGCGGTCGTAATTGCCGTACCGCGGGTCCAGTTGGGCGTTGTCCCCGAATCGCTCGAGCGGGCTGGTGCTCAGCAGCGCGCACGGATCCACCGTACGGGGGTCCCCGATGCCGAAGTCGTCGCCGGTCGCCCTGGCGGTCGGTGTGGCGGTCGGCGATTCCTCGGCGTGGGCCGAGCGGCCGCCACCGTCCCCGTCGTTCGGCCACAGCACCATGGCCACCGCGGCGGCCGCCACCACCGTGGCGGCCGCGCCCCCGGCGAGCAGGGAGCGGCGGCGCAGCAGGGACGGCAGCCGGGCCACGCCGGTCTCATCGGGCCCGGTGGGCCCATGCGCCTCAGGGGACTCTTCGGGAGGCGGGTAAGGCTTGGTCACCTCCTCGAGCGGCACCCGCGGAAGCTGGTCCACCGGCCCCGCGATCTCCCGCAGCGCCCGCAGCGCCGCCGCCGCGCCGGGCCGCCGCCCCGGGTCGCGCTGAAGCATCGCGGTGAGCACCTCGCGCAGCGGCCCCACCTCCTCGGCCAGCGCCTCGGTCCGGATCGCGCGCCCGGGGCCGCGCGGTGGCGTCTCCCCGGTGACCAGCGCGTACACCGTGGCCCCGAGCGAGAACACATCCGACGCCCGCTCCGGCGCCCCCCGGAAGGCCTCGGGGGCGGCATAGGCGGGGGTGAGGCTGATCGGGCCGCTCGGCGTGACCGTCCTGCTGCCGTCGATGCGGTACGCGGCGCCGAAGTCGGCCAGCTTGGCGACCCCGTCCTCGGAGATCACCACGTTGTGCGGTTTGACGTCGCAGTGCACGATGCCCTTGGCGTGCAGTGCGTCCAGGGCGTTCGCGACCTGGGCGCCGACATGGGCGGCGAGCTTCGCGGGCAGCCGGGCCGAGCCGTCCAGGCTGCCGCCGGTCACATGCTCCATCACCAGCCAGAAGGTGGTCTTCCGGCCCCGGCCGGAGCGTTCGGCTCCGTAGAGGGTGACCACGTTCGGATGGCTGAACTTCGCCAGCGCACGGGCCTCGGCCAGGAGTTCGTCGAAGGCGGCCCGGCTGTTGTCTTCGGCCAGGGCCCGTTTCAGTACGACCGGCCGACCCAGCTCCGTGTCGACGGCGAACCAGACCGCGCCTCTGCCTCCGTTGACGGGCCCCTTCGTGAGCCGGTACTTGCCGACCTTCCCACCCGGGCGCACTTCGGACACTCCCCTCACACCGGCTCACGTCGCGCCATGACCTGGCGCGCGCACCGAACTTACTGCGTGAGGAGGCGAGCACACAGCGTTTCGGGCGCACTTACCAAACCCCCGCATGTGTGGAGGCGAGGCGGCCCGCGGCGGCGTACGCCGGGCGGTCGCAGGAGCGCCCGCGGAGCGCTCGGGGTGGCGGGGGAGCGCATGACGGAGGCGGGGGACGCGGCCCACCCCTGCGGACCACGTCCCCCGCCCCTGCCCTCCCCAACAGGGCTGTTACGGCTCCCCGCCGGGCTCCGGGCCCTCGTAGCCCCGCCGCGACGAGGCGTCGATGCCGACCTCGTAGCGGATCCCGGCGTGGAGCGTGTTGCCGCGGACCCGGGCACCCGTGGAGTGGACGGCGAGCCCGATGGCGTGGTGGGTCGGCGCGGCGAAGGTGTTCCCGGTGATGGTCGCGTTCTGGACGTCCTCGAACATCAGGGCCTGTGAAGCGCGCAGCGTCTCACAGAAGTTGTCCTTGATGACGAAGTCCCCGGAGGCGCCCCGCCCGTCGCCCTCGCCGTCGTTCGGCCCCTCTGCCATGAGGCACATGTTGTCCACCTGCTCGCAGCGGTTGCCCTCGATGCGCACCCGGTGGCTGGGCGGGGTGTCGCTGGCGAACGTCTGCATGCAGTCGGCGTGCCTGCCGCCGCTGTTGTCCGTGTCGCGCACCGTGTTGTGCGCGATGGTGAGGTCGTCGCCGAAGAAGCGGATGCCGTCGCCGTCCCCGCCCTTCGGGCGGATCACGGTGTTGTCCCGCAGGGTGATCCGACGGCCGGTCAGCTCGATCCCCGGCGCCCGGGGGCGGACCGCCCGGAACCCCTGGACGACCACGTTGTCGGCCTCGACCGTGATCCCGTTCACGGTGTCGCCGCGGCCGGAGTAGACGATCGGCTGCCGCGGTGTCCCGCCCTTGGTGATGACCAGCCGGCGCCGGGTCAGATCGCCGTCGAAGCAGACCACGTCGCCCGGGCGAGCCGAGCGCGCCGCGTCGCCGGGGCCGGCGGCGTGGCGGGTGCAGCGCGGCGCCGCGCCGGCCTCGGCGCCGCGCGCCCCCGCCCAGGGCCCGGTCAGCGTGATCAGGAGCGCCAGGATCGAGATGGCGAGAAAGCCGACGACGAGTTTCCGGGTGATCCGCGTGATCCGCATGCCGGCCACCGTAGACAGGCGGCGCCGGGACCGGTCCCCGCTCCGGGCGAACGGCACGACGCCCCGCCCGGAACCGGTCGGAACCGGTCCGGGCGGGGCGTCGCGTGCTGCCGGGCGCTACGGGACGGAGAGGATCAGTCCTGCGGCGTGCCCTGGGGCAACTGGCGCCATGACACCTTGGTGTTGGTGTCGAACGCCCAGTCCAGCATCTTCTTGGCGTCCGGGTACCGCTTCGGGGCGTTGAGTATCACGCCCACCACCGTGCGTCCGTTTCGCTTGGCGGCGAAGACGAGACACCTGCCGGGCGCCGTGCCGGTGCCCGTCTTGATGCCGATCGCGCCGCTGTACGAACCCAGCAGCCGGTTGGTGTTGTTCCAGGAGTACGTCCTCGTCCTGCCGTTGGCCGCCGGCGCCTTCTGAACGGTGTCGACGGACTTGACGACCGTGGTGAGGGTGGAGTTGCCGAGCGCGTGCCGGGCGAGCTTGGCCATGTCGCGCGGGGTGGTGTAGTTCTGCTCCCCGAACGAGATGCCGTCGAAGGTGTCGTAGTGGGTCTTGGTCATCCCCAGCGCGGACGCCTTCTTGTTCATCTGGGAGATGAACGACTTGGTGCGCTTGGCCGTGGTGTCACCGGTGCCGAACGTGTCGGCGAGCGCCATGGCCGCGTCGCAGCCGGAGGGCAGCAGCAGACCGTACAGCAGCTGCTTGACGGTGAGCTTGTCCCCCTTCTTCAGGTCCGCCTTGCTGCCGCCGACGCGGGCGACGTAGTCGATGTACGACTGCTTGACGGTGACCTTCTTGCCGAGGTTCAACCCCCTGGTGTCGAGCACCACCATCGCGGTCATGAGCTTGGTGGTGCTCGCCATCGGGCGCTTGGCGTCGGCCCCCTTGGACCACAGCCGCGTGTTGGTGCCGTTGTCCATCAGATACGCGCCCTTGGCGCTGATACCCGACGGGCCGCCGGCGGCCTCGGCCGTCGACACGGGCAGCGCGATCGTCAACGCCGCCGTGGATGCGATGACGGCCGCTCCCCAGCGCCGCACCGCGGTTCCCCCTAATCTTCTCATATGCCCTCCATCTCCTCGTGATTATTGGGCGAGCGCATCATGTCACTGGGGGATGAATCGATGGACGTCGGGGCGTCAGTTGCCGTTCGCGGTGGTCCAGTCGTAGGCGGCCCGGGCGTCGAACTCCCGATGGCCGCCCGGGAAGAGCAGCCCGGCCGAGGCGAACGCCGCGTCGCCGCCCTGCCCGGCGCCGTCGCCCTGCCCGTCCGGCACATACGGCACGGCGATGCACCGCATCCCCGCCCGGCGCGCCGCCTCGACCCCCGGCGCCGAGTCCTCCACCACCACACAGTCGGCGGGGGCGGCGCCCAGCAGGCGCGCGGCCTCAAGGAACACATCCGGCTCCGGCTTGCTGCGACCGACGTCCTCCGACGAGACGCGGACGGTCAGCCGGGCGCCCAGCCCGGTGGCCTCCAGCGCGGCCTCGATCGCGGCGCGGGAGGAGCCGGACGCGACGGCGAGGGGGTGCCCGGCGGCGTGCGGCAGTTCCACGAACTCGCGCATCCCGGGGAAGGCCGTGGCCCGCTCGCGCGCCCACCTCGCGCGCCGGGCCCCGCGGCTGCGTTAGCGTCGGCCCTCCACGGTGATGTCGGCGGAAGGGCAGTGCGGTGAGCACCACGGGCAGGGGACAGCGGGCGTACATCGGATCGTTCACCTCGGAGGGCGGCGCCGGGATCGCGGTCGCGTCCGTGGACGCGGAGACGGGCGCGCTGAGCGTTCTGCACACGACGGACGCCGTGCCCAACCCCTCCTACCTCGCGCTCGCCCCCGGCGGCCAGGTCCTCTACGCGGTGAGCGAGACCGACGACGGCGCGGCCGCCGCCCTGAGCGTCGCCGACCCCGCCCGGCCGCCCGCTCCGCTCGGCCCGCCCGTACCGGTGCGCGGCGCCGTCCCGACGCATCTCGCGCTCGCCGCCGGGTGTCTCCTCACCGCCAACTACGGCTCCGGGAGCGTCACCGCGCTCCCGGTCCGGGACGGCGGCGCGCTCGCCGAACCGTCGGCGGTGCTGCGCCACGAGGGCGGCGGGCCGGTCACCGACCGCCAGGAGGGCCCGCACGCGCACGCCGTCGTCCCTGACCCGTCCGGCCGCTGGGTGCTCGCGGTCGACCTGGGCACGGACTCGGTGTGGGTGTACGCGCTGGGCGAGCCGGACGCACCGGGCGAGCCGGACGCACGGGGCGGGCAGGGCGTACGGCGGGCCGCGGTGCGTACCGTGGACGCGCCCCCGCGCGCGCACCGCGAGGCCCGGCTGCGCCCCGGCAGCGGCCCGCGCCACCTCGCCTTCCACCCCCGCGGCCACCGCGCTTACGTCGTCAACGAGCTGGACTCGACGGTCACGGTGTGCCGGTGGGACGCGGCGTCCGGCACCCTCGACGCGCTCGGCGAGGTACGCGTCGTGCCGGACGGCACGGACGTCCCCAACTTCCCCTCCGAGGTCGTCGTCTCGGCGGACGGCCGCTTCGTCTGGGTCGCCAACCGCGGCCACGACAGCGTCGCGACCCTCGCCCTCGGCGCCTCCGGCGACACCATGACGCTGGTCGCCACCACGCCCTGTGGTGGGCGCTGGCCCCGCGATCTGACCCTGGCCCCCTCGGGCCGCCACCTCTACGCCGCGAACCAGCGCTCCGGCGAGGTGACCTGGTTCGACATCGATCCGACCACCGGCGTGCCGACCCCGGGGGGCTCGCTCGCCGCCCCCGCGGCCTCGTGCGTGATCTTCGCCTGAGCGCGCGGCCGGGGTGCCCGCGGCCAGGTCGGGCACTCGGCGGTGCCCGACCCGGCCGCCGCGGGCGGGCTCGGCGGCCCGCACGGCGTCCGTGACGCGGCCCGGCGCGGTGTCAGCGCATCGCCGGGGCGGGCTGGAGCTTGATGCCCAGCACCGTCGCGTACTTCGACAGCACCAGCTTGCCGACGGCCGGGTACGCGCCGAGCGCCTCCGCGGCCGCGCACTCCGCCTCCTCGGCGGCGGCCGCGGGGAGGTCGGCCGCGACCTCCGGGCCGATCAGGTAGGGGGCGAGGGCGAGCCGGGCGGAGCCCGCCGAGCGGAGCTGCTCGGCGACGCGCATGACGGCCCCGTCCTCGTCCAGCGCGGCGGCCATCACCGGCACGGCCAGGCGCGCGGAGAGCAGCATGCCGGTGATGCCACCGGCCTGGGTCGCCTCGGCGCCGCCGACCGTCGCCAGGATGATCCCGTCCGCGGCGGTCGCGACGGTGAACAGGCGGGCGCGGTCGGCGCGGGCCAGGCCCGCCTCCGAGAGGCGCACGTGCAGGGCCTCGGCGAGGAGCGGGTGCGGGCCGAGGACGTCGGTGAGTTCGGCGGCGGAGCCGCTGTGCTTGACGGCCTGGCGTATCCGGCGCAGCAGCGCGTTGTCCGGCCCGGCGAGCAGCGGCACCACGACGGCGGACGCCGCCTCGTCCGCGGCGGCGGGCTCGGCGGCCACCACCGGGGCCTCCTCGCCGAGCGCCTCGGCCTCGGCCCGGACCGCCTCCGCCTCGGCCCGGGCAGCCGCGGCGGCCAGGCGCGCGCGCTCGCCGCGCTCCTGGGCGGCGCGGGTGAGCACGGACTCCAGGGCCGGGAAGTCCGCCGTGTCCCCGTCGCCGTCCACGTAACCGATCCGGGCGTCCAGGCCGGGCAGCTCGGAACGGGCGATGCTCACGATCTCCTCGGCCAGGCTCCGGGTGGCGCCGTCGGGCGAGCCCGGGACGGCGAGTACCAGCGGAGGTGCGCCGACGGGGGCGGCCACGGGCTCCGGTCGGCGGTGCCGTCCGGGCTGGCGGGGACGCGGCATTCGTACAGGCAGGCCGGACGCGGGCCCAGTGGGGGAGCTCATGGCGCCGCATGTTAGTCGCTTGTTGTGATCGACTGTTCGGGAGGGTGCGAGGCGGGGGTATCTGTCCCCATTTGCCGAGGCGAACTGCGCGACGGCGTACAAAGCCCTGCGGTGCCGTGCCGGGTCGTGTATCGGCGGGCTCAGGGCGTCAGAGCATCAGGGAATCAGAGCATCAGGGCTTGGCCGCTGCCGGGCCGACGTCCACGACACGCAGCAGCGCGGCGTCCATCGGAAGGCGCAGCGAGTCACCGGCGAGCGCCGCGGCGATCCGCACCGCGCCGGTCAGCGGGTCTCCCGCCGCCTCGGTCACGCGGGCGTGCGGCAGCCGCGCCGCCAACTGGGCGCGCAGGGGCACGAGCAGCGGGTCGCCCATCCGGAACAGGCCGCCGGTGAGCCCCACCGCGCATCCCTCGGTATCGGGGCAGACCGCTGCCGCGGCCTCGGCGATGTGCCGTGCGGCGTCCCGCAGGATCGCGTCCGCGACCGGGTCCCGCTCCGCCGCGCACCGCCCGACCTCGGGCGCGAACGAGGCCAGTACGGCGGGCCGGTCCGGGCGCGGGTACAGCTTGCCCGGCAGCTCGCAGGCCGGGCCGAACACCGCCTCCAGACGGGCCAGGAGCGGACGGGAGCCGCCGTCGCGCCCGTCGTACGCGCGCATCGCCGCCTCCAGGCCGGCCCGGCCGATCCAGGCGCCGCCGCCGCAGTCGCCGAGGAGATGGCCCCAGCCGTCGGCGCGCCGCCAGCCGCCGCCCGCGCGTGCATCGCCCGCCGCGTCGCCTGCCAAGTCGTCCGCCGCGCCGTCCGCGGTGTCGTCACTGGTGTCGCCCGGCAGGGCGACCAGGGCGCCCAGGGCGATCAGGCCGGTGCCGGCCGCGACCACGGCGCCGGACCGCTGGCCGAGGGCCCCGGCGTAGGCGGTCACCCCGTCGGCCGCCAGGGCCAGTCGCCGGGCGCCGAACGAACGCGCCAGCGCGTCGGGCAGCTTGGCGCGCAGATCGTCGCCGAGCGTGGCCATGCCCGCGGCGCCGACGCACACCGCCGCCACACGGTCCGCTCCCGCCTCGCGCAGCAGCGCGTGGGCGGCGGGCTCCACCCGGGCCAGCAGGCTCTCCGCGTCGATGCCCCGGTCGCCGACCACGGCGGGCGTGGGCGAGGACCAGGTCGGGCCGTTCCCCGGACCGTCGCCATGGGACAGCGCGACCCGGACGCCGGAGCCGCCCGAGTCGATCCCGAGGACGAATTCCCGCTGTGTTTCCCGCTTTGTGCGGTCGCCCACCGGCTCAGCCGAACCCGCGCGCATCCTGCTTGAGCGCCGTGTCCACGGTGAGTGCGGTGGCCACGACGAGGCTCAGCAGCGGATCGGGCAGCTGGCGGTGGATCTGGAGGACGTAGTTGTCCGCGGTGGTGAACATCGTCTTCGCCAGACCTTCCCAGGTCTTGGTGATCCGGGCGACCTCGACGTCGGTGTGGTCGACGATGGCGAAGTTCCAGGCGCGCCAGTTCTCCGCCTTGATGGCGCCGATCTGCTGGCCATTGACCTGAATCGCGAAGTTGATCTTGCCGATGGCGTTCTGCTGCACGATCTCGCCGACCGGCTGGCCGTCCGGGCGTGTCACCAGCACCTTGGACTTGATGAACTTCGCCGGGCGGGTGAGCACCAGATGCGGCTGCCCGTGGGCGTCGCGGATCTCCAGCTTGTGGGTCATGAACTGGTCGAGGCTCGTCATGAACCGAGCCACCTTCTTGAGCGTGCTCTGGCCGACCTGGACCACCGACCCTATGGTCCGCCCGTGCTGGTCGAAGACGCTGTACTCGTTGGTGAGCTCGATCAGCTTGGCCTTCTGGTTCACCACCAGCACCGGCTCGCTGAAGAGCGTGCCGCCGCCCGCGTAGACCGGGGCGACACCCGCCTGCTGCTGCACCTGATGCTGGATCTTCGCCGGGTCCGCGACCGGCTGGGCCGGCTGCTGCGGTACCTGCCCCGGCTGGCCCGGGTGGGTGTGCTCGGTCCACTGTGCGCCGTCCCACCAGCGCAGCTGGTTCGGCGTGCCCTGCGGGTCGGCGTACCAGCCCGCAGGGGTGTTCGGGTGTGTCGTCATGGCGGGCAGACTACCTGCCGCTCACCAGGAAGGAAGCGGTCAGGGAAGGCGCCAGTCCACCGGCTGGGCCCCTTGCTGTACGAGGAGGTCATTGGCGCGGCTGAACGGACGTGAGCCGAAGAAGCCGCGGTCGGCCGACATGGGGGAAGGGTGGGCGGACTCGACGGCCGGCAGGCTCCCGAGCAGCGGCCGTACGTTCCGGGCGTCGCGGCCCCACAGGATGGACACCAGGGGGCGGCCGCGCGCGGCCAGCGCCCGGATGGCCTGCTCGGTGACTTCCTCCCAGCCCTTTCCGCGGTGGGCGGCGGGCCTGCGCGGCGCGGTGGTCAGCGCCTTGTTGAGCAGCAGCACGCCCTGCTCGGACCACGGGGTCAGATCGCCGTTGGAGGGGCGGGGCAGACCGAGGTCGGTGTGCAGCTCTCGGTAGATGTTCTCCAGGCTGCCGGGCAGCGGCCGCACCTCGGGGGCCACCGAGAAGCTCAGCCCCACCGCGTGGCCGGGCGTCGGATAGGGATCCTGACCCACGATCAGGACTCGCACCTCGTCGAAGGGCTGTTGGAAGGCGCGCAGCACATTCTTCCCGGCCGGGAGGTAGGTGCGCCCCGCCGCTATCTCGGCCCGCAGGAAGTCGCCCATCGCGGCGATGCGTCCTTCGACCGGTTCAAGTGCCTTGGCCCAGCCTGCTTCTACGATTTCGTTCAAGGGTCGTGCCACGTCGCGTCACTCTAGTGGCTCGGTGCGTGGCCGTGCGCCAGCTCACCGGAGCCCGCCCCTCACCCGGGTACGCACCTCACCCGGGTACGCACCTCACCCCACCACCGCGGCCCGCACGCACAGGACGTCCGGCAGATGCTCGGCGACCAGCCGCCAGCTGTCGCCGTCGTCCGCGCTCGCGTACACCTCGCCGTTGCGATTGCCGAAGTAGACGCCCGCCGGGTCGGCGTCGTCCGTGCGCAGCGCGTCCCGCAGGACCACCCCGTAGTGGTGCTCCTCCGGCAGCCCGGCGGACAGCTCGGACCACGACGCCCCCGCGTCCTCGGTGCGGTAGATCCGGCAGCGGTAGTCGGGCGGATAGCGGTCCGAGCCGTCGTTGACCGGGAACACATAGGCGACGCCGCCGCGCCTGGGGTGGGCGGCGACCGCGAATCCGAAGTCGGCGGGGAGCCCCTTGCCGATCTCCGTCCAGGTCGCCCCGGCGTCGTCGCTGCGGTACACCCCGCCGTGGTTCTGGAGATACAGCCGGTCGGGGTCCACCGCGTCCGGCGCGATCTTGTGCACGCACTGGCCGAACTCCGGGTGGTGGTCGGGCAGGAACTCCGCCTTCAGCCCGGTGTTGGACGGCGCCCAGCTCGCCCCGCCGTCCGCCGACCGGTACACCCCGCCCGAGGACACGGCCGCCAGCACCGCGTCGGCGTCGCGGGGGTCGGTGACGACCGTGTGGACCGCCTGGCCGCCGAAGCCCGCGCCCCACTCCGGCCGCTGCGGGTGGTCCCACAGGCTCCGTACGAACTCGAAGGTCTCGCCGCCGTCGTCGGACCGGAAGAGGGCGCCCGGCTGGGTGCCCGCGTACACCACCTCGGGCGCGGCGGGCCCGGCCGGATGCAGCTGCCACACCCGCTCCAGCGAGGTGTCGGTGCCCTCGGGGAAGCGGACCGCGGGCGCGGGCGGCTCATGCCAGCTGCGCCCGAGGTCGTCGGAGCGGAAGACCGACGGGCCCCAGTGGGAGCTGTCCGCCCCGACCAGCAGCCGGGGCACGGCGCGGCGGGTGTCGATGCCGACGGAGTACACCGCCTGCATCGGGAAGTGCGGACCGGTCAGCTCCCAGCCCCCACCGCCGCGGCGCCCGAGGAACAGCCCCTTACGGGTGCCGATGGCGAGCAGGACGTCGTCCATGGGGCATCACTCCTTGCGATGTGTCCGACATCACAGAGTCTGCACCCCGCCACTGACAACGGCCTGCTCGGTCCACGCAGCCGCAGGTCAGACGGCCCGGCCGTACTGCGAGGGGGCCGTGACGGCCGCACCCAGCTCGCGCGCCGCGCGCCGCGCCCAGTACGGGTCGCGCAGCAGCTCCCGGCCGAGCAGCACGGCGTCCGCCTCGTCATTGGCGACGATCTTCTCGGCCTGCTCCGGCTCGGTGATCAGGCCGACCGCGGCGACCGGCAGCCCGGTCTCCGCCTTGACCCGCGCGGCGAACGGCACCTGGTAGCCCGGGCCGGTCGGGATCCGCACCCGCGCCGCGTTGCCGCCGGTGGAGACGTCCAGCAGATCCACGCCGTGTGCCTTGAGCTCGCGCGCGAACCGGACGGTGTCGTCGGCGGTCCAGCCCTGGCGTTCGTCGGAGTCGTCCTCGGTCAGCCAGTCGGTCGCCGAGATCCGGAAGAACAGCGGGAGTTCGTCCGGCCACACCGCGCGTACGGCGTCCACGACCTCGAGCGCGAAGCGCGTCCGGTTCTCGAAGGACCCGCCGTACTCGTCGGTGCGGTGGTTGCTGTACGGCGAGAGGAACTCGCCGATCAGATAGCCGTGCGCGCCATGGACCTCGGCGACCTCGAACCCGGCGGCCAGCGCGCGCCGCGCCGCCTCGGCGAACTGGTTCACGACCTCGCGGATCTGGTCGGCCGTCAGCTCCTCGGGCACCGGGTGACCTTCGTCGAACGGCACCGGGCTGGGTCCGAGGGGCTGCCAGCCGCCCCCGTCCTCGGCCACGGGCCCGCCGCCCAGCCACGGCCGGTCGGTCGAGGCCTTGCGTCCGGCGTGGGCCAGCTGAATGCCCGGCGTGGTGCCGTGGGCCTTGAGGAAGGCGGTGATCCGGCGGAAGGCGTCGGTCTGGGTGTCGTTCCACAGGCCCAGGTCGGCGGGGCTGATCCGGCCCTCGGGGCTGACGGCGGTGGCCTCGACCAGGACCAGACCGGTGCCGCCGACGGCCCGCGAGGTGTAGTGCGAGAAGTGCCAGTCGCCGGCCACACCCGCGTCCGGGCCGTCGACCTCGGCGGAGTACTGGCACATGGGCGACATCCAGATCCGGTTGGGAATGGTCAGCGACCGCAGGGTGTAAGGCTCGAACAGCGCGCTCACGGCAGGCTCCCTCTCATGTCTTCCACGGGACCCTTGTACGATAACCCTCGTAGTACGCCAGGCGTCAAATTACGAAGACTCTCGTACCATGCTCGTAGAATGGGTCTGCCAGCCAGGCACCGAGGAGTAGCCGTGCAGACGCAGACCCCCGCCCAGGAACAGCCGACCGGCCGTTCGCTCGAGCACCCCGCGCGCGACGACATCCGCCTCGAGGACGTGCTGCACGCGCTGTCCGATCCGATGCGGCTGCGGGTGGTGCGGGCCCTGGCGGCCGAGGCCCACGAGCTGACCTGCTCGGACGTGGACCTGCCGGTGACCAAGTCCACCTCCACCCACCACTTCCGGGTGCTCAGGGAGTGCGGCGTGATCAGCCAGATCTACCGCGGCACGGCCAAGATGAACGCGCTGCGCCGCGAGGACCTAGAGGCGCTGTTCCCCGGGCTGCTCGACAGCGTCCTGCTCGCCGCCGCCCGCCAGGACCTGCGCCCCGCCGACGACCGGGGCTGAGCCCCGCCCGGCCCCGGCCGGCAGATGGTTGAAGAGCAGGTTGAGCGCGATGGCGGTGAGGCAGCCCGCGCTGATCCCGCTGTTCATCACCGTCTGGAACCAGTGCGGAAACTCCTGGTACACGCCCGGCACACCGACCGGCAGCAGCCCGACGGCGACCGACACCGCGACCACCGTGAGGTTGTGGTTGTCCCGGAAGTCCACCCCCGCCAGGGTCCGCAGCCCGCTCGCCGCGACCGTGCCGAACATCACCAGACCGGCCCCGCCCAGCACCGGCGCCGGGACCGCCGCGACCAGCGCGCCCAGCTTGGGCGCCAGGCCCAGCAGCACCAGAATGCCGCCCGCCGTGGCCACCACCCACCGGCTGCGCACCCGCGTCATCCCCACCAGGCCGACGTTCTGGGCGAAGGCGGTGTACGGGAAGGTGTTGAAGACCCCGCCGAGCAGGGTGGCCGCGCCGTCCGCGCGCAGCCCGTCCGCGAGCCGCCGCGCGTCGACCTCGCGGCCGGTCATCTCGCCCACCGCGATGAAGTCCCCGGTCGTCTCGGTCATCGTCACCAACGCGACTACCAGCATCGAAGCGATGGCCGCCCCCTCGAAGGTCGGGGCGCCGAAGTGGAAGGGCGTGGAGACGCCGAGCCAGTCGGTGTCGCCGATGCCCGAGAAGTCGGTGAAGCCGAGCGGCGCGGCCGCCGCCGTCCCGGCCACGATGCCCACCAGCACCGCGATCCGGCCCAGGAAGCCGGGCGCGAAGCGCTGCACGGCCAGAACGGTGACCAGTACCCCGGCGGCCAGCCCCAGGTTCTTCGGCGCCCCGAAGTCCGCGGAACCCTGGCCGCCCGCGGCCCAGTTGCCCGCCACCGGCAGCAGCGACAGTCCGATGACGAGGATCACCGTGCCGGTCACCAGGGGCGGGAAGAAGCGCAGCAGCCGTCCGAAGACCGGCGCGAGCAGGATCATCGCCACCCCCGCGACGATCACCGAGCCGTAGATCGCCGGCAGCCCGCCGCCCTCGGTGCCGATCAGCACCATCGGGGTGACCGCGGCGAAGGTGCAGCCCTGCATGATCGGCAGCCGTACGCCGAACCGCCATAGTCCGACGCACTGGAGGACGGTGGCTATCCCGCACAGCAGCAGGTCGGCGTTGATGAGATACGCCAGGTCAGCGGGCGGCAGCTTCATGGCACCGCCGACGATCAGCGGCACGGCGACGGCGCCCGCGTACATCGCGAGCACATGCTGAAGATCGAAGGCGGCGAGCTGTCCGGGCGGCGGGACCTCGTCCACGGGGTGGCGTGCGGACTTCATACGGGCTCCTTGGGCGGCTACGGGAACGCTGCGGCTGATGAGGCAGCTGGGGAGTGGGTAGCACGACAACAGGACGCGACGGTAGAAGCCTTGAACAGTTTGTTGATTTCCCCGGCGTTGCCGCCGTGTGACCAGGCCGCCGGGGCTCGGCGCCGAGCGCTCCCGGAGCTCAGCCCCGAGCGTCGCGGGCCGCCGTCAGCAGCCCGGGCCAGTCCGGGATCTTCACCCGCTGCCGCCCCAGCGCCTGCCCGAGCGCCGACTCCGCCGCCTCGATCCGCAGCCAGCCGGGCCACTCCACCGGCTCCAGGCCCATCGCCCGCAGCGCCTCCCGCGGGTCCTCGGCCACCGGGCGCGAGGCCAGGGCGTCCGCGTCGGACAGGAGGGAGGCGACGGTCTCCTTGGCACACGAGCGGTTCGTGCCGATCACCCCGGTCGGACCGCGCTTGATCCACCCCGCGACATACTCGCCGGGCGACGGCGCGCCGCCGCGCACCACCCGCCCCTCGGCATGCGGGACCGTCCCGCTGTCCGTGGCGAACGGCAGCCCCGGCAGCGGTACGCCCCGGTAGCCCACCGACCGCAGCACCAGCTGCGCCGGTACGTCCTCGAACTCGCCGGTCCCCGCGACCCCGCCCATCCCGTCCGGCGCGGTCCGCTCGAACCGCACCGCCCGTACGGAGGCATCGCCGAGCAGCGCCGCCGGGCGCAGGAAGAACCGCAGATGGATCCGGCGCGGCCGGCCTTCGGGGGCGCGGCGCGCCCAGTCGCGCAGCACCTCCACATTGCGCCGGCCGGCCCCCGGCAGCTCCGACGGGTCCGCGAACGCCGGATCCATCGCCAGCTCCTCGGGCCGCACCAGCACATCGGCACCGGCCAGCGCGCCGAGCTCGCGCAGCTCCTTGGTGGTGAATTTGGCCTGCGACGGACCGCGCCTGCCGACCATGTGGACATCGGCCACCCGGCTGTCGGCGAGCACGCCGAGCGCGGCGTGCGGCACATCGGTGGCGCGCAGCTCCTCCGCCCCGCGGGCGAGCACCCGCGCCACGTCGACCGCGACATTGCCGACCCCGATGACCACGGCGGAGCGCGCCCCCAGCGCGAAGGCGTCGATCGCCGAGTCGGGGTGGGCGCTGTACCAGGAGACGAACTCGGTGGCCGAGAAGCTGCCCGGCAGCTCCTCCCCGGGGACGCCGAGCCGGCGGTCGGACGCCGCCCCGACGCAGTACACGACCGCGTGGTAGAGCCCCAGCAGCCGCTCGGGCACCAGCGGCGCGGGCCCCACCGGCACATTGCCCAGGAAGCTGACCCGGGGGTGCTCCAGGACCGTGCGCAGGGTGTTCTGGAGCGACTTGATCTTCTCGTGGTCCGGGGCGACCCCGTAGCGCACCAGGCCGTACGGGCACGGCAGCCGGTCCAGTACGTCCACGGCCACATCGGGCACGGTCTGCTGCTGGACGAGCGCCTGGGCGGCGTAGACCCCGCTCGGCCCGGAACCGACGACTGCTACGCGAAGCACGGAGGAGCTCCTTCCGCAGGATGTCTCCAGCATCGCACCCGGGACGGGCTCCGGTCCGGAATTACACACCCGATGCCAGGCTCCCGGGTGACATCCGGGCCGAAGGCTGACGCCGGGGCGCCGGCCATCGGCCCGGGCGCCGGCTTTCGGCTCTCCGAGCCTGCGCTATCCGAGCTGCTCCATCCGCCGGATCTCGGCGCTCTGCTGAGAGATGACGTCGTCCGCCATCTCCTCCACCCGCAGGTTGTTGCCCTTGGCCAGGACGTCCGTGGCCATGGAGACCGCACCGGAGTGATGGGTGATCATGAGCTTGAGGAAGAGCTTGTCGAAGTCGGCGCCGCGGGCCGCGCGCAGCTGGTCCAGCTGCTTCTCGGTGGCCATGCCGGGCATGGCGTCGTGGCCGTGCCCGCCCGCGTGCTCCGGCGCGCCGCCGCCCTGGTCCTTCGTCCAGCCGTTCGTCTTCTGCCAGCCCTGCATCGCCTCGATCTCCGGCTGCTGCCCGGCGGCGATGCGCTCGGCGAGCCGCTTGACCTTCGACGACTTCGCCCGGTCGGGGGCCAGATCGGTCATCACCAGGGCCTGCCGGTGATGCTCGATCATCATGCTCACGTACGCGAAATCGGCCGAGTTGGGGGAGTCGTCCTCCTTCTTCGCCTTCGCCGCCTCCTCGGCCGTCAGCTTCTCGGCCGCCTCGCCGGGCTTGCCCGGCGCGATCACCGAGGGACCGGCCTCCTTGCCCTTGTCGTCGGCCTTGGCGCCGCCTTCGGACTCGCAGCCGGTGAGGGCCAGCGCCAGGGCCGCGGTCACCGCCGCGACCGCGAGCCGGACGGCGCGGGTGGTCGTGGTCGTACGCCGGATCAACACCGTGACCTCCAGGGATGCTTGCAAGCTGTGCTGGTGACCGTATTAGCACGTAAGTCGCCGATCCCGGCCGAGAATCTTCGTTACATATTCATTGCCGACTGTTGGTCTGTACATGAAACAAGCCATACTGCCCACGACTCAGGTCCACGCATCGTTCAACCCGAACGTGAACCAAGGGAGGACGCAGTTGAAGCCGTGGCACAGATTCCAGGTGCGCCACAGATCCCCGATGCGGCCCCGGCACTTCGGTACAGCCGTCGTCGCCTTCGGCCTCCTCGCCTCGCTGTTCGCCGCGAGCCCGGCGGCCGCGACGCCCGACCCCGGCGCCGACCCCAAGGGCAAGCGGGTAACGGAGGATCAGGCCGCTGACGTCAAGGCGGCCATCAAGAGCGGCGAGATACCCGGCGTGGACGAGGTCGTCCACAGCGACAACGTCAGCCATCTGACCAACATCCCCAAGCAGGCCCTCAAGGGCACCAACTCCGACCTGGCCTTCCAGGGCAAGTACGCCTTCGCGGGCAACTACGACGGCTTCGTCATCTACGACATCAGCAACCCGAAGCAGCCGAAGACCGTCAGCCAGGTGCTCTGCCCCGGCTCCCAGAACGACATCAGCGTCTCCGGGAACCTGCTCTTCCTGTCCACGGACTCCTCGCGCAGCGACAACTCCTGCAACAGCACCACGCAGCCCGCCACGGAGAAGTCGTCCTGGGAGGGCATGAAGGTCTTCGACATCACCGACAAGACCGCGCCGAAGTACGTCGCGGCCGTCGAGACCGCCTGCGGCTCCCACACCCACACCCTGGTGCCCGAGCGGCAGAACGTCTACATCTACGTCTCCTCGTACTCCCCGGACGCCACCTTCCCGGACTGCCAGCCGCCGCACGACGGGATCTCCGTCATCAAGGTGCCGCGCAGCGCCCCCGAGAAGTCGGCCGTCATCGACTTCCCGGTGCTCTTCCCGGACGGCGGCAACCCGGGCGCTCCCACCAACCCGGGCGTGTCCAAGACGACCGGCTGCCACGACATCACCACCTTCCCCAAGCTGAAGCTGGCGGCGGGCGCGTGCATGGGTGACGGCATCCTTCTGGACATCGCCAACCCGGCCAAGCCGCGCGTCATCGACCGGGTCGAGGACAACGTCAACTTCGCCTTCTGGCACTCGGCGACCTTCAACGAGCGCGGCGACAAGGTCGTGTTCACCGACGAGCTCGGCGGCGGCGGGGCCGCGACCTGCAACGCCGAGGTCGGCCCGAACCGCGGCGCCGACGGCATCTACGACATCGTCGGCAAGGGCGACCGCCGCAAGCTGGTCTTCCGGAGCTACTACAAGATCCCGCGCCACCAGGCGAACACCGAGAACTGCGTCGCCCACAACGGCTCGCTGATCCCGGTCAAGGGCCGCGACATCATGGTCCAGGCCTGGTACCAGGGCGGCGTGTCCATCTGGGAGTTCACCGACTCCGATCACCCCAAGGAGATCGGCTACTTCGAGCGCGGCCCCATCTCCACCGAGACGCTGGTCGGCGGCGGCTCCTGGTCCGCGTACTACTACAACGGCTACATCTACTCGAACGACATCGCCAAGGGCTTCGACGTCCTGAAGATCGACGACCGGCGCACCGACAGCGCCCGGTCGGTGCGGGTGCCCGAGCTGAACGTGCAGACGCAGCCCGACTACCGCTGACCACCCGCCCCGGACGACCCCAGGTCGTCCGGGGCGTCCTGGCTGTCCTGCCCGTCTCGCTCGTCCTGCTCGTCCTGCTCGTCCGTCCCGCCGGGCCGTTCCGCGCCCGGCGGGCGGCCCAACTCCCACTCCAGCCCGTAGCGGTTGAACAGCTCCGCCCGCAGCCGCTCGACCGGCATCGGAGCCCCCGGCAGCAGCAGCGCGACCACCGCGCCCATCAGCTGCGCACGTAACAGCGGGTAGTCCGCGTCCGGGTCCGGCGATCCGTACCGCACCATCGTGTCGCGCAGCAGCAGGGCCAGCCGCTGCTGCTCGGGGCACTGGATGAACCCCTCGGCCGTCAGAATGCCCGCCATATGCGTCCGCATCAGCAGCGGACGCTCCACAGCGAGCCCCAGGATCGCGTCGATCGCCCGCGCCAGCCACTCGCGGCCCGCGCCCTCGCCCTCCGGCCGCGGCTCCCGCTCCAGCCCCTTGGCCAGCTCCAGGTGCATCAGCCGGTGCACGGCCGTCTGGAGCAACTGGCGCTTGCCCGGGAAGTAGTACGAAACCAGACCGCGCGCCGCCCCGGCCCGGTCGGCGATGTCGGCGAGAGTCGTCGCCTCGTAGCCGCGCTCGCCGACCAGATCGACCGTCGCCTGAAGCAGGCGCTCCTGGGACCGGCGGCGCAACTCCTCATTGACCGAAGGGCTGCGGGGGGACATGCTGTAACTCCTGCGTTGACTGGCTCATGGCCAATATACTCAGTGCGGTCTCGGGTTGTCCGCCATCCTGTGCCCTGGGCGGCCCCGATGCTCCGCCGGTTCGGGCGACGCGGGGGATCGTCCGAATCGGCGGTTTCACCGCGTCTGTGACCGGGTGTCACGGCGTCTGACCGCGCCCGCGAGGTCGAGCACCGGCCGCAGCCCGTCAGGGCGGCGCTCCACCGGCAGATGGTCCACCAGATGCACCCGGCACCCCAGCCGCGCCGCCCCCGCGTCCGCCCGCCGGTCGTCCCCCACCATCACGGCGTCTTCCGGGGCCAGCCCGAGCGCGTCGCACGCCACCCGGAACAGCCGGGGGTCGGGCTTCTGGACGCCGTGCTCGAACGACAGCACATAGGCGTCCACGAACTCGTCAAGACCGTGCGCCCGGAACACCGGCCGCAGATCCCAGCCGATGTTGCTGACCACCGCGATCCGCACCCCGCGCCGCCGCAGTTCGCCCAGCACCTCGGCCGCGTCGGGGTACGGCCGCCAAGCGGCCGGCTGCATGTGGCGGTCGTACAGCGCGTCGTACAGCTCGGGGTCGGGCAGCGGCACCTCCCGGGCCAGCCCCGTGAAGGCGGCACGGTGCTCCTCCGCGCTGCGGTCCCGCGTGCCCCACACCTCGCTCAGGTGCGGCGGCACCGCCAGCGGCGGCGCACCGCCCGGCAGCGCCCCCGCGTCCTCCAGCCGCCGGGCGTACCGCAGCAGGTCCTCCTCCGGGAGGACCGCGCCCGAGGCGTCGAGCACGGCCCGCAGCCAGGCGTCGGTCGGCTCGATGCGGAAGAGGGTCCCGGAGAAGTCGAACAGCGCGCCCTTGATCGTCATGCCCCCATCGTTCCAGGCCCGCGGCCCAGGTGGTGCCCGCTCGGCCGATGCGGGTGGGCCCGCGCTCGCCGCCGGAGACGGGTCACTCCTCGGCGCGCTCGTCCTCCCGGTCCGGCGGGTACGGGTACGTGGCCGCCGCCGCGTACACGAGGGCGGCGCCCAGCAGCCAGCCGCCCAGCACATCCGTGGGCCAGTGCACCCCCAGATACACCCGGGTGAACCCCACCCCGGCCACCGACACCACGGCCAGTACGGTCGCGGCCCGCAGCCACGCCGCGCGCGCCCCGCACAGCGTCATCACCCACAGCAGCAGGCCGAACGCGACGGTCGCGGTGAGGGCGTGGCCGGACGGGAAGGCGGCGTAGTGCGCCGAGTCCACCGGGTTCGTCCAGTGCGGGCGCTCCCGGCCGACCGCCGCCTTGATGCCCTGCTGGAGCGCCGTCCCCGCGGCGGCCGTGGCCGCGATCCACATCGCGAGCAGCCACATCCGTCGCCACAGCAGCCATCCGGCCAGCAGCGTCAGCCCCGCACGCATCGTCCAGGGATCCCACACCCAGTCGGTCAGCACCTTGTTGGCCTCGGTCCAGCCGTGGTGCGTCACCGCGGTCCGGTGCAGGGCTTCGGCGATGTCCCCGTCCGCGTCCACCAGCGGCCCCCAGCCGGCCGCGACCGGCACCAGCAGGATCACGAAGAGCGCGGCGAGGACCGCGGCGGTGCGTACGGCATGGAGCTTCGACACATGCATGAGTCGATGATCGCGCACCGGCGGGCGCGGGGGGCGGCCAGGGCCTAGCCTCGCAGGGCGCGGAAGAGGTCGAGGGTCGCCGCCAGCTGCGAGTGGCACGGGGTGGGCAGGTCGTCCGGGGCGAACCAGCCGAGCGCGTCGAACTTGTGCGGCTCGCCGATGGCGACCCGCGCCGGGTCCACCTCCACGGCGCACACCACGGCCACCCAGTGGGAGACGGGATCGCCGCGCAGAATGTTGCGGACCCCGAGGGTCTCGACCGTGAGGGCCTCCGCGGTGTACTCCTCACGGACCTCACGCGCGACGGCCGCCTCGAACGACTCGCCGTGTTCGAGCGCCCCGGCCCCCGTGTCCCAGGTCCCCGGCTCGTCGCGCGCCGCCGCGCCGCGCCGGGCCAGCAGGATGCGCCCCGCGCCGTCGTGGCACACGAAGACACACGAGACGGTGGGGGCCGTCAGCGCCCGGTCGCCGGGTCGCTCGGCCGGTGCGGGGGTCGTGCACGTGGTGCGGGTCATGTTGCTCAGGCCTTCCCGGGTAGGTGACAGCGCGCGACTGTAGCCGCGGGCGCCCCGCCCCGGCGAAGGGTTTACGCCTGGCTCAGCCCAGCACCCGCAGCGCCGGGACCAGCGTGACCACCAGCGGCACGACGGGGACCAGCGCCGCCGCGGCCGTCAGCCGAAGGCGGCGGGCGGGGGAGAGCCGCGCGGCGGGGGCGAGCAGCCGGTCCACCCGCTGCGGGACCTCCGCGAGCTGGGCCGGAACGGGCCCGAACACCCCCCGGTGCTCGTTCAGTTCGACCAGCGCGAGCGCGGTCGTCAGCCGCCCGAAGCGCCGCGAGGCGGAGTCGTCGGCGGCCAGCTCCACCAGCCGGTGCACCTGGTCGCGGAAGGCCGCGAATACCGGCACCTGAGGAAAGCCGGTGGCCAGCGCGGCCGAGCAGTGCAGCAGCCAGTGGTGGCGGGCCCGGGCGTGCCCCTGCTCATGGGCCAGAACGGCATCCAGCCGACGGCCCTTGAGGCGGCGCAGCGCCGCCGTGGTGATGACCAGCCGGGGCGGAGTGCCCGGCAGCCACCACGCCTCGGGCCGGTCGCCCTCCAGCACCACCAGACGGTCCCCGGCGGGCTCCTCGCCGGGCAACGCCGGGCAGCGGTCGAGCAGTTCGGCCCGCCGCTGCTTGCGCCGCGCCCGCGCGCGCCCGATCTCCCGCGTCAGCATCACCGCCGTCCACACCGCGCCGCAGGCCAGGACGACGGCGACGGGGGCGGCCCAGGGCCCGTACGCGGACAGCGCGTACGCCTCCACCACGCCCTGGGGCGCGGGGGCGAAGACATTCCCGCGCACGGCCTGGGACGCGGCCGCCGCGGTGAGCGCCATGGTCAGCCCGCAGCACAGCAATACGGCGACCACCACGCACTGCCACACCCACAGGGCGAGCACGGGTTCGCGGTCGGCCCAGTCGGACCGGGCCAGCAGGCGGGGCGCCATTGCCGCCGCCAGAGCGCCGAGGCCCATCAGCGCGAGCGGGACCATCATGGCGTCACTTTAGTGAGCGCGAGGGCGAGGCGGGTACGGTCCGGTGGCCGGAAGTGACGTACACCACGGCCGCGGGACGGTTCCGGGGGCGCTCAGAGGGTCAACAGCATCGCGGACATCCCGATCGCCATGGACAGCCTGCACGCGTCGGCCAGTTCGGGCCGCCGCGACCAGGCGGGCCGCCCGGGGTCGCCGCCCGCCCCGGCGCCCGCGGTGGCCGTGGCCGCCGGGACGAGCCGGCGCGTCGCCGACCACACCACATACACCGCGAAGTACGCGAGCAGCACGCCCGTGAGCGGCGGCACCCCGCCAGGCGCCCGCCCCTCCGCCCCGTGCCCGGCGTGGCCGTGGGCCCCCGCCGGGCCGCTCACCGCCATCGCGAGCGCCATGTAGACCATCGCCAACGCCCCCACCGCGTGGTGCAGATGATGGCCCAGGTCCTCGCCACCGCGCCGCGCGGGCAGCAGCGCCCGTACGGCCGCCACGGCGAACACCGCCGCCAGGACCGGCGGGCCCCAGGGCCGGGGGTCCAGCGCCGCGGCGGGCACCGCCATCACCGCCATGCCCCACCCCATCAGCGCCTCGGCCCCCGCGGCCCGCCGCGGCAGCCCGGGCGGCTCGCCGCGCATGCGCAGCAGGCAGTACGACCCCGTGGCCGCGCACAGCGCGACCAGCAGCCAACCGGCGAGCGGCGGTCCGTGCACGGCACCTCCCGGGACGGACGGATCCCCCCGAGGTTGCCCGGCACCGGCCCGGCACACGGGAGCGCACGGGGGCAACGGGGGAGCGCGGCAGGCCGTCCCGCAGCCGTGATCTTGACCTCGCGCGCACTCCAGGTCCTAGCGTCCCGGGACATGACGACCGAGCAACACAAGATCGGCAGCGGCTTCGGCGCGCACGTCATCGTCCCGGCGCGCAGGACCGCCGCGGCGGGCCGGCTCTGGGCGCTGTCCGGCGATCTCACGGGGCTGGATTCGTTCTCGTAGCCCCCGAGGCGCGGTGTGCCGACGATGCCCGCAGGTCGCCCAGCCACCGTCGGCACAGCTCGGCGGTGACGGGCTCGCACAGCTCGGGCGTCGAGATCTCGAACAGGAACTGTGTCAGCAGGTCCTCGTGTCCCGCTTCGAAGTCCACCCACTCCTCGAAGTGCACCGCCTGGGCCCAGTCCACGAGTTCGCGCGGACTCGCCGTCCCATCGGCGACCCTCGCGGCGGCGGCAGCGGCGTGGGCACGGGTGAAGGTGACGGTCGTGGTGCCGCCGTCGCGCCGTACGGCCCGGACGAGCCGGGCGGTCTCGCCACGCCAGTGCACGAGGTCTTCCAGGGCCCCGCCCACCATGCCCCCTCCACAGATCCGTGCCGCCTCGGCGGAAAGCGGGTGGCGGCGCGGCGAGCCCGTGCCTGATGATCGAGCCATGGACGCCGTCGTTCAATGGGTACGCACCGAGTGGACCAAAACCTCCCGCGGCGGCCCCGAAGCCGCCCGGAGGAACGCGGCTCCCCTCGCGTTTCCGCTGCCGCCCGGCCTGGCGTCGGCCGTGCACGAGGTCGTCATGCGGGAAGCCGACGCCTTCGAGCCCCACACCTCCGTACGGGAGCTCCCCGACCCCGGAGTGGCGCTCCAGGAGGCCGGGGGCCTGCTGCGGGTCCGTCCCCCTGAGGCGTCGCTGTTCAGCATGCCCCGCCGGCATCGCCGCCCGCCCGCGGTGCGGCTCGGGCCGGGGGAGTGGCTGCGGTGGCGGATCAACTACCGCTTTGTCGGTTTCTGTGGCGGTGAGTGGTCCTACCGGCTCGACACTCTCAACGTCGCCTACGGCCCCGCCGCCCCGGATGTCTTCCTCGGCTCGCCGACCCGGCGCGTCGACGAACGCGCGTATCTACGCTGACGGTGTCCGTGTCCGTACGTGCAGATGGCCGTCGCCCGGGAACGCGGGCGGTGCCGCCGGCAGCAGCCTGGCCAGTTCGTACCCGCACTTGTGCGCGACGCCGCATGACGCCGCGTTGTCCACCTGGTGCAGCAGCTCGAGTCGCGTCAGTCCGTCACCGGCGAACGTGGTGAAGGCCCAGTCGGTCAAGGCCCGCAGCGCACTGGAAGCCACTCCGCGACCACGCGCGTGCGCCGCGCTCCAGTAACCCACCTCGGCCGAGGCGCCGCCAGGGGTGACGTTCTTGAGCACCACATGGCCCGCCAACCGCCCCTCGGACGACGAGGCCCGGGACTCCACAACGGCGAACGCGAAGCGGTGCCCGGCCGCCCGGCCCCGCTGCTGCTCCTGAATCCAGCGCACCGCGCCCGCCTCGTCGTCCACGGGCGTGTTCGTCCAGCGTCGCAGGGCGGGGTCCTGGCACAGCCCGACCAGATCGGCAGCGTCCGCGGGGTCCCAGGGGCGCAGCACGAGAGCGGGCGCCTGGGTGGTGATCCTGTCCATCGGCCGAGGATAAGCGGTGCCGCGGGTGGCGGACCTAGCCGGGGAGCAGGCGCACCTGGGCGCCGGAGAGCTTGGCCCACCAGTGGTCGTAGCGGCTGTAGGGCCGGGGGTCGCGGTCGGCCAGCAGGGCCGTCAGGGAGCGGGCCTCCGCGGCGAGGCCGTCCCATGCCGCGGGCGGGAGTTCATGGAAGGCCGTCGCCTCGATGCCCCCGTCGACCGGCCGCCACACGCCGGCGACATAGCCGTCGACCAGCAGTGTGGGCAGCACATCGCCGTTGTTGCGGATCACCACCCGGCGGTAGTCCGGAGGAATCACGCGGCCGCGGTCGGCGTACGCGAGCAGGATGCTGTCCCACATCGCCATGAGCCGGGGCGGGGCCGGGGTGTCCGCGGGCGGGCGCGGGGCGCCGGGGAGGTCGAACAGCGCGGTGCCGTCGGGCCCTCGGAGCTCCTTGACGGCGCCGTCGAGCGCGCGCAGCGCCTGGCGTATCGGCGTCCGCTGGACCATGGCGAACTGCGCCATGTCCGCCACCGACGCCGGACCGAACCCCTCCAGATAGCGCAACAGAAGGCCCCGCAGCGCCTCCGGTGATATCTCCCGCCCCCTGGCGGAAAGGGCGCCCGTCTGCGCCGCGCGGAAGGACGGCCGCCAGCCGAAGGACCACGGCCCGCCGGTGACCGCGTGATGCAGGGGCGCATAGCCCTTCAGCCCCCACCACGCCCCGGCCTTCTTCTCGACGCCCAGCCGCTCCTCGAGCCACGCCTCCATCTCCGCGGCCGTTCGCGGCCGCTCGGCGAACGACAGCAGCCCCGGGAGTAGTTCATGGGCGTCCGCCGGGGTGAGCCCGGCGGCGGCGAAGCGATAGCCGAGCCGGGAGCCGTACAGGGTCGGCTCCATCGCCTCGCGGAAGCCCTGGTAGTCCTCGGCGTGGACCGCGTGCAGCGTGATCCGCATCAAGGTCGCCTTGACGACCGCACGGTCGGCGAACGCGGCGTCGAGCTCCGCCGGAGCGAATCCGGCGAGCCGGTTCCACAGCGCGACGTACGGCGAGGCGGCGTGCTGGGCCTGGAGCGCGACGACGCGGCGGACGGCGTCGACGGTGCCCAGTGACTCCCGCCGCAGCAGCAGTTGACGGCCGAGCGTGGCCCGGTTGAGTGCGCGCGCAGTGATCTCCACGGCCGACGATTGTGCCGTGCGACGCCCGGCCGCCGCCAGTGCCGTCCGGCAGCGGTACCTCGTCCGCCTGCCGTATCCGCGGCTGGGCTGCCCAAGCATGATCGCGTGCGCGATCACATCGGGGACTCCCGCCAGGACGATCGCAGCGGTGTGGCTGCCGGTCGGCTGCGAACCCTTTCCGTGCTCACCGCACCTTGCGGATGAGCAGCTCCACCGCTTGCTCCCACCGGAACGCGTCCCGTCCGCCGCCAGCCCTCGGCTGGTGCGGCTCGTAGTCGGCGATCAACACGCCCATCCCCTGTAGCCGCTCCAGGCTCTGCTGGTACGCGGGGTGGGCGGACTGTGCGGCGTTCAGATAGGGCAGGACGGCGGTCGGGATGCCCAAGCCGTACGCCTCGCACAGGATGCCCAGGGCCAGAGTGTCCGAGATCCCGGCGGCCCACTTGTTGATCGTGTTGAAGGTCGCCGGGGCGACGGCGATGGCGTCCGGCGGAGGGAGCGGGCGCGGGTCACCGGGCGAGCGCCAGGCGGAGCGGATCGGATAGCCGGTCTGGGCCTCGACCGCTTGGGGGTCGATGAAGCCCAGGCCCTGCGGGGTGGCGATGACACCGACGTCCCAGTCCCGCTCCTGTGCCGCGGTGATCAGCTTGCCGACGTCACCGGCGATCCCGGCCGCACAGACGACGACGTAGAGGAACGGCTTACTCCGCTCACTCATGCAGGCACTCCCAGTTGTCGGCTGAAGTGATGCAGCTCGGGCACGGCTCGGCGGCGGTCACGGGCGGCCAAGTCAGCCACCAGCTCACGCACTGCCGGCCGCCGGATGTCCTGGGCCGCGCAGCATTTAGCGACCTGGAGCGCTCGGCAACCGTCGGCGATCCTGCCCGCTGACTGTACGCACGGGCGGCGTCCACCCACAGGGCCGCGCGCCGTTCGGGGACGCGGATCGGTCGCCGCGTGAGCGGTCGGGCGGTCTCCGGGGCGGTGCCCGAGTATCGCCGAGGGCGACGGCCCGGCAGTTCCCTGGGACGGGCCCACTCGTTCGGAGGCGTACATGGAAACGCACCGACTCAGCTTCGTCCCCCGGCACCGCCTACTCGCGGCCTTACGCCAATGGGGACTACAGGCTGACAGCGACGTACTCCACTCGATCCCCCTGCCTACCGTCCCCCGGTGGCCTACCGTTCCACCCATGACCTCGATCAGCCCCGAGAACCCGCTGACCTCAGAAGACGCTGAGGGATTGCTCGCCATGCTCTCTGCCCGAGTCGAGATCAAGCCAGGCATGAGCGAGCGGGAGCTCGACCAGATCGAGGAACGCTGGGGGTTCCGTTTCGCTCCGGAGCACCGAACGTTGCTGGGTGCAGGACTGCCGACGGGTAGCGGTAGCTGGCCCGACTGGCGGGACGGTCACGCGGGCGACCTCGCGGAGAGGTTGGCCTGGCCGATCGACGGCGTGTTGTTCGACGTGGAGCACAACGGCTTCTGGCATCCGGAGTGGGAATTACGGCCAGCGGGCACCCAGGACGCCTTGGCGATGGCTCGCACCTACTTGGCCAAGGTCCCGGTGATGGTGCCGATCTACTCCCACCGGTATCTCCTGGCGGACCCAGACCGCACGGGCACGCCCGTGTTGTCGATGTATCAGGCAGACATCATTTACTACGGCACTGACCTGGTCGACTACTTCCATCACGAGTTCGGTCGGCCGGTTCCGACACCGAAAGACCACGCGTACCCCACGATCCCGTTTTGGTCCCACTTCCTGGGCTGAACAGCCCCGAGAGGACTGGCCCAGCTCTCGCCCCACCGCCAGCGCCCCACCGCCAGCGCCGCACCGACCCGCGCCGTCACCCGAAGATCCCGCGCGACGGCGTCGGTCTTCTCCCCGCAAGCGAACCGCCCGGCCGCCTCCAAGCGCACCCGCTCCCGCTTCTGCTGATCCCTTGGCGTCAGTCCGCCCCCGTGCGCGTACCGCATGACGACGTCGTACCGAAACGATCAAGAACCATCACTGCCGGCGGATTCCACCAGTTCAACCCGAGTAATCGCTGGCGCAACCGTGGTCGGCCCACTCGTCGAGGAGGCGGTCAGGCTGCCCATCGGTGTCGCCATCGGCCAAGGAACCCAGTCCGGTCGCGCAGATCGAATACAGGTCGCAATCCACACTAAGACCGTGTCCTATGTGGTGAGGCGGACGAGTCGCTTGTAGCAGCACAGGGCGGCGGCGAGGCCGAGAAGGCCAGATAGTTGCGGGGATTGCGTTCGTAGCGAGGGCTGAGTCGGCGGTGGCCGGATAGCCAGGACATTGTGCGCTCGATGACCCAGCGGCGGAGCCCTAATCGTTCACTGGACTCGATGCCTTTGCGGGCGATGCGTACTCCGATGCGCTTCCATCGCAGCCATCTGCGCAGGTCGGCCCTGTCGTAGGCTTTGTCGGCGTGCAGGCGCTGAGGCTTGAGATACCGGCCTGGGGTGATGACTGCTGCGCTTGTCGAACGGTTGGCGCCGGAAGACCTGTGGGAGTTGCTCCAGCGGGTGGTCCCGCCGGCTCCGCAGTGTCCGCAGGGTGGAGGAGCACGCCGGCGAGGACCGCGAGGTACTGGCCGCGATCATCTTCGTGGCCCCCTCGGGGTGTACCTGGAACCAATTGCCGCCCGGTTTGAGTCTGTCGGGAGTGACCGCCTTCCGTCGATTTACTGAGTGGACCGAGGCCCGGGCGTGGGCCAAGCTCCACCGCCTGGTCCTGGACTCGGCTCCCGGGGCGGGCTGGACCGGTCTCGCTGCGCCAAGCCCACCCGCACCCGCGAGAATGGTTCGACGCGACAGATCCGGACGAGTGGCCACTTCGGTGCCTCCATCAGGTGACTGCTGAGCCGGCGTGGGCGGAAGCCATTCGGCGAGGGAACCTAGCGTCGCTCAGCGACCGGCGCGTGAACCCGAGTAGAACGGGCCACAATCCGAGAACCGACGCGCACCCGGCCGGGGTAGCGGACTTCCGGATTCCTTCGGAGGCGCTGGTACGCGTCGAGGGGTAACTGCCGGAGGTGCAGGCGGCCTTCGGCGGTCCATGTGCTCCGACCAAGGAAAATTCGTGATCAGCACGAAGGCCGTGGGGATGAGTATGTCGCACCCTGCCGTTCGACAGGAGCCGTTCACGAAACTGCCTTGCTTCCTGGACGAGTTCGGTTCCGCGTGGTTGTGCGGCCTGCGGCCTGCGGCCTGCGGCCTGCGGCCTGCGGCCGTCAGGCGCGCGCCGTCGTGAAGGCCGCGGCGCCCTCGCGGTCGAGCCAGGTGGCGAAGTCCATCAGGCCCGGGTGCTCCTCGCGCAGCGCGTCGATGTCGGCATGCCAGCCGCCGCCGTGGTTGGCGAAGTCGTAGCCGGCCACGGCGTCGGCGTCGCGGCCGGCCAGCGCCTCGCGCGGGATATGCCGGTAGGTGATGGGCCGCCGCAGTGCCCGCTCCATGGCTCGGACGATCTGTGGCATGGTCAGTTCGTCCCCGGCCAGTTCGATCGTCCGGCCGGTGTATTCGGCCGGACGGGTGAAGGCCAGCGTGGCGAACGCGCCGATGTCGGTGGCCGCGATGAGTTGGACGGGCACGTCCGGCAGGATGACGTCGGCCAGCATGCCGTCGCGCACGCCCATCTGCGGGTGGACCTGGTTGTCCATGAAACGGACCGGCCGCAGCGCGGTCATGGGCAGGCCCAGGTCGCGGCCGTACCGCTCCAGGGTGTCCTTGGTCTGCCAGCGCGCGATGCCGTGCGAGGCGTCGGCCGCGCCGACGGAGGCGTACACGAAGCTGCGGACGCCGGCCGCGGCGGCGGCGTCGGCGACGTTGCGGCCGTAGCGGAGCTCGTCGTCGATGGCGAAGCCGGGCGGCGTGCCGGGGTAGCCGAGGGTGGGCTGGACGCTGAAGACGCCGTCGACGCCGCGGGTGGCCGCGTCGAGCGAGAGGCGGTCGTCCATGTCGCCGCGGACCAGCTCGGCGCCGGCGGCGGCGAGCGTCCGCGCGGCGGGGGTGCCGGGGTCGCGGACGAGAGCGCGGACCCGCTGCCCGGCGGCCAGCAGGCCGCGGGCCGTGGCGCCGCCCTGGGCGCCGGTGGCGCCGGTCACGAGAACGGTGATCATGTTTCCTCCCGGTGGCGGGGTGCCGAGAACCGGGGATGCTCCCCGGTTTCCGTCGGGTACGATACGGGGACAGTCCCCGATTAAGTCAACCCGGGAGGCGATGATGCGGGCCGACGCCCGGCGCAACTACGACCGGCTGGTGGCCTCCGCGCGGGCGGCCTTCGCCGAGCTGGGGGCTGATGCGCCGCTGGACGACATCGCACAGCGCGCGGGCGTCGGCAACGCCACGCTCTACCGGCACTTCCCCACCCGGCAGGCGCTGCTGGAGGCGGTGTTCCACGACCACGTCGACGCCCTGTGCCGCCGGGCCGGGGAGCTGATGTCCGCGCCGTCGCCGGGCGCGGCACTGAGGGAGTGGCTGAGCGCGTTGATCGCGCAGGGCAGCACGGAGCGCGGGCTGGCCGCGTCGCTGCTGGCGGCGCTGGGCGAGGATGGCTCGTCGTGTCGCGTGGCGGTGTTCGATGCGGCGCGGGGGCTCCTGGCGCGGGCACAAGAGGCGGGCGACGTCCGGCCGGGCGTGCCGGTCGAGCAGCTGTTCAAGCTGGTGAACGCCATCGCGCTGGTCACCGAGACGGAGCCGGACGCGGCCGGGCAGGCGGCCGCTCTGCTCGACCTGATCTTCCACGGCCTGACTCCGCGCCCGTGAACAACGGGCGCGGAGTCAGGCGGTGAGGAGCGCGCGAGTCCGGCGGGGTCGGCGCGTCATGTCCGGGACTACGTCCCCGGCCGGTAGCGCAGGGGGTGGTCCTCCGGCACCTCCACGATCGCGATTCTGACCCCGTCCGGGTCGGCGATCCACATCTCGATCAGCCCCCAGGGCTCCTTCCGCGGGGGCCGCAGCACCTCGACCCCGTGTGCCGTGAGTTCCTCGTGGACGGCGTGGGCGTCGGCGACCTGGAGCCACAGCTGGAGGCCGGGGGCCGGAGGGGCGTCGGAGCGGCCGGAGAGTTCGAGGAAGCCGCCGCCGAGGAAGTAGACCGTGCCGCGCTCGGGGCCCTCGCCGAACTCCCGGTAGACCGCGAGGCCGAGGGCCTCGCCGTAGAAGGCGCGGGAGCGTTCGGGGTCGGTCGGCCGCAGCAGGGTCCGGCTGCTCAGTACATGCACCATGTGCGTGACCCTACGCACCGGCGGCGCGTTAGGGTCGATTCCTGCCGCGGACGGCGGGGAGCCGTCGGCGGGGAGCAGCCAGCAGGGAGAGGACTTCCGACGTCATGGAGACCGTTGACGCCGCCCGGCCCAGCGCCGAGCCGACCTTCCGGACCGCGACCGAGGCCGATGTGCCGGGGCTCGTCGCGCTGATCGAGTCGGCCTACCGGGGGGACTCCAGCCGGGCGGGCTGGACGACGGAGGCCGACATCCTGGGCGGGCAGCGCACCGACCCCGAGGGGGTCGCGGCCGTGGTGAGCGACGAGAGCGGCCGGATGCTGGTGGTCGAGCTGGGCGGCGAGCTGGTGGCCTGCTGTCAGCTGGAGCACCGCGGTGATCATGCGTACTTCGGGATGTTCGCGGTGCGTCCCGAGCTTCAGGGCGCCGGGCTCGGCAAGGTGATCATCGCCGAGGCGGAGCGGTGGGTGCGGGCCGAGTGGAGCGTGCGGGAGATGCGTATGACGGTGATCTCGGCGCGCGAGGAGCTGATCGCGTGGTACGAGCGGCGCGGCTACGCCCGTACGGGAGAGATGTCGCCGTTCCCGTACGGGGACGAGCGCTTCGGCATCCCGCGCCGCGCCGGTCTCGAGTTCGAGCTGCTGGTCAAGCCGCTGGCCTGAGGCAAGAGAGGGTGGTCACGCCGTGTAGCGGGCCGCCCGCCTGATCTCCGGGAAGTCGGTGGTGCCGCCGTCCAGGCCGAGCCCGCGGGCCAGCTTCAGGTGGTCCGGGGTGTTCACCGTCCACCCGATGACCTTGAGGTCGGCGGCGTGGGCGCGCTGGACGAGTTCCAGGGTGAGCCGGCGGATGTTGAGGACCAGCATCCCGGCGCCGACCGCCCGCGCCCGGTCGATCACATCCAGTCCGTAGCGGCTGGCCACGAGCGCGGTGCGGGCGTCCGGGAGCAGGGTGCGGATCTCGGTGAGGGCCTCGTCGTGGAAGGAGAGCACGTCCACGCGGTCCAGCAGATCACGGCGGGTGATCACCTCGGCGAGGGCCCGCGCGGCCGCGGTGTCCTTGATCTCCGCCTGGAGGGGCGCCCGCACGGCGTCCACGACCTCCTCGAAGACCGGGATGCGCTCGCCCTGCCCGGCGTCGAGCTGGCGCAGTTCGGCGAGGGTGAAGTCGCTGATGGGGCCGTTGCCGTCGGTGGTGCGGGCCACGTCGGCGTCGTGCATCACCACGAGCTCGCCGTCCTTGCTCAGGTGCAGGTCGAGCTCGATCACGTCCAGGCCCTCGCGCTCGGCGCGGAGGAAGGATCGGAGGGTGTTCTCCGGCTCGACGCCCATCACTCCGCGGTGTCCGATGGTGAGAAAGGTCAACGGTCTCTCGCTCTTCTGTCGGCTCTGCTGGTCGTGCTGAGGCTGTTGCCGAGACGGCTGCCCGGAGCGGCGCTCAGCCTAACGGCCGACCGCGACACGGGGGTTAAGACGCGGCCGCGGCCTGGGCGCGGGTGGGCGACGGGGGCGTGTATCGCAGGAAGCCACAGGAAACCACGGGAAAATCGTCGGCGTTCAAGGGGCGGCGCAGGATAATTTCCCGTAACGTCACTTGAGCGGGTGATCCATCGATGCGTACGGTGTGGGTGCGTGAGTTTCTTCGGTGGAGGTGTTGATATGGCGGAAATTCTTTCGTCTTCGGTGGCGGAGGGTGTCATTCTGTCTGCGGAGCGTGCGGAGCGTGCGGATCGCGGAGGCCGTGTAGTCGAGCACCCGTCCTGGTCCGTACTCAAGGACGCCGTGGAGACCATCCGGCCCTGGCAGTCCAAGGACGGCTCGATCGACTTCGAGGCCGACGGCGCTCCACCCGGCGCCAGAGCCCGGTCCGCCGTCGACCGGGTCGTGCGGGCCGTCGAGGAGCTGGCCCCGCTGCTGCCGCACGACGCCGCGTACCACCGGGCGCTCGTCGCCGATCTGCGCCGCTGGGCGGACGGCGGCTTCGGGGTGCCGGACTTCCTGGACTCGCTGCTCGCCTTCCAGCCCGCCCGCGGGCGGGCCGACGGCCTCCAGCACCTGGTCGTCTTCCCGATGTACACCCAGAACGGCAACCCGGACCGCAACCTCGAAGCGCTCGTGGTGCGCGTGGTGTGGCCGGACTGGCTGGCCGAGCTCGAGCGCACGCGCTACGACAACAAGCTCTACCTCGGTCTGGCCTTCGAGGACTTCACCTCCGGCTACGACACCAACTCCGCGGTGCTCTTCCCCGAGACCATCGCCGTCCGCGAGGTCCCCGAGCGCTTCAGCTGGGGAGGCATCTTCTGCGACCGCGAGGCCGCCCGCTTCCGGCGGGTGAGCGAGGCCGCCGTCCAGGCGCTGCGCGTCGAACTCCCCGAGGACGTCCGGGGCATGCTGGAGGACCAGCGGCGCTGCCAGGAGGCGTTCGCCCTGTGGGACATGGTCCACGACCGCACCCACAGCCATGGCGACCTGCCCTTCGACCCCTTCATGATCAAGCAGCGCCAGCCGTTCTGGATGTACGGCCTGGAGGAGCTGCGCTGTGACCTCACGGCCTTCAAGGAGGCCGTGAAGCTGGAGGCCGAGGGGATCGCCCAGGCCCGCGACGTCCAGTACGCCGTGATCTTCGACCGGATGTTCCGGTTCCCCGTCACCGGCGACCGGGTGCGCAACTACGACGGGCTCGGCGGCCAGCTGCTCTTCGCCTACCTGCACCAGCACGACGTCGTACGCTGGACGGACAACACCCTGCACATCGACTGGGTCCGCGCCCCGCAGGTCACCAACCAGCTGTGCGGCGAGATCGAGAAGCTGTACCGCGACGGCATCGACCGCCCCAAGCTCGTCCACTGGTTCAAGGCGTACGAGCTGGTGTCGTCCTACCTGTCCCCGCACCCCGGCTCCGTATGGGCCAAGGGCCCCGAGGCCCTGGACCTCACCCAGCCGCCGCGCAAGCTGGTGGACGACGTGCTCCCCGACGAATTCCCGCTCAGCATGTTCTACGAGGCGCTCGCGAAGAAGCTGCGCGACGTGGTCGCCTCCACCAAGGGCATCACGGCCGACAGCGGCGTCAAGGCGGCGGCGTGAAGCCGGTGGCAGGGATGAGCGGAGGGCACGAGGAGGCGACCACCATGACCACACTGACGTCGAGCCCCACGCCGAACGAGCCGAACGGCAAGGGGCCGCTGGACGGAGCCGTGGTCGCGGTGGCCGGCGCGGCGGGCCCGGCGGGCCGCGCCGTGCTGCTGCGCCTCGCCGAGGCCGGGGCCACCGTCATCGCCTCCGACGCGGACCCCGCCCGGCTGGCCGAGGCCGTGGACGCCGCCCGCTACGCCCACGGCGGGGCCACCGTCACCGGCGACACCGTCGACCTGCTCGACCTCGGCGCGGCCCGCGAATGGGCCGACCGCACCGAGAAGGAGTTCGGCCGGGTGGACGGCCTGGTGCACCTGGTCGGCGGCTGGCGGGGCAGCAAGAGCTTCGCCGACGCGCCGCTCGCCGACTGGGACACCCTGCACAACCTGCTGATCAGGACCGCCCAGCACACCTCGCTCGCCTTCCACGACGCCCTGCTGCGCAGCGGCAAGGGGCGCTATGTCCTGATCAGCGCGGCGGGCGCCTCCCAGCCCACCGCCGGGAACGCCGCGTACGCCGCCGCCAAGGCCGCGGCCGAGGCCTGGACGCTCGCGCTCGCCGACTCCTTCCGGAAGCTGGGGGACGAGGGCGGCCCGGCCGCGGCGGCTGTCATCCTGGTGGTCAAGGCGCTGGTGCACGATGCCATGCGGGCGGAGCGCCCCAACGCCAAGTTCGCGGGCTTCACGGACGTCAAGGAGCTGGCCGAGGCCATCGCCGGACTCTGGGACCGGCCCGCCCGGGAAGTGAACGGAACCCGTCTGTGGCTGACCCCCGAGCCGTGAACCCAGGGCGCACCGATGCCCGCCGCCACCATGACCCCGATCTGCGCGGATTCGCCAGCGACAACTACGCGGGAGCCCATCCGGAGATCCTCGCCGCGCTCGCCCTCGCCAACGGCGGCCATCAGGTCGCCTACGGCGAGGACGACTACACCGAGCATCTCCAGCGGGTGATGCGCAGCCACTTCGGGGCTGCCGCCCAGACCTTCCCGGTCTTCAACGGCACCGGCGCCAACGTGGTCGCCCTCCAGGCGCTCACCGACCGCTGGGGCGCGGTCATCACGGCCGACACCGCGCACATCCACGTCGACGAGTGCGGCGCCCCCGAGCGCGTGGGCGGGCTCAAGCTGCTCACCGTGCCCACCGAGGACGGCAAGCTCACCCCCGAGCTCATCGACCGCGAGGCGTACGGCTGGGACGACGAGCACCGGGCCATGCCCCAGGTCGTCTCCATCGCCCAGAACACCGAGCTGGGCACGGTCTACACGGTGGACGAGATCCGCGCCATCTGCGACCACGCCCACGAGCGCGGCATGAAGGTCCACCTCGACGGGGCCCGGATAGCCAACGCGTCCGCGTCCCTGGACGTGCCGATGCGCGCCTTCACCAACGCGGTGGGCGTGGACGTGCTGTCCTTCGGCGGCACCAAGAACGGCATGCTGTTCGGCGAGGCCGTGGTGGTCCTGAACCCGGACGCCGTGCGCGGCATGAAGCACCTGCGCAAGCTGTCCATGCAGCTGGCGTCCAAGATGCGGTTCGTCTCCGTACAGCTGGAGGCGCTGCTCGCCCGCGACCTGTGGCTGCGCAACGCCCGCCACGCCAACACCATGGCCCGGCGGCTGGCGGAGGGGGTCCGTGCGGTCGAGGGCGTGGAGATCCTCCACCCGGTCCAGGCCAACGCCGTCTTCGCCCGGTTGCCGCACGACGCGGCCGAGCGCCTGCGAAAGCGCTACCGCTTCTACTTCTGGGACGAGGCGGCCGGCGATGTGCGGTGGATGTGCTCCTTCGACACGACGGAGGAGGACGTCGACGGCTTCATCGCGGCCCTCCGCGAGGAGCTGGGCAAGGCGTAGCGGCACACAGGACTCCGGCCCTGTCCGAGAGCTCGGACAGGGCCGGAGTCCTGAAAGAGAGTCCTGGAAGAGGGGACGGGTCAGCCGCGCTTGAGCCCGGCCGCCTGCGCCGGGGTGGGCGCGGTGCCGCCGAGGTGGGCCGGGACCCACCAGGTGTCGTCCGCGTTCTTCGGCCGCACCGGATACGCCCGCTGCGCCGCCTCCAGCAGCTCCTGCACCCGGGCGCGCAGCCGCTCGGTGAGCGTGTCCGCGGGCTCGGCCGGGTCGGCCTCCATGGGCGCGCCCACCCGCATCGTGATCGGGAAGTGGTTGCGGCCCAGATCCCGCTTGTGGCCCTTGGTCCACAGCCGCTGGGTGCCCCACAGCGCCATCGGCAGCAGCGGTACGCCGGCCTCCTGGGCCATCCGGGCCGCGCCGGTCTTGAAGTTCTTGAGGGTGAACGACTCGGAGATCGTCGCCTCGGGGAACACCCCGATGATTTCACCCGAGCGCAGCGACCGCAGCGCGTGCTTGTACGCGTCCATGCCCGCCGCGCGGTCGACCGGGATGTGCTTCATCGCGCGCATCAGCGGCCCGGCGACCTTGTGGCGGAAGACGGACTCCTTCGCCATGAAGCGGACCAGCCGCTTGGCCGGGCGGGCGGTCAGCCCGCAGAAGACGAAGTCCAGATAGCCGATGTGGTTGCTCACCAGAACCGCGCCGCCCCGCTTGGGGATGTTCTCGGTGCCCTTGATGTCGAAGCGCAGGTCCTGCGCCCTGAACATGGTGCGGGCGGCCCCGATCACGGGCGGGTAGACGAGCTCTGCCATGGGGGGGGACCCTTCTCTTTTCCTGGGAGGGCTCTCCCGACGGAAGTTACGCGGCCGTAGGTTCTGGGCTTCTGGCAGATGGTGCCCCATATCGCGCCCCTCTGCCTACCAGGCGGCCCGGGGCGGCCGCGAGATCCTCATCACGTCGACGGAAGGGCGTACGCCAGGGCGGGCGCGGGGAGGAATGTCCCCCGGGAATCCGGTGCTGCATCCTTCGAGGGACGATCGGAAGGACAGCGGGTGCGAAGCGGACAGGGCGAGCCGGACCGGAGCGCGCGGCTGGGCGCCGCGGAACTCGACGCGGCGCTGGGGGAGCGGGCGACGCTCGTGCAGTTCTCCAGCGTGTTCTGCCAGCCGTGCCGGGCCACCCGGGGGATCCTCGCCGAGGTCGCCGGGATGGTGGACGGCGTGGCCCATGTGGAGATCGACGCCGAGGCGCGGCTGGACCTGGTGCGTCGGCTGGGCGTCGTACGGACCCCCACGGTGCTGGTGCTCGACGCCGACGGCCGCGTGGTGCGCCGCGCGACCGGGCAGCCGCGCAAGGCGGACGTGATCGCGGCGCTCGGCGCGGCGGTCTGAGCCGCCGCCGGCACCCGTTGGCAAGGTCACAGTTCAACCGGGTTGCCTACGGGGAACCACCTGGGTGTACTGGCGAGTAATATTTCGATCGGTGCAGGTGCCGCCCCGGTCGCCGACCGGCCGGAATCCGTGCCCGAAGGCGCCTATGCTGCCTGCACAAGGCAGCTTGACGAGACGATGCAGTAGGAGAGCCGGCGTGAGCTTGAGGATCGTTGTCTGTGTGAAGTACGTGCCCGACGCCACCGGCGACCGGCACTTCGCCGAAGACCTGACCGTCGACCGCGACGACGTGGACGGCCTGCTCTCCGAGCTGGACGAGTACGCGGTTGAGCAGGCCCTCCAGATCGCTGAGGAGCGCCAGCGGGAAGGGGACAGCGCCGAGATCACCGTGCTGACCGTCGGCTCCGAGGACGCCAAGGACGCGCTGCGCAAGGCGCTGTCCATGGGCGCCGACAAGGCCGTGCATGTCGAGGACGACGACCTGCACGGCACGGATGTGCTGGGCACCTCGCTGGTGCTCGCCAAGGCCATCGAGAAGACCGGCTACGACCTGGTCGTCTGCGGCATGGCCTCCACCGACGGCACGATGGGCGTGCTGCCGGCGCTGCTGGCGGAGCGCCTGGGCGTCCCGCAGGTCACGCTGCTGTCCGAGGTCTCGGTCGAGGACGGCACGGTGAAGGGGCGCCGCGACGGCGACACCGCGTCGGAGCAGCTGGAGGCCTCGCTGCCCGCCGTCGTGTCGGTGACGGATCAGTCGGGCGAGGCCCGCTACCCGTCGTTCAAGGGCATCATGGCCGCCAAGAAGAAGCCGGTGACCTCCTGGGACCTGGAGGACCTGGAGATCGAGACGGACGAGGTCGGCCTGGAGGGCGCCTGGACCGCGGTCGACAGCGCCACGGAGCGCCCGGCCCGCACCGCGGGCACGATCGTCAAGGACGAGGGCGAGGGCGGCAAGCAGCTCGCGCAGTTCCTTGCGGGTCAGAAGTTCATCTGACCGCCGCGCCCGCCGCATCGCCAACCGTTCGCATCTTTTCCGCAGGAGATCGATTCCCATGGCTGAAGTCCTCGTCTATGTCGACCACGTGGACGGTGCCGTCCGCAAGCCCACCCTCGAGCTGCTGACCCTGGCCCGCCGGATCGGTGAGCCGGTGGCCGTCGCGCTGGGCAACGGCGCCGCCGACACCGCCGCCACGCTCGCCGAGTACGGCGCGGTCAAGGTCCTGACCGCCGACGCGCCCGAGTTCGCCGACTACCTGGTCGTCCCGAAGGTGGACGCGCTCCAGGCCGCCTACAAGGTGGTGTCCGCCGGGGGCTCCCTGGCCGCCGTGCTCGTGCCCTCCTCCGCGGAGGGCAAGGAGATCGCCGCCCGGCTGGCCGTCCGGATCGAGTCGGGCATCATCACCGATGCCGTCGACCTGGAGGCCGGCGACGAGGGTCCGGTCGCGACCCAGTCGGTGTTCGCCGCCGCGTTCACCACCAAGTCCCGGGTCTCCAACGGCACCCCGGTCATCACCGTCAAGCCGAACTCGGCCGCCGTGGAGGCCGCGCCGGCCGCCGGGGCCGTGGAGGCGCTGTCCGTGACCTTCTCGGACCAGGCCACCGGCACCAGGATCACCTCCCGTACGCCGCGCGAGTCCACCGGGCGCCCGGAGCTGACCGAGGCCGCGATCGTGGTCTCCGGCGGCCGGGGCGTCGGCGGCGCGGAGAACTTCCCCCTCGTCGAGGCGCTGGCCGACTCGCTCGGCGCGGCTGTGGGCGCCTCGCGCGCGGCGGTGGACGCGGGCTGGTACCCGCACACCAACCAGGTCGGCCAGACCGGCAAGAGCGTGTCCCCGCAGCTGTACATCGCCACCGGTATCTCCGGCGCGATCCAGCACCGGGCCGGCATGCAGACCTCCAAGACCATCGTGGCCATCAACAAGGACTCCGAGGCCCCGATCTTCGACCTCGTCGACTACGGCGTGGTCGGCGACCTCTTCGAGGTGGTCCCGCAGCTCACCGAGGAGATCAACGCCCGCAAGGGCTGACGCCTCTGCCGGGCGGCCCTGTGCCAGTGGACGGCCCCCGTGTGCGGACGACGCGCCGCGCACGAGGGCCGTACGCGTGTCCGGGGGGTGTTGACCCGCGGTCGAGCCGCGGATAACTTCGCCTTACGGATTTCGGATTCCGCAGTGCGGAAGTAGTCGCAGTGGCGTGGAGGGTGTGCGGATGGGACAGCCAGAGACGTTCGCGACCAGCCTTCCCGGCGCCCTACGGGACGGAATCGCAGCCTCCCTCGCCGGTGTCGACGCCGAGCTCGCGCGCCGTTACCCCGGCGACCCCGGCACCCGCCAGCCCGTCCACACCGTCTATGTGCCCGCCGACCTCTTCACCGCCGGCACCGTCCGCGACTGGGGCGCCCAGGCGCTCGCCGCGCTCGACGAACACGCCCCCGACCCCGCCGCGCTGGCCGCCGTCCTCGGCATCCAGGACGACCTCGCCGAACCGGTTTACGAGCGGATGCGCGCCAAGCTGACCCGCGAGCCCATTGAAGACCTGCGCATCGACTTCGAGGACGGCTACGGCCCGCGCCCCGACGCCGAGGAGGACGCCGCGGCGGCCCGCGCCGCCTCCCTGGTCGCCGCCGCCGTCGCGGACGGCACCGCGCCGCCGTACATCGGCATCCGCATGAAGTGCATGGAGGCCGCCGTCCGCGACCGCGGCATCCGCACCCTCGACATCTTCCTCACCGGGCTGATGAACGCCGGCGGCCTGCCCGGCGGGCTCGTCCTCACCCTGCCGAAGGTCACCTACGCCGAGCAGATCACCGCCATGGTCCGGCTGTGCGAGGAGTTCGAGCGGGCGCACGGCCCGGCCGCGGGCCGGATCGGCTTCGAGATCCAGATCGAGACCACCCAGGCCATCCTCGGCCCTGACGGCCGCGCCACCGTCGCCCGCATGATCGACGCCGCCGACGGCCGGGCCACCGGGCTGCACTACGGCACCTTCGACTACAGCGCCTCCTGCGGGGTCAGCGCCGCCCACCAGTCCATGGACCACCCCGTCGCCGACCACGCCAAGGCCGTCATGCAGGTCGCCGCCGCGGGCACCGGCGTCCGGCTCTCCGACGGCTCGACCAACGTGCTGCCCGTCGGGTCGGCCGACCAGGTCCACGAGGCCTGGCGGCTTCACCACCGCCTGGTACGACGCTCGTTGGCGCGCGCGTACTACCAGGGCTGGGACATGCACCCCGGCCATCTGCCGACCCGTTACGCCGCGGTCTACGCCTTCTACCGCGAGGGCCTGCCCCAGGCCGCGGCCCGCCTGGCAGCGTACGTCAACCGCGCGGGCGGCGCCGGAGGCGCCATCGCCGACGAACCGGCCACGGCCAAGGCCCTCAGCGGCTATCTGCTGCGCGGCCTGGACTGCGGAGCGGTGGACGCCGACGAGGTGGAGCGCCTCACGGGCCTGTCCCGCGCCACTCTGGGCACCCTCTCGGGCCGGGCCCCCGCCGCCGCGAGCTGACCCCGACGGGCCGAGGTCTCGACGGCCCTCGGCACGCCCGGCTCCCGCCCGCGCCGGGCCCGAGTGACCCCGCGGACTCCGGTCCGTCGCCCGGTGGTCGGCCGTATGGGCTCACTCCGACGCCTCACCCGGGATGCGGTGCCGCCGGGGAAGGCGGGAGATGTTGTCATGACCGGCGCTCCCGACGAGCCACCGGGCAGGCCACCGGCCCCGAAGCCCCCACCGCCGCCGACTCCACCGCCGCCGACTCCACCGCATGACCGTGCCGCCGCGGGGACGGGCGACGGTCCGGCGCGCCGTCGCGGGATCCGCGGTTCCGCCAGAAGCGCCGCCTCGGGGCTGCTCATCTCGCTGGCCTGTCTGCTCGTGCCCGTGTCCGTGGCGTCGGTGTGGCTCCATGACGTCGTCCTCGACACCGACCGCTACGTGGCGACCGTCTCCCCGCTCGCGAAGAACCCGGCGATCCAGGACGCCGCGCTGCGTCATGTCCGCCGGGCCGTGGAAATCCACCGGAGCGGCCGGGACATGACCGCGGACATCGCCTCCTGGCTGCGCCGCCATCGGCTCCCGCCCAAGGCCGCGCACGCCGCCGAGAGGCTGGTGGCCAAGCTGGACCCGGCCGTCGACCAGGCGGTGACGGCGGTGGCGGCGGACGTCGTGCGCGGCGACCAGTTCCCGGCCGTGTGGGTCGGCGCCAACCGCGCCGCGCACTCCGCCGTCGTCCGCGTGCTCACCGGCAAGGGGCATGGATCGGTCGAAGTGGACGGCGACACCGTGACCCTGGACGTGGGCGCGGCCCTCGCGAAGGTCAAGCGGAAGCTGCGGAACGCCGGACTCTCCTCGGCGAAGGCGGTCCCCGACGTCGACCGGCGCATGGTCCTGTTCCACTCCGCCCAGTTGGGCCGGGCCAGGGCGGCGGCGCACCTGCTGGACCTCGCCGGGACCTGGCTGCCCGCGCTGACCGCGCTGCTCGGCACCTCCGGCGTGCTGCTCGCCCACGGGCGCCGCCGCGCCCTGGCCCGGGCGGCGCTGGGGACCGCCGCCACCTCGCTGGCCCTGGCCGTGGGCCTGGCCGTGGCCCGCCGGTACTGCCTCGACCACCTGCCGCCGCGCGTGCTGCCCGGGGCGGCAGCGGCGGCCGTCTACGACACGCTGCTGCGCGTCCCGCGGGCCACCCTGCGCACCGTCGGGGTGCTCGGCCTCGTCGTCGCGCTGGGCGCCTACCTGGCGGGGCCCGGCCGGCTGCCCCGCGCGGCGCGGCGGAGCGCCGACGGCGCGGCCGAGGCCGCCGCGCGCTGGAGCGCGGCCCGCGGGCTGCGCACCGGGCGGGCCGGCACCTGGGCCGCGGGCCACCGACGGGCGCTGGCGGGCGGGACGCTGCTGCCGACGGCCGTGGCGTTCGGCGCCTGGAACCACCCCACCGCGCTGACGGTGCTCTTCCTGGCGCTGGTCCTGCTGGCCGCGCTCGCGGTGATCGCGTTGCTGGCCGCGACCGGCCGGGTGACCCGGTCCGGGGCGGGGCGGCCGCCGTAAGCTTGAGGTGTCGGCGCTGTGTGGGGTCATGTCGGCTCCGCCGGGCGCGCCCGATGGAGGTACACGATGGATTATCCACTGCTGAACGTGTTCATGACCACGGTGTGGGTCTTTCTGTGGGTCCTGTGGTTCATCCTGCTCTTCCGCGTGATCGGCGACCTCTTCCGCGATGACACGATGAGCGGCTGGGCCAAGGCGGGCTGGTGCTTCTTCGTCGTCGTCCTGCCCTTCCTCGGCATCTTCGTGTACCTGGTGGCACGGGGCCGCGGCATGGGCGAGCGCGAGTCGAAGGCGGCCATGAAGGCGGAGGCGGATCTGAAGGATTTCGTACGCGAGACCGCCGCGAGCGGCCACGCCGCGGAGCTCTCCAAGCTCGTGGAGCTGAAGAACCACGGCGACATCACGGCCGAGGAGTACGAGCAGGCCAAGGCCAAGGTGCTCGCGGCCTGACCACGACCATCATGAGGGCGGCCACCGCGAGCGCGACCACCGTGGAGCTCAGTACCGCACCGCCGCGCCCACCTGCGCCTTGAGGTGCCCACTGAGTTCGCGGTGGCTGCGCGCGGTGGCCTTCTTCGACGAGCGGGGCTGGACCGAGGAGACCGTCACGACGGCCACATCGAGCAAATTGCCGTCCGCGTCGCGGAAGTTCACCTCCACGGCGTAGCTTGCCTTGTGGTCCTGCTTGTTGGTCACGGTGATCGGTGCGACGGCGTGGCCGTCATGGCCGATCGAGACGGTGCCGGCCTTGACATCGGCCTTCGCGTTCACACCGTGCTTGATCTCGTTCAGCTCGGCCTTCGCGGAGGCCGTCGCCGAGGCGATGGCCTTGGAGGCGCGGGACGCGGTGGACGAGGGGCTGCCGCCGTTCGAACACCCGGCGGAGATCAGCACCGCGGCCGCCACCAAGCCACCCGCGCAGAACGTGCGTACCCGGCACCGGGCCATCGAGCCTCACCTCGTCCCGTCGCGCCGTGGCGCACTCGTTCCGACTGCCGTCGTCGGACCCACCCTGACGGCAGACGGGCGCCACGGCGAGCCGGACGGCGCATCCGGGGCGGGGTGCGGAGCCGGGTGACGCGGCGGAGCCGGATCACGCCGCCGGCGGCAGCTCCCCGGAGCCGCGGGTGATCAGACGGGTCGGCAGGACCACCCGCCGCGGCTCGCCCCCCGCCCCGTCGAGGCGACGGAAGAGCAGGTCGGCGGCGGTACGGCCGAGTTGGGCCGAATCCTGGGCTATGACGGTGATGCCGGGGGAGAGGAGGTCGGCGAGCTCGAAGTCGTCGAAGCCGACGAGGGCGACCGACGCGGGGCGCCCGGCCAGGATCCGTACGACGGTGACCGTCACGCGGTTGTTGCCCGCGAACAGTGCGGTGACCGGTTCCGGCGCGTCCAGCATCGCGAGGGCCGCCGCCCCGACCCGGTCGGGCTCGGTGACGCCGAGGGACACCCACGCGTCGTCGACCGGCAGCCCCGACGCGGCCATCGCCGCCCGGTAGCCGCGCAGCCGCTCCTCGGCGGTGTGGATGCCCCGCTGGTCGCCGATGAAGCCGATGCGGCGGTGGCCCTGGGCGATCAGATGGGCGACGCCGTCGCGCGCGCCGCCGAAGCTGTCGGAGAGCACGGCGTCGGCCTCGATCAGGCCGGCCGGGCGGTCCACGAACACCGTGGCGACGCCCGCCGCTATCTCCGGGCCCAGATAGCGGTGGTCGCTCCCGGCCGGGATGACGACGAGCCCGTCGACCCGCCGGGCGCACAGCGCCAGGACGAGCTCCTGCTCGCGGACGGGGTCCTCGGCGCTCGAACCGTTGATCAGCAGGGCGCCGTGTGCGCGGGCGACCTCCTCGACGGCGCGGCTGAGCGGCCCGTAGAACGGGTCGGCGAGGTCCTCGAGGACCAGCCCGATGCTGGCCGTGCGGCCCTTGCGCAGAATGCGGGCGCTGTCGTTGCGACGGAAACCGAGCGCGGTGATGGCCTCCTTGACGCGCCGCTCGGTGTCGGGGGTGACCCCCGGCTCGCCGTTGACCACCCGCGAGACCGTCTTCAGGCCGACCCCGGCCCGCGCGGCGACGTCCTTCATGGTGGGCCGGGTGCCGTAGCGGCGCGAGGTGGTGGCGGTGCCCGGAGCGGTGTCGGTCACGGTGCGCATGTCCCGTCGCTGGTCGTCGTGCGGAAGCGGTGTCCGAGCATAGCCCCTGGACAACGTTGTCAGCGGCAGGGAAGACTGTTGCCCCACAGCGTTACCACCAAGAGACCGCCGAGAGACTGCCAGGAGAGACAACTCACATGCCACGTGACCTCATCGCCGCACTGGACATCGGCGGGACCAAGATCGCGGGCGCATTGGTGGACGGCGGCGGCAAGCTGGTCGCGCGGGCCAGGCGCGCCACCCCCGCCCAGGAGTCGGGCGAGACCGTGATGCGCGAGGTCACGGCGGTACTCGACGAGCTGTCGCGCACCGCGCACTGGTCGCGGGTCGCCGCGGTCGGCATCGGCAGCGCGGGCCCGGTGGACGCCTCCGTCGGCACCGTCAGCCCCGTCAACATCCCCGGCTGGCGCGACTTCCCCCTCGTCGCCGGGGTCCGGGAGACGGTCGGCGAACTGCCGCTCACGCTGGTCGGCGACGGGGTGGCCATGACGGCGGCCGAGCACTGGCAGGGCGCGGCGCGCGGCCGTACGGGCGCGCTGTGCATGGTGGTGTCCACGGGCGTCGGCGGCGGGCTGGTGCTGAACGGCCGGCTGCACCCGGGCCCCACGGGGAACGCCGGGCACATCGGTCACATCAGCGTGGACCTCGACGGCGACCCGTGCCCGTGCGGCGCGCGCGGCTGCGTCGAGCGCATCGCCAGCGGCCCCAACATCGCCCGCCGCGCCCTGGAGGGCGGCTGGCGCCCCGGCCCGGACGGCGACACGAGCGCGGCGGCGGTGGCCGCCTCGGCGCGGGCCGGCGACGCCGTCGCGCGCGCCTCCTTCGAGCGCGCCGCGCAGGCGCTGGCCGCGGGGATCGCGGCCACCGCGACCCTGGTCGAGATCGAGGTGGCCGTGGTCGGCGGCGGGGTGGCGGGCGCCGGGGACGTGCTCTTCGCCCCTCTGCGGCGCGCACTGCGCGACTACGCGACCTTGTCGTTCGTCGCCGGTCTGGAGGTCGTCCCCGCGCAGATGGGCACGGACGCCGGACTGGTCGGCGCCGCGGCCGCGGCCGCCCAGCAGGCCGCGTTGGAAGGCTTCGGGCCCATTTCCCATGGCGCGCCCGTGAGTTGAGCGGCACTGTCGGTGCTTGCCCCTAAGCTGTTGCGCGACCACGGCTTGCAAGGGGGACTGAGCACGGTGTCATCGGGGGACATGAGCGGGGACCTGACGGGCCGGGTCCTGGGCGGTCGGTACCGCGTGACCGGCGCGATCGGCCGGGGCGGCATGGGCGTGGTCTGCAAGGCGGTCGACGAGGTGCTGGGCCGGGAGGTCGCGGTCAAGGTGCTGCGCGCCTACACCGACTCGTCCGGGCCCGAACTCGCCGATCTGCGCGTCCGGATGCAGCGGGAGGCCCGCGCCGCGGCGCGGATCCGCCACTCCGGCGTGATCACGGTGCACGACGTGACGGAGGAGGGCGGGCTTCCGGTCATCGTCATGGAGCTGATCGAGGGCCGCTCGCTGGACGACCTGATAGACGAGCGGGGCGTCGTGCAGCCCCTGGAGGCCGCCGCGATCGGCGCGAAGGTGGCGGACGCGCTCGGCGCGGGCCACCTCGCGGGCGTGCTGCACCGGGACGTGAAGCCGGGCAATGTGCTGCTCGACCACGACGGCCGGGTCGTGCTCACCGACTTCGGCATCGCGAGCATGGACGCGCCGGGCGACGACGCGACCACCAAGCTGACCCGCAGCGGCGAGCTGATCGGCTCCCTGGACTATCTCGCGCCGGAGCGCGCCCAGGGCCAGGAGCCCGGCCCGGCCTCGGACGTCTGGGCGCTCGGCATGACGCTGTACGCGGCGGTGGAGGGCTCGTCCCCGTTCCGCCGGACCTCGGTGTGGTCGACGCTGACGGCCATCGTCACCGAACCGCTTCCGGAGCCGCGGCGGGCCGGGCCGCTGACCCCGGTCCTGCACGCGATGATGGACAAGGACCCGGCGGCGCGGCCGACCGCGGCCGAGGCGCGCGTGATGCTGGAGGCGGTGGTGGCCGGGGAGGAGCCGCGGCCCGCCGCGGGCCGGGCGGAGCGCACGCCGACGGAGCCGGATGTGCTGGGCTCCGCGGCGCCGCCGCTCATACGGCCGGGGCCCGGCGGCCCGTCCGGCGGCCCGGGGTCCACCGAGCCGCAGCCCGCCGTCGCGCAGCCTTCCGCCCCGCAGGCTCCCGTTCCGCCGCCGTCCATTCAGCCGTCCTCCCCTCTGCTGCCCTCGGCCCCGCGGGGTTTCGGGCCGCCGGTCCCCGACGAGCCGCTGGTGAGCGGCGGGCGGCCGGGCGGTGGGGCGCCGCCGCGGCCCGGTCGTAAGAAGGCGCTGATCGCGGCCATGGCCGTCGCCGTTCTGCTCGCCGGGGGAGGCGTGACCTACGCGCTCGTCGGCGGTGACGACGACAAGGCCACGACCGCGCGCCAGGAGGAGACCCCGGCGTCCCCCTCCGGCTCAGCGTCACCGGAGGGCGGAAAGACCGCTGACAGGGGCGACAAGGGCGACAAGGGCCGTACGGGCGACAAGGGCGACGAGGGCGACGAGGACGGCAAGGGGGACAAGGGCGACGAGGGCGGGAAGAAGACCGCGGAGCCCACGGGCTCCGGCGCCCCGTCCGCGTCGGGCGAGCCGGACGGCGGCGGCAAGGGCGCGTCCGGCGGCTCCGGCGGAGGGTCGGGCGGTGGCAATCACGGTGGCGGCGGCGGGGTTTCGGGCGGTGGCGGCTCGGCGGACCCCGACCCCGCGCCGGTCTGCCATGCCGCGGGCGGCGGGAAGTACAACTGCCAGGTGTGGCGCGCCTCCACCTCGTACACGGCCAGCGGCCAGCCGGTCGGCACGCTCAACGAGGGCCTGAACTACTTCTACTGCCAGCAGAATCTGGGCCGCCGGGAGACCTACGGCAAGTGGACGAACGTGTGGTGGGCCAAGACGGACGACGACAGCGGCAACACCAACGTGTTCATCAGCGACGTCTACATCAAGGGCGGGGACAACGACCAGCCCCTCCCCGGGCTCCCTGTGTGCTGACGGGCGCGCGGGGAAGGGCCGGCCGGTCCCGGTGCGGCAAGCTCCCGCGGCGGGGCGGCCTCAGGCCTCAGCAGCTGAAGGCCGCGTCCGCCCAGTCGCCGTGGTCGCTGGTGATGCCGTCCCCGGCGTCGGTGGTCACGAGCCGGACCGTGGTGGCGTCGCCGAGGTCGGCCGTGACGGCCGTGGCCGGGTCGGCGTTGGTCAGCGTCCCCGTCGAGGCGACCTTCTCGCCGTCCGCCCAGACCTCGAAGGCGACCGTCCCGGCGGCCTCCTCCTCGTCGTCCACGCCGACCTGGGCCGTGAACCTGGTGCACCGGCCGCCGGTGTAGTACGTCACCTCGCTCGGCGCATGCACCCCCAGGCCCTTGGCGTGGACGGTGCCGCCGATGGTGATCGGATGTCCGTCACCCGCCGCGTTCTCGCCCACGCTGGTGTCCTTCTCCACCGGACCCCAGCCGTTGACCGCGCTCAGCCAGGGCAGATCGCTCGCGTAGGAGGTCCCGGAGGGCGGCGCCACCACCACATGGACCGGCGTCGGCAGCTCCGCCGTGGCCCGGGTGCCCTGCGGGGAGCGATAGGCCGCCGAGACCTTCAGCTCGTAGGCGCCGACCGGGGTGGCGGCGGGGGCGGTGACCCGCCAGCGCGTGGTCAGTTTCCGGCCGGTGGTCAGCGCGTCGGCGTCGGTCGGGGAGGCGGCCTCCACGCGCCAGCCGTCGGGGCCGGTGAGGCGGACCGAGACCCGGCGGGCCGGGGTGCGGCCGAGGCCGGTGACGGTGGTGGTGACCTCGGCGGTGTTTCCGGCCTCGGTCAGCGCGGCCGCGTCGGTGCCCAGTTCCACGGCGGGCGGGTGGGCGGCCCAGCGCCGGTCGGCCGAGACCCGGTACAGCGCGGTGCCATGGGCCGGGACGGTGGCCGCCACCTCACCCGCGGTGTTGTAGCTGCGGTGCTGCCACAGGTCGCGCAGCTGGTACCCGTCGGCCTTCGGCAGGCCGATCGCCTCGGCCGTGGTGGCGATGTGCCGGGGCCGGTCGGTCTCGTTGAAGAGCGCGACCGCCCGGTCCCCGCCCGCGAGCTCCTTGACGATGACCCAACCCCCGCCCCCGGAGGAGAGCACCGCGCCCTGCTTGCCCAGCCGGTCCTGGTCGACGGCGATGACCTCGCGGTTGCCGAGGATCTCGTAGGTCTCGGGGGTGGCCTTGCGCAGGTCGGAGCCGATGAGCAGCGGCGCCGCCATGATCGACCAGAGGGAGAAGTGGCTGCGGTACTCGGTGGGCGTCATGCCGCCGTTGCCGACCTCCAGCATGTCGGGGTCGTTCCAGCGGCCGGGCCCGGCGTACGGGGCGAGCGGGAGGTTCTGCTTGGCGATGGACAGCATGCTGCCCCAGCTGTCGCTGATGTCGCCGGTGGTGCGCCAGAGCTGGCCCATGTCGCCGGCCCACTCCCATGGCTTGTTCTGGCCCCATTCGCAGATGCTGTAGACGATGGGACGGCCGGTCGCGCGGAGCGCGTCGCGCATGGCGAGATAGCGCTGTTTCGCGTCCACGCCTTGGTTATTGCAGTTGTCGTACTTGAGGTAGTCCACGCCCCAGTCGGCGAACTGCTGGGCGTCCGACCGCTCATGGCCCAGCGCGCCCGGGAACCCCGCGCTGTTGCAGGTCTTGGTGCCGGCGCTGGTGTAGATCCCGAACTTCAGCCCCTTGGAGTGCACATAGTCGGCGACGGCCCTGATGCCGTTCGGGAAGCGCACGGGGTCCGGGACCAGCTTGCCGTCCGCGTCGCGCTGGGGCAGCGCCCAGCAGTCGTCGAGATTGACGTACTGGTATCCGGCCTCCTTCAGCCCCTTGGTGACGAAGATGTCGGCGATGTCCTTGACCATCGTCTCGTTGAACTCGGCCCGGCAGTGGGTGGAGTTCCAGTTGTTGAAGCCCATCGGGGGTGTGAGGGCGAGCGGGTCGCCCGGCGCGGACCCGGCCGTCGGCGTGTCCGCCACGGCCCCGGCGGGCTGGGCGGCGGCCGGGACGGTCAGCCCGGCCGCCCCGGTGGCTCCGAGCAGTGCGGCGGCCACTCCTCCGATGATTCTTCGGCGGATGACAGGGGAAAAGAGATGGCGCATGATGCGGTTCCTCCGTTCTCGACGGGGTGACGCTGCGTCAAATCACGTAACTCGCGGTCGTTTACGGTAGACCGTGTTGGAGTCTGTTGGAAGAGAACCGATAACGGTTGTTCGATATCTCGTCATAACTCTTGACTGAGCCCCGCCCGACGGGTGAGATCCACTCACTCGCGTTCGGTTGTGTTTGATTGAACCTCCTTGGAGGGGCACATGGCACAGTCATCGTCAGAACATCGGATCTCCCGTCGCTCTCTGCTCCGGGGCACCATGGTCGGAGCCGGCGCGATCACCCTCCCGACACTGCTCACCGCCTGCGGCGGCGGCCCCGGCAACGAGGTGAAGATCGGTTCCAACGCCTCGGACGCCGTGCCGCGCAAGGCGTTCGACGAGGTGTTCAAGGCCTACGAGAAGAAGTCGGACAAGAAGGTCAAGGTCAACACCGTCAACCACGAGTCCTTCCAGGAGAACATCAACCGGTATCTGAAGGGCACCCCGGACGATGTCTTCATGTGGTTCGCGGGCTATCGCATGCAGTTCTTCGCCCAGCAGGGGCTGCTCGGCGAGATCAGCGACCTCTGGAAGGGCTTCGACGGGTTCTCCGACGCGCTCAAGCAGCAGTCCACCGGCAAGGACGGCAAGCAGTACTTCGTGCCGTACTACTACTACCCCTGGGCGGTCTTCTACCGGAAGAGCGTTTTCCAGCAGCATGGCTACGAGGTCCCCAAGACCTTCGACGAGTACCGCGCGCTCGCCAAGCGGATGGACAAGGACGGCCTGGACGCGATCGCCTTCGGCGACAAGGACGGCTGGCCCGCCATGGGCACCTTCGACTACCTCAATATGCGGGCCAACGGCTACGACTTCCACATCTCCCTGATGGGCGGCAAGGAATCCTGGACCGATCCCAGGGTGAAGCACGTCTTCGACCTGTGGCGCGGTCTGATGCCGTACCACCAGAAGGGGGCCAACGGGCGCACCTGGCAGGAGGCCGCGCAGAGCCTGGCGCAGAAGAAGTCGGGCATGGCCGTCTTCGGCCTTCCGCACCCCGGCCAGCAGTTCCCCGAGGCCGACCGGGACGACCTCGACTTCTTCGCCTTCCCCGAGATCGACTCCGCCTACGGCCAGGACGCGGTCGAGGCGCCGATCGACGGCTTCCTGCTGTCCAAGAAGTCCAAGCGGCAGAAGGAGGGCAAGGAGCTGCTGAAGTACCTCGCCACCCCCGCCGCCGAGGAGATCTATCTCAAGCGGGACCCCAACAACATCGCGGTCAACGACGGCGCGTCCACTTCCTCGTACAACGCGCTCCAGAAGAAGGCCGTGCAGATGGTGGCCGGCGCCAAGCAGATCTCGCAGTTCATGGACCGCGACACCCGCCCCGACTTCGCGTCCCAGGTGATGATCCGGGCCATCCAGCAGTTCATCAACAACCCGGACGACATCGACTCCCTGACGAAGAGCATCGAGTCCCAGAAGAAGACCATCTTCACCAGCGACTAGGAGACCCCGCCGTGCCGTTCACCAGCGCGCGGCGTGCCAGGCGGCGGGGCCCGCGGAAGTTCACCACCCGCGACCTCGCCGTCATCGGCGTGCTGCTGGGCATACCCGTACTGCTCGACCTCACCCTCGTCTGGGGCCCGACCCTCGCCTCCATCGGACTGTCCTTCACCAGCTGGGACGGGATCGGCGACCTCCGCTGGGTCGGCGTCGACAACTACCGCACTCTGTTCACCGACTATCCGCCCTTCTGGCCGGCGGCCCGCAACAACCTGCTGTGGCTGGCCGTTCTGGGCTTCGTCGCGACCCCCTTCGGGCTGCTGCTGGCCGTACTCCTCGACCGGGGCGTCCGGTTCAGCCGCTTCTACCAGTCCACCCTCTACATGCCGGTGGTGCTGTCGCTGGCCATCGTCGGCTTCATCGCCCAGCTGGTCTTCTCCCGCGACCAAGGGGTGCTCAACGCCATCCTCGGCAACGGCGACGACCCGGTGGACTGGCTCGGCGACCCCGACCTCAACATCTGGGTGGTGCTGCTGGCCGCCGCCTGGCGGCACACCGGGTATGTGATGATCCTCTACCTGGCGGGGCTGAAGTCCGTGGACTCCTCGCTCAAGGAGGCCGCGGCCCTCGACGGGGCCAACGAGCGGCAGACCTTCTTCCGGGTCGTGCTGCCCACGCTGCGGCCGGTCAACGTCATCGTCGGCGTCATCACGGTCATCGAGGCGCTGCGCGCCTTCGACATCGTCTACGCCATCAACCACGGCCGCAACGGCCTCGAACTGCTCTCCGTGCTCGTCACGGACAACATCATCGGCGAGGCCAGCCGCATCGGCTTCGGGTCCGCGATCGCCGTCGTCCTGCTCGCCGTGTCCCTGGGATTCATCGTGACCTACCTGGTCCAGGAGTTGCGAGGGGAGAGAAAACGATGAGCAAGGGGATGACCACGGGCACCCGGACCGCACCCGCGCGGAACCCCGTCCCGGCGACGCCCGAGCGGGGCGCGCGCCGCCGGACGCGCCCCGCTCGCCTCGGGCTGCACGCCTTCCTGATGACCGTCTCGCTCGCCTTCCTGGCCCCGCTGCTGCTGGCCGTCTACGCCTCGCTGCGCCCCTACGAGGAGACCTCCGAGTACGGCTATTTCTCGCTGCCCCGCCATCTGTCGTTCGACTACTACAAGCAGGCCTTCACCGACTCGGGGATGAGCAAGTACTTTGTCAACTCGCTCATCATCGCGGTGCCCGGGGTGCTGCTGACGCTGTTCTTCGCCTCCTTTGTCGCCTTCGCCGTCTCCCGGCTGAAGATGCGCGGCGGGCTGGTCCTGCTGATGGTGTTCACGGCCGGGAACCTGCTGCCGCAGCAGGTGATCGTCACCCCGCTGTATGTGCTCTTCACCAAGATCGACCTGCCGTACCGGATGTCGGACTCGATGACGCTGTACGACTCCTACTGGGCGGTGATCGCCGTCCAGATCGCCTTTCAGGTCGGCTTCTGCGTCTTCGTCCTGGCAAACTTCATGCGCACCCTGCCGCTGGAGATTCTGGAGGCGGCGGTGGTGGACGGCGCCGGGGTGTGGACCCAGTACTGGCGGATCACCCTGCCGCTGTGCCGCCCGGCGCTGGCGGCGCTCGGCACGCTCCAGTTCACCTGGATGTACAACGACTTCCTGTGGGGCCTCGTCTTCATCTCGGACGGTGACAAGCTTCCCGTCACTTCCGCGCTCAACAATCTGCGCGGGCAGTTTTTCACGGACTACAACCTGCTCGCTGCGGGCTCGGTCATCGTGGCACTGCCCACCGTGCTGGTCTTTCTGCTCCTCCAGCGCCACTTCATCGCGGGTCTCACGCTCGGCGCGAGCAAGGGCTGAAGGTCATCCAATGAGGGCCCAATGAGGGCCCGCTGAGGGCTTGCGCCACGGTCCGCGGAACCCGCGCCGCCGCCCCGGCGGCGGCGCGATCCGGAGCTCCCCGGCCCCCGCGCGTTTTCGCGACTGGGTGATGCGGGCAACTGACAGGGGGCGATGGAATAGGGGGAAATGTGATCGTCTGGCTGAACGGTGCGTTCGGCGCGGGTAAGACCACCGTGGCCCGCGAGTTGGTGGACTTCTTGCCCGGCAGCACGTTCTACGATCCGGCGCTGGTCGGCGACGGCCTGCGGATGATGCTGCCGCGCAAGCGCCTCGATGAGGTGTCCGACTATCAGGACCTGCCGTCCTGGCGGCGGCTGGTCGTGGATACCGGCGCGGCGCTGATCGCCGAGACCGGTGGCCCGCTCGTGGTGCCGATGACAGTCCTGAGACAGGAGTACCGCGATGAGATCTTCGGCGGCTTCGCGGCTCGTCGCATCCCCGTACGGCATGTGCTGCTGCACACCGACGAAACGATACTGCGCGAACGAATAGCGGAGCGCGAGGCCGTCCCTGGCGACGCGGACGCCATCGAGTCCGTCCGCCGCTGGTGCCTGGACCACCTCGCGCCCTACCGCTCGGCCCTGACCTGGCTCGTCGACGACGCGTATGTCGTGGACACCACCGGGCTCACTCCTTGGCGGACCGCCGAGCACATCGCCGACGCCGTCCGCGAGGGCGCCGGCGGCTGCGACATCGTGCAGACCCCGGAGCCCAGGGCCGAGACCGTGGCGGCCGGGGTCCTGCTGTTCGACGAGGACGACCGGGTGCTGCTCGTCGACCCCACGTACAAGCCCGGCTGGGAGTTCCCCGGCGGGGTCGTGGAGTCCGGCGAGCCGCCCACCCACGCCGGCGTCCGGGAAGTGGTCGAGGAGCTCGGCCTGCGGCCGACCGAGCCGCTGCGGCTGCTGGTCATCGACTGGGAACAGCCCTGTCCACCCGGCTACGGCGGCCTGCGGCTGCTCTTCGACGGCGGGCGGCTGACCACCGAGGCGGCCCGGGACGTACTGCTCCCGGCCTCCGAACTGCGCGGCTGGCGCTTCGTCACGGAGGACGAGGCGGCGGAGCTGTTGCCTCCGGTACGGCTCAGCCGACTGCGGTGGGCCCTGCGGGCGCGCGAGCAGGGGCGCCCTCTGTATCTGGAGGCGGGCACCCCGGCGGGCTGAGCGCCCGGGCACGGGCGCGGCGCCCAGCTCAGTGGCACCGTGCCCGGTTCCGGCCCGGCGCCGGGCCGTGGCCGACCGCGGCAGGGGCCGGGCGCGGGCGTCGGCACGCCGGGCCGGGCGGGCACGACTCAGTCGCGTGACCCGGCCTGGCCCGGCCCGGTCTGTCGGCGCCGGCGGGCGCGCCCCGCCGCGCGGGGCCGTGACGTCGGCTCAGGAGACGCCCGACTCGGGGTGCCACGGGAGCGCCGGGGCTACCGCGTCGTGCCGCGGCGCGGTCTCGTCAAGCCCCGGCAGCCTCTGCCGCGTACGCCCGCAGGAACAGCGTCTCCGCGAGCGAGAGCCGCTCCAACTCCTCCGGCGAGACGCTCTCGTTGACGGCGTGGATCTGCGCGTCCGGCTCGCTCAGCCCGATCAGCAGGATCTCCGCCTCCGGGTACAGCGCGGCGAGCGTGTTGCACAGCGGAATCGAGCCGCCCGCGCCCGCGATCGCCATCTCCTGCCCGTCGTACGCCTCGCCCAGAGCGCGCCGCATCGCCGCGTACGCCGGGCTCGAGGTGTCCGCGCGGAACGGCTGGCCCTGGCCGACCTGCTCGACGGAGACCCGCGCGCCCCAAGGCGCGGCGGCCTCCAGATGGGCGGTCAGCAGCTCGGTCGCCCGGCCCGCGTCCACGCCGGGCGGCACCCGCAGGCTCACCGCCGCCCGCGCGCTCGCCTGCACCGACGGGGTGGCGCCGACGACCGGAGGGGAGTCGATGCCCAGGACGGTGACCGCGGGGCGGGCCCAGATGCGGTCGGCGACCGTGCCGGTGCCGATCAGCTCGACCCCGTCCAGCACCTTGGCGTCCCTGCGGAAGTCCTCTTCCGGGTACTGGAGTCCGTCCCAGGTCTCGTCCGCCGCCAGGCCGGCCACGGTCGTGGTGCCGTCCTCGGCCCGCAGCGAGTTCAGGATGCGGATCAGCGCGGCGAGCGCGTCGGGGGCGGCGCCGCCGAACTGGCCGGAGTGCAGATTGCCCTCCAGGGTGTCCACCTGGATCCGCAGCAGCGTCATGCCGCGCAGCGTGGCGGTGACCGTCGGCAGCCCGACGCGGAAGTTGCCGGTGTCGCCGATGACGATCGCGTCGGCGGCCAGCAGCTCGGGGTGCGCCTCCGCGTACCGCTCCAGGCCGCCGGTGCCCTGTTCCTCCGAGCCCTCCACGATGACCTTCACGTTCACCGGGACCCCGCCGTGCTGCTTGAGCGCGCGCAGCGCGGTGAGGTGCATGATCAAGCCACCTTTGCAGTCGGCGGCGCCGCGCCCGTACCAGCGCCCGTCGCGCTCGGTCAGTTCGAAGGGTGGCGAGATCCACGCGGCCTCGTCCAGCGGCGGCTGGACGTCGTAGTGCGCGTAGAGGAGCACCGTCGGGGCCCCGGCCGGGCCGGGCAGCAGACCGTAGACGGACTGGGTGCCGTCGGGCGTGTCCAGCAGCGCCACATCCGTGAAGCCCTCGGCGCGCAGCGCGTCGGCGACCCACGCCGCGGCGGCCTCGCACTCGCTCCTGGGGAACTGCGCGGGGTCCGCGACCGACTTGAAGGCCACGAGCTCGGCCAGTTCTGTCCTGGCGCGGGGTTGTAGCGCGGCGACGGTGGCGGCGAGGGCCCGGCGGTCGGCCGGGGCGGTGGCCGCCGGGCCTTCGGACCGGGCGTGAGGTGCCTGCTCCATGTGAGGACGCTCCTGTGGGATGCGCGCGATGGCACGAATGTACGACTGTACGGCTTGATGATGTGCTGCCGATCATCCCACAGCGGGGTCACTCCCAGGTGAGCCGTAGGATGCGACGGTGGCCCGCGGCAGTGGCGGCGCAGGGCGATCAGGTCGGTCGAGTGGGAGCGGAAGCACACGTGAGCAGCGACAACGCGGCCCGGAACGGGGCCTCCCCGGCAGAGCCAGCGGACGAGTCGGTTTGGGACGTCGTCGTGGTGGGGGCGGGTCCGGCGGGTGCCTCCGCCGCCTATGCCGCCGCTTGCGCGGGCCGTCGGGTGCTGTTGCTGGAGAAGGCCGAGCTGCCGCGCTACAAGACCTGCGGCGGGGGCATCATCGGACCCACGCGCGATGCGCTGCCGCCCGGCTTCGAGCTGCCGCTGCGCGAGCGCGTGCATGCCGTGACGTTTTCGCTGAACGGCAGGCTGACCCGCACCCGCCGCTCCAAGCAGGCCCTGTTCGGCCTGATCAACCGGCCCGAGTTCGACGCCGGTCTGGTCGAGGCCGCCAAGGACGCGGGCGCCCGGGTGCGCACCGGCACCGCGGTGGCGCGGGTCGAGCAGCACGGCCCGTCCGTGCCCGACCGGCGCACCGTGGCCGTGGTGCTCGCGGACGGCGAGACCGTGCTGGCCCGGGCCGTGGTCGGCGCGGACGGCAGCGCCAGCCGGATAGGCGCCCATGTCGGGGTCAAGCTCGACCAGGTCGACCTCGGTCTCGAGGCGGAGATCCCGGTGCCGCCGACCGTGGCCGAGGACTGGTCGGGCCGGGTGCTCATCGACTGGGGGCCGCTGCCGGGCAGTTACGGCTGGGTCTTCCCCAAGGGCGACACCCTGACGGTGGGGGTGATCTCGGCCCGTGGTGAGGGCGCCGGGACGAAGCGCTATCTCGAGGACTTCATCGCCCGGCTCGGGCTCGCCGGGTTCGAGCCGAGCGTCTCCTCGGGGCATCTGACCCGCTGCCGCTCCGACGACTCGCCGCTCTCCCGCGGCCGGGTGCTGGTGTGCGGGGACGCGGCGGGGCTGCTGGAGCCGTGGACCCGCGAGGGCATCTCCTTCGCGCTGCGCTCGGGGCGGCTCGCGGGGGAGTGGGCGGTGCGGATCGCCGAGGCGCACGACGCGGTCGACGCCCGCCGTCAGGCGCTGAACTACGCCTTCGCGATCAAGGCGGGCCTCGGCGTGGAGATGGGGGTCGGGCGGCGGCTGTACACGGTGTTCGCGCGCCGCCCCGGGATGTTCCACGCGGCGCTCACCGGCTTCCGGCCGGCCTGGCGGGCGTTCACGAAGATCACCCGCGGGACGACCACGCTGGCCGAGATCGTTCGCAGCCATCCGGCGGCGCGGCGGGCGCTGACCGCGTTCGACCGCGGATAGCGCCGCGGCGGACCCGCCGCCGGAGGCTCATGCCCCGGCGGCCGGGGCCCCGGCGGCGGTGACGGCGCTGTCTGTGGCGGCGCCGTCCGTGTTGGCGCCGTCCGTGACGGTGACGCGGAAGACCGGGTGCAGCGGGGAGATCCGCGCCAGCTCGTCGTCCGAGGACTTCGCGGTCACCCCGTCGAAGAAGCTCTTCACCTCCCAGCCCCAGCGGTCGAGGTAGGCGCGCAGCGCCTCGGTCTTCTCCGCGCCCTCCGGCAGCTCGGTGGCGGTGAAGGCGTGAGTGCGGCGCCCGAGCCGCAGCCGGCCGCCGCCCGCCGCACGTATGTTGCGCACCCACTGGGAGGCGCCGCGCGGTGAGACCAGGTAGCGCTCGCCGTCGAGCGACAGCGGATTGACCGGCACACGCCGCCACTCGCCGGACTTCCGGCCGACGACGGACAGCTCGGCGGTGCCGAAGAAGCTCACTCCGCGCCGGGCGAGCCAGGCGATGGTGGCGTTCATGGCGCCGTCGAACCGGCTGGGCTTGATGTGGTGCTCCGGCATGGTGTCCTCCCGTGTTCTCGCGTGAGAGCACTGCTCTCGCTTGAGATCAGTGTGCACGAACCGGTGCGCTGCTGCAAGAGCACTGCTCTCGTTATTGGCCGGTGCTCCATCCGGTGAGACACTGGCTCCCATGAGCGCGATCCGAGGGGCCAGGGAACGGGCCCGTACCGAAGTCACCGCCGCCATCAAGGAAGAGGCGCGCCGCCAGCTGGCCCGGGAGGGCGCGGCCAAGCTGTCGCTGCGCGCCGTCGCCCGCGAGCTCGGCATGGTCTCGTCCGCCCTCTACCGCTACTTCCCGAGCCGCGACGACCTGCTGACCGCCCTCATCGTGGACGCGTACGACACCCTCGGCGCGGCCGCCGAGCAGGCCCTCGCGAAGGCGGACGCCCAGGAGCCCATCGAGCGGTGGGGCGCGGTGTGCCGGGCCGTACGGGAGTGGGCGCTGGCCCATCCGCACGAGTACGCCCTCATCTACGGCTCCCCGGTGCCCGGCTACTCCGCGCCCCAGACCACGGTCGTGCCCGCCTCCCGCGTGGGCCTGGCCCTGCTCGCCATCGTGGGCGAGGCCCACGCCGCGGGTGCTCTGCGCGTCCCCGGGGAGGCCGAGGTGCCCGAGGCGGTGCGGGCCGACGCCCGGGCCCTGGCCCGGACTCTGGGAACCGACCTGCCCGACACGGCACTCGCGGGGTTCATCGCGGCCTGGGCGCAGTTGTTCGGCCTGGTCAGCTTTGAGCTCTTCGGCCAGTTCAACGGCATCGTCGAGGCGCGCGACGAGTTCTTCACACGGTCCGCCGCCGCCCTCGGCCAGGCCGTAGGCCTGCCCTAGAGGCCAGTCGCCTCGTCCGGCACCCGCACCAGATGCAGTGCCGTGCTCGCCCAGCCGCCCGACGGCAGATGGAGGTCGAGGCCGTACCGCGTCAGCACGGTCGCGTGGTGGACCGTGCCGGTCACGGTGTCGCGGTAGCGGGCGCCGGGCACCAGGTCGCGGAGGAGGACGGGGAGGCGAGGGGTGCCGTACCGCGGGCTGCGCCGGTAGCCGAGCAGCAGCAGCTCCGAAGCGTCGTCGGCGAGGTACTGCACGGCCGTGGGCCCTTCGCCGAGCGGCTCGGTGAGCCGGTACTGGCGGCCCCGCTGGACGAGGTGGCGGACCTTCTTGTAGGCCGCCACCAGCTCGGCCGACTCGGCGAGTTCCTCCTCCGACCAGCGGGTCAGGTCGCCGCCGATGCCGAGCAGGCCGGCCATGGCGACGTGGAAGCGGAAGCGCAGCGGCACCGAGTGGCCGGTGAGCTGGTTGGGCACGTCGGTCACCCACGCGGACATCACCCGCGCCGGGTAGACCTGGCTGAACCCGTGCTGGATGACCAGGCGGTCCACCGCGTCGGTGTTGTCGGACACCCACGCCTGGTCGGTGCGGGCGAGGATGCCCAGGTCGACGCGTCCCCCGCCACCGCTACAGGTCTCGATGCGCAGGTGCGGGTGGGCGGCGCGGAGCCGGTCGAGGACGCCGTAGAGGTTGGTGACGTACCGGGTCCACAGCCGGTCGTTGCCGTCGCGGCGGCCGGGCCAGCCCGCCTCGCCGAAGGCGCGATTCATGTCCCACTTGAGGAAGTCGACGCCGTGGTCGGCGACGAGCCGGGTCAGCCAGTCGTGCGCCCAGTCGGCGACGTCGTCGCGGGCGAAGTTGAGCACGAGCTGGTTGCGCAGCTCGGTGCGCTCGCGGCCCGGCACATGCAGCACCCAGTCCGGGTGCGCGCGGTACAGGTCGCTGTCGGGGTTGACCATCTCCGGCTCGACCCAGACGCCGAACCGCATGCCGAGGTCGTGCACCGCCTGTGCGAGCGGGCCGAGGCCGGCCGGGAACCGGTCGGGCGCCGGGGACCAGTCGCCGAGGCCCGCCCGGTCGCTGCGGCGGGCGCCGAACCAGCCGTCGTCCACGACGTACAGCTCGACACCGATCCGCGCGGCGCGCTCGGCCAGCGCCTTCTGGCCGGCCTCGTCGACGTCGAAGCCGGTGGCCTCCCAGGAGTTGTACAGCACGGGGGCCGGTTCGGCGGGGTGCGGCAGGACATGGGTCCGGATGTAGGCGTGCCAGGCGCGGCTCGTCGCTCCGAAGCCGCCCTCGCCGTAGAGGCCGGCGAAGACGGGGGTGGTGAACTCCTCCCCCGGCGCGAGCGGCACGCACGTCCCGTCGTGACCGACGCCGCCCGTGAGGCCGGTACGGCCGTCCGGGGTGCGCTGCGCGGTGACGCGCCAGCTGCCGCTCCAGGCGAGGACGGCGCTCCACACCGGGCCGTGGTCCTCGGTGGCCGTCCCGCCGTCGAGCATGATCCAGGGGTTGGTGTGGTGGCTGGTGATGCCGCGCCGGCTGGTCAGCACGGTCTCGCCGAACGGCAGCGGCTCGCGGCGCAGTTGGGTCTCGGCCGACCACTGGCCGGTGACGTGGCTCAGCCGGTAGCCGGGCAGGGGCGGCAAGGTCCAGGCGGCGGAGTCGGCCCGCAGCAGCTCCAGGGGTTCGTGCCCGGTGTTGTGCAGCACGGTCCAGCGTTCGATCACGTCGGTGTCGTCGCGGACCCGGTAGTGCAGCGCGACCCGCAGCGGACCGTGCCGGTCGCGGAACTCCAGCACGAGTTCGGCGCTGCCGGGCACGTCGGTCAGGACGTGGTGTCCCGTGGGCTGCCATTCGAAACCGCGGGTGCCGTCGGGGTGGCGTACCTGGAGCGACGGTGGGCCGTAGCGGGTGCCGCCGTCGACCGGCAGCTCCTCGCCCACCGGGGGCCGGCCCTCGAAGCTGCTCGGCGGGTCCCCGGTGGGCACGGCCAGCGTGTCCGCCTCCGTCGTGGTCAGCCGGGGTCCCCAGGCGAGGTGGCAGGGCGCGCCGCTGTCGTCGATCCGCAGTGCGTAGGACGTGCGCGGGGTGGTCAGCAGCCAGACGCCGGTGTCCGGGGAGCGGTGGATGAGCGGCATGGAACCTCACGATCAGAGGGTCAGCAAATGCTCAGCAGAGCCAAGCGCTTCCTTCAATAGGGTGTCAACCCACTCGTGATCACCAGACTTTCGAAGGCGCCACCTGCCAAGTGTCGGTCGCCGAAGGAGTTCTGTTTCTTTTATTGACAGCAGAAATTATGGGTCATAGGTTCCCGGCCATGTCGTCGACCTCCCGTGTCGAGGCGTTCCCGGTCAACACGCCGGCCGCCTCCCAGACCTTCACCACGGTCCTGTCCCATGGCCCCCTCACCCGGCTGGAGGTGGCCCGGCGGGCCGGGCTCTCCCCGGCCGCCGTGACCAAGGCCGTCCGCCCGCTGCTGGAGGCCGGCTATCTGCTGGAGGACGCCAACGACGAGGCGCGCCCGGCGCTCGGCCGCCCGGCGAACCTCGTGCGGGTCGACGGCGGGCGGGCCCTGTTCATCGGTCTGAAGGTGACCGGCGACGAGATCATCGGGGTGCTCGCCGACCTGTGCTGCCGCATCCGCGTCGCCCGCCGCGTCCCGCTGCGCGGCCGGGAGCCGGGGCAGGTGCTGGCCGTGGCGGCGGAGCTGGTGCAGGAGCTGCTGACCGAGGCCGACGGTTTCGGGGTGCGGGTCCTGGGGCTCGGCATCGCCGTCTCCGGCGACGTGGACCGGGCCGAGGGGACCGTGCGCTACTCGCCGTTCCTGGAGTGGCGCGACCTGCGGCTGGCCGAACTCGCCGAAATGACCTGTGGGCTGCCGACCACCGTGGACAACGACGTACGCGCCCTCACCGTGGCCGAGCAGTGGTTCGGCGAGGGCGTGGGGCTGTCCGACTTCGCCGTCGTCACCGTCGGCGCCGGCATCGGCTGCGGTCTGGTGGTGCACGGCCGTGTCGTCGCCGGCGCCCACGGCGTCGCGGGCGAGATCGGCCACGTCACGGTGGACCCGGCCGGCCCGCCCTGCCGCTGCGGCAACCGCGGCTGTGTGGAGGCGATCGCGGCGGACTCGGCGATCGTCGCCCAGGTCTGTGAGGTGACCGGCCTCAAGGTCGCCGACATCGCCGAAGCCATCGAACTGGCCCACCGGGGTGACGCCGGCGCCCGCGCCGTCTACGCGAAGGCGGGAGAGGCGATCGGCCGGGGCATCGCCACGGTGGCCAACCTGCTCGGCCCCGAACGCGTGATCATCTCCGGCGAGGGGCTGGCCGCCTACGACCTGTTCGCCGAGCAGATCCGCGAAGCCTTCACCGCGGCGGCCTTCGGCTCCGCCGCCCGGTGCGACGTCCGCACCCGCCCGCTGCCCTTCGAGGAGTGGGCACGCGGCGCTGCCGCCACCGCGATCCAGTCCTTCATCACAGCAGACCCGAACTGACACGCACGAGGAGCAACAATGACGCAGCAGAGCCGCACTCCCCTGGCTGCGCGTGGTCCCGGCCGCCGCAGAGTCGTCGGCAGCATGCTCGGCGTCGGGGCGGCCGCCCTGGCGGCACCGGTCCTCACCGCCTGCGGTGGAGGGGCCGGGGCCGACCCCAAGACGGTCACCTTCGGCTCCAACGGCGCCGACGCCACGCCCAAGTCCGCCTATGCGGCGCTGACCTCGGCTTTCACCAAGGACTCCGGCCTGAAGGTGAAGACGAACTCCGTCGACCACGACACCTTCCAGAAGAGCATCACCAGCTACCTCCAGGGCACCCCGGACGACGTCTTCACCTGGTTCGCCGGCTACCGCATGCAGCACTTCGCCAAGAAAAAGCTGTGCAGCCCGATCGACGACGTCTGGGAGACGATCGGCGGCGGCTTCAGCGAGGCGACCAAGCAGCTGTGCCGCGGCGAGGACGGCAAGTACTACTTCGTGCCGCTGTACAACTACCCGTGGGCCGTGTTCTACCGCCGCAGCCTCTTCGAGGAGCGCGGATACCAGGTCCCGCGCACGTGGGACGAGTTCATCGCCCTGGCCAAGCGGATGAAGCGGGACGGCCTGTCCCCGATCGCCTCCGGCTACGGCGGCGGCGACAGCTGGTCCGTCCTCGGCGCCTTCGACTACCTGAACCTGCGCGCCAACGGCTACGACTTCCACATGCAGCTGATGCGCGGCCAGGTCTCCTGGACCGACAAGCGCACCGCCCGCATCCTCGACCTCTGGCGCGAGCTGACCCCCTACTACCAGAGCAGTGCCGGCGGCCGGTCCTGGCAGGACGCGGCACAGTCCCTGCTCGACAAGAAGTCCGGCATGGCCGTCATCGGTCTGTTCGTCGGCCAGCAGATCACCGACCAGAAGATACGCGGCGACATCGACTTCTTCCCCTTCCCCGAGATCGACGCCGCGCACGGCCAGGACGCCGTCGAGGCGCCCACCGACGGGTTCATGCTCAGCCGCCGGCCCAAGAACGCGGACGGCGCGCGGAAGTTCCTGGAGTTCCTGGGCAGTGCCCGGGCCGAGCAGCAGTACATGGACGTCGACCCGAGCAACCTCGCGGTCAACGAGAAGGCGGACACGTCCTCGTACAACGCGCTCCAGAAGAAGTCCGCCCAGCTCATCGGCTCGGCCCGGCACATCAGCCAGTTCGCCGACCGCGACAGCGACCCCGGGTTCGTCTCCACCGTCCTGCTGCCCGGACTGATCCAGTGGCTCGGCCACCCCGACGACGGCGCCGACACGCTGAAGAAGATCGAGTCGCAGCGCGCGCGTTTCTTCACGGTCTGACCAGGACCGGAAAGGCCCCCACTGTGTCCTCTCCGCCCTCCGCCCCGCACCGGCCCGGCCGCCTGAGCACCGGTGACCGCCTGTTTCTGACCGCGGTCATCGGCATCCCGGTCCTCGCCCTGCTGGTCTTCGTCTGGCTCCCCGCGCTCGCCTCGGTGGCGCTGTCCTTCACCAGCTGGGACGGCATCGACCTCGGTGACATCCGCTGGACCGGGTTCGACAACTACCACCAGATCTTCACCAACTACCCGCCGTTCTGGCCGGCCGTGCGGCACAACGTGATCTGGCTGCTGTTCACCGCGCTGCTGCCGACCCCGTTCGGCATCTTCCTCGCCTACCAGCTCGACAAGAAGATCCGCTTCACCAGGATCTACCAGACCGCGATCTTCCTGCCGATGGTGCTGTCCCTGGCCGTCGTGGGGTTCATCTGGGAGATCATCTACAACCCCGACACCGGACTGCTGAACAGCGCCCTCGGGGCGGCCGGCGCCGGTCACCACATCGACTGGCTCGGCGACCCCGACCTGAACCTGTGGGCCGTCCTGGTCGCCTCCGGCTGGCGGCACACCGGCTACATCATGATCCTCTACCTGGCCGGCCTGAAGAGCTTCGACCCGGCGCTGAAGGAGGCCGCGGCGCTGGACGGGGCCAACGGCCGCCAGACCTTCCTGCGCGTCATCTTCCCGGCGCTGAAACCGGTCAACATCATCATCCTGGTCGTGACGGTGATCGAGTCGCTGCGCGCCTTCGACATCGTCTACGTCCTCGGCGGCGGCGTCGGCAGCAAACCGGGCATGGAACTGCTGTCCCTGCTGATCACGGACAACATCATCGGCGAGTCGGGCCAGGTCGGTTACGGGTCCGCGCTCGCGGTCGTCCTCCTGCTGGTCTCCCTGGCCGCGATCGGCACGTTCCTCGTCCAGACCTTCCGCAAGGAGGACCGGTGACCACCACCGCGGAGCGACGCTCCACCCGGGCGCCGGCGGCCCGCCGCCCCGGACCGGCGGGGCCGACGCGCCCCCGCCGCGACACCGGCCGCCACCTGCTGCTCGCGGGTGTCTCGCTGCTGTGGCTGATCCCGCTGCTCTGGGCCGTCTACACGTCCTTCAGGTCGTACGGCGACACCGCCCGCCACGGCTACTTCTCCTGGCCGCACGGCGTCAGCCTGGAGAACTACGCCGACGCCTGGACCCAGTCCGGCATGCCGCACTTCCTCCTCAACTCGCTCCTCATCACCGTCCCTTCGGTGCTGGGCACCCTGCTGTTCTCCGCGGCCGTCGCCTTCTTCGTCTCCCGTTTCGGCTTCCGCTTCAACCTGGCGCTGCTGATGCTGTTCACCGCGGGCAACCTGCTGCCCGCCCAGGTGCTCATCACCCCGCTGTACCGGCTGTACCTGCTGATCCCGCTGCCCCCGTGGATGAGCGACTCCCTGCTGCTGTACAACTCGGCCTGGGGCGTCATCGCCATCCACATCGCCTACCAGTGCGGCTTCTGCACGTTCGTCCTCAGCAACTACATGAAGACGATCCCCAAGGAGATCTCCGAGGCCGCCGTCGTCGACGGCGCGCAGGTGTGGCGCCAGTTCTTCCAGGTCATCCTGCCGCTGTGCCGCCCGGCCTTCGCCGCGCTGGCGACGCTGGAGTCGATCTGGATCTACAACGACTTCTTCTGGCCGCTCACCCTCATCGAGACCGGCGACAAGCGGCCCATCACCTCGGCGCTGGCCAACCTCCAGGGCCAGTACTTCACCAACCCGAACCTGATCGCGGCCGGCGCCCTGCTGACCGCGATCCCCACCCTGCTGGTCTACTTCGCGCTCCAGCGCCAGTTCATCAGCGGCCTCACCATCGGCTCGGGCAAGGGCTGAGCCGCCCCGCGCACCACCCCCTGTCGCATCCCCATCCCCAGGAGGTACGACCCATGCGGTCACCCTCGTACTCCGTGCTGCGCACGCGCGCCCCGAGGTTCCTGGCGGTCCTCGCCATGGCCGCGGGGGCCCTGGCCGCCGTACCGCCGGCCCAGGCGGACACCGCCGCGCCGACGCCCGCCGCCAAGCCCTACATGGGCTGGACGAGCTGGAGCATGCAGTCGTCCAAGTACCCCGGGCTCAACCCCGACGGCGACTACAGCTACCTCACCGAGGCCAACGTCCTGAAGCAGACCGACGCGCTCGCCGCGAAGCTGAAGAAGTACGGCTACGAATACGTCAACATCGACGCCGGCTGGTGGCGTGACAAGGCCTGGACGCCGCACTTCGACCGGTACGCCCGCCAGCAGGCCGACCCGGTCCGCTTCCCCCGCGGGATGAAGGCCGTCGCCGACCACATCCACGCCAAGGGGCTCAAGGCGGGCATCTACCTGCCGGTCGGCCTGGAGAAGGAGGCGTACGACAGAGGCGCCGCGCCCATCTGGAACGCGCCCGGCTGCACCACCGCCGACCTCGTCTACGCCGACCTGCGCACCACCAACGGCTGGGACAGCGCCTACAAGCTCGACTTCGCCAAGCCCTGCGCCCAGAAGTACATCGACTCCCAGGCGCAGCTGTTCGCCGACTGGGGCTACGACTTCCTCAAGCTCGACGGTGTCGGCCCCGGTTCCTTCAAGAGCGGCGAGAACTACGACAACGTCGCCGACGTCGCCGCCTGGCAGCAGGCCATCGCGGCCACCGGCCGGCCGATCCACCTGGAGATCTCCTGGTCCCTGGACTACGGGCACGTCGCCGACTGGAAGAAGTACACCAACGGCTGGCGCATCGACACCGACGTCGAGTGCTACTGCAACACCCTGGTCAGCTGGGAGAACTCCGTCGACGACCGGTTCGACGACGCCCCGGCCTGGGCCCGGCACGCCGGCCCCGGCGGCTGGAACGACCTCGACTCCCTCAACGTCGGCAACGGTGCGATGGACGGCCTGACCAAGGCCGAGCGGCAGACCTATGCCACCCTCTGGGCCATCTCCAAGTCCCCGCTGTACACGGGTGACGACCTCACCCGGCTGGACTCCTACGGCCTGTCCCTGCTGACCAACACCGAGGTCATCGCCGTCGACCAGAGCGACGCCCCGCCCGCCGTGCCCGTCACCCCCTCCGACCGGCAGCAGGTGTGGGCCGCGAAGAACCCCGACGGCACCTTCACCGTCGCCCTGTTCAACCTCGCCGACGCGCCCGCCGCGGTGACCGCCGACTTCTCCACGCTCGGCTTCACCGGCAAGGCCGCGGTGCGCGACCTGTGGAACCACGAGAACCTCGGCACCTACCGGGACCGGATCACCCAGGCCCTGCCCGCCCATGGCTCCCGCCTGTTCAAGGTCACCCCGCGCGGCCAGGCCGTCACCTGGTCCGGCGTCGAGGCCGAGGACCCCGCCAACACCCACGCCGGCAACGCCTCCGTCGCCGACTGCTCCGCCTGCTCCGGCGGCAAGAAGGTTGGCAACCTCTACCAGGGCGGTCGGCTGACCTTCAACGACGTCGTCGTCGCCAAGGCCGGCACCTACCAGATCAAGGTCTCCTACATCAGCGGTGACGCCCGCTCCGCCCTGGTCTCCGCCAACGGCAACGGCTCCACCAGCCACAAGTTCCCCTCCACCGGCGACTGGTCCACGGTCAACACCGTCCACGTCCCGGTGAGCCTCAAGGCCGGTGCCAACACCCTGACCTTCGACAGCGGTTCCGGCTACGCGCCGGACATCGACCGGATCGACGTACCGAAGTCCTCCTGACCCCCCGGGGCCCGGCCGGGCGGCCGGGCCCCGCTCAGACTTCTGGAGCCGCCATGACCCCTCACCCGACCGATCCCAACAGACGGTCCATGCTCTCTCTCGCCGCGACGGCCGGTCTCACCGCCGCCCTCGGCGGTCTGCCCGCGTTCACCGCCTCCGCCGAACCCCGGCGCCCCGCGACCGCGCCCGCACCGAGCGGTGCGCACGACCAGCTCTGGTGGCGGGCCCCCGGCGACGAGCACTCCCTGATCGAGCAGGGGCTGCCGGTCGGCAACGGCCGCTTCGGCGCCCTCGCGAGCAACGACCCCGGCCGTGAACTGCTCCTCGTCACCGACGCCACGATGTGGACCGGCGGCCTCAACGACACGCTCGACGGCGACGGCCAGTTCCCGTACGGCCGCGCCGACTTCGGTTCGCTCACCCTGCTGGCCCGGCTCACGGTGGACCTCCCCGACCACGACCTGTCCGACGTGAACGGCTACCGCCGCACCCTCGATCTCGCCCAGGGCCTGGTCACCACCAGCTACGTCCGCTCCGGCGTGACGTACCGCCGGCAGGTCTTCGCCAGCCGCCCCGACGACGCGATCGTCCTGCACTTCACCCAGAGCGGCGGCGGCCGCCACACCGGCACCGTCACCCTGGAGGGCACGCACGGCGAGGAGCCGGCCGGCGCCGAGTCCTTCGGCGCCACGCTGCCCAACGGCCTGCGCTACGGGGCGGCGGTCACGGCGTACGGCAGCGGCGGCCGGGTCCGGGTGAAGGGACGGCGCATCGAGTTCTCCGGCTGCACGGACCTCACCGTCGTCCTCAGCGGCGGCACGAACTACGCGCCCGACGCCGACAGCGGGTACCGCGACCCCGCCCTCGACCCCGAGGCGCTGGCCCGCACCAAGGTCGCCGCCGCGGCCCGGCACCCGGCCGGCACCCTGCTGCGCACCCACGTCGCCGACTACCGACCGCTGTACGAGCAGCTGAGCCTCTCGCTCGGCACGTCGACCGACGCGCAACGCTCCCTGGACACCTGGGGGAGGCTCACGGCACGGGCCCGCGACGGCGCCCCCGACCCGGAGCTGGAGGCGCAGTACCTCCAGTACGGCCGCTACCTGATGATCTCCGGCTCGCGCGGCAGCCTCCCGCTGGCCTTGCAGGGCCTGTGGCTGGACGGCAACGACCCGGACTGGATGGGCGACTACCACACCGACATCAACATCCAGATGAACTACTGGATGGCCGACCGGGCGGGCCTGTCGCAGTGCTTCGACGCCTTCGCGGACTACTGCCTCGCCCAGCTGCCCTCGTGGACCGACCTGACCCGCCTCCTGTTCAACGACCCGCGCAACCGGTACCGCAACTCCACCGGGAAGGTCGCCGGCTGGACGGTCGCCATCTCCACCAACCCCTACGGCGGGGGCGGCTGGTGGTGGCATCCCGCGGGCAACGCCTGGCTGAGCAACAGCCTGTACGAGCACTACGAGTACAGCGGGTCGCGGGGATACCTGGCGAAGATCTACCCGCTGCTCAAGGGCGCCTGCGCCTTCTGGGAGGCCCGGCTGCTCACCATCGCCGCGCCGGACGGCTCGGGCGAGGTGCTGATCGCCGACAGCGACTGGTCGCCCGAGCACGGCCCGCTGGACGCCAAGGGCATCACCTACGCCCAGGAGCTGGTGTGGGCCCTGTTCGGCAACTACGCCGAGGCGGCCGCCGTACTCGGCAAGGACGCCGGCTACGCACGGACCGTGACCGGTCTGCGGGACCGGCTGTACCTGCCGCGGGTGAGCCCGACGACGGGCTGGCTGGAGGAGTGGATGTCGCCCGACAACCTCGGCGAGACCACCCACCGCCATCTCTCGCCGCTCGTCGGTCTCTTCCCCGGCGACCGCATCCGCCCCGACGGCTCCACCCCGAAGGAGATCGTCGACGGCGCCCGCGCGCTGCTCACCGCGCGCGGGACGAAGAGCTTCGGCTGGGCGAACGCCTGGCGGGCGCTGTGCTGGGCGCGCCTGAAGAACGCGGACAAGGCCTACCAGCTCGTCGCCGACAACCTGCTTCCGTCGTCCGACGGAAGCAACGGCACGGCGTTCAACCTGTTCGACATCTACGAGGTCGAGCGGGGACGCGGCATCTTCCAGATCGACGCCAACTTCGGCACACCCGCCGCGATGATCGAGATGCTGCTGTACTCGCGCCCCGGACACATCGAGCTGCTGCCGGCGCTGCCCGGCGCCTGGGCCGCGTCCGGCTCGGTTGCCGGCGTGCCGGTGCGCGGCGGGTTCGTGGTGGACCTGCGCTGGCGGGAGGGCACACCGACCGAGGTGCGCGTCCGCAGCGTCGGCGGCCGTACCACCACGGTGGTGTTCGGCGGGGCGTCGCGGCCGGTGACGCTGGCGCCGGGCGAGTCGGTCACGCTGAAGGGGTTCACCCGATGAGGGCCGGACGGGGCCGGGGGTGCGTGCTGGTGGCCCTGGCGTTCGCCGCCCTGGCCGTTCAGGCCGTCCCGGCGACGGCCCGGGCCGCGCCGGCCGGGAGCGAGGTCGTGACCTGGGGAGCCAGTGCCGACCGCTTGGGGGAGGGTGTGCCGGACCGCGCGTACCGGCTCGTCGTCCACACCAGCGTCGGCGGGAGTGACCTGCGCGTCAGGCTCTCCAACGCCTTCGGGGACCGGCCGGTGACGTTCGACAGCGTCTACGCGGGCGTCCAGGAGGCTGGGGCCGGCCTGGTGCGCGGCAGCAACCGGCAGCTGGTCTTCGGCGGCGCGCGGTCCGTCACCGTCCCGGCCGGTGCGACCGTCACCAGCGACCCGCTGCCGGGCCGGGTGGCCGCCGGGACCAACCTGGTGGTCAGCGTGCACAGCCCGGACGCGGCCGGCCCGGCGACCGGACACGGCATGAGCATGCAGACCTCGTATGTCTCCCAGGGCGATCACACCGCCGAGGACTCCCCGGCGAACTGGGGCGGCACCATCGGCTCCTGGTTCTACCTGGACGCCGTGACGGTCCGGGCGTCCCCGGGAACGGGAGCCGTGGCGGCCCTCGGCGACTCGATCACCGACGGCTGGCAGTCCAGCACGGACCTCAACCGCCGCTGGCCCGACTACCTCGCGCGCCGGCTCCGGCAATCCACCACCACGACGGTCAAGGGCGTGGCCAACGAGGGGATCTCCGGCAACAAGGTGCTGGCCGACGGCGCCGGGCAGAGTGCACTGCACCGGCTCGACCGGGACGTGCTGTCCCACCCCGGCGTGTGCACGGTGTTCCTCTTCGAGGGCGTCAACGACATCAAGGCGCACACCGGCGTGACCGCCCAGGACATGATCGCCGGCTACCGGGAGGTCGTCCGGCGGGCGCACGCGGCCGGGAAGCGCGTGGTGGGCGCTACGGTCGGGCCGTTCAAGGGCTGGTCGGAGTGGGATCCGGAGGCCGAGGCCGTGCGTCAGGAGGTCAACGCGTTCATCCGGGACAGCGGTGTGTTCGACGCGGTCACCGACTTCGACCGGGCCCTGCGCAGTCCGTACGACCACGAGCGCATCCTGCCGTTCTTCGACGGCGGCGACCATCTGCACCCGAACGACAAGGGCATGCAGGCCATGGCCGACGCGGTGGACCTGAACAGCCTCGACTGCTCCGCGTCTTCGGCGTCGGCGAAGCTCTGACCCAGGACACCGGCCCGGCCTCCGGTCTCCGCTACCGGGCGTCTACCGGGGCCTCCGCGGTACGAAGCGCACCGCCGTGCCCGGGACGGCCTGGGCGGCCGCGGCCAGATGGGGCTCGGGGACGACGCCGACGACCGGGTAGCCGCCGGTCGTCGGATGGTCGGCCAGGAACAGCACCGGGAGGCCGTCCGGCGGGACCTGGAGCGAGCCCAGAGCCATGCCCTCGCTGGGCAGCTCGCCGTCCCTCGCGCGCTCCAGCGCGGGGCCCTCGGTCCGCAGCCCGATCCGGTTGCTCGCGGCCGACACCCGGAACGCGCCGGTGGCCAGGGTGCGCAGCGCCCGGGGCGTGAACCAGTCGTCGCGCGGGCCGAGTACGACCGGCAGCACCAGCTCGCGCGGCGGCGCCGGGCAGAACGCGGCGCCCACGGCGGGCGCCGGGCCGTACGGCGCGCCCAGCCGCAGCACCGCGCCGTCGGCGAGCGGGGGCGGACCGAGACCGGAGAGCACATCCGTGGAACGGCTGCCGAGCACCGGCTCGGCCGCCACGCCGCCGTCGAACGCCAGATAGCCGCGCACGCCATGGGTGGCCGCCGCGACCTCCACCAGCGCGCCCGCCCGTACGCGCACGGGCGCGCCCCACGCGGCCGGGCGGCCGTCCACGGTGACCGGGCAGGGCGCGCCCACGACCGCCACCGTCGCCGCGCGGCGGAGCCGCACGGCACAGCCGGTGAGCGTGGTCTCCAGGGCCGCGGCCCCCTCGGGGTTGCCCACCAGGCGGTTGGCGAGCCGCAGGGCGGGCTCGTCGAGCGCCCCGGAGCGCACCACTCCGAGGTGGGCGTGGCCGGCCCGGCCGAGGTCCTGGACGGTGGTCAGCGCGCCGGCCCGCACCACGACGAAGGCGCTGTCCGTCATGCGGAGGTCTCTTCTCGTAGGGGCCGTTGCGGTATGAAGCGCACGCGCGTGCCGGGGGACAGCAGCGCGGCCGGGTCGCGCGCGGTGTCCCACAGCACCGCGTCCGTGATGCCGATCAGCTGCCAGCCGCCGGGGGAGGAGCGCGGATAGACGCCGGTGTACGGGCCCGCGAGGGCGACCGAACCAGCCGGGACCCTGGTCCTCGGGGTGGCGCGGCGCGGCACCCGGCAGCGCTCCGGCAGGCCGGTCAGATAGCCGAAACCGGGGGCGAAGCCGCAGAAGGCGACGTGGAATTCGGTGCCCGAGTGGATGCGCGCGACCTCCTGCGGGGCGACCCCCCACAGCTCGGCGACATCGGCCAGGTCCGGGCCGTCGTAGCGCACCGGGATCTCGACGGTGGCGCCGTGGCCGTCGGCCGACGGCGGGATGTCCCACCGCGCCACCTCGGCCGCGAGGCGGCGCGGGTCGGCCACTCCGTCCAGCAGCACCGTGCGCGCGGCGGGCACGATCTCCCGCACCGCGGGCAGCGTCCGGGCCTCGGCGCGGCGCAGCAGCTCGGCGTGCAGGGCCAGGGCGGCCTCGCCGGTGTCCACTTCCAGGAGCAGCGCGTGGTCCCCCACCGGCAGCCCGCGCACCCGGACCCGTCCGCCGGGGCCGGTCATGCGAACGGCTCCACGCGCACGCCCGCGGCCTCCAGTTCGGCCCGGACCCGGCGGGCGATGTCGGCGGCCCCGGGGGTGTCGCCGTGTACGCACAGGGACCGCACGTCCACCTCGACCGGCTCGCCGTCGATCGAGGTCACCGACCTGTCGCGGGCGAAGTTGAGGGAGCGCTTGACCACGGTGCCCGGGTCGGCGATCACGGCTCCGGGCTCGCCGCGCGGGACCAGCGTCCCGGCCGCGGTGTAGGCGCGGTCGGCGAAGCCCTCGCTCACCACCGGCAGTCCGGCCGCGCCGGCCGCCTCGTGCAGCCGGGAGCCGGGCAGCCCCAGGACGGGCAGCGGGGCGTCGGCGGCCAGCAGCGCGCCCTCGACGACGGCGGCGGCCTGCGCCGCGTCGTATACGCAGCGGTTGTACAGCGCGCCGTGCGGTTTGACGTAGACCACGTCCGCCCCCGCGGACCGGGCGAACACCCGCAGCGCTCCGATCTGGTAGGCGATCTCGTCGGTCAGCTCGCGCGGCGGCACATCCATGGTGCGCCGGCCGAAGCCGGCCAGGTCCCGGTAGGAGACCTGGGCGCCGATGCGCACACCGCGCTCGGCGGCCAGCTCGCACACCCGGCGCATGGTCGAGGGGTCGCCGGCGTGGTAGCCACAGGCCACGTTGGCGCTGGTGACGACGGACAGCAGGGCGTCGTCGTCGGTGAGCTGCCAGCGGCCGAAGCCCTCGCCGAGGTCGGCGTTGAGATCGATGGTGAGGTCCGCCATGGCATGACAAGGTAGGGGATCGTTGAACGATCCGACAAGAAGAATGTTGTTCCGGTGCGGGTTCTGGGATTGACTTCTCGCCATACGGGATTCAGGAGCAGTGAAGGGGAGCAAGGGTGAAAAACGGGGCGGAACGGCTGATTGTGGAGACCTCCGCGCCGGCCGGGCCGGCCGGGCTGGAGGGCGACCGGGCGCTGCTGGGGCGGACGAGCACCGTCGAGCGCGTCGCGGACGTCCTGCGCGACCGCATCGCCGAAGGGTTCTTCCCGCCCGGCACCCGGCTGTCCGAGGACAGCGTCAAAGCGTCGCTCGGTGTCTCGCGCAACACCCTCAGAGAGGCGTACCGGCTGCTCACCCACGAGCGGCTGCTGGTGCACGAACTCAACCGCGGCGTGTTCGTGCGCGTGGTGACGGTGGACGACCTGACCGACATCTTCCGGGTGCGCACGATGGTGGAGTGCGGCGCGGTACGCGGCCTCGGAGCGCCGCCGTACCCGCTGGAGGCGGTCGAGTCGGCCGTCGTGGCGGGGGAGCACGCCGCGCGGGAGCGGGCCTGGCGGGACCTCTCCACCGCCAACATCCGCTTCCACCAGGGGATCGTGGCCCTCGCGGGCAGCCCCCGCGCGGATGAGCTGATGCGCGGCGTACTGGCCGAACTCCGCCTCGTCTTCCATGTCATGGACGACCCGCGCCGCTTCCACGCGCCGTATCTGATCCGCAACCGGCACATCCTGGAGGTGCTCCAGTCCGGGGACGCCCCCGAGGCCGAGCGGCTGCTCGCCGCCTATCTCAACGACTCCCGGCTCCAGTTGGCCGAGGCCTACGCCCAGCGGGTTTCCGAGCCGTAAACGATCCGGGCGCCGGGGAACAGGCGCATATCGACGTCTTGTCGGATCGTTCAACGATCCCCTAGCCTCCGATGCACTCTTCCTCACGGCTTCCGTGAGGTCCTGCTCACGGAAGGCGGGACCAATGATCGTTCTCCTCGGAGTCCTGGTGGTGGTCCTCGGATTCGCCACCCGCCGCAATCCGTTACTGGTGGTGGGAGTCTCCGGCATCGTCACCGGGCTGCTGGGCGAACTCTCGCCCCGGGAGGTTCTCGCGGCCTTCGGCAACGGCTTCGCCTCCAGCCGCTCGGTGACGATCTTCGTCATCACCCTCCCGGTCATCGGCCTCCTGGAGCGCAACGGCCTCCAGGAACAGGCCCGCACCCTCATCGGCCGGCTCGGCAAACTCACCGCCGGCCGCTTCCTCGCCCTCTACCTGGGGCTCCGTCAGGTCACCGCGGCCTTCGGCCTCACCAGCGTCGGCGGGCCCGCGCAGAGCGTGCGGCCCATGGTCGCGCCGATGGCCGAGGGGGCCGCCGAGCGCCGCCACGGCCCGCTGCCGGAGCGGATGCGCGAGCGCGTCCGCTCGTATGCCGCGAGCGCCGACACCGTCGGACTGTTCTTCGGCGAGGACTGCTTCCTCGCCATCGGCTCGATCCTGCTCATCACCGGCTTCGTCAACACCACCTACGACACCCACCTCGAGCCGCTTCAGCTGGCCCTGTGGGCCATCCCGACCGCCGTGTGCGCCTTCCTCATCCACGGCGCCCGGCTGCTGCGCCTGGACCGCACCCTGGACCGCGAACTGACGGCCGCGGCCGCCCGCTCCGCCGCGCCCGGCGACCGCACCTCGGAGGACGCGAAGTGATCAAGGTCGAGTGGTTCTACTGGCTGGTCGGCGCCGTCTTCCTCGCCATGGCCGCACAGATGGCGGTCGACCGCAGCAACCCCAAGCGCCTCGGCTCCGCGGCCTTCTGGGGCCTGCTGGGCGCCTGCTTCCTCTACAGCACCTGGGTGGTGCGCGGGCAGGCCCCGGCCGAGCCGCTGGGGGTCGCCGTGCTGGCCATGGCCTGCCTGGCCGGCTTCGGCCGCACCGGGCGCGGCACCCCGCGCACCACCACCGCCGAGCAGCGCACCGCCCTGGCCGCGCGGCTGCGCGGCAGGCTGTTCGTCCCCGCCCTCACCATTCCGCTCGTCGCGGTCGTCTGCGCCTCCGCCCTCAAGCACTGGCACGTGGGCGGCGAGCCGGTGCTCGAGCCGGGCAGCGAGACCGTCCTCGGCCTCGGATTCGGCGCCGTCGCCGGGCTCGCGGTCGCCATGTTCGTGGTCCGCGAGCGCAACCCCGCCGTGTCGCTGCACGCCGGGCGCGGTCTGCTGGAGTCCATGGGCTGGGCACTGCTGCTGCCCCAGCTGCTGGCCGTGCTCGGCTCGATCTTCCAGGTGGCCGGGGTCGGCACCCAGGTCGGCAAGATCACCGAACAACTGCTGCCGGACGGTCAGAAGTATGTGGCCGTGGCCGTCTACTGCGTCGGCATGGCCGTGTTCACCACGATCATGGGCAACGCCTTCGCCGCGTTCCCCGTGATGACCGCCGCCGTCGGCTGGCCCGTGCTCATCCAGCAGATGCACGGCGAACCGGCGGTCGTCCTCGCCGTCGGGATGCTGGCCGGCTTCTGCGGAACCCTTGTGACGCCCATGGCCGCCAACTACAACATCGTCCCCGCCGCGCTGCTCGAACTGAAGGACCAGTACGGGCCCATCAAGGCCCAGATCCCCACCGCCGGGGCGCTGCTGGCCTGCAACATCGTCATCATCTCGCTCTTCGCCTTCTGAGGGGGCCTCCCTGTGACCCGCGTGCTCCTCACCGGCTTCGAGCCCTTCGGCGGCGAGGACGTCAACCCGTCCTGGCAGGCCGTCTCGCTGGTCGCCGCCGGGCCCCCGCCCGGCATCCAGGTCACCGCCGCCCGGCTGAGCTGCGTCTTCGGCACGGCGCTCGAGGAGCTGGCCGCCGCGGTGGAGGCGGCCGACCCCGACCTGGTGCTGTGCGTCGGGCAGGCCGGGGGCCGCACCGGCATCAGCGTCGAGCGCGTCGCGGTCAACGTCGACGACGCCCGGATCCCCGACAACGCCGGCCGGCAGCCCGTCGACGAGCCGGTGGTCCCGGGCGGCCCCGCCGCCTACTTCGCCGCCCTGCCCGTCAAGGCCTGCGTCGCGGCGGTGCGGGCGGCCGGAATTCCCGCCTCCGTGTCCCAGACGGCCGGAACCTTCGTCTGCAACCACGTCTTCTACGGGCTCGCCCATCTGATCGCCACCCGCAGGCCCGCCCTGCGCGGCGGATTCGTCCATGTCCCGTACGCCCCCGAACAGGTCGTGGACCGGGCCGAGCCCTCGCTGCCCGCCGACACGGTGGCGCACGCCCTGCGGGCCATCGTCACCACGGCCGTGACCACCCGCGAAGACCTCCGCGTCCCCGAGGGAGCCACCCATTGAACGGCCCGCCCGAGCCGGGCCGGCACAGGCCTTAGACTGACGGTTCGGTCGACGCGCTCGGCCGCTCCGCGCCGTTTCGTCCGTTGTCGGTAGGAGCGCCTAATCTGTGCGACGTGACTTCTCCACCGCCTGGGGCGGCCGCGCCCCAGCTCAACGGGTACGCCGGGGCCGCGCGCCCGGCCCCGGGCCCGGCCGCCGACGAAGGCCTGGCCCGGCGGCTCCGCGCGCTCGCCTGCACCGCGCCGCTCCACGACCTCGACGCGCGCAAGGGCAGCCTGGCGGGTGAGTACTCGGTGTACGCGATGGCGGAGGTCGCCCTCGCCGCCATCGACCTGGTCACGCTCAACATGGACTTCGACACCGGCGCCGACCACGACGAGATAGTGGCCAGGCTGCTCCCTCGCGTCGCCGCCCAGGCCCCGGAGCGGCCCGCCACCGAGCACGAGCGCGTCGCCCGCTGGGTGCTGGAAAACCTGATCAACGTCGGCAGTGTGGACCGCGGCTTCCGCGCGGTGTACGGCACGTTCGGCCCCGACGGCGTCTATGTGCGCCGCGACTACGACTTCAAACTGGTCGAAGAGGTGCCGGGCCCCGGCGGCAGCGTCTATCTGCGCACCACCGACGAGGCGGTCAACGTCCTGGTCGGCGCGCTCGACACGGACGTGACCAGCGCCCAGATCGCCGCCGAGGTGAAGCTGGAGGTGCTGGTCAGCCGCGGCCGCCTCGCCGACGCCCAACTCGCCGCCGAGCAGGCCCGCTACCGCACCGTGCAGTACTCCGAGACGCTGCGCCGCACCCTGGACGCCACCCGGCGCAACGTCCGCGCCGTCGACTGGCTGAGCACGGTCCCCGACCTGATCAGCGAGGCCCTGGACCACGTCGCCGACCGCTACCGCCATGAGAACGCGATCCTGACCAATATCCGCAAGGCCCGCGACGAGGCGGAGAGCGCCGAGAACAAGCGCCGCGCCGCCGAGCTCGTCGACATAGTGAAGGACTGCATCCGCCGCCACACCCAGCTTCAGTCCCGGCTGCTGGAGGCCGGGCCGCTGTTCCGCGCCGAGCAGGACCGCCAGGCCTTCGCCACACCGGCCGCGCGCGCCGGGCTCGACCTGTACGGGCAGCTCCTCGCGCCCGTGCTGCCGCTCCCCGTGGACCGCGCCCTCCGCGTCACCGACGCCTTCTTCGCCCGCGGCACGGGGCTGCGCACCCCGACGTCCGTGCGCGTCGGCGACCTGGTGGACATGCTGCTGACCCCGCCCGTCGAGCGTGAGCACCTGGGTGCGGAGATGCCCGAGCCGGACCTGATCGCCACCCCCGACGACAGCCGCTTCAGCGAGGAGCAGCTGGCGACCGCCATGCAGCTGCTCGACCTCCCGGCCGACGCCCCCCGCAGGCTCTCCGGCCTCCTGGCCGAGGCCCGCCGCCGCGACCGCGAACTCCCGTATCTGATCGCCCTGTTGGCCGTGCACGCCGCGAGCCCGCCCGTCGGCACCGCCTACCGCCAGGGCGAGGAGCGGCTGCTGTTCGCCGTCGACGACGGCACCGATCTGGACGACCCGGAGTTCGGCGGCGCGGATCTGATCGTGGGCATGGCAATGCTGGACGCGGCCGGGATGGCGGCGGACCGCGCGGAGGTGGCGTAATGCGCGTGTTGTGCCGATACGGCGGCCCGGCCCCGGCCCGCGAGACCGCCGCGGCCCGCCGGACCGCTGACGCCCGCCGGCCCGCCGCAGCCCGCTGGACCGCCGCCCCCAAGGAGCTTCACCCGTGACCGAGTACGATCCCGCGGACGCCGCCCAACCTGACCTGATGCCGTCGGCCCCGGGCGCGCCGGGGGCAGCAAGCGCGTCAGGTGGTGGTGCGGGCGCGTCGGCGGGCGCGCCCCTCACCCCCGCCGACGCGGCCGACGCGGCGCGCCTGGTCGCCTTCGGGCTCCAGCCCAAGCTGCTGCCCGCCCGTGACGTCGAGTACGCCGAGCTGCTGCGCCGCCACCGCGACGACCCGGCGTTCGCGCGGCTGGCCGACGCGGTGGCCGCCGGCCTCGGACTGATCGTGCTCGAGGTCTCCACCCGGGCCGGGATGGCCCTGGCCGCCGCCGAGGACTCCGTCTTCGCCGTCCGCATGGGCGACTACGCCCGCCGCGCCTCGACCGACTCCGCCGACCGCTTCCTGCACGGCCTCGCCCATCTCGCCGTCGCCGCCATGGCCTTCCCCCGCCCAGAGGACCTCGCCGACGACGGCTACATCGGGCGCGTCACGGTCAACGGCATCGACGCCTTCGTACGACAGGCCTGCCGCCGCCTGGAGGAGCGGGCCGAGGAGCAGGGGGAGAACACCGACCCGACCACCGACGCCCCCGGCCTGGAGGCGGCCTGGCGGGTGTACGCGCGGCGCAGCGCCACCGGCGCCACCAAGGACGCGCGGCGGCTGGCCGGTTCGACGACCGGCATCGTCGGCAAGGCCGTCGCCTTCCTCGTCGACTCCGGTTTTCTCCAGCGCACCGGGGACGACGCAGGAGGCGCGTACCGCACCACCGCCCGCTACCAGCTCCAGGTCCGCGACATGGCGGGCAGCGCCGCCATGGCCGAGCTGCTCGAACTGGGCGTGGTGCCCATGAGCGACGGCAGCGCGACCCTGCTGCCGCCGGACGAAGGCGACGACCTGGACCTGGTCGCCGACGCGGGCCTGCCCTTCCACGCCACCTGACCCGACCTGGGCACCCCCGCCCCCACCCGACGACCCGCACCTACCGACCACCGTCACGACAACGAGAGTCCGCCGCCATGTACGAGCTGTCCCGGGTCCGCCTCTACTCCATCGGGCCGGCCGGTGCGCGCTATGCCGACACCGTCCTGGACCTGCGCGGAGTCGGCGAGCCGGTGCCCAGCCCCGCCCCCACCCAGGCGGAGTTCTTCGAGGAGGAGCCCGTCGGCCCGCCGCGCCGCCCCGCGCCCGCCGGCGTGCTCTTCCTGGAGAACGGCGGCGGCAAGTCCGTCCTGCTCAAGCTGATCTTCTCGGTGATGCTCCCCGGCCACCGCAACACCCTGGGCGGCGCCAGCTCCGGCGTGCTGCGCAAGTTCCTGCTCGCCGACGACTGCGGGCATGTCGCGCTTGAGTGGCAGCACACCGTCACCGGCGAGACCGTCGTCGTCGGCAAGGTCAGCGAGTGGCGCGGCCGCCAGGTGTCCAACGACCCGCGGAAGTTCGCCGAGGCGTGGTACTCCTTCCGCCCCGGGCCGGGGCTGAGCCTCGACTCCCTGCCCGTCGCGGAGTCCGCGGCGGTGCGGCCCATCGTCGAGGGCGCCTCCACCGCCCGCGGCCGCCGCCGCACCATGAAGGGCTTCCGCGACGCGATCACCGAGGCGGACAAGGCCTATCCGCACCTCGACGTGGTCTGGGTGGAGATCCACGAGCGCTGGAACGAGCACCTCGGCGAGCTCGGGCTCGACCCCGAACTCTTCCGCTACCAGCGGGAGATGAACGCCGACGAGGGCGAGGCCGCCGGCCTGTTCGCCGTCAAGAACGACTCCGACTTCACCGATCTACTGCTGCGCGCCGTCACCGACACCCGTGACACGGACGGGCTCGCCGACCTCGTGCACGGCTTCGCCCACAAGCTGGGCCGCCGCGCGGAGCTGACCGCCGAGCGCGACTTCACGGCCGGTTCGCTGGATCTGCTGTCGCGCATCGCGGACGCGGGGGAGCGGCGCGAGCAGGCCCGCGGGGTGCACGCGGGCGCCGAGCGCCGCACCCGCACGCTCGCCCGGCGGCTGTCCGGGCGCGGCGCCGAGGAGCGCGAGCGCACCGCCGAACTCGCCCAGCAGGTCGCCACCGCGGCCCACGCCGTCACCGAAGCGGAGGAGGCGCGCGGGCGCAGCTCCCTGGTCGCCGCGGAAATCGCCTACCGGCACGCCTCGTTGGCGCTGGCCGCAGCGGAGAAGGGCGCGGCCGCGCAGCGCCGCGAGGTCAACGACGCCCGCACCCTGCACTCCGCGTGGCAGGCCGCCGAGACGGTGCTGCGCCACCGCGCCGCCGCCGACCGCTCGGCGCGCGTCGCCGCCGCGATCCGCGAGGCCGAGCGGGACGCCGCCCCCGCGCTCGCCGCCCGCGCCAAGGCCGCCGCCGACCTCGTACGCGCCCTGCACGCGGCGGCCGAGGACGGCGAGCGGCTGGCCAACGAGGAGGAGGAGCGCTCCGCCGCCCTCCAGGAGACGGGCGAGGCCGCCCACCGCGACGCCACCGCCGCCGCCACGGCTGCCCAGCGCGCCCGCAGCGAGACCGAGCACCTGCGGCAGCGGCTCGCCGAGGTCGAGCAGGAGACCGCCGAGGCGGTCCGCGCCGGCTGGCTGGACGACTCCGCCCCCGACGCCGATCCGGCCCGCGCCGCCCTCGCCGCCAGCGACGCGGAGAAGACCGCCGTCGCCGCCTGGGACGTCGCCCGCGAGGCGGCCCGCCGCACCGCGGACACCGCCCAGGCGGCCGCCGCCGAGCAGTCCCGCACGGAGCTGGCCGCCGCCCGCGCGGCCGACGCGTCCCGCGCGGCGGAGGCGGCTTACGACGCGGAGCGCCGGGCGGCCGAGTCCCTCGGCTCCGAACAGCGCCTCGTCGAACTCCTCGGCCTCCCCGGTGCCACCCCGGCCACCCCGTCCGTCCCGGCCCCCCGCGCCGGGCGGCCGCTGGCGGCCGAGGCCGGCTCGCCCGGGCCGGTGACGATGCGCGTCGACGAACTGGAGCAGCCCGCCCCCGGGCGCCACCCCCGCTCCCTACCGGCCGAAGCCCGCCCGCCCGGCGGCGTCTCCGCCCATGTGAACGAGCCGGAGAACGCCCCCGAAGAGAGCGCGGGCACCGCCGACCCGGCCGCCCCGGACGAGGACTGCTGGTCCCCCGAACTCAGCGACGACCGGCCCGCCACGTCTGGCAGCGCCGAGAGCGCAACGGCCGCTACGGCCCGTCAGGATGACGCCGCGGCGGCCGGTCACGGCCCGGCCGACGGTGAGCCCGGCCTGGGCGGGCCGGGTGCCGCCGTCGGCGGGCCCGCGGCGGACGCGGGGACTCCTCCGGCCGAGGGCGCGCCCGGCGTTACGGCCCATCAGGCCGGGGATGCGCCCGCCGACGGGGACGGCGGAGCCGAGGCCGCGACGGGCGCCACGGCTCGTGGGGAGGAGAGCCCGACCGGCGGCGCGGCGCGCGGCGCCGATGGGGCAACCGGCGTGGCGGTGTCCGGGCCTGGCGGCCCGACCGGCGATGCCGTGCGCCCGGCCGAAGGTGCGTCAGGCAGGGCGGTGCGCGGAGCCAAGGGTGACACGGCTCCCGGGGAAGCCGGCCCGACCGGCGATGAGGGCGTCACCCCCGGCCAAGGTGCGGACGCGACCGGCGACGCGGCGCGCCGGGCCGATGGCGCGACGGACGTGGTCGTGCCCGCGACCGACGTCCCGACCGGCGGCGCCGTACGCCCGGCCGGCGGCGCGGCGGGCGGAGCCAGGGGCGCTACGGCTCGCGGGGAAGGGAACCCGGCAGGGGCTTCGGCCCGGCGGGGTGAGGGCGCGACGAGCGGCGCCAGTGGCTCAGCCGGGCGCGCGGGCCGGGGGCAGGCGGCGGGTGGCGCCGCCGGGCGGGTCCGGGGGGAGGGGCCGCTGAGCGCCGAGGAGCTCGATCGGAGCGCCGACGCGCTGCGGGAGTTGCTCGACGAGAGCGTCGCGTCCGCCGAGCGGCAGCTGTTCGACCTGCGTACGGCCGCGGCCGACGACTCGCGGATCCTGGCCGCGCTCGGTGACGGCGGGCTGCTGCCGCCCAGCCCGGATGTGCTGGCGACGGTGGAGTACCTGGGCGAGCACGGCATCCCCGCGCTGCCCGGCTGGCGGTATCTGGCGCAGGCCGTGGACCCCACCGATCACGCCGCGGTGCTGGCCGCTCGGCCGGAGCTGGTCGACGGGGTGGTCATCACCGACCCCGACTCACACGTCCGCGCCCGCGAGGCGCTCGCCACGGCGTCGCTGCTGCCGCGCTCCGCCGTGGCCGTCGGGACGGCGGCCGCGCTGCTCGCGCCGACGCCGCCGCCGGGGGCGCAGGACGGCGGGGTGTTCCTGGTGCCGCCGAACCCGGCGATGCACGACGAGCGGGCCGCCGACGACGAGCGGCGCGAGCTGCGGGCGCGGGCCACCGCGCGGGACGAGGACATCCGGGGGCTGGCGGCCCGGCTGGCCGGGGACCGGGCGCTGGCGGCGCGGCTGTCGTCGTGGCGTACGGGCTGCCCGCCGGGGCGGCTCGCGGAGCTGGCGGAGGCGGCCGAGCGCGGGCGTGAGGCGGCCGAGGAGGCGCAGCAGGAGCTGGCGGAGGCCCGTACGGCGCGGGTGGAGGCGGACGAGGCGGCCGGCGAGACGGCCCGGGTGCGCGACGAGCGGCAGGAGGCGGCGCAGCGGGCCCGCCGGGCGGCCGACGCGCTGGCGGGGCTCGCGTTCCGGCTGCGGGAGCGGGCCGCGTGGCAGACCAGGCTGCGTGAACTGGCCGACGAGGCCGCGGAGTACGAGGAGCGGGCCGCCGCGTGCGTGGACCGGGCGCGCGCGGCCGACGAGGACCGGCGCGCGGCCCAGCGCGCGGCCGACGACGCGCACCGCACCGCCCGCGCGCTGCGCGCCGAGCGCGCCGAGATCGCGGGCGCGCCCGACGACGTGGCGGACGGCACCCCGCCGACCACCTCGCTGCCCGCGCTCCGCGAGGCGTACCGCGCGGCCTCGCAGGTGTACGAGAAGGTCGGGGTCGGCGCCGACCTGCGCGCCGAGCAGGCCCGTGCGGAGAGCGACGAGAGCGCCGCGCTGGCCTCGCTGGACCGGCTCACCAACAAGGTCCGCACCCGGGCCGCGCAGCTGCTGGAGAGCACCGACGGCGCGGACGCCCCGTCCCGCCAGGCGGCCGCGGCCCGCGCCGAGTCGCTGGTGCACACGATGGAGTCGCGCGCGTCGGCGGCGAGCGAGCAGCTGGGCCGGTTGCGCGGCGAGGCGGAGCGGCTGGCGCCCGCGGACGGCGACGCGCACACCGAGCTGCCGGAGGGGATGGTCCCGCAGGACGCCGAGCAGGCCAAGGAACTGCTGCGGACGGCCAACGCCGAACTCAGCACCCGTACGGACGCGTTGGAGACCGCCCGCACCACCCACAGCGAGCTGCTGCGCGCCCACCGCGCCGCCGAGGACGCGGCGGGCGGCTTCGAGGAGACCGCCGCGCTGCTGCGGGACCTGCTCCGCGACCACCAGGAGGCGGCCGTCGACGGGGCGGACGCGCAGCCCGACGCGTACGCCGGGAGCCTCGCGGAGGCCCGGCAGGCGGCCGCCGAGACCCGCCGCTCGCTGCGCGGCTGCGCGGGTGACCTGTCGGCGGCCGAGGCCGCCGTCCGGGAGGCGAGCGACGTGCTCGTACGGCATGCCAACGCGACCCGCTACGAGCAGGTGCGCACCCCCGCCCGGCAGCAGATCCGCGAGCTGCCCGCGGCCGCGCTGCCGGAGCACGCCGCGGCGTGGGCCGAGGCGTTCGCGCCCCGGCTGCGCGTCCTGACCGACGAGCTGGCCCAGCTGGAGCGCAACCGGGACAGCATCGTGGACCGGCTGCGCGGCCTGGTCGAGTCGTCCCTGGCGACCCTGCGCTCGGCCCAGCGGCTCTCCCGGCTCCCCGAAGGGCTCGGGGAGTGGTCGGGCCAGGAGTTCCTGCGGATCCGCTTCGAGGATCCGGACCAGGCGATGCTCGCCGAGCGGCTCGGCGAGGTCATCGACGAGGCGACCCGCTCCGCCGTGCGGAAGAACTCCGACCTGCGCCGCGACGGCATGTCGCTGCTGCTGCGCGGCGTGGACGCCGCGCTCCAGCCGCGCGGTGTGGCCGTCGAGATCCTCAAGCCGGACGCGGTGCTGCGCGCCGAGCGGGTGCCGGTCCGCCAGATGGGCGACGTCTTCTCCGGCGGCCAGCTGCTGACCGCCGCCATCGCCCTGTACTGCACGATGGCGGCGCTGCGCAGCAACGACCGGGGCCGGGACCGGCACCGCCACGCGGGCACGCTGTTCCTCGACAACCCCATCGGGCGCGCCAACGCGACGTATCTGCTGGAGCTCCAGCGGGCGGTCGCGGACGCGCTGGGCGTCCAGCTGCTCTACACCACGGGCCTGTTCGACACGACGGCGCTCGCCGAGTTTCCGCTGGTCATCCGGTTGCGCAATGACGCGGATCTGCGCGCGGGGCTGAAGTACATCAGCGTCGAGGAGCATCTGCGTCCTGGGCTGCCGCAGCGTGACGCGGAGGACGGCCAGGTGCACGGGCAGATCACGGCGACCCGGATGTACCGCCGCCCGGACGCCCCGGCCTCGGCCCCGGCTCCGGCGGACGCCCCGGCGGGGCAGCCCGGCCGGGGATAGCCCCTGCCGCGGCAGACGGCGCCGCGGCAAGCTGCGCCGCGGCAAGCTGCGCCGCGGCGAGCCGCGTCGTGGCGGTCGGCGTCGCAGCGGGCCGCGCCGTGGTAGAAGGCAGCACATGGTTCGGCGCCCGCCCAGCGGGGGCGGGCGCCAAACCCATTGAGGCCTCATGAGGCCCCATGAGGCCCCGTCAGGCCGCCGCGCCGCGCGCCGACCGGCGCTCCGCGGCCCGCGGCGAGCCGACCCGCTCCGCCTTCCGGGCCCGGCGGCGCTGCCGGCGCAGCTCCCGCGCCGTGCTGCTGGGCCGCGACACCACCCCGTAGCGCTGGTTCCACACCTGCCGCGTCACCCATACGTCCAGCACGCCCCACGTGGCCAGAACCGTGCTGGCCACGGTGGTCAGCACCGCGGGGAACGCCAGCCATGAGTCGGCCAGCGTGCTCAGCACCGCCACCATCGCCTGCGTCAACGTCACCGCGACGATGATGACCGCCCGCACCGCCGCCGTACGGACCGGATCGGGCAGCCGGCGCCTTCGGGCCGGTTCCTCGGTCCACAGCGGCCGCACCGCGCGCTCCGGGATGTCCCGATCCTTGTCCATGGCGTCCATGAAGCCCCTACACCTTTCAGCGGCTGCCCAGGTCCTGCGGGATTCAAAAAGCGGGACATGGGTCGTTTCCACCTTAGGTCCCCCCTTATTGTGCCCCCTCAGTGCACGAATAACAGCGCTGGGAGGTTCCCCCAGAGAGGGGAAAACCAGCCAAGGGTTGACTCATTCTCGTCCGTCGAAGCCGATAGTGGAGGGCCGGAAAGCGGGGGGTAAGTCAGGCATCACCGGACAACTCGTGATGGGGTCCGGGTGGGCCTGCCCCGGCATCTAGCGGACATGCCTTCGAGTTGCAGAACAGGCAGTAGTAGGCTCGCGCCGCTTGTTGTCGGAACTCGAACACCGCCCCCGTATAACGGGGTTGACGTTGGGGAGGCCATGCGCTTTCGCGGGAAATCGATCCGCCGGAAGATCGTGGCGCTGTTGCTGGTGCCACTTGTCTCGCTGACGGCAATCTGGGCCTTCGCTACAGTGATCACCGTTCGTGAGGCGATTCGACTGCTGGACGCCTCCGACATCATCGACAAGGCCGGTCAGCCGGCCGAGGATGCGGTACACGCCATCCAGAAGGAGCGCCGCCAGACCCTCATTCTGCTCGCCGATCCGCGCCAGGCCGACGCGCTGCCCGTCCTCCACGCGCTCCAGCGCAAGACCGACGAGGTCATGGGCACCCTGCGCGAGGCCGCCACGGACGGCGGCGTGCGCGACATGATGAACGACGAGTCGGAGGACCAGCTCTCCGCCATCCTCAAGGCGACCGAGGGCCTGGACGCCCTGCGCCGAAAGGTCGAGGACCGCGGCATCAACCGCGCGGCGACATATGAGTATTACAACAAACTCGTCGACCTCTGCTACAACTTCCGCAGTTCGCTGCACGCCGTGCCCGACACGGACCTGGACAAGCAGGGCCGCGCCCTGGTCGCCATGATCCGTGCCCGCGAGGCGCTCTCCCGCGAGGACGCGCTGTACGTCTCGGCGCTGACGGCGCGCAGGATGACGCCCGAGGACCTGCACGCGATCTCCGATCTGATCGCCGAGCGGAACCTGCTGTACGAGACCAGCCTGCCGATCCTGCCCGCCTCGGAGCAGAAGATCTTCGCGGATTACCGGCGCACCAAGTCCGCGCCCGCCGCCCTCCGCCTGGCCGAGGGCAAGCTGATGGCCTCGACCAAGCCGTCCGACGCGCTCAAGGCCCTGGACGAGGAGCACTGGGAGGTCGCAGCCCAGCCGGTGCTCAACGACTACGACCGGCTGGGCAAGGAGGCCACCGACCGCCTCCAGCAGCGCATCGACCCGGTGGCCGACGACGTCATGCTGCGGGCCTTCGCCGCCGGCATCCTGGGCCTGCTGGCCCTGATCGTCTCGATCTTCGTCTCGTTCCGGATCGGCCGCAGCCTGATCCGCGACCTGTCCCAGCTGCGCAAGGACGCCCAGGAGGCGTCCAGCGTGCGGCTGCCCCACGTGATGCGCCGTCTGGGCGCGGGCGAGCAGATCGATGTGGACACCGAGGCGCCCCGCCGCGACTACAGCCCGGACGAGATGGGCCAGGTCGGCCTGGCCCTCAACACCCTCCAGCGGGCCGCCGTCGAGGCCGCGGTCAAACAGGCCGAGCTGCGCCAGGGCGTCTCCGACGTCTTCGTCAACCTGGCGCGCCGCAGCCAGGTGCTGCTGCACCGCCAGCTGACGCTGCTGGACACCATGGAGCGGCGCACCGAGGACACGGACGAGCTCGCCGACCTGTTCCGCCTTGACCATATGACCACCCGTATGCGGCGGCACGCCGAGGGCCTGGTCATCCTCTCCGGCGCGGCCCCCTCCCGGCAGTGGCGCAAGCCGATCCAGCTGATGGACGTCGTCCGCGCCGCGGTCGCCGAGGTCGAGGACTACGAGCGGATCGAGGTCCGGCGCATGCCGCGGCTCGCGGTCAACGGCCCGGCGGTCGGCGACCTCACCCACCTCATCGCCGAGCTCCTGGAGAACGCCACCGTCTTCTCGCCCCCGCACACCTCCGTTCAGGTGCACGGCGAGCGGGTGGCCAAGGGGTTCACGCTGGAGATCCACGACCGGGGCCTGGGCATGACGTCCGATGCCCTGCTGGAGGCCAACCAGCGGCTCGCCGAGACCCCGGACTTCGAGCTGTCCGACACCGACCGGCTCGGCCTGTTCGTGGTCAGCCGGCTGGCCCAGCGGCAGGGCGTCCGGGTCTCGCTCCAGCCCTCCCCGTACGGCGGCACCACCGCGATCGTGCTCATCCCCTCGACCCTGCTCACCGACAGCGGCGAGCAGGGCCAGGAGGCCGAGGACTCCTACGAGCGCGGCCGGGAGCGCGGCGTCTCCGACGTCAGGATGGGCCCGGACAGCAGGCTTCAGGCCGTCGACGCGGCGCCGGTCGCCTTCTCCGACCGGGCGGGCCGCAAGGTGTCGGTGGTCGACGGACCGGTCGAACTCGAGCCGTCCGCAGTGCCGCTCGCGCCGGTCGCGAACGGGGGCGACATCGAGGACGACGACGAGGTGGGCGCGATCTTCCGCGCCCGCGGTCTGTCGCAGTCGCCGCCCGCGGGCGCCCGGCCCACCGGTCCCGTACCGCATCAACCGCACCAACCGCATCAGCCGGTCGCCGAGGTGCAGCATCAGCAGGCGCGGGACGGCGCCCCGGCCATGCGGGACGAGGGCGCTCCGGCGCCGCTGCCCCGCCGGGTGCCGCCGGTGCTGGTCTCGGACCACGGCCGCCCGGTGCAGGGCGCCTCGGGCGGCGGTCGGCACGCGCGGCCGCCGCAGGGCGCCGGGCAGCCGTCCTGGGCTCAGCGGCAGGACCGCCCGGAGGGCCAGGGCCCGTCCGGTGGCGGCGGCCAGGGCGGATCCCCGTCGGGCCGTCAGGGCGGGGCTCCGTCCGGCGGCCGGGACGGGTCCGCGGCCGGCGGCCAGGGCGGTTCCCCCTGGAACGCGGGCCGACCAGGTGCCCCCGCCCCCACCCCCGAACAGCAGGCTCCGACGGCCTGGAACGGGGAGCCCGCCCGCCCGGCGCGCGGCGTGCCGGCCCAGCGGTCGGCGTCCGGCCTCCCCAAGCGGGTGCGGCAGGCCAGCCTGGCACCCCAGTTGAAGAACGACCCCGCTCCGCAGACCGAGGCGGACCGCTACCCTGCCGAGACCGACCCCGAACGCGACGCCGAGCAGGCGCGGGCCACCATGGCCTCGCTCCAACGGGGATGGCAGCGCGGCCGACGCCAGACGTCCGGCGGCAGTGGTGGGGCGGACAGAGCACCTGGAACAACATATGAGGGGGACGGTCGATGACCGCACCGCACGCAGCACGGAACGCCTCGCCGAGGGCATCGGGCGAGCTGAACTGGCTGCTCGATGAACTGGTCGGGCGCGTCGGCAGCATCCGCAAGGCGCTGGTGCTCTCCGGGGACGGCCTGCCCACCGGCGGCTCCCGCGACCTGTCCCGCGAGGACGGCGAGCACCTGGCGGCCGTGGCCTCGGGCTTCCACTCCCTCGCCAAGGGGGTCGGCCGCCACTTCGACGTCGGGCGGGTCCGCCAGACCATCGTGGAGCTCGACGACGCCTTCCTGTTCGTCACCGCCGCCGGCGACGGCAGCTGTCTGGCCGTGCTCGCCGACGCGGACTCGGATGTCGGACAGGTGGCGTACGAAATGACGCTGCTGGTCAAGCGGGTGGGCGTGCATCTGGGCAGCGCGCCGCGATCCGGCGGGTGACGGGGGAGGGGGGAGATGACCGCAGAGGGTGAAGGCACTGCCCACTGGATCGACGACGCGGCGGGACCGGTGGTCCGGCCGTACGCGATGACACGGGGCCGCACCCGCAGTGCGGCCGAGGGAAAGCTCGACCTCATCGCGGTGGTCGTCGCCGACAGCGTGAGCCAGGTGCCCGTCGCCGACCAGACGTTGTCCCCGGAGCACATCGACATCGTCGAGATGAGCCGGGACTCCCCTCAGTCCGTCGCCGAGCTGGCGGCCGAACTCGACCTGCCGGTCGGCGTCGTCCGAGTGCTCATCGGTGACCTGTTGCACGCCGCACTCGTCCGAGTGTCCCGGCCCGTACCTCCGGCGGAACTGCCGGACGAGAGGATTCTGCGCGAGGTGATCAATGGTCTACGGGCACTCTGACCCGGGCCGCTCACACGTCATCGACCCGGTCACGCTGAAAATTCTGGTGGCGGGCGGGTTCGGCGCGGGCAAGACGACTCTGGTGGGCGCGGTGAGCGAGATCAAACCGCTGCGCACCGAGGAGCTGCTCACCGAGGCGGGCCGTCCGGTCGACGACATCGCGGGGGTGGAGGCCAAGACGACCACCACCGTGGCCATGGACTTCGGGCGCATCACGCTCCGCGAGGACCTGGTGCTCTATCTGTTCGGCACCCCGGGACAGGACCGCTTCTGGTTCCTGTGGGACGAGCTGGCGACGGGCGCGCTCGGTGCCGTCGTCCTCGCCGACACCCGGCGGCTGGAGGACTGCTTCGCCGCGGTCGACTACTTCGAGCGGCGCGGCATCGCCTTCACGGTCGCCGTCAACTGCTTCGAGGGCGCCCAGCGCTACCCGGAGGAGGCGGTGCGCGACGCGCTCGACCTCGACCCGGGCACGCCGGTCGTCCTGTGCGACGCACGGCAGCGGGAATCCGCCAAGGAAGTGCTCATCTCGGTCGTCGAGCACGCGATGATGGCCTCCGCGGCCAGGCGCTAGGCCGGCGCGCGCCGCCAGGTCGGCGTCGGCGATACGGCCCGTACCCCGCCGTCCGGGGTGCGGGCCGTGGTGTGTCTCGGGACGTCTCCGGCCGGGCAGGTCGCCCGCCGGGTATCTGGAAGGAGTGGCTGTGGAGCCGCAACCGGAGCCGGAACTGGAGCTGGAGCTGGCGGCCGAGGAGCTGACCGCGGTGCTGAACCGGCTGCGCCGGGCCCAGGGGCAGATCGCCGGGGTCGTCAGGATGATCGAGGACGGCCGGGACTGCGAAGAGGTGATCACTCAGCTGGCGGCCGCGTCCAGGGCGCTGGACCGGGCGGGTTTCGCGATCATCGCCAGCGGTCTTCAGCACTGTCTCGCCGACGAGAACGGCGCCCGGCCGCAGACCAGGGAGCGCAACCGGGTGCGGCTGGAGAAGCTGTTCCTGTCGCTGGCCTGACGCGCGGCCCGGGTCGGCGGCCCACGATTGCCGCCCCGCGACGACCCGGCACCGACCCGCACCGCGCCGCTCAGCGGACCGCGATCACCGACGACCCGTGCCCGAACAGCCCCTGGTTCGCGGTGATCCCGGTCCGCGCCTCCGCCACCTGCCGCTCCCCGGCCAGGCCCCGCAGCTGCCAGGTCAGTTCGCACACCTGGGCGATGGCCTGGGCCGGGACCGCCTCGCCGAAGGACGCGAGGCCGCCGCTCGGGTTGACGGGCAGCCGCCCGCCGAGCGCCGTGACGCCCTCGCTCAGCAGCTTCGCGCCCTCCCCGGCCCCGCACAGCCCCAGGTCCTCGTACCACTCCAGCTCCAGCGCGGTGGACAGGTCGTACACCTCCGCGAGCGACAGGTCCTCGGGCCCGAGCCCCGCCTCCTCGTATGCCGCCCGCGCGAGGGCGGAGCGGAAGGAGCCGGGCTCCGGGTCCGGGGCGGCCGCCGCCGAGTCGGTCGCGATGTCCGGCAGGTCCAGCTCGGTGCGCGGATAGCGCGGGGTGACGGTGGAGACGGCGCGGATCCGCACCGGCCGCCGGACGCCCCGCCGCCGGGCGAAGTCCAGGCTGCTCAGCACCAGCGCGGCCGCCCCGTCGGACGTCGCGCAGATGTCCAGCAGGCGCAGCGGGTCGGCGACGACCGGGGAGGCCGCGACGTCCTCGGCGCTGACCGCCGCGCGGTAGCGGGCGTTCGGGTTGGCGGCCCCCGCGGCCGCGTTCTTCACCTTGACCCGCGCGAAGTCGTCGGGCGTGTCGCCGTACCGGGCCATCCGGCGGCGGGCCCAGAGGGCGAAGTACGCGGGGTTGGTGGCGCCCAGCAGCCGGAAGCGCAGCCAGTCGGGGTCATCGGGCCGGTCGCCGCCCACGGGCGCGAAGAAGCCCTTGGGCGCCGCGTCCGCGCCGACGACGAGCACGGTGTCCGCCAGCCCGGCCAGGATCTGGGTGCGGGCGGTCTGAATGGCCTGCGCGCCGGAGGCGCAGGCCGCGTACACACTGGTCACCCGCGCCCCCTGCCAGCCCAGTGCCCGCGCGAAGGTCGCGCCCGCCACCTGCCCGGGGTAGCCGCTCCGCACGGTGTTGGCGCCGACCACGGAGTCGACGGCGGGCCAGTCGAGACCGGCGTCGGCGAGCGCGGCGCGCGCGGCCACCGTGCCGTACTCGACGAAGCCGCGGCCCCACTTCCCCCAGGGGTGCATCCCGGCGCCCAGCACCGCCACCTCGCCGCCCGCCCCGGTCATGACCGCTCCTCGGCGCGGGGCGCGCCGCGCTTGACGGGTTGCCAGTTCCACGTGGTCCAGATGTGCTCGGCGTCCTCGTTCAGCACCCCGGGCACGGCCTCGACCTCCATCCCCACGGCCAGGTCGGCCACGGTCACCCCGGGCGCGCCCTGCCCGAGCACCACGATCCGCTCGGCCGCCAGCTCCACCGCGATCAGGGTGTACGGGCGCCACTCCACGCCGGGGTCGCTGACATACGGCGCGGGCGGCCGGTAGCGGCCGTCGGTGTACGACCAGACGCGGCCGCGCCGGGACAGCGGCACCTCGTCCAGCTCGGTGCCCGCGCAGCCGGGGTTGCGGCAGAAGGAGTCCTCCCGGGGGAAGAACACCGAGCGGCAGACCCGGCACCGCGTCCCCAGCAGCCGGAACTCCTCGCCCTCGGCGGTGAACCACCCGGGGACCACCGGTGTACGGGTGCGCGGCACGACGCCTCCCAGACAGCGGGACAACCAGAACTGACGATACGTCAGAAGTGTGGCACAGCGGCCGCGGGGCACGTAACCCCGGTATCAGGGGTACCACCCCAGCGAAGGGAGCACGCGTGGCCACGACGGAAGCGGCGGTCCGGCTGGCGGCCGTGAGCAAGGACTTCGGCTCCGTACGAGCGGTCGACGGCGTCGATCTCTCCCTCCCCGAGGGCGAGTTCTTCTCGCTCCTCGGCCCCTCCGGCTCCGGCAAGACCACCCTGCTGCGCCTGGTCGCGGGGATCGAGCGGCCCACCGCGGGCCGCGTCGAGCTGTCCGGCCGCGATGTCACCGCGCTGCCGCCCCACCGCCGCGACGTGCGCACCGTCTTCCAGGACTACGCGCTGTTCCCGCACATGAATGTCGAGCGGAACGTCGCGTACGCCCTGATGGTGCGCGGCGTGCGCAAGGCCGAGCGGCTCGCCCGCGCCCGCGAGGCCCTGACCACGGTCCGGTTGGACGGCTTCGGGCCGCGCCGCCCCGCAGAGCTCTCCGGCGGCCAGCGGCAGCGCGTCGCCCTGGCCCGCGCGCTGGTCGACCGGCCGGCCGTGCTGCTGCTGGACGAGCCCCTCGGCGCGCTCGACCTCGGCCTGCGCCGGCAGATGCAGACCGAGCTGAAGGAACTCCAGCGCACCACCGGCATCACCTTCCTCCTCGTCACCCATGACCAGGAGGAGGCACTGACCATGAGCGACCGCGTCGCGGTGGTCTCTGACGGCCGGATCGAACAGATCGGCCCGCCTGTGGAGGTGTACGAGCGCCCCGCCACCGCCTTTGTCGCGGGCTTTATGGGCAGCACCAACCTGCTGCGCGGCGCCGCGGCCGTCCGTGTGGTGGGCCGCCCGGGCGCCTACAGCATCCGGCCCGAGCGCATCCGCCTCGCCGGCCTCGCCGAGCCGTCCGCCGACGGGGAGCGGAGCGTGACCGGGCGCATCGCCGACATCGTGCACGCCGGGGCGCACACCCGCTTCACCGTTGTGCTTCCACACGGCGACCGGCTGACCGTGATCCGGCAGAACCTGGCTCAACTCCCGTGCGCCGTCCGCCCCGAGGCCGATGTCCGGCTGCTGTGGGACGACGACGACGCCTTTCCGCTGCCCGGCTGAGCCGGGAGGTTGACCTGGACATTGCATGAGGCGCCCTGGCGAGGCGGAATCCCGCCCCTGATACTGGCGGGATCCCGGACAGCCATGTCGTAGGGGAGGACCAGGATGCGGAAGACATTCGTGGGGAGGTCCGCGGCCGTGGCGTGCGCCCTGCTGGCCGCCACGGCATGTGGCTCGAACGGCGACGACGAGAAGGCGAAGGCCCCGGAGAAGCTCGGCAAGGGCGAGGGCAAGGTCAACATCATCGCGTGCGCACGGCCGGGGCGCCAACCTCCTCATGTACCGCACCGACAAGGTCAAACCCGCCCCCGACTCCTGGCGCGCCGTCTTCGACGACGCCGACGCCTACCGCGGCCACGTCACCGCGTACGACTCGCCCATCTACATCGCCGACGCCGCCCTCTACCTGATGAAGACCCAGCCGTCGCTGGGCATCAAGGACCCCTACGCCCTGGACCGCGGCCAGCTCGACGCCGCCGTCGCCCTGCTCAAGAAGCAGCACCGGGCGATCGGGGAGTACTGGAGCGACTACCAGAAGGAGATCACCGCCTTCTAGGGCGGCGACAGCGTCATCGGCACCACCTGGCAGGTCATCGCCAACCTCACCTAGGCCGAGAAGGCGCCGGTCAAGGCCGTACTGCCCAAGGAAGGCGCCACCGGCTGGTCCGACACCTGGATGGTCTCCGCCAAGGCCGAGAACCCCAACTGCGCCTACAAATGGCTCGACTGGATCGTCTCCCCGAAGGTCAACGCCCAGGTCGCCGAGTACTTCGGCGAGGCCCCGCCCAACGCCAAGGCATGCGCCCGGACCAAGGACCCCCGCCACTGCGCCGTCTACCACGCCGACGACGAGAGCTACCACCGGCAGGTCCACTTCTGGACCACGCCCATCAAGCAGTGCCTCGACGGACGCAAAAACACCACCTGCACCGACTACGCCCAGTGGACCAGGGCCTGGACCGAGATCAAGGGCTGGGATGGGAGCCCCCGCAGCCCGCCCGGCACCCGACCCATCCTCACCCCCCCGCCCCGGCCCCCGAGAGGCCCTGCTCGGCCTGCCACTGCTGTGGCTGACCCTGGCCTACCTCGGCTCGATCGGCGATCTTCACCTTCTCGCTCAGCGTCTCTGATCGGCTTGGGTTCCCTGAGTTGTCCTGGGTGATCCGGGGCGACGTCGGGTGGTTGGCTCGTGTTGATATGCCGACGGGGGTTGGAGTCCCGCGGGTGTGAGCCGGTTGTGGCCGCCTGGTGCGGTCGGTGCCGATCGTGTTCGGTTCCTGCTGCTGTCGACGCCGCTGGACGCGGCGGGTCTGGCGCGGTGGAGGTCGCCCTGCCGGACGCTTTCCGAGCCGATGTGGACCCGGTCGGGGCAGGGACCCCGCGTCGCTTCCCGGGCGCGGGGCGTTTGGTTCATGGGAGCTGTGGAGTCCGCTCCCTGTTCTGTTGGCAGGCCGACGCGGTATGAAGATTCGCGGCCAAGACTGCACCGTAGCGCCGTCGCTCTCACCGGCAACAGCCCCACCGGACATCTCACCCGATCGCGTGAATTTATCGAACGGGCGATCCAGAAAGTGCGGCTCGCCTGCCCAGAAACACCCAGGATCCTCAGGCCATTCGCACGACTGCTACACACCTTCGGCGACTACATCACCGTGCAGATCGTCGGCGGCAAGACCCAGCTGCTGGGAAACGTCATCGCCTCGCAGATCACCCTCGACCTGCCCATGGCAGCCGCGCTCTCCGCGGTGCCCGTCGTCCTGATCGTCTGCTATCTGGCCGCCGTACGCCGGGCGGGAGCCCTCGACTCCCTCTGAGACCCCGCCCGCCCGTCCTGTTCAAGGAGGTGCCGCCCGTGCGGCTGTCGCGCACCGCCCGCATCGCCCTCGGCTGTGTCACCGCCGCCGGGCTCGCCGTCGTCTACGCGCCCCTGCTGCTCGTCCTGCTCAACTCCGTCAACTCCGACCGGTCCTTCGGCTGGCCGCCCAGCGGCCTGACCGGCCGGTGGTGGCGCGCCGCGCTGCACAGCGACGGAGCGCGGGAAGCGCTGCTCACCTCCGTACGGGCCGGTCTCGCCGCGACCGCCATCGCGCTGGTGCTCGGCACCATGGCCGCCTTCGCCGTCCACCGCCACCGCTTCTTCGGGCGGCGCACCGTGTCCTTCCTGCTGGTGCTGCCCCTCGCGCTGCCCGGCATCGTCAGCGGCATCGCCCTCAACGCGGCCTTCCGCACCTTCCTCGACCCCTTCGGCGTCGGCTTCGGCCTGTTCACGGTGGTCGTCGGGCACGCCACCTTCTGCGTCGTCGTGGTCTTCAACAACGTCGGGGCGCGGCTGCGCCGGCTGGCGCCCTCGATGGCCGAGGCCTCGGCCGACCTCGGCGCACGCCCCTGGCAGACCTTCCGCCACGTCACGTTCCCGGCCGTACGCTCGGCGCTCTTCGCGGGCGGGCTGCTGGCCTTCGCGCTGTCCTTCGACGAGATCGTGGTGACGACCTTCACCGCCGGGCCCGGGACCAGCACCCTGCCCATCTGGATCTACGAGAACCTGGCCCGGCCCCACCAGGCGCCCGTCGTCAATGTCGTGGCCGCCCTGCTGGTCGCCCTCTCCGTGCTCCCCGTCCACATCGCGCAGCGGCTCTCCGCCGACCCGGCGGGCGGCCGGCTGTGAGCCGCGCCGCCGCCCGCCGGGCGCGGGGGAGCCCCCGCCTCAGTGGCCGCGCAACGACCGGTGCGAGACGGGAAAGTCGAAGTAGGTGTCCGGGAACAGCTCCGGCTTGTAGGTGTAGTGCCACCACTCCTCGGCCAGATTCACAAAGCCCAGGGCCTCCAGCGTGTCCTTCAGCAGCAGCCGGTTCGCCCGCTGCGCGCCCTGGATCCGCGGGTCCAGCGTGTGCGAGAGCGTGTCGAAGCAGTCGTAACCGGTGCCCATGTCCACGGAGTTGTCCGGGAACCGCTCGCCCTTCGGCGCGTAACACGGCACCAGCTTCTCGCCCGGCTCATACGGACGGGTGGGCACGGCGGGCAGCTTGACGATCGTCAGGTCCAGGGTGCTGCCCCGGCTGTGCCCCGACTTCTCGGCTATGTAACCGTCCTCGAACAGCCGCGTCTTGTCGACATCCGGGTAGAACTCCCCCTTCATCGACTGGTCGTCGAGGTCCTTCGCCCACTCCACGAAGTCGTTGACCGCGCGCTGCGGCCGATAGCAGTCGTACACCTTGAGCGTGTAGCCCTGGCGCAGCAGCGAGCCCTGCGCCCGGTGCAGGGCCTCGGCGGCCGGGCGGGTGAGGATGCACAGCGGCTCGAGGTAGCCGTCCACGCGGTGGCCGGTGAAGTTGTGCGGGGTGTCGTAGCGGATCTCCTGGAGGATCGTCGGGTCCACAGCGCTCAGCGCCACGAACTCCTTCGGCGCTTTGGGTTCGGCCCGGGCCTGCGCCGGGGCGGGGGCGGAGAGGGCCAGCAGGGCGGCGAAGGGCAGGGCGAGCGCGCGCAGCGCGACAGTGAATCTCGGCATGCCCACCTCAGATATCAGGGCGGCCGGGTCCGGAACAAGCCCCACCGGAACCGACACGCCCATCCGCGGGCCTCCAAGTGGCCCATCCGGCCCCGCTCACTGCCGGCGCGGCCGCTCCTTCGGAGCCTCGCCGCGCACCCGCACCGGGTACCCGGGCTCCGCCGCGCCCTCCCGCTCGACCGCCACCTCGCCGTCCCGCAGCCGCGAGACGAACCGCACCACCTCCGGCCTGTCCCACCCGTCGCCCGGGTCCACGACCAGCGTCCCGCGGCCCGGACGGCCCCGCACCGGAGTCCACGCCTCCAACTCCACCCCGCCGTCCGCGCCCGCCACCGGCACCACCGCGCCCGCCCGCGCCAGCACCGGCACACGCGACAGCGGGGCGTCCAGCACCACCTGCCCCGGGCCCTCGTACGCCCGGCCGGTCGCCGTGTCGTACCAGCGGCCGCGCGGCAGCCGCACCGCCCGCCGCTCGGCGCCCTCCTCCAGCACCGGCGCCACCAGCAGCGCGTCCCCCAGCAGAAAGGCGTCCTCGCAGTCGCGCAGCGCCCGGTCCTTGGGCCACCGCCACCACACCGGACGCGCGTACGGCGCCCCCGTGCGCCGGGCCTCGTGCGCCAGCGTGACGAAGTACGGCAGCAGCCGCTGCCGCTCGTGCAGCGCGGCCGCCGCGTGCGTGAGGACCGACTCCCCGAACTCCCACGGCTCCCGCCGTCCCGCCCAGATCGCCGAATGCGTGCGGAACAGCGGCAGATACGACGCCAGCTGGAACCAGCGCAGATACAGCTCGGGGGACGGGCTGCCGGTGAACCCGCCGACGTCCGGGCCGGAGTACGGCACCCCCGACAGGCCAAGACCCAGCACCAGGGACAGTGAGGCGCGCAGCCCCGGCCACCCGGTCGCCACATCCCCGGACCAGCTGCCCCCGTACCGCTGGAGCCCCGCCCACCCCGACCGGGAGAACAGAAACGGGCGCTCCTCGGGCCGCAGCTCCAGCAGCCCCTCGTAGCCGGCCCGCGCCATCGCCAGACCGTAGACGTTGTGCGCCTCGCGGTGGTCGCCGCCCCGGCCCTCCAGGGCGTGCCGCGCCGAGCGCGGCAGCGTCGGATCGCCGAAGGCCGCGAACGACACCGGCTCGTTCATGTCGTGCCACACCCCGGAGAACCCCTGCGCCAGCCGCTCCGCGTACAGCCCGCCCCACCACTTGCGCACCCGCGGATCGGTGAAGTCCGGGAACACCGCCTCGCCCGGCCACACCACCCCGCGCACCTCGCGCCCGCGCGCATCGCGTACGAACACCTCCTCGGCCGAGCCGCTGTCGTACGCCGCGGTGCCCGGCTCCGCCTTGACCGCCGGATCGACGATCGACACCAGGCGCGTCCCGCCCTCCCGCAACTCCGCCGCCAGCCCCGGCAGATCGGGGTAGCGGCCGGCGTCCACCGTGAACACCCGGTGCCCGGCGAGGTGGTCGATGTCCAGATGCAGCGCCGACAGCGGCAGCTCCCGCTCCCGGTAGCCCGCCACCACCCGCCGCACCTCCTCCTGGCCGCCGAACCCCCAGCGCGCGTGGTGGTGGCCCAGCGCCCAGCTCGGCGGCACCGCGGGAGCGCCCGTGAGCGCCGCCCAGCCCTGAAGCGCCCGCGCCGGCGTGCCCACGATCACCCAGTAGCGCAGCGGGCCGCCCTCCATCCGGATCCGGCAGCCGCCCGGCCGGTCGTGCCCGGAACCCTCGCCCTCCTCGCCCTCCCGCAGCGTGACCGTGCCGTCCCACGAGTTGTCATGGAACACCAGATGGGTGCCCGCGTCCGCCACCACCAGCTGCACCGGCATGGTCAGATACAGCGGGTCGTCCCCCGGCCCGAAGCTGCCGCCCGGATCGGTGTTCCACAGCCGGTACGAGCCGTCCCGCAGCCGCGGCCCGGACGCCCGCCCGCCCAGCCCGAAGAACCGCGCGTCCGCAGCGACCTGCGACCGGTGCTCCCACCGCGCCACGGCCCGCCCCGCTCCCGGCCTCTCCCCGTCCGTAAGCGGCTCGTCGCCGACCGCGCCCGGCCCGCCGGCATCCACGCCCCGCCCCTCCGGATCGGCCCCGGCCGGCTCCCACCAGCGCGGCGGCAGATCCCGCCGCAGCACCACCCCGCCCGGCGTCCGCATCTCCACCGCCCCGGTCCGCGAGACCGTCACCGTCACCCGCTCGGAGACCACCCGCCAGCCGCCGTCCGTGTCCGGCTCGAGACGCACCCGCTCGTCCGCGTCCGGGCAGGGCCCGTCCAGCGCGTACGAAGGCGCCGGCTCGGCGCCGTCCCACCCGCAGAACACCGCGCCGCCCGCGGTCACCCGCACCAGCAGCGAGGACCGCGCGAACCGCACCACCCCGCCGCCCGGCTGCGGATCCGCCCCCAGGACCTCGCCCGGCACCCGCGCGCGCTCAGGCCCCCGCGGCGGCAGCCCGACCGCGTCGGAACGCCGACGCCGCCACGCCGAGCGCAGCGACCTGAGCCCCTGCGCCGTACCGACCACCTTCACCGACCGCACCAGGTCACGCGCATCCATGTTGATCACCCTGCCATTGACGGAGCCCCGTGCGCGCGGCGTTCAACTGCCGTTCACCCGTGGTCCCGACACATCCCCACCGCCCCCGATATGGAGTGGCGGCCCTGGTGCACAAGTCGATCACATGGCATCGTCCTGCACGGGACACACACCGCGCGTATCCGCGCACCGCGAGGAGCCGGGAGCCGACAGATGACCACCGCAGCGCACCCAGACCACCTGCCGCGCCCCCTCTGGCAGCCGGGGCCTGAGCGGATCGCCCGGGCCCAGCTCACCCGCTTCCACACCTGGGCGGCCGAGCGCCACGGCGCCCCCGCGCCCGACCCCGCCGACCCGGCGGCGAGCTACGCCGCGCTGCACCGCTGGTCCGTGACGGAGCTGGAGCGCTTCTGGCAGGCGGTCGCCGAGTGGTTCGAGGTGCGCTTCGCCACCCCGTACGACACCGTGCTCGCCGACGCCGCCATGCCCGGCGCCCAGTGGTTCCCCGGAGCCACCCTCAACTACGCCGAACACGCGCTGCGCGCCGCCGAGGACCCCGCCCGCGCCACCGAACCCGCCCTGCTCCACGTCGACGAGAGCCAAGAGCCGCGGCCCGTCAGCTGGGCCGAGCTGCGCGGCCAGGTCGGCGCGGCCGCCGCCGAGCTGCGCCGCCTGGGCGTACGCCCCGGGGACCGGATCAGCGGCTACCTCCCGAACATCCCGCAGGCGGCCGTCGCGCTCCTGGCCACCGCCGCCGTCGGCGCCGTATGGACCTCCTGCGCCCCCGACTTCGGCGCGCGCAGCGTGCTGGACCGCTTCCAGCAGGTCGAGCCGGTGGTCCTGTTCACCGTGGACGGCTACCGCTACGGCGGCAAGGAACACGACCGCACCGAGACCGTCGCCGAGCTGCGCCGCGAACTGCCGACCCTGCGCGCCGTCGTCCACATCCCGCTGCTGGGCACCCCGGCCCCCGAGGGCGCGATCGAATGGGACACCGTGGTGCGCGAGCCGGCGGAACCGGTCTTCGAGCAGGTGCCCTTCGACCACCCGCTGTGGGTGCTCTACTCCTCGGGCACCACCGGACTGCCCAAGGCGATCGTCCAGTCCCAGGGCGGCATCCTGATCGAGCACCTCAAACAGCTGGGCCTGCACTGCGACCTGGGCCCCGGGGACCGGTTCTTCTGGTACACCTCCACCGGCTGGATGATGTGGAACTTCCTGGTGTCGGGCCTGCTCGTCGGCACCACCGTGGTCCTCTACGACGGCAGCCCCGGCTACCCCGACACCGCCGCCCAGTGGCGCGTCGCCGAGCGCACCGGGACCACGCTCTACGGCACCTCGGCGGCCTATGTCATGGCCTGCCGCAAGGCCGGGGTCCACCCGGCCCGCGACTTCGAGCTCTCGCGCGTCGCCTGCGTGGCCACGACCGGCTCCCCGCTGCCGCCCGACGGCTTCCGCTGGATCCACGACGAGTTCGCCGCCGACTCGGGCGACATGTGGATCGCCTCGGTCAGCGGCGGCACGGACGTGTGCAGCTGCTTCGCGGGGGCCGTCCCCACCCTCCCGGTCCACATCGGCGAACTCCAGGCCCCCGGGCTCGGCACGGACCTACAGGCGTGGAACCCGAGCGGCGAACCGGTGCTCGACGAGGTCGGCGAACTGGTCATCACCCGCCCCATGCCGTCCATGCCCGTCCGCTTCTGGAACGACCCGGACGGCAGCCGCTACCGCGACAGCTACTTCGACATGTTCCCCGGGGTCTGGCGGCACGGCGACTGGATCACCCTCACCGAGCGCGGCACGGTCGTCATCCACGGCCGCTCCGACTCCACGCTCAACCGGCAGGGCGTACGGATGGGCTCCGCCGACATCTACGAAGCCGTGGAGCGCCTCCCCGAGATCCGCGAATCCCTCGTCATCGGCGTCGAACAGCCCGACGGCGGCTACTGGATGCCGCTGTTCGTCCACCTGGCTCCGGGCGCCGCCCTCGACGAGGCGCTGCGCGACCGCATCAAGCGCACCATCCGCGAACAGCTCTCCCCGCGCCATGTGCCCGACGAGATCATCGAAGTGCCCGGCGTGCCGCACACCCTCACCGGCAAGCGGATCGAGGTGCCGGTCAAGCGGCTGCTCCAGGGCACCACCCTGGACAAGGCGGTCAACCCGGGCTCGGTCGACAACGTGGAGCTGCTGCGCTTCTACGAGCGCCTGGCCCGCGACAAGTCCGCCCCGCCGACCCCGCCCGCCGCGTAGCGGCACAGCGCGTTGTCAGTGCCCCCGGTTACGGTGAGTGAGCACTGATCGACCGCGCAGAGGGGGAGTCATGGCGCACACCACACACGGCGGCACGGACCGGAGGGACCGCGCCGCGCGGCGCGCGCTGCGCAGAGAAGCGCCCAGCACCGTGGCGCTGCTGGCCGGCGAGGAGGACTTCGCGGCCATGCGGCGCTACGCGTCGTTCGCCTTCGACGACCACGCCGCGTATCTGCGGCAGACGGAGGGGCTGCTGCGGATGCTCGCGGCACAGGGCGTGCACACATCCATCGCCCTCTTCGACCCGGCCGAGTACGAGGAGTTCTGCGCGGACTCCGGCATGGACCCCGACACCTCCGTCGCCCGCACCCGCTACACGGCCGACGTGGCCGCCGCGGGCCCGACCGTGACATACGAGGGCCAGCCGCTCGACCAACTCGTCCAGCGGCTCGTCGGCGCCGCCGAGCAGCAGGCCACCTGGGAGTACGCCACGGCCCTGCTGTCCCGCGCGGGAGGCTGCGGGTGCGGCGACGACCCGGGCCACGCCGCGTTCCGCCGCGCCCAAGCCGCGCTGCGGCGACTGCTCGCGGCGGCCGGGCCCGGCTGCCACCATGTGGTGTGCAGCGTCCCGGCGAACGGCGCCCCGCTCGTGGCAGTGGTCCACGCGGAAGCCACGGAGGTCGTGGAGGGCACCGAGGCCCTGATCTTCAGCACCGTGCTGGCCTGCGGGATCGCCACCAACAGCCCAGGCGGCGTCGTGCTGCGCACCACCACGCCCGGCGCCCCGGACACGGTCCGCGGCTGGTCGCTGCACCAGGGCTGGCTGCGGCCGCTGAGCGAGGCCGAGGTCTTCAGCGCGTACTGCACCGACGCGGAGACCGGCGAGCCCGTCCCGCCCGAGCACGGCGTCGAGTACCGGCCGGGCATCCCGCTACCGGGCCCGGACGACCCCGACGGCCCGGACGGCTCGTAAGGAGACCGACGTAGACGGGAGGCGCCCCGCCGCACCCACCGCGACGGGACGCCTCCCGGACCACACCTCACATCACCGGCTCACTCGCCGGACAGCACCGCCTGCGCGGCGACGCGGGCATCCTCGGCGGTGTCCGCCGCGCGGGCCGCGGCGGCTGCCCGCTCGCACTGGGCGAGCGTGTGCTTGGCCAGCGTGGCACGCACGTAGGGAATCGCCGCGGCGCCCATGGAGAGGCTGGTGACGCCCAGGCCGGTCAGCACGCACGCGAGCAGCGGATCCGACGCGGCCTCCCCGCACACGCCACAGCTCTTGCCCTCGGCCTGCGCGGCCTCGGCGGAAAGGGCCACCAGATCGAGCAGCGCCGGCTGCCACGGGTCCTGAAGCCGGGACACCGCGCCGACCTGACGGTCCGCGGCGAAGGTGTACTGCGCCAGGTCATTGGTGCCCAGCGACAGGAACTCCACCTCCTGGAGGATCGAGCGCGCCCGCAGCGCGGCGGACGGGATCTCCACCATGGCGCCGAACTTGGCCCGCAGCCCCGCCTCCCGGCACGCGTCGGCAAACGCCTTGGCGTCGGTCCGGTCGGCCACCATCGGGGCCATGACCTCCAGGTAGACCGGCAGCCCCGCCGCGGCCTTGGCCAGCGCCGTCAGCTGGGTCCGCAGCACATCCGGGTGGTCGAGCAGCGTCCGCAGCCCGCGCACACCCAGCGCCGGGTTCGGCTCGTCGGCCGGGGTGAGGAACTCCAGCGGCTTGTCCGCGCCCGCGTCCAGGACCCGCACCACCACCCGGCCCTCGGGGAAGGCCTCCAGCACCTGGCGGTACGCCTCGAACTGCTTCTCCTCCGACGGCGCCTTGGTGCTGTCGTCGAGGAAGAGGAACTCGGTGCGGAACAGCCCTACGCCCTCGGCACCGGCCTCCACGGCCGCCGGCACATCCGCCGGGCCGCCGATGTTCGCGAGCAGCGGCACTTTGTGCCCGTCCGACGTCGCACCCGGCCCGGAGGACGCGGCCAGCGCGGCCTTCCGCTCCTCCGCGGCCAGGGCCAACTCGGCCTGCTTCTCCTCGCTCGGGGCCACGAAGATCTCTCCCGTGCTGCCGTCCACAGCGATCAGGATCCCCTCGGCGAGCTCACCGGCGCCGGGCAGCGCCACCACCGCCGGCACACCAAGGGCGCGCGCGAGGATCGCGCTGTGACTCGTCGGCCCGCCCTCCTCGGTCACGAACCCGAGGACCAGGGTGGGGTCGAGCAGCGCGGTGTCGGCGGGGGCCAGGTCCCGCGCGATCAGCACATACGGCTCGTCGCTGTCGGGCACACCCGGCATGGGCACCCCCAGCAGCCGGGCCACGATCCGGTTCCGCACATCGTCCAGGTCGGCCACCCGCCCGGCGAGGTACTCACCGGCCCCGGCCAGCAGCGCCCGGTACGCGGCGAAGGCGTCGTACACCGCGCGCTCGGCCGTGCTGCCCACGGCGATGCGCCGCTCGACATCGGCCATCAGCTCCGGGTCCTGCGCCATCATGGCCTGTGCCTCGAGCACGGCCTGCGCCTCGCCGCCCGCCAGATTGCCGCGCGCCAGCAGATCGGCGGCCACGGCCTCCACCGCCTGGCGAGCGCGCCCTTGCTCGCGCGGCGCCTCGTCCGACGGAATCTGCTTCGCCGGCGGCTCCAGGACCGCGGTCCCCATGTGCCGCACCTCGCCGATCGCCACTCCGTGGCTCACGCCGACGCCTCGCAGCGTTGTCTCCATTGCACACGTCTCCGGTTCGATACGGCGGGGATCACCCGCCGTGGTGGTTGTCTACTCGCCGTAATGGCCGATCAGACCGGCTCCGACCGGCACTGAGCTCATGTCCAGCTGAACAGAACGTCGCCGGACTTCACATCGACGTCCGCACTGACGTCGGCCAGGGACTCCGCGGTGGCCTCAAGCGCCACGACCGGGCAGACCGGCGACTTCCCGGCGGCCACCACGGCCGCGGGGTCCCACCGCACCACGGCGTCGCCGCGCCGCACGGTGTCGCCCTTGTTGATGAGCAACTCGAATCCCTCGCCGCCCAGCTGAACGGTGTCGATGCCGAGGTGGATGAGCACACCGTGCCCCTCCCCGTCGACGACGACGAACGCATGGGCATGGAGTGACACGACAACGCCGTCGATCGGCGCCACCGCCACGGAAGGCTCGAGCACGGGATCGATCGCGGTGCCGGGGCCGACCATCGCCCCGGAGAACACCGGATCGGGCACGGCCTCGAGTCCGATCACACGCCCGGCGAGCGGGGAGGTCACGGTGGTCATTGGGAAGCCTCCCAGGGGTGGAGAATTCGTTACGCACTGTCACTGCCCGTCCCAGGCAGCGCACTGCCCAGAAGCGTAAGTCATAGGAACTGCGGATTCCGCACAAGCTGTGCAGGCCGAAGGGCACCCCTGGGGGACCGAATCGATTTGCCACGGCTGCGCGAGGGTTGTACTGTCGTATCCCTGCCCCGGATGAAGCGCCGCAGTCCACTGCGGGCACATCCAGGTCGAGGCAGCGCCATCAGTCACCTGACGACAGATCTTCGGATCAGCTTTCGCATGTCTGCGAAAAGCACGGATTCGGAGAAACGAAATCGGTCTGATAGCGTGTGAAACACCGAAGGGAAGCGCCCGGAGAAACCGGTGAAACGGTTTCGAAGGAAGCGTCCGTTCCTTGAGAACTCAACAGCGTGCCAAAAGTCAACGCCAGATATGTTGATACCCCGTACGGTCGGCCGGTTCCGGTTGATCG